>JAFIEI010000064.1 GCA_020832565.1 Salinarimonas sp. | reverse complement strand
CGCCTCGAATCGACGGAAGTCATGAAGACGACGTGATGGTCGTCACGGCCGGATCGGGACGCGGCAGGGAATGCGGCTGCGAGGACTATCCGGCCGATGACAGCATACCCGCATGACCCCGCAGACGGGTCGCGGGAGGGGAGGAAGCCGATGGACGACGACGCAGCCAAGCAAACCGGGCCATTGTCCCACCTGACCGTGCTCGATCTTTCGCGCGTGCGCACCGGCCCGACCGCCGTGCGCCAGCTCGCCGATTGGGGGGCGCGGGTGATCAAGATCGAGCAGCGCCCGGAAGGCGATGCCGACCAGAGCCTCGGCGGCGCCATGGACGGATCGGATTATCAGAACCTCCACCGCAACAAGCGCAGCCTCACGCTGGATCTCAAGAGCCCGGAAGGGCTGGCCGTCTTCAGGAAACTCGTTGCCGGCGCCGATGTGGTGCTCGAGAATTTCCGTCCCGACGTGAAGTACCGGCTGGGCATCGATTACGAGACCCTGGCCGCGATCAATCCGCGCCTCGTCTATGCCAGCATATCCGGCTTCGGCGAGACCGGACCCTACCGCACCCGTCCCGGCTTCGACCAGATCGCCCAGGGCATGGGCGGCATCATGTCGGTGACCGGCCAGCCCGAGCAGGGACCGATGCGCGCCGGTATCCCGGTCGCTGATCTGTGTGCCGGGCTTTACGCGGCGCTGGGGATATTCGTCGCGCTGATCGAGTGCGAGCGTTCCGGCAAGGGGCAATGGGTGCAATCCTCGCTGCTGCAGGCGCAGGTCACCATGATGGATTTCCAGGCCGCGCGCTGGCTCCTCGACCGCGAAGTGCCGCCACAGGCCGGCAACAACCACCCGACCAGCGCGCCGACCGGCGTGTTCGCGACGCGAGACGGCCATATCAACATCGCCGCTACGGGTGGGGTCATCTTCGAGCGGCTGGCGAAGGCGCTGGACGATCCGGAGATGGCAAGCGACCCCGATTATTCCGACAATGCGCAGCGCGCGCGCAACCGTGACGCCCTGAATGCCCGCATCGAAACGGTGACGAAGACCCGCACCAGTGCCGACTGGGTGGAGGCGCTCAACGCCGCCGGCGTGCCCTGCGGCCCGATCTATGCGATGGACGAGGTCTTCGCCGATCCGCAGGTACAGCATCTCGACCTGACCTTCGAGACGACGCATCCCCGGCTCGGCAGGCAGTCGCTCGTGGGCCAGGGGGTGAAGCTGAGCCGCAGCCGGCCCGCAGCCACGACCCCGACCCCGGATCCCGGCCAGCATAACCATGAAATTCTGCGCGAATTCGGCTTCGATGCAGCGGAAATCGCTGCGCTGGAGAGAAACAACGTCATTTGACACGTGAGCGGATCACGAGACTGGAGTAAGCGACATGACCGAGAAGATGCTGATGCGCAAGGACGGCGCCGTCGGGTGGATGATCTTCAACAACCCCGAGCGGCGCAATGCGGTCAGCGCCTCGATGTGGCAGGCCATACCCGGCATTCTCGACGCGCTCGAAGCCGATGAAGCGATCAGGGTCATCGTCCTGACCGGAACCGGTGACAAGGCCTTCGTCGCCGGCGCCGATATCTCCGAATTCGAGAAGAACCGCAATTCTGCCGATGCGGCGCGCGAATACGGCATCGCGGCGGATGCTGCGCAGCTGCGCATGTATCGCTGCACGAAGCCCACCATCGCGATGATCCGTGGCTACTGCATCGGCGGCGGTCTCGGCGTGGCGCTCAATTGCGACATGCGCATCGCGGCGAAAAGCGCGAAATTCGCGGTACCGGCTGCAAGGCTCGGCCTTGGATATGCCGCCAAGCACATCAAGAAACTGGTCGATGTCGTGGGCACGGCGCAGGCCAAGGAAATCTTCTATACGGCGCGCCGCTACGGTGCGGAAGAGGCCTACCGGATCGGGCTCGTCAACCATCTCGTCGAGGATGGCGAACTGGAAGCCAAGGTCGCTGAGATCTGCGCGAGCATCGCGGATAACGCCCCCCTGACCATCCACGCAGCCAAGGAAGCCATTTTCGAGATCAACCGCGTCGACGCGCTTCCCGATCTCGATCGCTGCGACCAGCTCGAAAAGGCCTGTTTCGACAGCGAGGATTACGCAGAGGGCCGGCGCGCCTTCATGGAGAAGCGCAAACCCGTGTTTCGCGGGCGATAGGAGGAAGCCGGCCATGGAACGCATCGAAGCCGGGGCGCTGACAGCGCTGGTCACGCGGCTGCTTCGCGCAAAGGGCGCGCAGGAGGACGAGGCGCGCGATGTCGCGACCTCGCTCGTGGGCGCCAATCTCACCGGGCATGACAGCCACGGCGTCGTGCGTGTGCCAAAATACCTCTCCTGGATCGACGACGGCACCCTGCGTCTCGGGCGCGATCTCGAGATCGTCAATGACGGCGGCGTCTTCGTCGTTGCCGATGGTGGTCACGGAATGGGCCAGGTGCTGGGGCGGCGCATCGTCGATCTCGGCGTGGGGCGGGCCCGCGAACATGGCGTGGCGATCACCGCGCTGCGCCGGTCCGGTCATATCGGACGGATCGGCGAATGGGCCGAGCGTGCAGCGGCAGAAGGGCTCGTCTCGATTCATTGCGTGAACGTGAGTGGCAGCGTCCTCGTCGCGCCCTTCGGTGCGCGCGAGAAACGCTTCTCGACGGCACCTTTCACCGTCGGGATTCCCGGAAAGGGTGAGGCACCGCCACTGATCCTCGACTTCGCTACTTCGCTGGTGGCTGAGGGCAAGGTGCTCAACGCGTTCAAGGGGGGCAAGACACTTCCCGACGACTGCATCATTTCGGATCGGGGTGAGCTGTCGAGCGATCCCGTTGATTTCTACGGGCCGGGTATCGATGGGTCCCGACCGAGCGCCGCCGCGAGTTCGGCGGGAGCGCTCGTTGCCATGGGGCTGCACAAGGGATCCGGGCTCGCCTTCATGATGGAGCTTCTCGGTGGCGCACTCACCGGTGGCGGGGTTTGCGGGCCGGAGAAGAAGCCTGTCGCCAACGGCATGCTCTCGATCTTCCTCGATCCTGCGCGCCTCGACCCTGCCAACGATTTCCACGCGGAGGTCGTCCGCTTCACCGATTGGGTGCGCTCGGCGCAGCCTCGCCCGGGAATGGGGCCGGTCCTCGCGCCGGGCGATCTGGAGCGCGGCCTGCGGGAGAAACACTCGCGCGAAGGAGTCATGCTTCCGCCGGAGGTGATCGACGCATTGCGCAGGCTCGATACGTCGTCACATCCGCGTGCCGTGCGCTGAAACCGAGCAAGGAGATCCACGATGCGTCTGGAAGCCCCCGATCCGAAGACACTCGACCCGCAGCAGAAGCAGGTCTTCGATGCCATTGCCGGCGGCCCGCGCGGGAGCGTGGTCGGGCCGTTGGCGGTCTGGCTGCATCGTGCCGAATTCGCCGGTCTGGCCCAGGCGCTCGGCGCATATTGCCGCTATCATACCGCGCTCGAGCCGCGGCTGTCGGAACTCGCCATTCTGGTGACGGCCCGGGTCTGGAGCTCGGAATTCGAGTGGTACTCCCACAAACCCATCGCGCTCGCGGCGGGGCTGTCGCCGGTTGCAGTGGAAGGAATCCGCCGGGGCCGGGCGCCTCGCTTCGAGAAGGAGGACGAAGCGATCATCCACGCTTTCGCCCTGGAGCTTCACACGAAGCGGCGGGTGAGCGACGAAACCTATGCCCGGGCCGAGCGGGTGCTGGGACGCGATGTCGTGATCGATCTCGTGGGTCTGCTCGGCTACTACACGCTGATTTCGATGACCATCAACGTCTTCGAGATACCATTACCGGACGGCGCCGAGGCAGAGCTGGATGATGTCGATCATGATGATGGGTGAGCCCGGGGATGCCGCGCCCGCACAGGTAAGAGCGCTCGATGCCAGCGCCCGTCGAATCACCACCATCTGTGACGGCAAGCGAATTGTCTGGCGGGAATGGGGCAGCGGCGCGCCACTGGTGCTCCTGCATGGCGGGCACGGGAGCTGGCTGCATTGGCTGCGCAACATCGACACCCTCGCGCAGCGCTATCGGGTCATCGCACCGGACATGCCGTCCTATGGTGATTCCGACGCGTTGGCGCGCGAGGCCGGCCTGGAGGATTATGCCCGCCCGTTGCGGGCGGGAATACGGGAGATCGCCGGCTCTGCGCCTGTCACTCTTTGCGGATTCTCCTTCGGGGGCGTGGTTGCCGGACAGATCGCCCGGTTGGCCGGTGATGAAATCGAGCGCGTGGTCTTCGCGGGAACCGGCGGGCTGGCGCTGACGCGCCCACCCATGGCGGAGATGGTTCGCTGGCGCGATCTGGCGCCTCCCGCCCTGTTCCAGGCGCACCGCCGCAATCTCGAAATCCTGATGATCGCGGATCCCGCCAATGTCGATGATACCGCGATCTGGATCCAGGCGCATAACGCTGCGCGTACGCGCGGGCTTTCTCGCCCGATCTCGATGGGCCCCTCGCTCGCCCGCAACCTTCCCCACCTCACCCGACCCCTCGCCTTCATCTGGGGAGAGAACGATGCGACCGCGAAGGGGTATCTGCGTGAGCGCCGTGATCTCGTAGCGCATGTCGCCCCCGGTGCCGGCTTTTCAATCGTCGCAGGCGCAGGACATTGGCTGCAATACGAGGATCCGTCGGGATTCGAAGAAGCACTCATCCGCCATCTGAGCGCGTCCTGATTGATGGCGCGCCGCCGGTTTCGCCGGGGGATCCTCAGCAAGCCAGGCCCATCGCTTCGAGCCGTGCCACGCTGTCGGGCAGGCGCTCGTACTCGCCATGGACTTCGAGGATCAGGCGCGGCGCCTGCGCGCAGGCGGCAAGGGCGGAGAACACCGGGCGCCACGGGATAAGGCCGTCGCCCGGATGCCAGTGCCGGTCGGCATAGCCATCCGCGTCCTGGAGATGCACATGGCCGAGGCGCTCCGCCGAGGCGGCAATGAAATCCACCACCGGCGGCGCGCCATAGCGCCCATGGGCGAGTTCTGCATGGCCGGTATCCAGGGAGACCATCAGATTTGGATGGTCGATCGTGGCGACGAGCTCGGTGCGGTCACGCGGGTCGGTATCGTCGATATTCTCCAGCATCACGGTGCATTCGATATCGGCGGCCCGGGCGAGCACCGGCGCGAGGCATTCGGCTGTGGCCTCGAACAGGGCGCTGCGCAGATAGGTGAAATTGGCATAGTTCAGCGTGTGCCAGAAGGTGAAGGGGCTGTGGATCACCATATGCGTCGCACCCAGCGCGCCGGCCACGTCGAGTCCGGCCATCAGGCGCTCCTGCACCACCGCGCGAATCGCGGGATCGGGTGCGGCGATGTCGAGGCTGAAGAAGGGTCCGTGGATCCCGCGCAGGCCCCGATGCCCCGCGAGCCTTTCGCGCCATTGCGCGATCAGGTCGGAATGATCGGTGCCGATCACGGAGGGATGAACGAAGTCCTGGATCTCGATGGTCCTGTCGCTGTCGAGCACCCAGTCACGCAAGGTATCGAAGTGCGCGCAGTTCAGGGCGACGCCGAGGCGGGGCAACGTCATGGGAAGTCCTCTCTATTTGATGCCGACACGCATGAAGCTCTGCACGAATTGACGCTGGAAAAGCAGGAAGGCGATAATCAGTGGTCCGGAGGTGATCAGTGTCGCCGCCGTGATCACCGACCAGTCGGTGCCGCTGTCGGTGGTTGCGAAGATTGACAGACCCACGGTCAGCGGGCGTGTTTCGACCGACGATGTGATGATCAGCGGCCAGATGAAGTTGTTCCAGTGATGGCTCACCGAAACGAGGGCGAAGGCGAGGATGGTGGGCTTTGCCAAGGGCACATAGACCCGCCAGATCAACCCGGGAAGCGAGCAACCTTCGACGCGGGCGGCCTCGTCGAGCTCTTTGGGGATCGTCATGAAGGTCTGGCGCAGCAGGAAGATCGCAAAGCCGCTGGCGAAATAGGGCAGGCCGATCGCAAGGATCGTATCCACCAGCCCGAGCTGCGCCATGGTCGCGTAATTGCGCACCAGGAGGATGTCCGGCATCACCATGAGCTGCACCAGGACCAGCGCGAAAAGCAGGTTCTTGCCGGGAAAATCCAGCCGCGCGAAGGCAAACGCCGCATGGATGCACAGGATCAGCTGCGCTGCGAGGATCATCGTCACCAGCATGATGGTATTGAGGAAATAGCGCGCGAAGGGCGCCGCGTTCCAGGCGCGGGTGAAGTTCTCGAAAGTCAGGGGTGCCAGCAGTACGAAGCGCGTCTCGTAGGCGCTCGGATGGATCGCCGTCCAGACCGCATAGGCGAGCGGGAGGATCCAGACCAGTGCAAGCGCCCAGGCGCCGGCGACGAAGAGCGTGCGATCGAAGCGGGTCTGTGTGACGACGAGCGTGCTCATTTGTAATGCACCCGGCGATCCATGAGGAAGAACTGGCCGATTCCGACGATTGCCAGGATCACGACCATCACCACGGTCAGCGTCGCCGCATAGGCCGAATCCCAGAAGCGGAAGCCCTGTTCGTAGATGTAGTAGAGCAGCAGCATCGAGGCGTTGTTCGGCCCGCCCTGCGTCATGACGAAGACATGGTCGATCATGCGGAAGGCGTTGATCGTGGCATTGACCGAGAGGAACAGCGTCGTCGGCATCAGGAGCGGCCAGACCACGCGGCGAAAGAAGACCCAGCGCGGCGTGCCCTCGATCGCCGCCGCCTCGCGCAACGTGTCCGGGATGGTCTGCAGCGCGGCCAGGTAGAAGATCATGAAGAACCCGGCCTGGTTCCAGATCGTCACCACCATCACCGCATAGAGCGCGGTATCGCGCGATCCGACCCAGTTGCGCGGGCTCAGCCCGATCAGCCCGCGCAACTGCTCGAACAGTCCGAATCCGGGGAGGAAGAAGAACAGCCAGATATTGGCCACTGCAATCAGCGGCAGCACCGTCGGCGTGAAATAGGCCATGCGCAGGAAGGCCCGCCCGGCAATATGCCGATGCACGAACAAAGCCATGGCGAGCGCCAGTGCGATCGAGACGGGGATCGTGATCGCGGCATAGATGGCGTTGTTCACCATGGCCCGGATAAAGATCGCATCGCCGATGAGTCGCTCGTAATTGGCGAGCCCGACGAACGCCGCCGGCCGCCGCCCCCGCGCCGTCGAGAAGAAGCTGTCGATCACCGTCTGGATCGCGGGCAGATGCGTGAAGGCGAAGAGCAGGATGAGCGCGGGTGCGAGCAGCAATCCGGCATGGATCCATTCGCGGCGCATGGGGGCTCCGTGGTGGAAAGAATGAGCTCGGGCGGCCCCGCGAGGCCGCCCGATGGTTCACGGCGCGCCCGGCTCAGCGATAGGCGGCGAGGATGGCATCCGCCTGGCGCTGCGCATCGGCCATCGCCTCGGCCGGCGTCATGTCGCCCACGATCGCTGCGGCAATCGCGTCGTTGATGATCTGCGTGATGCGCGGGCCCTCGAAGGTCGAGAGTTCGGCAACCGCATATTCGAGCTGGTCACGCGCCACGAGCGCGCCGGGGACTTCCTCGGCATAGACGCGCATCGCTTCGGTTTCCCAGGTATCGGCGCGCGGCGCGACATAGCCGGTATCGATCGACCAGCTTGCCGCCTGTTCCGGCGCGGTCGCCCATTTCACGAAATCGACCGCGGCCTGCAATTCCTCATCGCTCGAGCCTTCGAAGAGATAGAAATTGCCGCCGCCGGTCGGGGCCCCGCGACGGACATTGGCGGGGAGCATGGCCACGCCGAAATCGAAGGTGGCGTTGTTGCGGATATTGGTGAGATTGCCGGTCGTGGTCCAGGCAATGGCGCTCTCGCCGTCCAGGAAGGCACGCGGCGTCGCGCCCCAGTCGAGAATGCCCGGTGCCATGACCTCGTGCTCATCGGCGAGCGAGACCAGATATTCGAGCGCCTCGATCACTTCCGGCGTGTCGAAAAAGACCTCGGTGCCTTCGTCATTGGCCAGGCCGTCCTGTCCGTTCGAGGCGACGAGACCGGTGAACAGCCATGAGGGGAAGCCGGAAGAGGGAATGCGCACGCCCCACTGAGTCACGTTGCCATTCGCATCGCGCAGGGTGAGCTCACGCCCCATCTCCACCATTTCCTCCCAGGTCGCGGGCGGGGAATCGGGGTCGAGGCCGGCGGCGGCAAAGGCTTCCTTGTTGTAATACATCACCGGCGTCGAACGCTGGAAGGGGATACCCCAGGTCTGGCCGCCGGTCTGGCTGTTGGCCATGAAGGATTCGTAAAACCCGCCGATCCAGGTTTCCTGTTCTTCCTGCGTGACGAAGTCGTCCCAGGGCAGGATGATGTCTTCGTCGATCAGCGCGAACATGTCGGTCGAAAGCAGGATCGCGAGCTGGGGCGCGTTACCGCCGCGCGCCGCCGTGATCGCCCGCGTCGTCGTATCGGCATAGCTGCCGGTATAGATCGCGTTGATGTTCACGCCCGGGTTTTCTTCCATATAGGCGTTGGTCAGCCCTTCGATGATGCCGGCGGCATCGCCGCCCACGGCGACGGGGAAGTAGAATTCGAGATCGACGGCGTAGGCGCTCGCCGGCAACATCGCCGCAGTGGCGAGCATGGAGGCCGCAGCGAGCAGGCGGGTCTTCGTGAAGCGTTTCATCGATATATTCCCTGGCAGAGGTTCTGATTGTGGGAGTCAGTCGGCTTTGGAGGTGATCCGCCGGCCGTCGGCTGCGAACAGATGTTCGCCATCGCGCGGCCAGCACAGCTGCAATCCGGTATCGCCGAGCGCCTCCCGGGCGGGGAGGCGCGCGAGCAGACGCACCGGATCGGATTCGGGACCGATCTCGAAGGCGGCGAGCTGGTCGGCGCCGAGATATTCGATACCGGCAAGGCGCACCGGCACGCCCGCGCCCGCACCGGTGAGGCTGATATCCTCGGGTCTGATGCCGAGCAGGCTGCCCTCGGGCAGATCAATGTGCCCGGCGAGGGCGTGGGCGGGGACGAGGTTCATCGGAGGTGTTCCGATGAAGCGCGCGCAGAAGGTGTTGGCCGGCTCGGCATAGAGCGTGCGCGGGGTCGCGACCTGCTGCACACGGCCTTGATCGAGGACGACGATATGATCGGCCATGGTCATGGCCTCGACCTGGTCATGGGTGACGTAGACCATGGTCAGCCCGAGGCGCTTTTGCAGGGCGCGGATCTCGACGCGCATCTCGGCGCGCAGCTTGGCATCGAGATTGGAAAGCGGCTCGTCCATCAGGCAGACCGGGCGCTCGGAGATCACGGCGCGGGCCAGCGCGACGCGTTGCTGCTGGCCGCCTGAAAGCTGCCCCGGCTTGCGATCGAGAAGCTCCCAAAGCCCCATCATCCGCGCCACGCGCTCGAGGCGCTGCTTCTGCTCGTCCTTGCGCACGCGCCGCACCGACAGGCCGAAGAGGATGTTCTCCGCGACATTCAGATGCGGGAACAGCGCATAGGACTGGAACACCATCGAGAGATCGCGCTCGGCCGGCGGCAGGCGGGTGATCTCGCGCGCGGCGTGGCGGATCGCGCCGGAGCTCGGCGTGTCGAGCCCGGCGATCAGGCGCAGGAGCGTCGATTTCCCGCAACCGGAGGGTCCGAGCAGAACCGAGAACTTGCCCGCCGGCAGGTGCACGCTGACGTCTTCGAGCGCGACCGCCGTGTCGAAGCGGCGGCTGACATTGTGCAAAGTCAGCCCTTCCTCAGCGACATGCTGGAGATGGTCCCGGTCGAAGTCACTGGCGCGTGCTGCGTAAGTCATGCCGGATTCGCTAATTGATCTGCATGACACGTGCATGACAGCTGCCGGTCATGCTCGGGCCTCGGCATTCGCTTCTTGCGATCCCGTCCTGCGCGGCGCGATGCTTACGCTACGCCTGGTTCGATGACGCGTGGCAGCGGGCTAGATCAGGCGCAGCCGCGATGGGTAGGTGCGCCCTTAAAGCTTTGATTCACCATGTTCGTGTTTGCACGAAACAAGAACTTTTCTAGTCGTGATTGTTGGAACATAATAGAACATAGATCGAACAAGGGGGCTGACATGTTTCGTTCCGTCTGCGCACTGGCTGCTGAAATCGCATCACTGGGGATCTTCGTGGCCATGGTCGGGCTTTGGGCCATGGCGTTCGGGGTTGTTTGAGAGCAAGCAAAGAAAAACCCCTCCCGCCGGAGCGGAAGGGGTTGGTTTCGATGCGCCTGGCGCGTGCGTTCAGGCGATGTCGAAGCGGTCGGCGTTCATCACCTTGGTCCAGGCGGCGATGAAGTCGTTGATAAAACGCTCCTTGCCGTCGTCCTGCGCGTAGACTTCAGCGTAGGCGCGCAGCACCGAGTTGGAGCCGAAGACCAGATCGACGCGGGTTGCGCTCCACTTCGCCGCGCCGGTCTTGCGGTCGACGATCTCGTAGAGATTGTCGCCCTTGGGCACCCACTTCCAGGCCATGTCGGTGAGGTTGACGAAGAAATCCGTCGTCAGCGCGCCCGGCTTGTCGGTGAAGACGCCATGCGCGGTGCCGCCGTGATTGGCGCCCAGCGCCCGCATCCCGCCGACGAGGCAGGTCATCTCCTGGGCGGTGAGGCTCATGAGCTGGGCGCGATCGAGGAGCAGCTCCTCGGGGCTGACCGCGTAATCCTGCTTCAGCCAGTTGCGGAAACCGTCGGCGACGGGCTCCAGCGGCTCGAAGGAATCGGCATCCGTCTGTTCCTGCGTGGCATCACCACGGCCCGGAGCGAAGGGCACCGTCACGTCATGACCGGCGGCCTTGGCGGCCTTCTCGATGCCGACATTGCCGGCGAGCACGATCACGTCGGCGAGGCTGGCGCCGGCCGCCTGCGCGATCGGTGCGAGCGTGGCGAGAACCTTCTGCAGGCGCTCGGGCTCGTTGCCGGCCCAGTCCTTCTGCGGCGCAAGGCGGATGCGCGCGCCATTGGCGCCGCCGCGCAGATCCGAGCCACGGAAGGTGCGGGCGCTGTCCCATGCGGTGGCGACCATCTCGGCAACGCTCAGGCCGCTCTCGGTGATCTTCGCCTTCACCGCCGCAACGTCATAGTCCTTGCGGCCCTCCGGCACCGGATCCTGCCAGATCAGATCCTCCGCCGGCACTTCCGGACCGATATAGCGCTCCTTCGGGCCCATATCGCGGTGGGTCAGCTTGAACCAGGCGCGGGCGAAGACCTCGGAGAAGTATTCCGGATTCTTGTAGAAGTGCTCGGAAATCTTGCGGTATTCCGGATCCATCTTCATCGCCATATCCGCATCGGTCATGATCGGATTGAGGCGGATCGAGGGATCTTCCACATCGACCGGCTTGTCTTCTTCCCTGATACCAATCGGCTCCCACTGCCAGGCGCCCGCCGGCGACTTCTTCAACTCCCACTCGTAGCCGAGCAGCAGGTAGAAATAGCCGTTATCCCATTTGGTGGGATGCGTGGTCCAGGCGCCCTCGATACCGCTGGTGACGGTATCGCGGCCGATGCCACGGGTCTTGTGGTTGTTCCAGCCCAGCCCCTGCTCGGCAACGTCCGCCGCTTCGGGATCGGGGCCGAGATTGGCCGCGTCGCCATTGCCGTGGGTCTTGCCGACGGTGTGGCCGCCGGCGGTGAGTGCGACGGTCTCCTCGTCGTTCATCGCCATGCGCGCGAAGGTCTCGCGCACGTCCTTGGCGGTGCGCAGCGGATCAGGATTGCCGCCCACGCCTTCCGGATTGACGTAGATCAGGCCCATCTGCACGGCGGCGAGCGGGTTCTCCAGGCTGGCACGGTCCTCACCCTCGCCCTTGTAGCGGGCGGCGCCGAGCCATTCCTTCTCCGAGCCCCAATAGATATCCTTCTCGGGATGCCAGATATCCTCGCGGCCGAAGGCGAAGCCGTAGGTCTTCAGCCCCATCGACTCGTAGGCGACATTGCCGGCCAGGATCATCAGATCCGCCCAGGAGATCTTGTTGCCGTACTTCTTCTTGACCGGCCAGAGCAGGCGGCGCGCCTTGTCGAGATTGACGTTGTCGGGCCAGGAATTGAGCGGAGCAAAACGCTGGTTGCCGGTACCGCCGCCGCCGCGTCCGTCGGCGATGCGGTAGGAGCCCGCCGCATGCCACGCCATGCGGATCATCAGACCACCGTAATGGCCCCAATCAGCCGGCCACCATTCCTGGCTGTCGGTCATCAGCGCGTGGAGATCCTTCTTGAGGGCCTCGACATCGAGCTTCTTGACCTCTTCACGGTAGTTGAAACCCTTCAGCGGGTTCGTCTTGGTATCGTGCTGGTGCAGGATGTCGAGATTGAGGGCGTTGGGCCACCAATCCATCACCGTGGTGCTGGTCGAAGTCAGGCCTCCATGCATGACCGGGCATTTGCCGCCCTTGGGTGCGTCGATACCATCCATCTGTCGTCCTCCTCGTCGATTCCGGCCACGAGCGCGTGCGGTCGCACGGATTCGCGGCAAAACTTTGCGGGCCGTTGCGGCTCTTTCTTTCGAGCATGCCGACGCCCAGTTTCGAGGCGTTCCTAACACGCTTCCATCATAAAAAGAATTTGCATTTTCTTATCGATACGATAGGCGTGCCTTATGAGTGCGATCACCATCAAGCACCTGCGTTACTTCGATGCCCTGGCCCGTCACGGCCATTTCGGGCGTGCCGCCGAGGCCTGCGCAATCTCGCAACCGGCGCTCTCGCTGCAGATGAAGGAGCTCGAGGAATTGCTCGGTGCGCAGCTGATCGAGCGTGGCGCGCGTCAGATCCGCCTGACCGGCCTCGGCGAGGCGCTCGTCCTGCGCGCCCGTGATATCCTGCGCGGCGTGGACGAGCTCGGCGATCTTGCCCGCGCCTCCTACAGCCCGCTGACGGGGCGGCTGCGCATCGGCGTGATCCCGACCATCGCCCCCTATCTCCTGCCGCAGATCATCACCCGGCTCGGCGCGCGCTTTCCGGGGCTCGATCTGCGCCCGCGCGAAGCGGTGACGCACAAGCTGGTGGAGGATCTGATCGAAGGGCGGCTCGATACGGCGATCGTGGCCCTGCCGGTCTCCGAGCCGTCCCTCCATGAAGAGCCGCTCTTCGAGGAGGAGTTCGT
This sequence comes from Salinarimonas sp., assembly GCA_020832565.1. Classification (GTDB taxonomy): domain Bacteria; phylum Pseudomonadota; class Alphaproteobacteria; order Rhizobiales; family Beijerinckiaceae; genus Saliniramus. Next base: position 6,819 of record JAFIEI010000064.1, on the reverse strand, counting down.
CCTGGTGCGCCGACAACAGGAGGCGGACAAGCCCGTGCCCAATGTCGAGAGTCTGCGCGAGATGCGGCTTTTGCTGCTGGAGGAGGGCCATTGCTTTCGCGAGCAGGCCTTGTCCTTCTGCGCCGGAGCGGGCGCCGTACCGCGCGATCTGATGGAAGGCTCGGCGCTTTCGACGCTCGTGCAGATGGTGGGCGCCGGGATCGGCGTGACGCTGATCCCGGAAATGGCGGTCGCGATCGAAACCCGCTCGGCCCCTGTTTCCATCGCACGCTTCGGCCCGCCACCGCCCTCACGCACCATCGGCATGATCTGGCGACGCACGACGCCGCTTTCCGATCAGCTCATGGAGGTGGCGCGTATCGTGGGGGCGGCGGGTGCAGAGCCTGTTGCGCGCTGAAGCGCGTCTCAGCAGATCATGCAGCCCTGCTCGCTACGCGGCGGCAGCGGGGTATAGCCCTCCGCGACGACGCGCAGCATGCCCCCGGCGATATCGACCACGGGATTGTCGATCTTTTCGGCGATCTCGCGTGCGGCACGGGAGGTGCGGTTGCCCGAACGGCAGATCAGGGCCAGCGCCTGATCCGGCCCCAGCATCGGCGCGATGCGTGCGATGAAACTTTCTGCATCCGTATAGGTGACAAGCACCGCGCCCTCGACGACGCCCGTCTGCACCCATTCCTCGGGGCGCCGGATATCGACGACGAGGGTGTCATTGTCACGCGCCAGCGATGCGCCGCTGCGCGCCTCGAGGCTCAGATGGGCCGGTGCGGGGCGGGTATCGACCATGACGAAAGCCAGCCCCGCCGCAAGGGCAGCGAGGAGGGTGAAGCCGTAAAGGGATATCTTGCGCATGGATCAACCGGGTCGGGAACGGAAACGACCTTGCGTAATCGTTCGCGGGCGCCGTGACTATCGCGATGATCACGGATGCCGGGTGATACGGCGTCGCAGGGGTGGGGCGCATTATAGTGCACGCTCAGCGATAGAGATCGCCCCGCGACAGCGGCACCGGCAGGGGCGCGTTGCCGCGATCGCCCTTGATGCGCTTCGAAGCGAGCGTCTGATTGATATACGCCCCTCCGCGGGCGAAGGCGAGGGAGCAGCCGGCGAGGTAGAGCAGCCACATGCGCACCTTCTCCGGCCCGACGAGCCTCTCCGCTTCCTCGCGCCGTGCGGCGAGGCGCTCCCACCAGAGCAAGGTCGTGCGGCGATAATGCTCGCGCCAGCCCTCGACATCGTGGATCTCGAAACCGGCGCGTTCGAGATTGGCGATCGACATGCCCAGATGATCGAGCTCGCCGCCGGGGAAGATGTAGCGCACCAGCGCGCGGTATTCCGGGCTCATCTTGAGGAAGCGCCTGTCCGAGCGTTTGGCGCGCCGCGCGATGCAATGGTGCAGGTAGAGTCCGCCGGGGCGCAGGAGCCGGTTCATCGTGGCGAAGTAATCGCCGTGATTGCGGATGCCGACCTGCTCGAACATGCCGATGGAAGCGATCTTGTCGAAGCTGCCCTCCATTGCCCGGTAATCCTTGAAATGGAAGGTCACCCGATCGGCGATGCCGCGCTTTTGCGCCCGCTCGCGCGCAAGCGCCAGCTGTTCCGAGCTCAGTGTTACCCCATGCGCCTCGACGCCGTAATGCTCGGCGGCGTGGCAGACGAGCGCCCCCCAGCCCGAGCCGATATCGAGGAAACGCTCGCCCGGTTGCAGCCGCAGCTTGCGGCAGATCATGTCGAGCTTGTCGCGTTGCGCGCGCGCCAGATCCATGTGGTCTTCGGCGAAATAAGCGCAGGTATAGACCATCTGCTCATCGAGGAAGAGTTCGTAGAAATCGTTCGAGACGTCATAGTGATAGGCGACATTCGTGCGATTGGTGGCCTCGCTGCCGTCGCGGGCGATGGTGTCGCCCTTGACCGGGTCGAGCACGCTGGCCGGTCCCTGCGGGACGAAGAAGAAATGGCGGATCACCGCGAGGATGCGGCGTTTGGATATCCCGCGCAACAGCCGCCCGGGCTTGCCGGTCGGGCGTGCGGCGACGAGATCGAAGAAGCTGCCGCCGACGAGATCGAGGCGACCGTCCACATGCAGCTTGATCAGCGTATCGAGGCGTGGCCGACGCACCAGCTTTGCCACGACTCCGGGATCGGCGATGGTGATCGCCAGCCCGTCATCCGGCCAGTCGGCGGGAGCCCGCGAGCCGTCCCAGATGCGAAAGCCGAAACCGGGCGAAAGCCTGGCATGCGCGTCTTCGAGCAGCGCGCGCAATGCCGCGATCTTCGCCCCGTCGCCAGCTGTATCACCGTTGGCGGTACCTGCCGGATCGCTCCGCTGATCCATATTCTGCCCCTTGCACAAATCCCGTTCACTGGCCGCGACAATAGGGCGTCGTCAGCCCGCGCGATAGTGCGATGCGCAAAGTCAGTGATCAGAGCATCATGTCGTCAGGTGGATACCGGCTGACGGGCGGAGTGATGCGCCGAAACCATGATCTAGTGCGCCCGATCTGACTCTGTCAGGTCGGATAGCGCTCTGGGGCATGATCCGATCGGTGCAGCGAGCGCCGTGATCAACTGAAACCGGCTTTCGAGGGCAGTCCGAGCCGCTTCAGGGTCATCACCACGGGACACATGCCCGTAAACGAGGCCTGGACCAGATGTGCGCCCATCAGGCCGGTCACCCAGAACCAGTAGGGGCTGTGATAAACGCCCAGCAGCACCGAGACGATCACGACGAGGCCGACGATCAGCAAAATCATGCGTTCGAGAGTCATGTCCTTGTTCCTTCGAAACCGGAAGCCGCCACATCGAGCGCGTGATCAGGGATGACCTGGCGCGCCTGCAGCGTCATCGCAAAAGAAGAATATCATCATTTGCTGACATTAGCAGCGGTCTCGAAGCGATCGTGATCCGCGCCGAGCGGAATCCGGATCTCGAAACCGGCTCCCGGCCCCGCGATCTCGTGCAGCATCACGGTGCCCCCGTGCTTCTCGGCGATCTGGCGCACGAGGGAGAGCCCCAGCCCCCAGCCGCCGGCCGCTTCCGAGGCGCCTTGCGGGCGATAGAAACGCTCGAATATCCGCTCGCCGATTCCCGGGGGCAGACCGGGCCCGTGATCGCGGATTTCGATGATCGCGGTCCCGGCCTCCTGCGCCAGCCGGATGTCGATAGGCGGCGCGCCGTGGCGCACGGCATTGAGGATCAGATTGCGGATCATGCGCCGCAGAAGGCGCGCATCGCCCTGCACCATCCCGCAGGCGCCGCTCACGCTGATCGCCTCGTCGGGCAGGTCCGCGAATGCCGCTTCCTCGGCGGCGAGGCCGAGGAGATCGACCGGCTCCGTATGCTCGAGCGCATCGAGGCGATCGAGCCGGCTCGCGAGCAGGATTTCCTCGACGAGTTCGTCCATCTCGGCGAGGTTGCGCACGATCTCCGCGCGAAGCGCCTCGCTCGGCCGGTCGGCCTGCCGGTCCACCGCAAGCCGCAGCCGGGCAAGCGGTGAACGCAATTCGTGGCTGGCATTGGCGAGCAGGCTGCGATGCGCTTCGATCAGGCGCTCGATGCGCTCGGCGGCCCGGTTGAACCCGGCTGCGAGCGCGGCGATCTCGTCCTTGCCCTCGACGGCCACGCGCGGCAGGCGGGCCTCGTCTCCCCAGGTCTCGACCCCGTTGCGCAGCCGCTCCAGCCTGCGCGTCAGGCTGCGCACCAGCGGATAGGCCGCGAGCCCGATGATGACCGCGGCGAGGCTGATCGGGATGAGCGGATTGCGCGAATCGCGGCCATCGACCGGCTCTTGAAAGCGCGCGACGAGGCTGCTGCCGTCGCTGAGCGTTCCGGCTATGAAATAGCCCCGCTCCAGCCCGCGCCGGCGTTGCAGCGTCTCGATCTGTTCCGGGAACGGAGCGCCGGCAGAGGCGATCAGGCTGCCATCGGCGTCGAACACGCCGATATCGATGCGCAACGCCTCGGCCAGCCGCCCGATATCGCCGGCAAGCGCCTCCCGGTCGCCGGGGGAGGCGAAATAGGTCTCGACGAAATGCTGGCGACGCTCGTTCCAGCCGAAATCATCACCGCCCGGTCCCAGCCGCAACAGGACCGCGCCGGCCACCACCACGAGCACGAGGGAGGCGATGATGGTGAGATAGACCTTCCAGAACAGGCGGCTACGCATGCGGTGATCCTTCAGCCTTCGCCATCCTGGCGGCGGGCGAAGACATAGCCCGTCCCCCGCACGGTGAGGATCCGCTTCGGCCTCTTCGGATCATCCTCGATGGCGGCACGGATGCGCGAGATATGCACGTCGATCGAGCGGTCGAACGCCTCGAGCTCCGCGCCCTTGACGAGATCGAGCAGCTGGTCGCGGCTGAGCACGCGCCCGGCATGGGCGGCGAAGGCGGCGAGCAGGTCGAACTGATAGCTCGTCAGCGGCTTTTCCTCGCCGCGCAACCGGACGGCGCGCGCGCCCTCGTCAATCTCCAGCTGACCGAAGCGCATGACCTGCGCCCAGGTCGGGGCACGGCGCCGGCGCAGGATCGCCCTGATCCGCGCCAGCAGCTCACGGGAATTGAAGGGCTTGGGCAGGTAATCATCGGCACCCATTTCGAGCCCCACGATCCGGTCCGTCTCGTCGCCCTTCGCCGTCAGCATCAGGATCGGCAGATCGTGGCGCGCGCGGATCCGGCGGCAGGTCTCTAACCCGTCGATGCCGGGCATCATCAGATCGAGCACGACGATATCGGGCGGCTCGCGCGACAATGCCTGCAACCCGCTCTCGCCGTCGCGCGCGCAACTGACCGCAAGCCCCTCCTGCGCGAGGTAATCCGCTAGCATGGCCGACAGCCGAGCATCGTCATCGATGATCAGAACGCGGTCGGCCATGCCCGGATACCTCCTGCTTGCGTTATGCGATTGCTTACCAGCGGCGACGATGGCGCGCCTCGGCCAGATTGTCGATCAGCTTCTCGCGCTCGGCCACGGTGAGCTTCTCCGCGGCATCGAGCAGGCCTGCGAGCGCAAGCTGCGATGCCTGATCGATATTCTCGATGCGCGTACGCCGCAATTCCTCCGCCGCCTCGCGGTCGATGGTATCGGCGGTGAGGATGCGGATCGCCTCATCGCGGGTGCCGCGCATCTCCAGCATGATGGGAAGGACATCGTCTGCGGCTTCGCGCATGATCGCCGCGACTTCCTTCGAGGTCTCGTCCGCGGTTCCTGCATCAGTGAGGGCGCGCGTGACCCGCCACTCGGCGAAATCGAGCCCCATGCCGGACATTCTGTCACCCATCATGGAATGCATCCGCGAATCCTTTCCCCAGCCGTGGGAGGCGCTGCCGGATACGGCGACGTTGACACCGGCGATCGCGGCGATCGCTACGCCGCCGATGACGGCATAGCGCCATGCACGCGACTTTGAGGGCTTCGTGGCGGAAGTCGTGGTGGAAGCGGGGGTGTTGTTCTCGGGCTGATCGGTCATCGTCTCTCTCCGGAATGCGGGGCGGGGAACAGGATTGCTCCCTGCCGACCCGGAGAGGAATAAGCCCGCTTCGTTGCGCGCGATCCGGTGGATTGTAAAGTTATGTTGCTGGGGTTGGTGATGGGGGAATAGCCCCGCGCATAGCGCCCGGAGCGGAGGACCGATGCAGGCCGACGAAAATGTGTTGTTGATGCGTGGGGAAAATGGTCGGAGCGGCAGGATTTGAACCTGCGACCCCCAGTCCCCCAGACTGGTGCGCTAACCGGGCTGCGCTACGCTCCGAAACCTTCAAAGAGTGTCGCTGATTAGGGTTTTCCGCAAAAGAAGGCAACCCCCTTCGTTGATTATTTTCGCGGTCCTCAAGGCTTCGAATTGATGGCTGGAGCGCTTGCGCGCGCAAACGCTGTCAGGGCCGCGTCATCCTGCAGGCACTTGCCCGGTGAAGGATGGCGTGGTCGCATTAAAGAGGAGGCAACCCTCAGAGGGCGATGTCCAGATTTGTTTTGAATATAAACCAGCCTTGATCGACGCCGCTACAGGTCTGTGGGCTTCCGGAAGGTAGATCGCCCGACACCTTTTTCGCCGGCGGCGCCACCGTCGTTTTCATCGCCACCCTTGCCGCGAGGAAACGTACCATTTGCTTCTCTGTGGCAGGACGAGATTTGTATTTATCAACATAAAACTCAAATTGCAACCAAAAATGGCTCCATTACAAAAGAATTTACTCAAGTATACAAAAATTTAACTCGTAATATTGCGAAATAACAACTAAATGTATACTACAAATTTAATATAGACAAGCAATTAATAATTTGCTAACTGTTTATTCTTGTCTCGAATACGAGATGTCATGGAGAGTACGGCGATGAATACGTCCTGTAGAGTGATCATGTTGACGGCATTCGGAGCAGCATTGCTATTCAGCTCATCAGCATCTTCCCAGTTGTTCATCAGTTGGGCCGAGTGGCAGAAGCGAGCGGATGCTGCCTGTGAAGCGGCCTTGACCTCTGGTGATATTGCAGCGCTGGAAGCCGTGGCCCGGACTTACAACAATGTGAGGACAGCTTGTACTGCTCTGGGCTCAACAGCCGCACCGTCCTTATTCGGTGGTGGCGACGACGGCAACGCGTTCACGCCTTCCGGTCAAGCCGCAACTCTGCCTGAAGTGACCAACACAGCTCCCGGAAATGAGAACGAAGATAAACAGGGCTCTGGTCGGAACCCAGGAAACGACAAGCAAGTTGGCAAGGCTCCCTTTGACGGCGATCGGGGAAAGGAGCCATCTAAAGGCAAAGGCACCGAGAAGACCGAGAAGACCGAGAAGACCGAGAAGACCGAGAAGACCGAGAAGA
>JAFIEI010000063.1 GCA_020832565.1 Salinarimonas sp. | reverse complement strand
GCAGACAGTATAGATCTGATCCGCGTGGCGTTCGACAGCCGATCGAGAGGGCAGAACACCCGGCATGATCGTCGTGCCGCCCACCGCGCCTTTGGTCATGACGTTGGAGCTCGCGGCCTCGGGCCTCATAGTCCCTGCAAAGGTCGAATCGCCATGTGAAGCCGCTATCATGGGGTTGTGTTGGCTCGCAATACCCAGATTGATGCTCGAAACGCTCATTTCATGAAAGCCTTATATAATAAAAACAAATATTACTAAATAATACATTATTATTTATATGATGTAAATAACTCAAATGGCATACAGCGTGTTCCGGGCTTCACTTCCCGAATCCGAAACGCGGGCCGCTGTGCCGGTCTTGTGCCGATGGCGGTGGGTGTCGGCTGACCGGACTGCTCGCGATGCCGATCAAAGCCTTGTATTCCAGTGCCGACAGACGATATGAGGAAGGCTGATCCGCCTTGCCGCACGCTGCGTAAACCTTGGTGATTTTTGCAGGTGCGAACGGCGTCTGAACGGGTTACAAGATGATTGCGGCATAGAAGTAAGCCGTCGACACATAACGGATACGATGAAGATGGATGCGCGGCCGGGCGAAGAGCCCCCTTTTCTGGTGAGGACGCGTGCGCCGCGTGCCGGGCTCGGCAGGCGTGTGATACGTGCGGCCCGCCTGCTCGTCATGGTCTTCCTGCCGCTGCTCCTCCTCGCCGGAGCGCTCGCGGGTTTTGCCTATATGCAGGCCACGCGCCCGACCGTGCCGGTCGAGCGTCAGCCCGAGCAGCCGCGTCTCGTCGATGCGATCGCCGCCGAGCGCGCGGATCTGCGCCCGACCTTGAGCCTGTTCGGTGAAGTCGTCTCCGGTCGCAGCGTCGATCTGCGTGCGCTCGTCGCCGGCGAAATCATCTCGGTTTCCGATCAGCTCGTCGAGGGCGGGCGTGTTTCCCGGAACGACGAGCTCGCCCGCATCGATCCCTTTGCCTTCGAGGGCGCCTTGGTGCGTGCCAATGCGGATCTGGCGGAGACCGACGCGCGCATCGCCGAACTGGACGCGCGCGTACGCCAGGAAGAGGCCGGCATCGCGCGGGCGCGCGAGCAGCTGGCGATCACCGAGCGTGAAATCGCGCGGTTGCGCACGCTGACCGATCGCGGCGCCGCCCCCGAACGCCAGCTCGACGATGCGCTTCTGCGCCTCTCGCAGGCCGAGTCGGCGCTCGAGGGGCGCGAAAGCCAGATCGCGGTGTTCGAGGCGCAGCGTGACCAGCTCGCCGCTGCGCGTGCCCGGCTCGAATTCGGTGTCGCGCAGGCCCGGCGCAACCTCGATGATACCGTCCTGCGCGCACCCTTCGATGCGCTGATCACCAGCCCGCAGGCCGAGGAGGGCAAGCTGGTCGGCAGCAACGACCGGATCGCGACCCTCGTCGCCGTCGATCGCCTCGAGGCGCGCTTTGCGCTCTCCGACAGTCAATATGCCCGCCTGGCATCCCGTGGCGAGGTCACCGGCAATGCGGTCAGCGTCATCTGGCGCGCCGGCGACAATGTCGTGGAGCGACCGGCTACCGTCACGCGGATTGCACCGCAGGTGGCCGATGCGAGCTTTGCGGCCTTTGCCGAGATCGCAATCGACGACACTGCCCTCGAAGTGTTGCGCCCGGGAACCTTCGTCGAGGTGGCGATGCCCGACCGGCTCTATGAGGACACGATCCTGCTGCCGGCGGACGCGCTCTACGAGAACAGCGTTTTCCTCATCGTAGAGGAGCGCCTGCAGCGCGTCCCCGTCACGGTGCGCGCCTTTGCGGCAGAAGGTGTCGTCGTCGAGGGGGAAATCCCTGACGGCGCCCTCGTGCTCACGTCGCGCCTGAGCGCTGCGGCGACGGGCCAGCTCGTCGAGGTGCGCGAGTGAGCGGCGGATTTCTCCAGAGCATCATTCGCGGTTTCCTGCAGCATCGCATCGCGGCGAATCTGCTGGCGATTTCGGTGTGCCTGCTTGGCCTGCTCGCTGTCAGCCGGTTGAATACCCAGTTCTTCCCTACCGTTCAGATCCCCACGATCTTCGTGACCGTGGCCTGGCAGGGCGCCAGCCCCGACGACATCTCCACCGGCGTGCTCGATGTGATGGAGCCGGAGCTGCGCTTCATCGACCGGGTCGACAATATCTCCTCCTATGCCGTGGAAGGCTCGGCGCGCATCGTCCTCGAATTCGAGGACAGCGCCGACATGACGAAGGCGCTTTCCGATGTCGAGCAGGCCGTGGCGGGGATCACCACCCTGCCCAGTGCCGCCGAGAGCCCGGTCATCACGCGTGTCGAGTTCTTCGAGACGGTGGCGATGCTCGCCGTCTACGGGGATATAGCCGAGCAGGCCCTGCAGGAGGTGGCGCGCGAGGCGCGCGACGGCTTCCTCAACGCCGGTATAGACAAGATCACCTTCGTCGGCAAGCGCCCGCGCGAGGTCTGGGTCGATGCTGATTCGCGCGAATTGCGCCGGCTCGGGCTGACCTCCGACGATGTCGCGCGGCGCATCGCGGCGGTCAACCAGAATCAGCCATTGGGCAATCTCGAAGGCGGTGCGGAGCGCACCCTGCGCACGCTCTCGCGAACGGACAGGCCGGAGGGTATCGGCTCAATCGAGATCCGCGCCGGCCCGGGCGGCGAGCGGGTGCTGGTGCGCGACATCGCGCAGGTCCGCAGCGCGATGCGCGAGGGCGGGGTACGGCTGTTTCGTAACGGCAAGCCCGCAATCCTGCTCGATATCCAGCGCGCGGAGAGCGCCGATACGCTCCAATCGATGAACATCACGCGCGACTACGTCGAAACCCTGCGCGCCGGCCTGCCGCCGAACGTTACGGCGGAATTGTTCGATGTACGCGCCGAGGTGGTCGACCAGCGCATCGCCACGCTGAGTTCGAACGCCCTGATGGGCATGGCGATCATCGTGCTGGTGCTGCTGCTTTTCCTGAATACGCGTGTCGCGCTGTGGGTGGCGGCGGGCATTCCCGTGGCGCTGCTCGCGACCTTCGTGCTGATGTGGACGACGGGGCAGACCATCAACGCGATCTCGCTGCTCGGGCTGATCCTCGTCCTCGGCATTCTGGTCGATGATGCGATCATCGTCGGTGAACACGCGGTGACCCTGCACGAGCAGGGAAAATCGCCCATGGAAGCGGCGGAAGGCGCGGCCATGCGCATGCTGGTCCCGGTCATCGCCGCGACGACGACGACACAAGCGGCGTTCCTGCCCGTCTTCATGATTTCCGGCGTGGTCGGGCAGATCATCATGGCGATTCCGCTGGTCGTCGTCGTGGCGTTGGCGGCGGCGCTGATCGAGAGCTTCATCGTGCTGCCGACGCATTTGCGGCATGCGCTGACGGCGCAGGAGCGCGCGCGGGCGAGGCCTGCCGGATGGTGGACGCGCATCCGCAAGGGGATGGAGCGCGGCCTCGACCGTTTCCGCAACGGCCCGGTTCGCCGCGTGGCGACGCTGGCCGTGCACTGGCGCTATTCGACGCTGGCCCTTGTGGTCGGCGCGCTGATTCTCGCGGTCGGGCTCATTGCCGGCGGGCGCGTGCAGTTCACGTTCTTCCCGACGCCCGAGGCGGAGTTCATCAGCGCAGAGATCCGCTTTGCGCCCGGTATTTCGGAAGAGGCGATGGTGGCGCATCTGCGCACCATCGAGAATGCGATCGACGACACGGATCGTGCGATCGAAGAGCGTCACGGCGAGCGTGTCGTTACCTTCCATTATTCCAAGCTCGGCCAGGCCGGGCAGGATCGCGGCTCGAATCTCGCCATGATCGATATCGAGCTCACGCCCGGCGAGGACCGCTCCGTGCGCACGCCGCAGGTGATCCGGTATCTGCGTGAGGGGGTGCCGCGCCTGCCCGGGCTCGACGAGATTTCGATCAGCACCCGTGCCGCCGGCCCGCCCGGTTCCGATGTCGACATTCGGCTGACCGGTGCGGATCTCCTGACGCTGAAGGCCGCGGCGGAGGATCTCAAGGATCGCCTGGCCGATTATCCGGCAGCCTCGGGGATCAAGGACGATACGCCGTTCGGCAAGAACGAACTGATCCTGCGCCAGACACCGCGCGGCATGGCTCTCGGCCTTGATCCGGAGGTGATCGCCTCGCAGGTGCGCGCGGCTTATCAAGGCGTTACCGCGATGCGTTTCGCCGCCGGCGACGAGGAAGTGACGATCCGCGTGCGCCAGCCCGATCGCATCGGCGATATCGCCGGCCTGCTCGACATGACCCTGCGTGCGCCCGGCGGTGCCATGGTACGGCTCGGCGATGTGGTCGCGATCGAGGAGCGCGAAGCGTTCGGCCTGATCCAGCGCCGGGACGGCCAGGTCGCGGTCTCGGTCACGGCCGACGTCAATTCCGATATTACGCCGGCGGGCGAAGTCCGCGCCTCGGTCGAGGAGGATATCCTTCCGGAAATCCGTGAACGCTATGGCGTGCAGACGCAAACGGGCGGACAGGCCGAGACCCAGGGGCGGGCCTTCGCTGATCTCGGTCTCGGTGCGATCATTGCCCTGGCCGCAATCTACGTAATCCTCGCCCTCGTCTTCCAGAACTGGACGCAACCGATTCTGATCATGACGATTATTCCGTTCGGCTTCATCGGTGCAGTGCTGGGGCACTGGCTGCTCGGCTTCCAGTTCGCCTTCCTGTCGATGATCGGGTTGCTCGGCCTCTCGGGCATTCTGGTGAACGGCTCCATCGTGCTCGTCGATCGCTATAACGAGCGCGTACGCCAGGGCGAAGCGCATGAATCGGCGGCGATCGGCTCATCTGTGGATCGTTTCCGCGCCGTGCTGCTCACCTCGCTCACGACGGCGGGCGGGATGGCGCCGCTGATCATGGAGCAGAGCCTGCAGGCGCAGTTCCTGATCCCCATCGCGATCACGCTGAGCTTCGGCCTCGCCGTCTCCGCGCTGGTGATCCTTTTCGTGGTGCCCGCCATGCTGGGAATCGCCGATGATTTCGGCCGGATGAAGCGCGGTTACCTTCGCCTCGCCGGCCTTCGCGTGCGCCCGTCCCGTCCTTGAGGCGGCAGAGCCGGATTTTCTCCGTGTTGAACGCATGACCCGCGAACCAGATCGCGGCTCGTGAATTGTATGCTCGACATTCCGTAGCGTAAGCGAATCACGCTACGAATGTCGCGCAATGCAACGCACGACGACTCTCAGGGGGGCCGCATGGGCAATCTGGATTTCGCTTATCTCTTCACGTCGCCGGAGGGGCGTATCGAACGCCAGCGCTGGTGGATCGGTGTCGGCATACTCTTCGGCGCATGGCTCATCCTGAACGCTTTGTTCGGCGTCGACGGGCTGGTCCCGTTCATTTTGAGCATCCTGCTGACAATTGCCGGCATCATGCTGCATATCAAGCGCTTCCACGATCGCGACAAGTCGGGCTGGTGGGTGCTGATCCTGTTCGTGCCGATTCTGGGCCTGATCTGGGCCATCGTCGATCTGGGCATTCTCGAAGGCACGCCGGGCGCGAACCGCTTCGGCGCAGATCCCATCGCCGGCCGCTGAGCCTTCAGCGGGCAGAACTCGCTTCAGCGCGACAGCGCGCGCCAAAATCGCCTCAGCGCGACAGCGCGCGCCAAAATCGCCTCAGCGCGACAGCGCGCGCCAAAATCGCCTCAGCGCGACAGCGCGCGCATGGCCCCGTCGAGCCCTTCGACGGTTAGCGGGAACATGCGCCCTTCCATCAGCTTGTGAATGATGCCGATGGAATGCGTGTAGCCCCAATGGGCTTGTGGAACGGGGTTGAGCCAGACCGCGCGCCGGAACTGGCCCAGGAGGCGTTCGAGCCAGACCTGGCCAGCCTCCTCGTTCCAGTGCTCCACAGAGCCGCCGGCCATGACGATCTCGTAGGGGCTCATCGAGGCGTCGCCGACGAAGACGAGGCGGTAATCCTCGCCATAGGTGCGGATCACGTCGAGTGTGGGGGTGATTTCCGTGCGCCGGCGGCGATTATCCTTCCACACGCCCTCATAGGGGCAGTTGTGGAAGTAGAAATGTTCGAAATGCTTGAATTCGGCCCGCGCGGCGGAGAAAAGCTCCTCGGCCAGCTCGATATGCCAGTCCATCGAGCCGCCGACATCGAGGAAGAGCAGCACCTTGACCGCGTTGCGCCGCTCGGGCCGCATCTGGACGTCGAGATAGCCCTTCTCCGCCGTGCCGCGAATCGTGCCGTCGAGGTCGAGCTCGTCGGCGGCGCCGGTGCGGGCGAAGCGGCGTAGCCGGCGCAAAGCCACGCGCAGGTTGCGGGTGCCGAGCTCGCGGGTATCGTCGAGATCGCGGAATTCGCGCTTGTCCCAGACCTTGACCGCGCGGAAATTGCGGTTGCCGTCCTGGCCGATGCGAATGCCTTCCGGGTTGTAGCCATAGGCGCCGAAGGGGGAGGTGCCGGCGGTACCGATCCATTTCGAGCCGCCCTGATGGCGCTTCTGCTGCTCATCGAGGCGCTTCTTCAGCGTCTCGAACAGCTTGTCCCAGCCCATCGCCTCGATCTCGCGCCGCTCCTCCTCGCTGAGATGCTTCTCGGCCAGCTTGCGCAGCCATTCTTCCGGGATGCCCTGCGCTTCGAGCGCATCGCTCATCAGCTCGAGCCCTGCGAAGCAGGATGCGAAGGCGCGGTCGAAACGGTCGAGATGGCGCTCGTCCTTCACCAGGACGGCACGGGCGAGATAGTAGAAATCCTCGACGCGCTTTTCCGCAAGGTCATGCGACAGTGCCTCGACGAGCGAAAGATGCTCCCGGAGCGAGACGGGGACCCCGGCGGTGCGCAGCGTGTGGAAGAGGTTGAGCAGCATCCCGGCAGGATCGGCCAGCCGGCCCGCCGGCGCAAGAGGGGCGGGAGCCAAATCCTTGCGGAAACAATCAAAACGGGGCGTGCGGCGGTGCCGAATATCGCTACACGCGCAATGGGTGTTGACCCTTCGTTAACCAAGACGCGCTCTGATGATGGAGCTTATGGCAGGCGGGGATTCGTCCGTCTGTCATCCCCGGAATCCGTTGACGCCCATATGAGCCCATGATATCCCAAATCATCCCGTTCACGGCGCCGAGAGCGAAACGTAACGGTCGCGGTCAGGACGGCCGTGATCGCGCGTGCCTGCGTTCTCGCCCGGCGGATGGGGCGGCGCGCTGCGCGGGTATGGTTGCCCGGCGGCTGACCCATGGGGGCTGTGGCACAGACGATGAACCGCTTCGTGTCCAATTTTACCAACCGATTGGACTCGAAGGGTCGCGTATCGATCCCCGCGACCTTTCGCGCCGTGCTCGTGCGCGATGGTTTCGAGGGGCTCTATGTGCACCCGGCGCTGGATGCGCCTGCGCTCGATGCCGGGGGCAACGCGCTTCTGGGGGCGATCGATGCGCTGCTTTCGGGGCTGTCTCCCTATTCGGACGAGCACGACCAGCTCTCGACCGCGTTGTTCGGTACGAGCGAAATCCTGAAAGTCGATTCGGAAGGCCGCGTGATTCTCACGGATACGGTGAAGCACCATGCCGGGATCGCAGATCACGTCACCTTCGTCGGTCTCGGCCAGAAATTCCAGATCTGGGAGCCGGAGCGCTTCCGGGCGCATCTGGATGCGGCGCGCATGAAGGTGCGCGCCCTCAAGCGCGGCATCGGTGCCCCGATCGGTGGCGCTACTGTCCAGGCAACTCCGCTGGAGGCACGGGAATCATGAGTGGCCGCGGTGAAGGAGACAATCCTGCCGCTGGCGGACCGGCCCCTCACGTTCCCGTGCTTCTGGAGGAGGTGCTGACGGCGCTCGGGGCGCAGGGTGGCGGTGTCTTTCTCGACGGGACCTTCGGTGCCGGCGGCTATGCCCGTGCCATTCTCGATGCGCATCCCGAAAACCGCGTGATCGCCGTCGATCGTGATCCCTCCGCCATCGCGGCCGGGCAGGCGATGGTCGAGGCTTATGGTGACCGGCTGCGGCTGGTCGAGGGGCGGTTCGGTGATTGCGCGCAGATTGCCGACGACGCCGGTTTCGCCGGCGGGCTCGATGGCGTCGTGCTCGATATCGGCGTCTCTTCGATGCAGCTCGACCAGGCCGCGCGGGGATTCTCCTTCCGCCTCGACGGTCCGCTCGACATGCGCATGGAGGCGCAGGGCGAGAGTGCGGCGGATATCGTCAACGAGGCGGATGAAGCGCTTCTTGCCGACATCATCTATCACTATGGCGAGGAGCGCCGCGCCCGCGCCATCGCCCGCGCCATCACCGAGCGCCGCCGCCGTGCGCCCTTCGAGACCACCCGCGATCTGGCCGAACTGGTTTCCGGGCTGGTGCGGGCCGAGCCGAACGGGCCGCATCCGGCGACGCGGACATTCCAGGCGCTGCGCATCGCAGTGAATGACGAGCTCGGCGAGCTCGCCCGCGCGCTGCACGGTGCCGAGGAGGCACTCTCGCCCGGCGGGCGCCTCGTCGTGGTGACCTTCCATTCGCTGGAGGATCGCATCGTCAAGCAGTACCTGGCGCAACGTGCCGGGCGCGGTGGCGGTTTCTCGCGCCATGTTCCCGTCGCCGGACCCGGTCCCCAGCCGAGCTTCAGTCTGGTGACCAAGGGACCGGTCAAGCCGGGTTCATCGGAAAACGCGATCAACCCGCGTGCGCGTTCGGCGAAGCTGCGCGCCGGTGAGCGCCTCGATGCCCCGGCACAGCCGCCGGCCGATGCGATCACCACGCTGGCGAGCCTGCCGCGCACGGCGCGAGAAAAGGGGCGGCGATGATTCGTTTCACCCATATCGTGGCGATCGCGGCGCTGATCGGCTCGGCCGGCTATGCCTATTCGATCAAGTACGAATCGATTGTCCAGGCCGAGGAGCTTGCGCGCCTGCGGGCCGAGGTGGACCGTGAGCGCGCTGCCATTGCCGTGCTGCGCGCGGAATGGACATTGCTGAACCGTCCCGACCGGGTTCAGGCGCTCGCCGATCGCCATCTCGATGATCTCGTCGAGATGGATCCGCGCCGCATCACGCGTTTCAACGATCTGCCAGCGCGTGGTGAGCGCGACGACGGCATCGCCCGCAAGCTCGAGGCGCTCGGTCTCGGCGCGCCGACGGCGACGCCGGGCCAGACAGCCCGGCCTGCAGCTTCCACCCCCACAACCACCGGCTCGACGAGGTAACACCCCGTGTCCACGCCCGATCGTGACCAGACCGAACCCACACAGTCCCCCGACGAGGCGCCTTCGCGCGGATTGATCGGTGGTCTCGTCGCCGGTCTGCGCGAGTTGTTTCGCCTGCGCGGTGACAAGGGACGGGCGCGGATCGGCCTTGCGGCCTTCGCCTTCACCATCCTGTTCGCCGCGTTGGCGGGGCGTCTCGTGCAGCTTGGTATCGATACCGGAGGTGAGGAGACGATGCGTCGCGCCTCCGTTTCCTCCCTGGGAACGGCGCGGCCCGATATCGTCGATCGCAACGGCGAGATCCTAGCGACCGACGTGATGAGTTATTCGGTCTTCGCCGAGCCGCGCAACATCATCGATCCCGACGAGGCCACAGAGCTTCTCACCGCCGTCTTTACCGATCTCGATGCCCGGCGCCTGCGCGACCGGCTGAGCACGGATCGCGGCTTCATCTGGGTCAAGCGCGAGATCTCGCCGCGCCAGCGTGCCGAGGTGCACCGGCTCGGCATTCCCGGCGTCGGCTTCCTGCCCGAGCACAAGCGCGTCTATCCCAACGGCTTCGCGGCGGCGCATGTCCTGGGCTATGCCAATGTCGACAATGAGGGCATTGCCGGTATCGAGAAATGGATCGACGGGCAGGGCCTGCAGGATCTCGAAGGTGTCGGCCTTCTCAAGACTGCCGCCGATCTCGCGCCGGTCGAACTTTCCGTCGATCTGCGCGTCCAGCACGCCATGCGCGACGAGCTCCTCAAGGCCAAGAAGGAGTTCCGCGCGATCGCCGCGGCGGGGCTCGTGCTCGACGTGCGCACGGGCGAAGTGGTGGCGCTGGTCTCGCTTCCGGATTTCGACCCCAACAATCCAGTCGATGCCCAGAAGGACGAAAACATCAACCGCATCAATGTCGGCGTCTACGAGATGGGCTCGACCCTAAAGGCGCTGACCGTGGCGATGGCGCTGGATTCCCAGAAATTCAACATCAATTCCACCTTCGATGCTCGCGCGCCCCTGCAATTCGGGCGCCAGCGCATCCGTGACTATCGCGGCCAGAATCGCGTTCTGAACGTGCCGGAAGTCTTCGTGCACTCCTCCAATATCGGCACCGCCCGCATGGCCCTCGAACTCGGCATCGAGCATCACCGCGAGTTCCTGCGCCGTACGGGGCAGCTGGAGCGCCTGCGCACGGAGCTTCCCGAGAATGCCGCGCCGCTGGTGCCGCGCCGCTGGACCGAGGTCAACACCGCGACCATCGCCTTCGGGCATGGTCTTGCCATGGCCCCGCTCCAGGCGGCGATGGCGACGGCGGCACTCGTCAATGGCGGCTACCTGATCACGCCGACCTTCCTCAAGCGCTCCGAGGACCAGGCCCGCCGCAACGCCACCCGGGTGATCACCGAGGAGACAAGCGAGGCGATGCGCTACATGATGCGCCTCAATGCCGAGCGTGGCTCCGCCGGCAATTCCTCGATCGCGGGTTTTTATGTGGGCGGCAAGACGGGCAGCGCCCAGAAGGTGGTGAACGGGCGTTATGCAGAGGGCGTCCTGCTGACGACCTTCTTCGCCGTCGCGCCTGCGGATGATCCGCGCTACCTCTTCCTCACCATCCTCGACGAACCCAAGGCGACGCCGAACACGCACGGTTTCAATACGGCAGGCTGGAACGCCGCGCCGACCACCGGCAACATCATCAAGCGCACCGCACACTTGCTCGACATCCCGCCGCGGTTTAACCCTCCCGAGCAACCTTTCCCGTTGATGACCCGGCTGGGGGCCTGGGGTACGCAATGAGCGAATCGGCGCCGCAGGGCGTACAGAAACCAATGCCTTCCGCCCGTCTCGCCGATCTCGTCGGCCCGGCGGGCGACGCTTTCGACAGTCTTGCCGTTACCGGGCTCACCCCCGACAGCCGCGCCGTGGCGCCCGGATTCGTATTCTTCGCCATACCCGGCGTGAAGGCCGACGGCGCGCGCTTCGTTCCGCAGGCGCTGGCACAGGGTGCCGTGGCAATCGTCGCGGAGATCCCGCGCCCCGAAGATTGCCCCGAAGCCGTCGCATGGCGCCGCGTGCCGAATGCGCGCCTCGCGCTGGCCCACGCCGCCGCCGCCTTCCATCCCCGCCAGCCGGAGCGGATCGTGGCCGTGACCGGGACGGCGGGAAAATCCTCAGTGGCTGATTTCGTGCGCCAGATCAGGATCGCGCTCGGTGATCAGGCCGCCAGCCTCGGCACGCTCGGCGTGGTGACCGGGGAGGGGGCAGAATATGGTGCCCTGACCACGCCTGATCCGGTCGGCCTGCACCGCATGCTGCAGGATCTCGCTGATCGCGGGATCACCGATCTCGCCATGGAGGCTTCCTCGCACGGGCTCGACCAGCATCGTCTCGACGGGGTCCGCTTATCGGCGGCTGCCTTCACCAATCTCGGGCGCGACCATCTCGACTACCATCCCACCATGGAAGCCTATCTCGCGGCGAAGATGCGCCTGTTCGATACGCTCCTGCCGCGCGGCGCCCGGGCGATCGTCAATGCCGATGGCGATTATGCGCGCGAAGCGATCGACGCGATCCGCGCCGCCGGCCACACGCCGCTCACGGTCGGGCGCGACGGTGATTTCATCCGGCTCGAACGTCATGAGACGCGCGGCTTCGCGCAGGCGGTTAGCCTCGTTCATGCAGGGCAGCGCGATGATCTGGCGATCCCGTTGATCGGGACGTTCCAGATCGAGAACGCCCTCGTCGCGGCAGCCCTCGTGATCGCCACGGGTGGCGATGCGGCGCGGGTATTCGCCGCGCTCGAAGGCCTCGAGGGAGTCGACGGGCGCCTTGAGCGGGTAGGGGAGGTCGATGGCGGGCTTTGCGTCGTCGATTATGCCCACAAGCCCGATGCGCTCTCGCATGCGCTGAAGGCGCTGCGGCCTTTCGCGCGCGGGCGACTGATATGCATATTCGGCTGCGGCGGCGATCGCGATCCGGGCAAGCGCCCGATCATGGGGCGGATCGCGGCACAGCTTTCCGATCACGCCATCATCACCGACGACAATCCGCGCAGCGAGGATCCCGCCGCCATCCGCACTGCCATAGCCGCCGAGGCGCCGGATGCGCAGGTGATCGGTGATCGAGCGGCGGCGATCCGTGCCGGCGTGGATATGCTCTCAGATGGTGATGTTCTCGTCGTCGCCGGAAAAGGCCATGAAACCGGCCAGATCGTGGGCGAGCAGACCTTTCCCTTCTCGGATCAGGAGACGATCCGGCAGGCCATTGCCGCAAGGCGGTCGCGGAGTTGAGATGATGAACGCGCAGACGACACCTTTATGGACGGGTGAGGAGGCGCTCAGTGCGATGGGCGGTACGTGCCTGGGCGCCTTGCCGGAGCGCATCGAGGGCATTTCGATCGATACACGCAGCCTCAAGCCCGGTGATCTGTTCTTCGCCATTACCGGCGAGGCGCGCGACGGGCATGACTTCGTCGTCCAGGCGCTGGAGAAGGGGGCCGCCGGCGCCGTGATCGCCGGCGACAAGGCGGAAGGGCTCGAAAAGACGTGCGAGAGCCTCCCCGGCGCGCTGTTCGTGGTGCCCGATACCCTCGCGGCGATGGAGGATCTCGGGCGCGCAGCGCGGGCGCGCAGCAATGCCAGGATCATCGCCATCACCGGTTCCGTCGGCAAGACCGGCTCGAAGGAAGCGATGCGGCTTCTGCTCTCGCGCTCGGGCAGGACGCATGCCTCGGCTGCCTCCTACAATAACCAATGGGGCGTGCCGCTGACGCTGGCGCGGATGCCGCGCGACAGCGAATTCGGGGTGTTCGAGATCGGCATGAACCATGCCGGCGAGATCGCGCCGCTCACCCGCATGGTGCGCCCCGACGTGGCCATCGTGACCACGGTCGATGCGGTGCATATCGAGCATTTCCAGTCGGTCTCGGGTATCGCGGATGCCAAGGGCGAGATTTTTCTCGGGCTCGAACCCGGCGGCGTCGCCGTTATCAACCGCGACAACCCGCATTTCGAGCGCCTGCGCGCGCATGCGCTCGCCTCGGATGCGGGCCGCGTTGTCTCCTTCGGCGAGAGCGAGGAGGCGGATGTCCGCGCTTTGCGCATCATCGCGAAGCAGGACATGACCATCGTCGATGCCCGCGTCTTCGAGACGCCGCTGACCTACCGAATCGGCATGGTCGGTCGGCATGTGGCGCTGAATTCGCTCGGGCTCGTCGCCGCGATTCACGCGCTGGGGCTCGATCTTGCGCTCGGGGCGCTGGCGCTTGGCGACATGACCCCGCCGGTGGGGCGCGGAGCACGTGATCTGCTCGCCTTCAATGGCGGCGAGATCCTGCTCGTCGACGAGAGCTACAACGCCAACCCCGCCTCCATGCGCGCAGCGCTCGAAACGCTCGGCCAGACCGAGATCGGCTTTCGCGGGCGGCGCATTGCCGTGCTCGGCGACATGCTCGAACTCGGCGAGATTGGCCCTGAGATGCATGGCGAACTGGCCGAATCCGTGATCGCGAACGGTGTCGATCTCGTCTTCGCGGCGGGTCCGTTGATGAAAAATCTCATGTCGGCTCTTCCCCCGGAGCGTCGGGGCGGCTACGCCAATGCGGCGACGGGGCTCGAAGGAGCCGTGCTCGGCGCCTTGCGCGCCGGCGATGTCGTGATGGTCAAGGGATCGCGCGGCATTCGCATGGAAAGCGTAGTCGAGGCGGTGAAGAAACGCGCGGGTGCGGGCAAGGCCCTCGTGCGAGAGGGATAGCAGGGGATAGATTGAGCGATGCTGACCTGGCTTGCGGATCTCGCCGCTTACGTGAATGTTCTCAACGTCTTGCGCTACATCACCTTCCGCACCGGGATGGCGACGGCGACCGCATTTCTCTTCGTGATCTGGTTCGGCCCGGCGATTATCGCCACGCTTCGCCTGAAGCAGGGACGCGGCCAGCCGATCCGCGATGACGGGCCCGAATCGCATCTCCTGACCAAGCGCGGCACGCCGACCATGGGCGGGTTGATGATTCTCGCCGGCGTGCTGGTATCGACGCTGCTCTGGGCCAATCTCGCCAACGCCTATGTCTGGGTCGTGCTGCTGGTGACACTTGGTTTCGGGGCGATCGGTTTCTATGACGACTACCTGAAGGTCACCAAGCAGTCGCACAAGGGATTCGCCGGCAAATATCGGCTCACGATCGAGGCGTTGATCGCGGCTGCGGCCTGTATCGCCATCGCCTATATCGCGACGCCCCAACTCGCCAACCATCTCGCGCTGCCCTTCCTGAAGGATGTGCTGATCGATCTCGGCTGGTTCTTCATCATCTTCGGCGCGCTGGTGATCGTCGGTGCGGGCAATGCGGTCAATCTCACCGATGGCCTCGACGGCCTTGCCATCGTGCCGGTGATGATCGCGGCGGGCACGTTCGGCTTCGTCGCCTATCTCGTCGGCAATGCGATTTTCGCCAACTACCTGCAGATCCATTTCGTGCCCGGCACCGGCGAACTCGCCGTCATCTGCGGCGCGCTGATCGGGGCCGGTCTCGGCTTCCTCTGGTTCAACGCCCCGCCCGCGCAGGTCTTCATGGGCGATACCGGATCGCTGGCGCTCGGTGGCATGCTCGGGGCGATCGCGGTGGCAACGAAGCACGAGATCGTGCTCGCCATCGTCGGCGGCCTGTTCGTGCTGGAGGCCTCCTCCGTGATCATCCAGGTGGCCTCCTACAAGCTCACCGGCAAGCGCGTGTTCAAGATGGCGCCGATCCACCACCATTTCGAGAAGATGGGCTGGACCGAGCCGCAGATCGTGATCCGCTTCTGGATCATCGCCGTTGTGCTCGCCATGATCGGGCTGGCGACGCTCAAGCTGAGATGAGGATGCCTGCATGACTCCCTCGACCGTCTTCGCCGGGCGCGACGTCGCCCTGTTCGGGCTCGGCGGATCGGGGCTGGCCACGGCGCGGGCGCTGATCGCCGGCGGCGCGCGTGTCCACGCTTTCGACGACAACGCTGAACGGGTAGCTCAGGCGAAAGTTGAGGGCATCCCGATCGCGGATCTGCGCGAGGCGGATTTCGCGGGCTATGCCGCGCTCGTGCTCTCCCCCGGCGTACCGCTCACCCATCCCGCGCCGCATTGGAGCGTCGAGAAGGCGCGGGCGGCGGGTGTCGAGATCATCGGCGATATCGAGCTGTTCTGCCGCGAACGGGCAAAGCTTGCCCCGGATGCGCCCTTCATCGCGATCACCGGCACCAACGGCAAATCGACCACGACGGCGCTGATCGCCCATATCCTGCTTGAGACCGGGCGCGACGTGCAGATGGGCGGCAATATCGGCGCGGCGATCCTCTCCCTGGAACCGCCGGCGCCGGAGCGCTTCCACGTGGTCGAGATCTCATCCTACCAGATCGACCTGACCCCTTCGCTCGCCCCCACGATCGGGCTGCTGCTCAACCTCTCCCCAGACCATATCGACCGCCACGGCACCATGGAGCACTACGCGGCGATTAAGGAACGGCTCGTCGCCCGCGCGAAGCTCGCCCTGATCGGGCGTGACGACGCTTATTGCGAGGATATCGGGCGGCGGCTGTCGCAGATGGAGGGCGCGGATGTCTATCCCGTCTCGGCCACGCGCGAACTGCCCTGGGGCTATTTCGTGCATGACGGTCTCGTCCTCGCGCGCAATGCCGGCGAGGATGTCGATGCCGCGCTCGCGCTCGGCGATCTCGAAGGGATATCGACGCTGCGCGGGGCGCATAACGCACAGAACGCGGCTTTCGCCTGTGCCGCCTGCTGGCATGCGGGGGTGAGCCCGCCGGCGATCGCGCAGGCCCTGCCGAGCTTCCCCGGCCTGCCGCATCGCATGGAGCAGGTACCCGGGCCGGAAGGGCTCGTCTTCATCAACGATTCCAAGGCCACGAACGCGGAATCCACCGCCCGCGCCCTGGCTTCGTTCGAGCGCGTCTGGTGGATCCTCGGCGGCAAGCCGAAAGAGGGCGGCATCGACAGTCTGGCGGAATACTTCCCCCGCGTCGCCCGCGCCTATTTGATCGGCGAGGCGAGCGACGCCTTCGCGCAGACGCTCGAAGGCCGCGTGCCCTATGAGCGCTGCGGCACGCTCGAGAAGGCGGTCGCCCGCGCGACGGCGGATGCGCAGGCGAGCGATGAAGAGGCGCCGGTTATCCTGTTCTCGCCGGCTTGCGCATCATTCGACCAGTTCCGGAGCTTCGAGCACCGGGGGGATGTGTTTCGGGAGGTGGTGGCGGGGTTGGAGAGAGCCTGACCCCTTATTCATCCGTGACGGACAAGACAACCTCTCCGCTCTCGAATGCCTTGCTTCGAAGCGGAATCCGAATGTTTTGTGCGTTTTCATAACGCGTCCCGCTGCGCGGCATGTCGTCGTCGATCTCGGTCCAGGCTGCCTTGACCAGACGCCCGCCACGGTCGTCGTCGTCGCGGATGGCGACCGTCAGGGAATCGTTGAAGATCCGCTCTCCGAAAAAGTGCTTGTCGCTGATGACGCGCCGTTCCCGAACATGGTGAGGCAGGATGCCTAGGCGGATCTGGAAGGTCGAGTAACGCTTGTCGTCATCTGGACGGCGAGCCCGCGAGAGGTAGGTTCTGAACAGCGTGATGGGCGATTGCTCACCGTCCCGCGCGCCGATGGTCATGGACGAGCCGCGCTCCTCGCGCTGGTCCGTCATCATGACCTCCTCGCCGCGGATCAGCACCTGATTCTCGATCATGAGGTAACGCAGCGTCTCGTCGTCGCGATATTTCGACGCGAGGCGCAGGTTCTCGATCCGGATACGCACACTCGTATCACCGAACAGGAATCGATGCAGATTCTGATAACCCTCCTCGGAATTCACAATACCAAGCGGGCCGCTGTGACTGCGGTAGACGAAGGCGCGCCGGCTGCCTTCGACATAGGCATGCTTGTTCATGACGAGGCCGTCGCTCGCCGGACCCACTGTGGCTCGTGACATGGTCACGGTATAGTCCGCATGGTTCGTGCCGATCAGGGAGAAAACCCGATCGGCCGGGAAATGCGTAATGCGATGGATGGTGTCCTGCGTCGCCTCGGGAGTCGCCAGAAATTCGCGCATGCGCCGGATTCCGAAGGTGTCGGCTTCGTTGATGCCGGTCAGATCCCGGATCGCGGAAATCGCCCCTAGCCCTTTGCGGAAATGAATGCCGCCATGCGGTGTCGCATAGGTGAAGAGTTTCGCGATTCTCTGCGGCGCCGTTTCGCGCAGATTTCGTTGGATCAGGCTGCGGCAAATCAGGCCGCCCATCGAGTGCGCGACGAGGTGGACTGCGGGTGCGCCGGTCGTTTCGAGGACGAAATCGACCAGAGAATTTAGCCCGTCCGCGATGCTTTCTATGGTCTCGCGCTGTCCGCTGCCGGCCCAGTTCGAGGTCTCGTCATAGTAGCGATAGATCCAGATGCCTTTCGTGGGAAAACCGGTCTGCTGGTATTTCGATGCCTCGTCATTCAGCATTTCCACATCGCCATCGGGCGTAACGCGAGCGAAGAAGTCGGTGTAGCCGAAGTCCTTCATCAACCTGACGAGAGGACTCTCGAAAATGCTGAATTCGGGGTCGCCTTCGGGGCCGGTTCGTGTCTGGGTGCTGCCCAGATTGAACCCGTAATAGGGCAGGTTTACCGTGTCTTCGACGTAAGTCTGGCGACCGGCATAGCCGCGCACATAGATGATGGGGAGAAATTTCTCGTCGGGCATCGCAATCCTCCGCTTCTGCAGCCGCGCTTGCACCCAGACGACACTATTGCAAATTGAAAGTTGTGCAAATCTCTTTCTACATTAAATTCCACGTTCATCCTTCTTGGTGATCGGAAAGGACGTTGCGTCGAAACGGGTTGCGCATTCTCCCGGCGCATCCGCCCTGTCCCCTCAAACCACCTTCTCGACCGACACCGTATGCTCCGCTTCACCCGTCTCGCCGAAGCTGGTGATGTTGCCGATGGTGGTCTCGGCGATGTTGGTCAGGGCCTCGTGGGTAAAGAAGGCCTGGTGGCCGGTGATCAATACGTTGGGGAAGGTGAGGAGGCGGGCGAAGACGTCGTCGCTGAGGATGTCGCTCGAAAGATCCCGGAAGAAAAGATCGCCTTCCTCTTCGTAAACGTCGAGTGCGAGCGCGCCGATGCGTCCTTGCTTGAGCGCGTCAATCACCGCCTTCGTATCGATCACGGCGCCGCGCGACGTGTTCACGATCATCACGGAGGATTTCATCCGCGCGATTGCATCGGCATTGATCAGGTGCCGCGTTTCCGGTGTCAGCGGGCAATGCAGGGAGATGATGTCGGATTGCGCAAACAGCGTGTCGAGATCAACATAACTGATGCCGCGCGCCTCGCAATCGGGATTGGGCGCGACGTCATGGGCGATGACGCGGCAGTTGAAGCCCTGGAAAATCGCGGCGGTGATGGCGCCGATCTGGCCGGTGCCGATGATGCCGACGGTCTTTTCGTTCAGATCGAAGCCGATCAGGCCATCGAGATTGAAATTGTTCTCGCGCACCCGGTTATGCGCCTTGTGGATGCGGCGGTTGAGCGAGAGCACGAGGGCGAGCGTGTGCTCGGCCACCGCATGCGGCGAATAGGCCGGCACGCGCGCCACCGTGATCCCGAGCGCCTGCGCCGCTTCCAGATCGACATGGTTGAAGCCCGCGCAGCGCAGGGCCACGAGCTTGATATCCTGCGCGGCGAGCTTTTCGAGCACATTGCGGTCGAGCGTATCGTTGACGAAGGCGCACACGGCCTGCGCGTCGCTCGCGAGCACGGCCGTCTCGGTCCGCAAAGGGGCTTCGAGATAGCACAGTTCGTGCCGGGCCTCGCGATTGGCCGCGTCGAGATAGGTGCGGTCATAGGGTTTGGTGGAGAAGACGCAAACCTTCATGCTCATGACGTTTCCTGTTCATCCTGCAATTGTGCAAAAAGCCGCTCGACGTCTTCCGCCCGGCACAACTCCGTGCCCGGCGTCATCACCGCTGCGCTGCCGGCTGCCATACCCATCAGGAAAGCCTGGCGCCGCGAGAGCCCGGTGGACAATGCCCAGGTCATGCCGGCGACGAAGCTGTCCCCCGCGCCGACGGCGCTGCGGACTTTCACCTCCGGCACATCCCGTTGCCAGGCGCCGTCGCGATCGACCAGCACCGCGCCCTCATGGCCGAGCGTCACCGCGATCATCTCGGCCTTGCCGTCATCGATGAAATCCTTTGCCGCCGCGCTGATCTCGTCCGCGTGATGACAATCCTTGCCGGTAAGGTTGCGGAATTCGCCATGGCTCGGCTTGACCAGATGGATGCCGCCATGCTCCAGCGCGGCTTTGAGCGCATCGCCGGAGGTGTCGAGCACGAAATGCGCGCCCTTCTCGCGGGCGATATCCGCGACCTGCGTATAGAACTCCGCATCGACGCCGCGCGGCAGGCTCCCCGAGGCGACGAGGTAATCGTAATCCATCTCCCGCAACGCATCGAGGCAGGCCGCGATCTCACTGGGCGCGAGCTTCGGCCCCTCCGGCGTGAAGCGGAATTCCTTGCCGCTCTCGCGCTCGAAGACCACATGCGAGAGGCGGGTATCGTCGGCGATCGGGATGCGCTTGCGCGCCACGCCCTGCTTGTCGATCAGCGCATCGAGCACATCCCCCGTGGCCCCGCCGGCGAGATAGAGCGCGCAGACATCACCGCCCAGCGCCTTCACCACCCGCGCCACGTTGATCCCCCCGCCGCCCGGATCGAACCGCTCGTTCGAGGTGCGCACCTTGTTGGTATGCCGCACCTTCTCCGCCTCGGCGGAGCCGTCGATCGAGGGATTGAGGGTCAGCGTGACGATCTTCACCATAAAGGATTCCGCTCCTGCAAATGCCGCGTTTCACGATTCGCCGCGATGGTACCGCGTCGCCATCAGGCGGATAACCCCGCAAAACCCGTAATGGTTTCGGGG
>JAFIEI010000062.1 GCA_020832565.1 Salinarimonas sp. | reverse complement strand
CCTCGTCAGAGCGATACCAGCTTATCTCCCTGTCCGAAATCCGGGGTCCACCTCAGTTCGGTTTCGGCGCTTTTTCACATGCAAAGGCTCACTGATACGCTAATAGGCGTGCTCCGGGCAAAAGGGGTTTGCCTCGCTCCAACTATTTGCAGGCAGTTCATTTCCGTCAACAGCTCGTGAAGATCGCTACCACTCACCTCCATGGAGCGGCGACCAGGTTTCCCCGGCCAATCCGCCAATGAACGCATCTCCGGCATCGATATTGTCGATGACACGCGGAAGCCGCGACTGCGCGATCGTCGAGGTACGGCGAAACAGCAGGCAGCGCTGCATAATTAGCGCGGGCAGGACGCGAGGATCCGCGCGCCCCTCGACCGCGATACACCCGGCCTCAAACGCATCGCGCGCTGCCGCCTCTAGCACTGCGGCGCTGTCCTTCGGCCCTGCCACGACGTGCATGAGGCGGGCCTTGCCGCGCTTCATCAAATATGCGAGATAGAAACCGAAGCGTCGCCCAGCTGCGTTTTCGACAACGGCTGCATGTATCTTGCCGTATTTCGGCTTTTCCCATGCGCGTTCGATTAGCCAGTCGAGTTCCGACTCGCGCCAGTCGGGCCGAAGAGCGTAGTTCTGCATCAACGCCATGATCACGCCGGGGATATCCTCACGGGCGACGGGCGTCGATCTGACGCCACGCTGGGCCTTCGGCATCAGGTCGCTGCCAATGAGCCCCGAGGCAAAGCGATCGATAAGGTGTGTAACGGGGCGGGCAACGCGCAATGCCGCAAGCTGCTCCGCCAGATTCTCGAGGGCGAAGCCGGCGGGTTTGAGGATCCTGACGAAGTCCAAGCTGTGGACAGGCAGAAAACGTGCGCCGGAGCGGGTCCACATCGCGTGGGAGGTCCGGTTCGCGGTTTCACTGAAAGTCAGAGACTGCGGTCCCGAGGAGAAGCTCCTCAACAACCGTGCGCCAATGAGCGGATCCTTGATATCTGGATCGACCATTAGGCTGCCGCCGATGGCGCACCGAATCTTCACACCCTCGGCATCGATCCTGAGCGGAGTGATGCCGATGAACCCCCTGACGCTGCCCTCCTCCTCGTAGACATTCGAACGAATTTCCTCATCGAAGCTAGGATTTGCAAAGAACGTTTCCTCTAGCGAATGAACAAGCGTCGAACTCGTTCCGTGACGGCCCTGCAGAAAGACGCGCGAAAACAAGTCGGCGACTCGGGGAATATCTTGAGGCGAGCATGGTCTAATGGAGCCTGTCATCGGTCCAAACTCCTATAAAAATCATGCAACATCATGCGCTCCAACTATTCGTGAAGTTGATTTGCGCCTGAATTTGCGCAATAGTATAGAGGCCGCAACCCAAAGTGATACGAATGTGATGAGCTCGGAAAATACGACACCGAGCAATGACCAGGCGGTTCCCACCATGATCAGCAATGCTGCGACGAAGGCCAGTCCGAAGGTTGCGCTGACGAGGTTTATGAGGGCGACCAGCTTGAAGGCATGAGCACCGAGCATGAGAGCCCGTGGCGCTGCGTAGAGCTGGGCCAGTGTAACGATGAGCCATGCTAGCACCATGAGGAGAGCTATCGGTTCACCGGCAAACTGTGGTTTGAGCAAGAATTCTTTGATCGGCCGGAAGAAAACGTAGGTCGCGGCGCCGAGGAAAAGCCCGCTGACCGCAATCATAACGCTGCTGCCAAAGAGCAACTTCCAAATCCTCCGGCCGTTCCTGGTCGAAACGGCGGATGCGAAGGCCGGCTGCAGCAGGTTGAACAGAGCCGCCCCCAGCGTCCGCAGCGGCGCAAACACGATCATGCTCGCCGCAATCGGAGCGTAGGCTGCGGGTCCGGCGAGGGCCGCGACGAGCAGCATCTGCCCCTGTGCCTGCAAATTCGCGCTCGTGACCCCGGCGACCGACCAGGCAAGCGATGGCCAGAGCCTTGAGTAGCGCACGAGCAGCCGCATGCGGAACGCGATCTTGAACCGCGTTCCCGCGACGGCGGCGACGATCCCCATTACGTGGCTGATGAAGAGAACGACGAAAGCGTCCAGAAGCGGATCCAAGGGCGAAAATAGTATGGCGAGAGTGCCCAGAATCAGGCCGGACATGACGAAAGCGGCATCTGAGAGCCCCGCGCGCCATAAAGAGCCATTGGCGAACAGACTGGCTCGCGCGAATCCCCTTAGAAACCACCCGGCCGCAAAAAGCGCAGCGGCAGGTGCGAATTCCGGTCGCTCCAGCCATAGGGAGACACTGGCGAAAATCATAAGGCCAGTGACGAGGGCAAGCGCCGCCGAAGCGCACGAAAACGTCGCCTGCCAGACCATCGCTCCGGCACGGCGATGCCGCGGGAGAATGACACCGATCGGCGTTCCGACGAGCGCCTGCATGTAGGTAATGCCGACACTCGCGAGGATGAAGGTCACGGCGAATACGCCATAACCCTCGGCTGAGAGAAGGCGCAGCAGGGCAATGTTCAAAAGGAGGTGAAACCCGCTCTGCCCGGCCTCTCCAAAGAACACGATGAGTAAACGCGCGCTCCTGGGCGTTCGCACGACGATGTTCGCCCAGCGTGACCTAGGTTTTGAAAGCGGCGCGACCGCTCCCGAACGACGGGACATCTTGTGGCGTATGCTCATGTGCCTGTGCCGCGCGTCTCGAAGGTGCCGCCGATCGGCGATTCGCCGTCGGTGGCGACTTTGCGGCGCAGCAGGGCGGCAAGAGCTTCCTCGACGAGAGCGGGGGCAAAGAGCGCCTCGTAACGGGCCCGCGCAGCCGTGGGGAAGTGGATCCAGCTGTCGGGGTGACGCAGAACAGCGTCGATCCTCGCCGCGAGAGCGTTTTCATCGCCGGGCTCGACCAGCCAGCCAGTGCGGCCGTGATCGACGATCTCAGGCAGACCTCCGATATCGGAGGCGATCACGACCCGACCGCAGCCCGCCGCTTCGATGGCGACGCGACCGAGGCTTTCGGGCAGGCGCGACGGGACGCAGACAATATCCGCCCACTCGAAATGCTCGCTGGGATCCGGAATGAAGCGATGAAAAGCGACGCATGCGGCAACGCCAAGCTCCTGCGCCAGCCGTTCGAGATCATCCCTCGCCTTCGGGTTCTCGAAGGCGTCACCCACGATCCGGACTTCGACCCGCCCCTGCTGTTCGCGCGGGAGTAGGGAGATCGCACGGATCAGCACGTCTTGACCCTTCAGATGACTGAGGCGCCCGATTTGTATCAGTTTGAGCCGATATGTGCCATCGAAGGCAGGCGCCGGCGACACGTCGGGCGCAGCCACGCCGTTATAGAGCACGCTCTGTCTGCGGGAATCCGGAAGTGCAAACGCCTGTTGCGTCGCCCGCGAGTTGAAGAGGACCTCCGCCCGGCTCCACCTCAGCAAAGCGCGCAGAGCCGCCAGGACGATACCGTCGGGTATCTCGTGCACGTGCACGAGCACACGCTTGGGCCTGAACCCGGCGGCCAGCAAATGATCGACGACGACGCATGTGTTGATATAGAGAATATCCGCGTCGGACAGGTTGCGCCACGCCCGCATCAGCGCCATCGGCAGTTCTAACAAGCCGAGGGTCATGAGACGTAAGAGCTGACGACGGCGCAGGATCCACATCCGCTCATGGCGCACGCTTACGCTGCGCGCGCGCAGAGCTGCAGCCAGAGGGCCCTCCTGCGGCAGGACAGCCTCGATCTCCGCCGACGGAAAGACGCGCCGCATTGTTTCGAGGGTCTCAAGAAACGACCTATCCGACCCGTAGAGTTCGTAGCCCTGATGCACACAGACTATCCGCATATCGCTCTCCCGCTGACGTGCCCCGTCGCAACATCCCGCGTGTTTTTGGCCTGCCAATTGCAGGACTCGATCAAATTCCAGTGAAACGTCTCGTTCTGGGACGAACAAAACGGATCGGAGTGGCCATGAAGCCGGCAATTCTCATTCTTGGAACGCGTGGTGTACCAGCAGCCCATGGGGGTTTCGAAACCTTTGCTGAGAAACTTTCACTTTACCTAGCAGCAGCGGGCTATCGCGTCATCGTCTATTGTCAAGAAGATGTCGATAAAGTCACTCAAAGGTTTACGTACGACATGTGGGAGGGGGTGGAGAGAGTTAAGATCGAAATTTCGAGAAAGGGCCCGCTCGGTACCTTGGAATTTGACTTGCACAGTATTCTCGAAGCTCGCAATAGAGAGGGTGTCTGCCTCGTGTTGGGGTATAATACAGCTGCGCTGCTTCCGTTGTTGCGTTCAAGAAACCGCCCCATTCTGACAAACATGGACGGCATGGAGTGGAAGCGTGACAAGTGGAGCGCTCCGGTTCGCGCTTGGCTGCGGGCGAACGAACGCATTGCGATCTGGTCCTCGAACCAGCTCGTGGCCGACCATCCAGCGATAGCGGATTATCTCGGCGGGCTCGGCGCGCGAGCCAAGACAACGATGATTCCCTACGGTGCAGACCCTGTGGAAAGTGCTGACGGAGAGCTCCTGCGGCCGTTCGGAATCGAGCCCAACCGTTACGTCGTCTCCATTGCGCGCATCGAGCCCGAAAACGGGATCCTCACCGCGGTGCGCGCATGGCGCGAGAAACCACGCTACGGCAAACTCGTGGTGCTCGGCAAGCTCGACCCCCAGAACGACTACCATCGCATGCTCGTCGCTGAGGCCTCGGACGACGTAGTGTTCCCCGGAGCGATCTACACCCACGATACCATCGCTGCCATCAGATATTTTTCGCGAGCGTATTTTCACGGTCATCGGGTCGGGGGAACCAATCCTTCCCTCGTCGAGGCACTGGCTGCGGGTTGCCCCGTGTTGGCGCACGACAACGTCTTCAACCGGTGGACGGCGGGAGAGGGGCAATTCTTCTTTTCCGACGAAACGTCGTGTGCGGATGCGTTCGAGCGAATCTTCAACGACGACGCCGCGCTCGCAGCCGCGAAAGTCAAAGCCCGTGCCCGCGCCGCGGAAGCTTTTCGCTGGAATGATGTTTTATCAACCTACGAAGATGCGATGCTGGAGCTCGCAGGTGGAAAGCGCGAAGCTCCGGCTGCCGCCCTTTTGCCGGTGAGAGTTCGGAATGCCCGCAGCACCGCGTGATGTCAGCCGCAGGACCGCGCTCGGTCTGATCGCCGGAGCTGCAGCCTTTGCGGCCGCTCCGGCGGCAGTCGATGCGCTGCCGGTGCGCGCGGTTCCTCTTCTGCGGCGCGGGGTCAATCTGTTTCCATGGTTTTCCCTGACACGAGAGTATCCAGCCCCGCGAACCGATTATCCCTGGCCCCCGTTTCAGCCCGACCGCCCAATCCCGCGCATCGGCGACCTCATGCGCCTCCGCAGAGCAGGCATCGACTTCGTCCGCCTGCCGATCGATCCAGGGCCGTTTCTCGGCAATGCCGGCGCCCATCGCCCACAGCTTCTGCGGGAGGTTGCGAATGCGGTCGATGAAATACTGTTTTCTGGTCTGACGCCCGTCGTCAATCTCCACGTCAATACCGCGACGCATCATTGGAACGCGCAGACGCTGACTGCGCGTGCGGATACTCACGGCTTCAAGCTATACATGGATTTCGTCGCCGAACTTGCTGGGCTCCTCGCGGATCGTCGGTACAGCGGGACGGTGCTTGAGCCCGCCAACGAACCACCACACGGATGTTCTTCCGCCGAATGGCGTCGCATGCAGGATATCCTCCTGACCGCAGCTGCCTCGGCCGCACCTGGCCTCCCCCTCGTCGCCACCGGCGCGTGCGGAGGAATGATCGCCGGGCTTGAAGAACTTTCCCCGATCAAAACGTCCTCGCCGCTCTTCTACACGGTCCATTTCTACGAGCCCTATCTATTCACGCATCAGGGGGCGAAATGGATGGGCGATCGCATGTATCACTATATCGAAGACGTGCCCTGGCCTGCATCCGCCGGTCGGCTAAAGCGTACACTCGCCGCCACACGGCGACGTCTGGAGGCGGATGCGCGTCTCGGGGCTACGGAGCGGGAGCAGATCTTTGCGCATGCGCGGGATGCGCTTTCCGTGTACTTCGAGGTCAGCCCCGACCGATGGTATGTCGATCGCTATCTCGACCGCGTCGTCACCTGGTCGGATGCGAATGGCGTCCCGGCGCGGCACATCATACTCGGTGAGTTCGGTGCGATCCGCCCAAGCTCAATCTCAAGCGCCGATCGCGCTGATTATGTGCGCGACGTGCGCCGGTCGGCGGAGGAGCGCGGGCTACCATGGGCGTTCTGGAACCTCTTCGATAGCATGGGCATGATGCACGATGATACCCGCGCATTCGATCCGATCATGATCGACGCTTTGGGGCTGACCGCGACGTGAGCGGCGGCCGGGGGCGGTGAAGAACAAGAAAAAGTACTGCCGCCTTTGCAACGAGAGTCGTCTTGCTGCTGATGCTCTCGAAGCTGAGAATGACGATCAGGAAAAAGATCAGCGGCACGGTGACACTGGCCTCGACCCGCCGTAGCGCATCGATCAGAAAGGCACAAAGTCCGAACAGGATGACCGCCGTTGCGACAATGCCCTGATAGACGATGAGTCGGATCACCGGGTTTTCGATACCGCTACCTAGACCCTGCATGCGTCTAATGCTTTCGACGAGAGACGGCTCGGGTCCCATCAGCAGTTGTCCGGCTGGTATCTGCGCCAATAGATCAAACATGAGCACGCGAGTCTGCGCACTGCCGCTGTCATACAGGAATCGCGAAATGATCGGTTCGAAGAAGTCCCGCTCGATGAGAATCCCGAGTGCGACGAGTCCGAGGGGCACGGCGAAAGCGAAACCCGCCACCGCAAGCAATGGAACGGTCCTGCGACTTGCGGTGCAGTGAATGCGCCAGAGAAACAGGATTGCAAGCAGGAGCGTCGCAACGACGAAGGCAGTTCGCCCGCCGAAGGCGACGAGTGCGCCACACTGCAACAGAATTGCGCCGAGCAGGAGAATACCGCGCAGCCGCCCTCCACCCGCAGCCAGGGACAGGAGATAGGTTCCCGTCATGATTGCGTTGACGAGGGGATGGCCCTGAAGGGCCGTCGACCTCGTGTCGTAGCCAACATCGCCGTCGAACCGATACGGAAAGAAACGTTGGCCGATGGCCAACTCAAAAAGTCCGAGCAACGCATTCACCGCCATGATGAGATGAATGGTCGTCTCCAACCGCCGCAGCGTCGGCTCGTTGAAGTCGACTAGAAAAACCATCAATAATGCAGGAAGAATATAAGTGTCAATCGTAGTCGACAGCATTGGCCGAACGCCTATTATGATATGCAAGAGCAAAAGACATGACGAAATCAGTAATATTGCTGTGCCAGGTAGACGTTTGGCGTCAAAAAAAAGTGTTTTTATCGGATTTCCGCTGGCGATAGACCGAATTGAGAATGCAACAACTATGATATACGTTGCAGGATGGATTTTTGATAGGGCTGAACCAGAAATCCCATCGTAATTTAGACCAAGAAGCCACAGCAGGCCACCGGAAATGGTGAAAATTATCAGGATTGCGAGATACGCGGCCACCTCCGCTATTCGAGTCAGCACATTTGGACGTGCGGGACGGACGGTGTGCCCATATATGAACCCACGTGGGATTTCGCGGCGTCTAGTGCTCATCGACGAAGATGGCTCCGACCAACGGCGCCCCGGATAATCTCAGCATTTCAACGGATTCGCTGAGGGTGCTGCGCGGCTCGCCCACATGCACGAGGAGGATCACCCCGTCCACCTGTGTAGTGAGGGACTGGGTAGTCTCATGCTCAGGATCAGATCGACCCGCGATTACGACAAGTTTACTTTCGGCTACATACGCATCAATTGCATCGTGCCAATTGCCGGTGTTCGCCGTCGGCGAAACGTTGCGACTGTTCTGTGCATGCACCGTCTTGGGCGACACAATAACCTGAAAGAAGTCCCGTGAGGGAATTGCCCGCATGGGAGGCGGCGTGTCGGATGCTGATTTAATTGCCGACTTGATCGCCTCACATGTCGAAAACGCGGCAAGAACGGGGACAACATTGTCACGGTCGGCACCGACAGTGTCCACCAATTTCTCGGCGAGTTCGTCGTTACGCGGATCCGTTGGCAGCACCAGCAAACTACTACCCCTCGGGCGATGAGTGCCCGAGCCGTCAGCACATAACAAAACACGTCGGGCAACAAGACCCAGCTGGGTTTTCTCGCAAACTTTGCAACTGTTGAGAGCCGCGCGCTTTTGAAAGAGACCCAACGGCTGACGATGAACCCGCAGCACAGCGTATATCGGAAGCCCGACCGTATCAGAGAGCTGTCTGCGGGACAGAACGAGCGGCTGTGAATACTCCCTAAGGAATGCCCCTCCAGCGCCGAAAAACACGCCTCCAACTACAGAGGCAGCAAGCAACAAACCGCGCGGCGGCCAGCTGCTCGAGTCGGGCGCGCTAGCGGAGCTGACGACACGTACATTCGTGTTGTCGATCGATGCGAACTCCCGAGCCTCTCTCGCGCGCAGCAGAAAGGCTTCGTAAACTGCCCGACTCGCCTCCGCCTCGCGCTCCAGTTCGCGTAGATTTACAAGAGCCTGGCCTGTCGTTAAGGCACGTTGAGTGGCGGCTTCCATCGTTAAGCGAAGATCGTTCTCGTTTGACTGAGCGCGCTCGTAAAGGCCACGGGCAACCGAAGCGGTCCGCTGCAGTTCCTCTTGCAGTCTCGCATCTATCTCCGCGAGTCGAGCTTGCGCTGCCAAAATGGCAGGATGCCGCTCGCCGAGCGTTTCGCGCAGATCAGCATATTCCTGGGCAGTTGCAGCATATTGCCCGCGAAGCGTGGCGATGACCGGCGAACTGATCGCTTCATCGATGCCGCCGAGATCACTTCCGGACCTTTGCAATGCTTCGACTTGTTCGAACCGCGCCCGAGCTTCGGCAGTACGTGATTGTGCCCGCATGAGCTCTCCGCTAAGCTCACTGATTTGTTGTTCATCGATGCGCGTCCCACTTGCATCGACGAGGCTGTTCTCGGACTTGAATGTTTCGATCTCGCTTTCTGCAAGCCTCACGCGCTCCTGAAGTTCACTTAGCCGCAGGGAGATAGCATCTGCTGCCTCATTTGAAGACGCCGCCCGTGACGCTGCACGGTCTTCGAGATATGCTTGTGCAATGCCGTTTGCGATCCTTGCAGCCTTGTCCGGATTATCTGCGCCGACACTCACGTCTATAACGAAGACACGGTCTGGGCGTTCCACGGATACTTTCTTACGCAGTTGCCGAACGGCCGCAAGGCGCTGATCGGTCGACGAATTTATCCTTTCCAGACCAACTGCTCTCAGGACCGGCCCCAGCGGACCTCGTGTCTCCGAACTGATGAATTCGGGATCCTCGAAGAGTCGAAGCTGATCCACGACACGAGAAAGCACCGAGTCAGACATTATAATACGCTGCTGACTTTCGACTTGCGCTACACCACCATCTGCACTCAGGCTCGTCGGAGACAGATCGTTCGTCAACACCTGCCGCTCTCGCGGATCAACATGTAGTTGCACGGTTGCAGTATATATTTCAGACGCAAACAAGGCATATGCGCCAGCCACGAGAATCGGCACCGAGGCGATCAGGGCGACGGTCCGCCAACGAAGCCTAATGATTTTCCAAAGGTCCGCAAATTCAACTGATCCAGCCGAGTGATAATCCTCTTCATCGAGGCGTGAAGCCAAGTCTCGCGGGGAGGGGTTGTCGATTGTTGTCCTGGTCATTGGTTCAATTTTAACGCCCTTGTAGCATTATTGTGTGCGGCCTAGGGCGTCCTTGATGCCAGGCACGAATCACAACGATGTTTCCGAAGGATGTCCGACATATTCTTTCAGAATCATTAATATTGAATTTTAATTAAATATTAAGGCTTTACCCGAATACAGAAGAATAATATTAGAAGGAGGGGAAAATTTGATCCACTCGGCCTTTGCAAATGGCGAGCGCACACTTTCTCATAGTGTTAAAAACGTCGGTAGAGGCACGTCTTCCCAAGCCTCCGTGCGGATTGGCAGCGTACGAATTTTGGCTCCTCGTCAGCGTGTAATGCGCTGGCATATCTCACTTGCGCAAGCGCTTCAGGCGAACTTCAACGCGAGAGTTGATGTTGCGCTCGTCGATGTTAATGAATGGCCGAAATCGCTTGATCTCCTGATACTGCTCGAGAACCTGATCCATCGCATTGGCAACGACGGGATGAGCGCGAAGCTATCGACGAAATCTGTCGAACTCGCGCCTCATCTGAACCCGCTTGACGCTCCACCGGACGTTTTGATTGATACAACGGGTGAATATGAGGGCGGCGGACGCGTTATTCGCATCCTTTACGATGGTATCGCCGGCGAAGCGGCGCTCGCAACGGTGCTTCTCGAAAGCGGCCCGCCCGTCGTAAGCATCGTCGATTCGGAAAGCGGCAACATTGTTGCAACCGGGCGACCGGGAGTGGAGGACGGCCGCAGCCTCGCCACCGCCATGGACGATGTCCTCGTCAGAACCCGGGACATCGTGATTGCGTCGCTGCGGGGCTTTTGCAGGACTGGAACCGCAACTGTCAAGCCACATAGACGTCCCACCGCCCGTCTCGTAACGCGTCGATTGATCCGAACGCTGCCGCAGCTCGTCGCCCACCGCTTGTATCGCATGTGCTGTTACGCGCCGCACTGGCGGGTGGGCTGGAGAAACGTAAATGATCGGGACGTGCTCGACCTGCTTGAACATCCGCAGAGTGGCTGGAACATTCTACCCGATGACGGTCTGCGGTTCTATGCCGACCCATTTCCAATCCTGCATCGTGGAACGCCCTACGTTTTCGTAGAAGAATATGAACATCGCAAGGGCAAAGGCATCATATCCGCGACGAAATTCGGCATCTCCGGACCCATGGGCACGCCTCAGCCCGTTCTTGAGCGGCCATACCATTTGTCGTATCCGTTCGTCTTCGAGCACCGCGGCGAAATGATGATGATCCCTGAAACCTGCAACGCGGATACAATCGAGCTCTATCGCGCAACGCGTTTTCCCGGCGGTTGGGTGCACGAGACGACTCTGCTGGAGGGGCTGGTCGCAGGCGATGCGACTCTGCACTACGATGGCGAGCGCTGGTGGCTGTTTGCGTCTGTGAGGGGTCCGGCAGGATCGTATTCCGACGCTCTGCATCTCTGGTACGCGTCGGATCCACTCGGACCCTGGATCGAGCACGCAGCCAATCCGGTGATTGTCGATGTTGCATGCGCGCGCCCCGCGGGGCGGATGGCTTTGCGCGACGGACGTCTCATTCGTCCGGTACAGGATTGTTCGGTTCGCTATGGCGGCTCGCTCGCACTTGCCGAGGTCACGGAGCTGACGCCTGATCGCTACTCTCAGCGGATCATCGCGCGCCTCGAACCTGGGCCACTATGGCCAGGCCGCCGCCTGCACACGCTCAACCGCGCCGGATCGCTTGAAGTGATTGACGGCTCAAGCCTCGCCCCGAAATGGCGACCGGCGCGATATCTGATCCGGAATTAGTAGACGAAGAGCAGGCGGCGACTTGGACTCGGAGAACGCGCCGAAGAGGCATTTGGCATCCTGCGACGCACATTCGAGCCTAAAAAGCCGCCGGATCTCGAATGACCCGCGCCGTCCTCACCAAGATGCGCAAATCAAGCCAGAGCGACCAGTTGTCGATGTACCAGAGATCGTGTGTCACGCGTGCTTCCATCATCGAGATGCAGGGCGTAGCACCCCGGAGCCCGTTGACCTGCGCCCATCCCGTGAGGCCGGGCTTCACGTGATGACGGATCGCGTAAGCGCTGATGATCGCTTCATAATAATCGTCGTGGGCAACGGCATGTGGGCGCGGCCCGACCAGCGACATCTCGCCTCTCAACACATTGAAGAGCTGTGGCAACTCGTCGATGCTCGACCGGCGGAGAAGGTGCCCGACCCTGGTCGTTCGAACATCGTCCTTCGACGCCTGCTGGACTTTGGGTCCGTTCTCCATGACGGACATCGACCTGAACTTGTAAATGCCAAACCAGCGGCCCGAGAAGCCCTTGCGATCCTGCCGAAAGAGAACCGGACCGGGAGAATCCCACTTGACTGCGATGGCCACGAGGGCGAACACCGGGAGCAGTCCCACAAGCAGGGCACTCGATACGACGATGTCGAACGTCCGTTTCTGCAGGCGATCGAAAATATTGAGCGGAGCGGATTGCACTTCGAAGGCGGTGCCGAAATCAACTTCCAGCCGCCGGCTGGCAACAACTTCGGCGGCAAGCCTGTCCGGGTACAGATAGACGGGCACTGATAGCTTCGCGAGGAGAATACGCAAACCTTGAATACGACTGACGTCATTCCAGCGGACAAATAGATGTACTGCATCGATATCGCGCTCAGCGATCACGGCCCTGCACCCGTTTATGAAATCGTCGGAGGTCTCTGCCGATAGGTCCTCTGGGATCGAGAACACTGCGCGTACATTGATCCCGTTGCGTGCCAGGTCTCGCCGAATGCCATGCAGGCCGGTCGTCTCGTCCTCGTAAACGAGGATAGCCTCCGACGTCGCGATCCGGCTGTCGCTGATCAACTGTGTCAGTAATGCAAGAACGGAGAGACGCATCGGAAGAGCGGCAAGGATGCCGATTGCGAAAGCGAGGCTGATCGATCCGCGTGATGCGATTTCTGTCGTCTGCGTGAGAAACGCCGCCCAGCCCAGCACGAAGAACCCGATGACCCAGCCTTGTAAGAATTTGATCGTACCTGATCTCGCACTCCGTAGGGTCACCCCC
This sequence comes from Salinarimonas sp., assembly GCA_020832565.1. Lineage (GTDB taxonomy): Bacteria > Pseudomonadota > Alphaproteobacteria > Rhizobiales > Beijerinckiaceae > Saliniramus. Next base: position 7,654 of record JAFIEI010000062.1, on the reverse strand, counting down.
GAGTAGCCCCGGACCAACACGAGAAAAAGGACGAGCACAAGGCCAGCCTTAGCCCCCAGCAAAGCAGCTGCCATCGGACTGCCGACACCTCCCAAAAATAGGCGGTGAAATAGGATGTCACCGACAAGGAACGACATAATCGCAAATGTCATGTCCAGGGCCATGACCGTCAGCACGGTGTACTGGTAGGGCACGATGTGCGGTGATTGCGTCGCGTCGCTGAAGTTCAGGGATCGCATCGGATGGTTCAGGGTTGCTCTCATGGTGCGCCCAATCTGTTCAGGCACATTGCGTAGCAGTTCATACGGATGCCCAAAAGTGAAACTTTAACTCAAAGTTAACTCAGCTTGAAAACTTCTTCTTGTGACGAAATGCGCTCGAGGCGAGACACGTATTGAGCTACTCCCCTTCCGTTGGACAGGATTTGGCGCAATTTAAGCTACTCTTTGCATCTGCTGATCGGGTTGGTTCTGGACGATGCGCTGGCAATAGATCATGGCAGGCGGTTTTCCGCTACGAGCGGAATGCGGGCGTCGGTGATTGTAGAAGTCCATCCATTCTCGGATGCCGGCAGCAGCTCACAGCTGGCCAAGCACCCGGCAAACCCGGCGCGGTTCAGATGGCGCGCAAGCCATTCGCGGACCTTGGCGTGCTTGTGAGCGGCATAGTTGTCGACGATCACGTGGACGACCTTCCCGACTGGGATGTCGCGCTCGAGGGCGTTCAGGAAGCAGATGAACTCCTGATGCCGGTGGCGTTGCATGTTTCGGCCGAACACCTCGCCGGTCAGGACGTTCAGCGCGGCGAAGAGCGTGGTCGTGCCGTGGCGCTTGTAATCGTGGGTCATGGTCGCGCCGCGGCCCTTCTTGATCGGCAGGCCCGGCTGTGTGCCGTCGAGCGCCTGGATCTGGGACTTCTCGTCGAAGCTGAGGACGACGGCGTGGGCGGGCGGCGCGACATAGAGCCCAACAATGGCGTGAAGCTTCTCGGCGAAGGCGGGATCGTTGGAGAGCTTGAAGCTGCGCCAGCGGTGCGGCGCCAGACCATGCGACTTCCAGATCCCCTGCACTGTCGAGACGGCGAGGCCGGTGGCCTTCGCCATCGCCCGCGCAGTCCAGTGGGTGGCCTCGTGTGGTGGCGGCTTCAGCGTCATTTCAACGACCTTCGCGGCGCGCTCGTCCGGGACCGGCGCTTTGCCGGGCGGTCGGGTCTTGTCGCGCAGAAGGCCGTCGATGCCCTCCGCCATATACCGCTCCTGCCACCGCCAGACCGTGGTCTTCGCCCTGCCGGTCGCGGCCATGATCGCGTTCGTGCCGGCGCCGTCCGCGCTCAGCAGCACGATCCGGGCGCGCCAAACATGCTTCTGCGGCGCGTTGCGGTCTAGGGTGATGGCCTCAAGACGGCGTCTGTCGTCGTCGCTGAGCGTAAACGAAATTCCGGTTCGCATGCCGCAGACTCGCACGCGGCACGCTCAAATGAATTCCTAATTCAGGACTCATCTCTCTCGGTCAATTCACGAGAAAGCTAGTTCACTGTGATTGATGCCGTTCTTGTTACACTTAACAGCATATCGAGATTTGACTTCATGGACACAAATACATTGCTATTTTCCGAATTCTTGCCGCGTGTTATCTGCCTGTTAAGAACCCAGCGCATATCGTCAGTCTCGTGATCTAGCGAGCAGGGGCCGCTCCATCAATGCCCGATCTGTTTGGTGTTCCACGCATCTGCAGAGTGGTCGCCAGCGAGTGGCGTTATGGATGGCAGCGTCCCAATCCGAGTATCCGAAGAGTTGCATCATGACCGTCCTGTCCGCGACTGCCATTCCCGGTCTCGTGCTCTTGGAGCCCCGCCGCTTCGGCGATTCGCGCGGCTTCTTCGCTGAGACTTGGAACAGGCGCACATTCGCAAGTCTGGGGCTCGATGTCGATTTCGTTCAGGATAATCACTCCCTTTCGCGCGAAGCCGGGACCTTGCGGGGCCTGCACTACCAGGCTCCGCCGCATGCCCAGGCAAAGCTCGTGCGCTGCGGCAGGGGGCGGCTTCTGGATGTCGCCGTCGATATCCGACGGGGCTCGTCGACCTATGGTATGTGGGTGGCGGAAGAACTCAGCTTCGAGAACGCCCGACAGCTTTACGTCCCGAAGGGCTTCCTACATGGCTTCGTGACGCTCGAGCCGGATACCGAGATCATCTACAAATGCAGCGATTTCTATGTGCCTGAAGCCGAAGGCTCCGTGCGTTGGGACAGCGCGAGCCTCGGAATTGAATGGCGCCTTGCGGTAGTGCCAGTGCTCTCGCCCAGGGATGCCGACGCCGTCGATTTCGACACGTTCGAAAGCCCCTTTTCCTGGAGCGATATGCAATGAAGATCCTCGTGACCGGCGGCGCCGGCTTCATTGGCTCAGCAGTGGTGCGGCGCGCGCTGGTCATGGGTCATTCCGTCGTCAATGTCGACGCCCTCACCTACGCCGCCTGCCTTGAAAACCTCGCCTCCGTAAATGATAGTCCACGCTATGCTTTTGAGCGTGCCGACATCTGCGACAGGGCCACGCTTGATCGTGTCTTCCGGGCCCACGCACCCGACGCTGTGATGCACCTTGCCGCCGAGAGTCATGTCGATCGTTCCATCGACGGGCCAGGCACCTTCATTAAGACGAACATCGTGGGGACTTACACCCTGCTTGAAGCCGCACGGGCGGATTGGATCGGCCGCCACATGCCGCAGACATTCCGTTTCCTGCACGTCTCCACGGACGAGGTCTTCGGCAGCCTCGGCGAGATCGGGCAGTTCGACGAGACTACCGCCTACGATCCGCGTTCGCCCTATTCAGCGTCCAAGGCCGCCTCCGACCATCTGGTTCGTGCTTGGGGCGAGACCTATGGCTTGCCGATTCTCGTCACCAACTGCTCGAACAATTACGGGCCGTTTCACTTCCCCGAAAAGCTTGTCCCGGTCGTCATCCTCAACGCTCTCGGAGGCAAGCGGATTCCTGTCTATGGCGACGGCAGCAACGTGCGCGATTGGCTGTTCGTCGAAGACCATGCCGAGGCGCTGCTCACCGTTCTGGAAAAGGGCGCAATCGGGCGATCCTATGCCATCGGCGGTGAAAGCGAGGTGCGCAACATCGATCTCGTACACATGATCTGCGCCATCCTCGACGAGCTGCGCCCCGCGGAGCACCCCTATGCTCGGCAGATTACCTTCGTGACCGACCGACCCGGGCATGACCAGCGCTACGCCATCGACCCCAGCCGAATTCGCGAAGAGCTAGGCTGGCGTCCTTCGGTGACGCTTGCGGAAGGTCTGCGGCAGACGGTCGCCTGGTATCTCGACAATGAGGCGTGGTGGCGGTCGCTGCTTGACCGGGACGGCATAGGACGCCGGCTGGGGGCTGCATGACGCTGGTCGTCTTTGGCACGAAAGGACAGGTGGCGCGCGCCCTGCGTCGGATCGCGCCCCCTGGTACCCGCTTTCTCGGGCGCGAGGAGGCCGATCTAACGGATCCGCAGACCTGCGCGGACGCGATCTGCAATTGCGATGCCGTGAGTGCGGTAATCAACGCGGCGGCCTTTACTGCCGTCGACGCCGCCGAAACGCAGGAGCAGGTCGCACAAGTTGTGAATGCCGATGCACCAGCTGCGATGGCGCGAGCGGCTGCGTGGTTGGGCGTTCCGTTCATTCATATCTCAAGCGATTACGTTTTCGACGGTTGCGGCCCCTCCCCTTACACACCGGATGCGCCGACCGGTCCCATAAACGCATACGGTCGAACCAAGCTTGCCGGCGAGGACGGGGTGCGAAGAGCGGGCGGTGTGCACGCAATATTCCGCACCTCCTGGGTTTTCTCCGCCAATGGTGCTAACTTCGTTCGGACGATGCTGCGTCTTTCCCAGACGCATAATCACCTGCGCGTGGTGGCGGATCAGATCGGCGGGCCGACGCCGGCAGCAGCCCTAGCGCAAGCGCTGCTCGGCGCCACCGCCACCCTACGCGAGCATCCCGAGCATGGTGGCGTTCATCATTTCACGGGCGCGCCAGATGTCAGTTGGGCTGATTTTGCACGGGCCATCTTCGCGACCGCAGGTCGCCCCGTCGTGGTGGAGGACATCTCGGCAGAAGCCTATGCCACCCCGGCTGCTCGACCGCGCGACTCGCGCCTTGACTGTACGCGTAGCCTCACGGCGTTCGGCTTGGCTCGCCCTGACTGGCAATCGTATCTGCGCGAAGTCTGCGACGAGCTGTCCCAGAACTTGAGTCAGGAGCATAAATCATGAATCGCAAGGGCATTATCCTCGCCGGAGGCTCGGGCACTCGCCTGTTTCCGGTGACGATGGGCATTTCAAAGCAGCTCCTACCCATCTTCGACAAACCAATGATATTCTACCCGATTTCGGTACTGATGCTCGCGGGCATTCGCGAGATCGCCGTTATTACCACCGCAGACGATCAGGCGCAGTTCCAACGTCTGCTAGGAGGCGGGGAGCAGTGGGGCCTTTCCTTTACCTGGATCGTGCAACAATCCCCCGACGGCCTCGCCCAAGCCTACATTCTCGCGGAAGGATTCCTAGCGGGTGCGCCATCCGCGATGGTGCTGGGCGACAACATCTTTTATGGACACGGTCTGCCCGAGATGCTGGCACGCGCCGGAGAGAAAATAGATGGCGGGACGGTGTTTGGTTACCACGTCGCTGATCCCGAACGCTACGGCGTGTTCGCCTACGATGCCGCCGGACGCGTCTCGGCCATCGTCGAGAAGCCGAAAAAACCACCGTCGAGCTATGCAGTTACCGGGCTCTACTTCCTCGACGGGTGTGCACCGGCCCGAGCGCACCGGGTCACTCCCTCCGCCCGCGGCGAACTTGAGATCGTCAGCCTTCTCGAGATGTACCTCGCCGAGGGGCAGCTTGAGGTCGAACGTATGGGGCGCGGCTTTGCTTGGCTCGACACCGGCACGCATGAAAGCCTGCTGGATGCTGGAAATTTTGTGCGAACCCTGCAGAATCGCCAGGGTATGCAGGCCGGATGTCTCGAGGAGATTGCCTTCCAACAAGGCTGGATCGACCGCGCAATGCTTGCAGTGCGTGCCGAGCTGTTCTCCAAGAACAATTATGGTCGCTATCTCCTGGCGGTGCTCGAACGCGCCGATCAATGATCGCAGATCGTCAGTGTTCAAACACAGGCATGATGGATCGGCGTGGGGTTTCGGCGCCGATCTGCGCGGGGACCCGAACCGCAAGCCTTGCCATCACGGGAATCAGGAAGCGAATCGGAGGTCGCGCCAGCCTGTCTTCACAAGACGGCCAAGTCAAGACTCACTTCGCATTTTGGGAAGACAGGGATGCGAAGCCAAACCGAACTGATATGGCTTGTATTGTGAAGGCAATTGATTTGATATATGCTCGGTACATCAATCAGCTATATTGCATCGTAGCGAAGAATGATTTCGCACCCCTATCGCGGCGATTTTCCAACAAAGCGGAACGACCGGTTTTGAAATGAGCGATTGAGAGCCTGAACGACCGAAATGGGGCGCGTAGCGATCCGTCAGATTGGGGGCCGCGAACTGACGGTCCGGTCCTAGCCGAAACAGTGGGCAAACCGCCGTTCGGCTGAGCACCGCATCGCTGTCACCAGCGTCTTTCCCGGCTTGCTGAAACTGGGAAGTGCTGTCCCAGCGCAGCGACGGCGAGCCGAAAGCAGCCTTGCCGAGCATAACTGCAAGATTGCTACAGGCGAAAACGCGTGTATTATTGGCCCACAACCAATTTCCGAACGGTGGCCCATGTCGAAGTTGATCGAGCAAGTATTTGATTACGCAATCTCATCAGCGCCGAGCGACGACGAGCGTGCGAGGCTGGTTGAAACGAAACGAGTTTGCGAGATCGTTCGGGCAATCGAGTCAGCAGCGGATCGCAAGGCGATTATTGCGGTTCTGGAAGAGCATCCCCTACTATCAGACCTCGCGGATGAGTTCGTCGATTGCCGTCTCATTTCGTTCCCGATCAAAGGGGCTACAAAGCATTGATAAGACATTCCAAATATTTGCAAGCGATCCGTATGTATTTTTCAAATTGAGAACTTGCGGGCCGGAAGGATACTATCTTGTGTCCGGAACATGTTGCCGGATTGCCGAAGTTCGCAAGATAGCCGGTGACCCGGTGCAACTGGACGAACTGGCGATCGGATCGCGTATGCTGCCTTGATTGCTAAGCGGCTTGATCCGGCATCACGTTTGTGAAACGCTTCGCTTGGCGCCGTCTGTCTAGCGGCCTCCGAGCATTTGAAAGGAGCAAAGCATGCGTGTCTCCCTACAAGTGGTATATCCCGTCGGTGACAAATCTCGTTTCGATCATAGTTACTATCGCGACACCCATTTACCGTTGGTCGGCGAGCATATCGGGGCTCATATCGAAAGCACACTCGTGACGAAGGGGATTGCCGGTGGTCCGGATACACCGCCGTCATTCCATGCGATAGCAACAATAGTCTTCGCGGATCGTGCGGCACTCGAAGCAGCTCTAGATTCTGCAGGGCCCGTACTCGCAGACATTCCCAATTTCACGGATTCCCGTCCGCAGATGCTGATCGGCGAAGTCGTGGGTTGAAAGATCATGGCGACTGCGATCGTGCGCTGCAACAGAATCGAAGACGGCGGCCAATGGCTCGCCGGCCATGATCTGCACGAACAGGGAGGCGGGCCATGATGACTTCGGTTGATTTCTGTTATTCCATCGGCAGCACCTACACGTATCTCACCGTGATGCGTCTTGGTGAGTACGCAAGGCGAAAGGGCATTCAGTTCAGATGGCGACCGTTCGACGTACGTGCCATCATGCTCGAACAAAACAATATCCCGTTTTCGAAAAAGCCGGTGAAATCCACCTATATGTGGCGCGATATCGAGCGTCGCGCCGGTCTCTATGATCTCCCGATCAGGGTTCCGGCCCCTTATCCGCTTGAGAACCTCGCCTTCGCCAATCAGGTTGCCCTGCTCGGCATGAAGGAGGGCTGGGGCGAAGCCTATACGGTAGAAACCTACCGGATCTGGTTTCAGGATGGACTCCCAGCCGGAAGCGAGCCGAATCTCTCCGAATCCCTTCAGCGCATCGGCCAGGATCCGGCCAGGATCATCGAGATGGCCTCCACCCCCGAGATTGTGGCTGCTCTGGCCGAGGAAACCGAAGCGATCAAGCAGGCGGGCGTGTTCGGATCGCCGTGTTTCGTGGTGGACGGCGAGGTATTCTGGGGCGATGATCGTCTGGACGATGCAGTTCAATGGTCACGAAACGGCAGCCTGCGGAACGTCCCATCATAGTCGTCGTTTCGACGATTGAACGGCGTTGCGGACAATTAGGGGCCGGAAGGAGACTGTCGGGTTTCATTGCGAGTTTGGTCGAATCCGACATTTACAGGGCATTGGCATATGCCTTTTCGTCTTATAGAGCTTTGGAATAGAATATTCTCTCGATTTCTGCGTTCTTCCAATGTCATTATCAGATGATCTGCCAAGGCCGACTTAAATTATCATTTTGGTAGGCGGACGGCGTACAAAAAGTACGCCGTCTTTTTTCTCAGCTCACCCTGCGCGCACGCGGTCAAGCCCAACTTAAACAGTTGAGTTGGACGAAGCAGGAACATTTTTCCGTAAGC
>JAFIEI010000061.1 GCA_020832565.1 Salinarimonas sp. | reverse complement strand
TGCTCTCCTGCTTCTCGGGTTCCGGCACAGGCTCTTCCGGAGAGGGCTCTTCCGGAGAGGGCTCTTCCGGGCCGGGCTCTTCCGGAGCTGATTCGTCCTGCGGATAGGCGTCCTGCGGATACGCTTCGGCGGCTTCGCCGGGCCCGGCAGATTCCTCTTCGAATGCCGGCAAGCGCTCTGCGTCGGGCGCATCGGTTTGCGCCGTCTCGTGCGCTTCATCGCCCTGCATGTCCGCAGCATCCGAACCCGTATCGACAGGCTCTGCCTCGACGGAAGGCGTACGATCAGGCTGTGGCGAATTCCATGCCGGTCCCGGCGCAGCACCCGTATCGGCCTCTGCGGCTTCATTCGCCGGGGCATCGGGGATAGCCTCCTGCGCGGGTTCGGCTTCGGGGCGCTGTTCGGCTGCCGAGTGATCGACAGGAGGCGTCTCGGCGAGTGCCTCTTCCGCGATGATCTCCTGAGCCTGCGCGAAGGCCGAGGATTCGCGTGACGCATGCGAATCCGACTCCGCGAGGTTCAGCGGCGGCGTCTCCGTATCGGTCTGCACGTCAGGAAGCGGCTGTGTCTGCGGCTGCGGGTTCTCTTCGATGGCCATGGCGAAACGGGCCGGGCCGGATGCCGGGGGCGGCGTCATGCCGGGGGCCGGGGCATGCGGCTGTTCCCGCAGGCCCTGCGCGAAATCGCCATCGCGCGGCGTGGCCTCGTCCTGCGCGGGTTGCGATTCCCGATTGGCGCGGGAATCGCCGAAGGCCTGCGCGAATGCATTGCCGAAATCCGTATCAGGCGCGTCCACTGCCGGCGTTTTCGTTACGGGCGGCGGATTGCGCGGCGGGAAGGACGGCGTCTCCGACGCGGCAGCCTGTTCGGGTGCGGGCTCGGGCACGGCAGCAGGCTCGGGCTCGACAGCAGGCTCGGGCTCGGGCGTGGAAGCCGGCTCAAAGGCCTCGGCGGTCGCGCCGGGTCCCTGCGTGGCCTTGCCGCCCGCGCCGGGGCGCTTGAAGGCGGCTTCGAGTTCGCGGGCCATGTCGGACAGGAGCGCCTGCTCGCGCCCGCCCTGTGCCCCGCTTGCTTCGGCAGGTTTCACGCCGGCGACGCTCGGCTCGGATGCCGGTATGGCTGCCTGCGCGCCGGGGTCCGTGGATGCTCCGCCAGTCGCTGCTCCGGCCAACCCTGCTGCGCCGGCCAATCCCGCTGCGCCGGCCAATCCCGCTGCGCCGGCCATGCCTGCTGCAGCAGTGCCGGCCCCGATCGACGATGGCCCGGTGCCCGGAGACGATTGCGGTGTGGCGGCGGCGGGCTCGCTCGCGAAGTCGGGCGGCGATGTCCTGCGGGGCGGATAGGGCGGCGGCGTTTCGGGTGCGACCGGAGTCGTGCGTGGACGCGGCGGGAATTGCGGCGCGGGCTTGTCTTCCGGTTGCGCCGGCGTGGAACGCCCGAAGCCGAACAGGCCGCGCTTGGCTTCGGCTTTCGGCTGCGCCTGTGGCTGAGGCTCAGCCCGCGGCTCGGGCTGCGGCGCAGATTGCGGCGCGACCGGTTCCGGCGCGGCCTGCGGCGCGGCGTCCTGCCGGGGCGCCGGTTGCGGCCCTCGCGGCGGTTCCATGCCGGGCATCGGCGCTGTTGCGCGAGGGGCCGGCTGCGGCTCGGGGCGCGGGGGCGATTCCGGCTGCGGGGAAGGCGCGCCCTGGGGATATGGCGCAGCCTGTCCTTGTGGCGCCGGCTGTCCTTGTGGCACTCCGGCCTGTGGTGCCACGGCCTGCGCGAGCGGTGCTGCAGCCTGCGGCGGCAGGCTCGCTTGCGGCGGCTGGAAGGCGGGCTGGCCGGGAAATGCCTGGTCGGGCATGGCGCCACGCTCGAAGGGAACCTCCGTCGCCGGCGGCGCCACGGCCCGGCCATGAGCGGCACGGACGATATTGCTCTCGATCACGCAATCATTCGGCCCGCCCAGCATGACCAGATGCTCGACATTGTCGCGGCGCAGGAGCACGAGCTGGCGCTGGCGATCGAGGTCATAGACGTCGACGATGCCGAGCCTGGGCTGGCGCCCGCGTCCGCGCTCGCCGCCTCCCATGGCGAAGCGCTTGCCACCGATGCGCTTGAGGATGATGGCGAACAGGGCCAGCAATATCGCGATGATCGCGAATGCGATGACATATTGGACGACGGGTGAAACTTCGAATCCGAGCATAGATGGACGCACGCTCTTCTTTGGAGACGGCGCGGAAAACAGGGCGCCGCTCGATAGGGTTACACGCGTTATCGCCTTCAATGCATTTGCGCGCAAGCATTCTGTGGATTTCAACGGGGGAAAAGCGGCTTTTGCATGTCATCCTTAACTCCCCGTTAACCATACAGGCGGCAATTTTTGCCCAGTGGGCGTTCGTCGAACGCTCCCGATTCGCCGTAACGGAGAAGCCCCGTGTCCGTCGCAGGTCTGCCGCTGATCGAGAAGCTGAAGACGCGCATGCACTGGCATCAGGCGCGCCAGAAGGTGATCGCGGAGAACGTCGCCAATGCCGACACGCCCGGCTTCAAGCCGCGTGACGTGGCCGAGCCGCGCCTCGATGCGCGGGGGCGCCCCGTCAACGGCGGTATCCAGGTGGCGCGTACGACCCCCGGGCATCTGGCGCTGGAGCAGGCGAGGCCGGGGCTGAATGAACGCAATGCGGCGCGCTTCGAGGTGCGCCCGAGCGGCAATGCCGTCAATCTCGAGGACGAGATGCTGAAATCCGCGCAGAACCAGTCGGATTACCAGCTCGCTGCCTCGCTCTACGAAAAGAGCCTGCAGATGCTGCGCATCGCGACAGGCAGACGCTGAATCCAATGCCAGATGCTGATCGAATGCAAGGTGATCGCCCATGGACTTCATGAAGACCATATCCGTCGCCGCATCCGGCCTGAAGGCCCAGTCGGGCCGCATGCGCGTGATCGCGGAGAATCTCGCCAATGCCGATTCCACGGCCAAGACCCCCGGCGGCGACCCCTATCGCCGGCGGGTGCCGACATTCGCCAACCGGTTCGATCGCGAATTGCAGGCGCATACGGTGCAACTCGGGCGTATCCGCGAGGATCAGAGCGCGTTCCGCACCCGCTTCGACCCGTCCCACCCGGCCGCCGACGAGAACGGCGAGGTCAAGCTGCCCAACGTCAATACGCTGGTCGAGCAGACCGACATGCGCGAGGCGCAGCGCAGCTACGAGGCCAATCTCAACCTCGTCACCGCAACGCGCCGCATGATCTCGCGCACGATCGATATTTTGCGCGCCTGACGGGCGCTGCAGCAGAGGAGTAACGGGCCATGGCCACCAACGCCTTCGCCGCCGGCGCCTATGCCGCCGTCCAGAATATCGGCCAGACGAGTGCCGCCGCCAATGCGGGGCGCGCTTCGCAGGCCGGTGAACTCCCCGACTTCTCCGCCATGGTCGGCTCCGCCCTCGGTTCGGTCCGCGAGAGCGGGCAGGCTGCCGAGGCCCAGGCCGCCGCCGTCGCGGCGGGCAAGGCGGATGTGGTCGACGTCGTCACCGCCGTGGCCGAGAGCGAGGCCGCGATCGAGACGCTGGTCGCCGTGCGCGACCGGGTCATCCAGGCCTACGAGGAAATCATGCGCATGCCGGTCTGACGGCACGCATTCACCAAGCAAATCGGATCGGTTTCATGACAGGCGCGCTCATCCTCGACATCGCACGTGACGGCATCTTCACCTTCCTGCGCATCGGCGCCCCGGTCATGCTGGTGGCACTCGGCGTCGGTCTGGCCATTTCGCTGATCCAGGCCCTGACCCAGGTCCAGGAGCAGACTCTGATCTTCGTGCCCAAGATCATCGCCGTGTTCAGCTCGCTCCTGATCTTCCTGCCCTTCATGAGCGATGCGCTGGGCAGCTACATGACCCGGATCGCGGAGCAGATCGCGACGGGCGGGTGAGGCATGGGCTGCGGGGCGGTGCGCGCAATGATGGTGAACCCGACCGGAATCTGCACGAATCAGAGGCGCGGCGCGCGGAACATGGTTAACGTGATCGCCCATGGACCTGCTGATTCCCCAGATCTCCGTGGCCTTCCTGTTGACCTTTGCGCGGGTCGGGACATTGGTGATGCTCCTGCCCGCGATCGGCGAGCAGGCGCTCGGCGCGCGCGCGCGGCTGAGCTTCGCATTGCTTTTGACGCTGGTGATGTTTCCCGCCACACAGGCGACGCTGCCGATCGGGGATGGCGGGCCGCCGCTGATCACGCTGTTGATCAGCGAAATCCTGGTCGGCCTGATGCTCGGCATGGCGACGCGGCTCGTCATTGGGGCGCTGCAGACCGCCGGCACGATCATCGCCCAGCAGACGGGGCTGGGCTTTGCCATGACGGTCGATCCGTCCATGGGCGGCCAGCAGGCGGCCGTCGGCAATTTCCTCTCGCTTCTGGGCGTTACGCTGATCTTCTCCACGGATCTGCATCACCTCGCCATCGCCGCGATCCGCAATTCCTACGATCTGCTGCCGCCGGGCGGAATTCCCGCGGCAGGCGACGCAGCGGCTCTGGGGATCCAGGCGGCGGCACGGGGTTTCCGTCTCGCGATCCAGATCTCGGCCCCGTTTCTGGTCTTCGGCATCCTGTTCAATCTCGGGCTCGGCGTGCTGGCGCGCCTGATGCCGCAGATGCCGGTCTTCTTCCTCGCCCTGCCGGCTACGATCCTGATCGGCATGATTATCCTGTTTACTGCCGTCGGCGTGATGATGGGCGTCTTTCTCCAGGATATCGGCGATTTTCTCGCCGAAATCGCCGGTCTGTGAGGCATTGACATGTCGGAACAGTCGGAAAAGGACGATCGCACGGAAGAGCCGACCCAGAAGAAACTTGACGACGCGTTTCGCAAGGGTGACGTTCCCAAGAGCCAGGAGCTCAACACGTTGTTCGTGCTGGCGGGGCTCGCCCTGTGCATCGCGATCCTGGCACAGCCCATCGGAGCCGGATTCGCCGGTGAGATGCGCGGCTTCCTGATGAATGCGCATCAGGTGCCCTCCGACGGCGCCGGATTCTACCTCGTGGCCCGCAACGCCCTGATCGGCATGTTGAGCGTGCTGGCGCTGCCGTTTCTCTTCATCATGTTTGCCGGCCTGACCGGTGGCGCCATCCAGCACCGCCCGCTCTGGACCGTCGATCCGCTGCAGCCCAAGCTTGAGCGGATCTCCCCCATCAGCGGCGCGAAGCGCCTGTTCGGCAAGGAAGCGCTGGTCAATTTCGCCAAGGGGCTGATGAAGATCCTGATCGTCGGCGCACTGGCGACGGTGATCCTGTGGAGCGAGCGGCATACGCTCGATCTCCTCGTCCAGGTCGAGCCGGAGATGATCCCGCAGGCCGCCCAGAGCGGCGCGGTCAAGCTGATGCTCGGGATCCTGGTGATGTTCTTCTTCGTTGCAATCGCGGATCTGATGTATCAGCGCGTGCGCTGGTACAACAAGCAGCGCATGACGCGCAAGGAGCTGCGCGACGAATACAAGCAGACCGAGGGTAACCCCGAGGTCAAGGCCAAGATGAAGCAGACCCGCATGGCACGCGTGCGCGGGCGCATGATGGCCTCGGTACCCGACGCGACGGTGATCATCACCAACCCCACCCACTACGCGATCGCGCTCAAATACGAGCAGGGCATGCAGGCGCCCGTCTGCGTGGCCAAGGGCGTCGATCATCTCGCCCTGCGCATCCGCAAGGTCGCCGATGAGAACGGCATCCCGATCGTCGAGAATCCGCCGCTCGCGCGCGCTCTGCATGCCAGTGTCGAGATCGAGGACGAAATCCCGGTGGAACACTACAAGGCCGTGGCCGAAGTGATCGGTTACGTCTTGCGGCTGCGGCGTATTCGGGCATAAGTGACGTTCTTCACAGGCGGTTTCCCATCCATGGCTCCAACGAGCGACAAAGCCCGCAGCACCATCGACAGATCGGAGAGATCCGGCAATATCTGGCTTTTGGTCCTGCTCGCCATCACCCTTCCGGCGGCGTTTCTCGGGTTGAACCTGTTCAGCGGCGATCAGGCGCGCCTGGCGATCATGGGAATCCTCGCCCTTCTCGCCGTGGCCGGCGTGTTCTTCATCGCGGCCTATGCGATCGGCGCGCTGCAATTTGCCGGCGCGAGCGGGCGCAACGATCTCACCAAGGCGATGGCCGACAGCGCCGCCGAAGGGCTCGTCGTGGCGGAGGAAGGCGGGCAGATCGTTTATGCCAACGAGGCCTATCTGGCCTTTGCCGGGGCGCATGATGCCGGTGACGTGAAATCCGTCGAGCGTCTCTTCGTCGGCGCGCCGGAAGTCTCCGAGGCGATCTACCGTCTCTCGCAGGCCGCGCGCGAACACCGGGCGCTGGCCGAGGAGATCCGGCTTTCGCCGGGCCTCGCCGGGCGCACGGAATTCGGCTGGTACCGCGTGCGTGTGCGTCCGCTGCCACGGCCCGGCGGCGGCACCGCCATCCTGTGGAGCGTCGCTGACGTCACCCACGAGCGCGAGCGCCACGAGAACGTCTTCCAGGAATTGCAGCACGCGATCGATTATCTCGATCACGCCCCGGCCGGGTTCTTCTCCGTCGAGACCGACGGCTCCATCGCCTATATCAACGCCACGCTCGCAGCCTGGCTCGGGCACGACCTCGCGGAGGTCGGGTCGGGCGGCCTGAACCTGGAGGACGTCCTGCCGGCCAATGTCGTGGCGATCATGACCACGATCACCGGCGCCCCCGGAGAGGTGCGCACCGAGACCTTCGATCTCGACATGCGCCGCCGCGACGGACAGGCGCTGCCGGTGCGCATCTATCACCGCATCGCGTTCGGACAGGATGGCGAGGTCGGTGCGTCGCGCTCACTCGTGCTCAATCGCTCTGCGGGCGAAGAGGGTAGCGCCGAGGGGCAGCGCGCGGCGGAAGTGCGCTTTGCGCGCTTCTTCAACAATACCCCTGTCGCGATCGCCACCCTGCAGCGCGGTGGGCGTATCCTGCGCACCAATGCCGCCTTCGCACGCCTGTTCGGCCCGGCTCATCGCGGCGAGGATGAGGGCCCCAATCTGCTCGACCAGATCTTGGAGAGCGATCGCGAAGCGCTCTCGGCGGCGTTGCAAGACGCGGGAGAGGCGCGTTCGGGCGTCGCGCCGGTGGAAGTCTCCCTTGCCGGTGACGGTTCGCGTTCGGCGCGGATCTGGCTCAGCCCGGCGGAAGAGGGCGAGAGCGAGGAGGGTGAGGCGGTTCTCCTCTATGCCCTCGATACCAGCGAACAGCGCCAGCTTGAGCGGCAATTCGCCCAGGCCCAGAAGATGCAGGCGGTCGGCCAGCTCGCGGGCGGGGTGGCGCATGATTTCAACAATGTCCTGCAGGCGATCATCGGCTATTCGGATCTGCTCCTGGCCAATCACCGCCAGACCGATCCGGCCTTCCAGGACATCATGCAGATCAAGCAGAACGCCAACCGGGCCGCGAGCCTGGTGCGCCAGCTGCTCGCCTTCTCGCGCCGCCAGACCCTGCGCCCGGAAGTGCTGCAGCTCGGCGACGTCATGTCGGATCTGTCAATGCTGCTCAAGCGCCTGCTCGGTGAGCGGGTCGAGCTCGATCTGCGCCACGGGCGTGATCTGTGGCCGATCAAGGCCGATGTGAACCAGTTCGAGCAGGTGGTGGTCAATCTCGCGGTCAATGCCCGCGATGCGATGCCCGATGGCGGCAATCTCACCATCCGCACCGCGAATATCGAGGCCGAGGAAGCCGGCGCTCTGGCGCTGACGGGGATGCCTGCGGCCGATTACGTGCTCGTCGAGGTCTCCGACACGGGTTCTGGAATTCCCCCCGAGGTCATGGACAAGATCTTCGAGCCCTTCTTCACCACCAAGGAGATCGGCAAGGGGACGGGGCTCGGCCTTTCCACCGTGTTCGGAATCGTCAAGCAGTCGGGCGGTTTCATCTATGCCGATTCCGAGGTCGGGCGTGGCACCACGTTCCGTGTGTTCCTGCCGCGCCATGTGCCCGAAGAGGGTGCCGAGGAAGAGCAGCCCCAGGCCGAAAAGGAAGAAGCGCGTGATCTGACCGGCGAGGGTGTCATTCTCCTGGTCGAGGACGAGGATCCCGTGCGTGCCGTCAACGGCCGCGCCCTCACCGCACGCGGATACACGGTGCTCGAAGCGGCCTCGGGCGTCGAGGCGCTGGAAATCATGGAAGAGCAGGAGACCCCGGTCGATCTCGTGGTCTCGGACGTGGTCATGCCGGAAATGGACGGGCCGACGCTGTTGCGCGAGCTGCGCGGCAAGCATCCGGGCCTGAAGGTAATCTTCGTCTCC
Source organism: Salinarimonas sp. (assembly GCA_020832565.1). Taxonomy (GTDB): domain Bacteria; phylum Pseudomonadota; class Alphaproteobacteria; order Rhizobiales; family Beijerinckiaceae; genus Saliniramus. Next base: position 12,284 of record JAFIEI010000061.1, on the reverse strand, counting down.
GGCTATGCCGAGGATGCCTTCCGCAAGAACCTGCCCGAGGGCGAGGAATTCAATTTCCTCCCCAAACCCTTCACGCTCAAGCAGCTCGTCGAGACCGTGAAGGACGTGATGGCGCGCTGAGCGCCGATTGCGACCGCGCGCCACGCCACATCCCATTCGCCGTTTTTGCGCAGGATCAGGGGGCGCGCGCGCGTCGATCAGAGGTTATGATCGCGCGATATGCACGATGCGCGGCTCGGTCATGCCGACGCGTATCACCGAGGGAGATGATCAGCGCATGAACCGAGATTTCCAGCGCCCCGGGCGCTCAGCCGTCTATGGCACGCAGGCGATGATCGCCACATCGCATCCGCAGGCCTCGCTGGTCGGCGTCGAGGTGATGCGCAAGGGCGGCAGCGCCGTCGATGCGGCCATCGCCGCGACCGCCATGCTCGGCGTGGTCGAACCGGCCATGACGGGAATCGGCGGCGATTGTTTCGCCATCATCGCAAAACCCGGAGCGACTCCCGTCACCATCAACGGATCCGGTCGTGCGCCGGCGGGCAGCGACCGGGCGGCGCTGGCCGACCAGGGGCTGACCGAGATCCCCGACAATTCCCCGCATGCGGTGACGATCCCCGGTGCCGTCGATGCCTGGTGCCGCCTTCACGCCGATTACGGCAAGCTGGACCTCGCTGAACTGCTCGAACCGGCAGCCCGGGTCGCCGAGGAAGGCTATGTGATCGCGCCGCGCGTCGCTTTCGACTGGCAGACCCACGCGAAGCGGCTTGCGCGCAACCCGGCGACCGCAGAAGTCTTCCTGCCCGGCGGCGCGCCGCCGGCGCTTGGCTCGCGCCATGCTCAGCCTGCGCTTGCAGCGTCGTTACGCCTGATCGGGCGCAAGGGCCGCGCCGGCTTCTACGAAGGCGAGGTTGCCGAGGACATCGTCGCGACGCTGAAAGCGCTCGGCGGCGTGCACAATCTCGATGATTTCGCCGCGCAGGCGAGCGACTATCTCGCCCCGATTTCCGGGCGCTACAAGGGCCTCGATATCCTGGAATGCCCGCCCAACGGACAGGGCGCCACGGCGTTGTTGATCCTTGCCGCGCTCGAAACCTGGGATGTCTGGACCGGCTGCACCGATCCGGGCGAGCGGATGCGCATCTTCCTCGAAGCTACGCGCGCGGCCTATTTCCTGCGCGATCGCGGCATTACCGATCCCGCCTTCATGCAGATCGGCATCGAGGATTTCCTCGGGCAGGCGGCCATTGATTTCGTGCGCCGCGAGGCGATGCGCCCGGCTGCGGAAGCGCGTGCGGCCCATGCCGGGCGCAGTCTCGGTCCGGCGCCCTGGGAGACCGATACGATCTGTCTTTCGGTGGTCGATCCGGATGGGCTCGTCGTCTCCTTCATCAACTCGATCTTCCACCCGTTCGGCTCGACGCTGCTGGCGCCGAAAAGCGGCGTGATGCTGCATTGCCGGGGTCAGAGTTTCAGCCTTCGTGCCGATCATCCCAACCGGCTGGAACCGGGCAAGCGCCCGATGCACACGATCATTCCGGGCCTCGTCATGCAGGGCGACAAACCCGTCCTGCCCTTCGGCGTGATGGGCGGGCAGTACCAGTCCGGCGGGCACGCACATCTGATGATGCGGCTCTATGAAGAGGGCATGCCGCTGCAGGAGGCAATCGACGCCCCGCGCGCCTTTGCCTATCGGGGCGAGACGCAGGTCGAGGCCGGTATCGATGCCGGCGTGGCGGAGTATCTCGCCGCAAATGGTTGCGCCGTGACGCATCTCGACGCCCCGCTCGGCGGCGCCCAGGCGATCGGCATCGACCATGACAACGGCACCCTGATCGGCGCCTCCGATCCCCGCAAGGACGGCTGCGCACTCGGCTGGTGAACTGTCCGGCAGGGCGTGCGTCGTGACGTGCGCCATTCATGAAGGCATCTCCCCACCCTCATTCCCTCCCCGCTGGGGAGGGAATGAGGGTGCGTGCTGCATCATTCTCGTACGCCATCCCGTTCCGGCGACTGTTAGGGCTGACGGAAAAAGCAGGTGGGAAGCCACGCTCCCCGACGGCGTCATTGCACCAAGTTAGAAACGGTCTCCCACCTGAGCACGGACATCATCGTGCAGATCGATGTCGCATGCCAATGCGAACATACAAGCTAGAAAGCCGTCTACGGACGACCGCACTGGCCTTTGGGCCGCAGCCCTGGACATACGCCAGCGCCTCCCCGGCCATGAAGGTCGAGGAGGTGCCTTTTCGGTCGACACCGACCGCTACAGGAAGGGGTTTCGACGCCCCGGAGCCGGATTTCACCGACTCTGTGGCGACAGTAAAACACGTATCAGGCATTGGAAAGAGGGGTTTTGGTTGTATCGGCATGCAACCAAGGCCGCATCCCTCAGCGCAAACGGGCGAGGCGGGTGGCGACCTTTTCGAGGAAGCGGGTGCGCTCGTCCTGCGTGGTGGAATCCATGCGGTGCAGGCCGAGCCAGAAGGTGCGGACTTTCGGCGCGCAGAGCACGGATATGCCGGTCAGCAGCATGCGCCGGCCCGGCATACCCATCAGCCACCACCACCAGAGCGGCGAACCCAGCGTCGAGATCGCGCCGACCAGGCGGATATTGGTCATCACCCGGGCGATGGGCTTACCGGGCTCGGGCATTCTGAAGGTGGCATGGGGAATCCAGACCCGGTCGATCCAGCCCTTCAGCATGGCGGGCGGGCCGTACCACCAGGTGGGATAGACGAAGATCAGGCCGTCGGCCTTGCGCAGGCGCGCGAGATGTTCCGCGATCGGTTTCTCGTTCTCGCCGGGCGTGTGATACCCGCGCCGCTCCTCGGCATCGAGCACCGGATTGAAACCCTCGGCATAGAGATCGAGGAGATCGACGCTGTGGCCCGCCTGTTTCAGGCTCTCGATCGCCCGGTCGCGCAGGGCGGCGCCGTAGCTCTCCTCACAGGGGTGACTGTAGACAAGCAGGATATGCATGGCTTGCCCGGTTTCCTTTCACGTCTCGCTTGCGTCACTTGGTCATCGACCGGGGAAGCGCCTGCCGCTCAGCCCGCACGCCGCAGAAAGGCGCGATAGGGCAGGCGCGGTTCGGGAGGATCGCCGGGTTCGCCCGGCGGGGAGGCCGGCTTGCTCGGCGCTCCGCCGGTCGAAGCGGGTCTGCCCCCGGTGCCGCCCTGCTTGGCCGGGGTTGCCTGCGCTGATTGCGCCGGTTGCTGCGCATTGGCGCGCGCCTGGGCGGAATTACCGGGAGTGCCCGCGTGCATGCTCTGCGGCGGCGTGGCGCGGCGGGCGAGGCCGGCGACGATATCCGGGCGTACGGCGCGCGGGGGCGCGAAAACGTAGCCCTGCGCCAGCGGCACGTCTATATCGATCAGATCCGGCACGTCGGTCTCAGACTCGACCTTGTCGGCGACGAGCTTGATGCCCGCACGGTTCAAGACGGTGGCGAGATCGGCCGGTTCGAAATCCAGCCCCTGGCTCGGCTGCGGATCGAGCAGCATCCGCGCCGGCAGCTTGGCATAGGCGACGCCGCGATCGGCGAGGCTCAACGGATCGAGGCGCATATCCGTGGCACGGTCCAGAATGAAGAAGGCGCCCTTGCCGCGCAACTGCTCCAGCGCCCCGGCGGCCTCGGCATCGAGCATGCGCCAGGCCCGCTGCGGGATTTCGAAGGCGAGGCGCCCCAGAACATCCGGATAGGCTTCCAGAATGCGCCCCAGCGCCCGCAGGAAACCGGGCGTGCGTACGCTGGCTGCAGCGAGATTGCAGCTCACGAAACCCTCGCTGCCGCGATTGACCAGATGCCGCGCCACGGCGGCGGCGCGCGCGGCGACCTTGCCGTCGAGTTCGGGGAGCAGGCGGGCCTCTTCCAGAACGGGCAGGAAATCATCCGGGTCGAGCAGGGTCTGCTCGTCGAGCCGCAGCCGCGCCAAAGCCTCGTAAAAGCGGGTCTTGCGCTGCGGCAGGCTGACCACCGGCTGCAGGTGGATCTCGAGGTGATCCTCGCGGAAGGCGCGGATGATCGCGCGCTTGCGCGCTTCCTCTGCCGGGTCTGGCGCGGGCTCCACCGGTAGGGGCGGGGCGGAGAAAAGCGCATCCTCGACGGCGGAGACGCCGCCGATAAGGGCGTCGCGGTCATTGGCCGCCGGTGCTTCCGGCGCGACCTGCGTGGCCTCGGGGAGGCACGTGTCATGCCGCGAAGATGCGGCGCCATCGGAAGCCTCGTCACGGGTCGCAGGTGCGAGCTCGCTGAGCTGCCCGGCCCAGGCGCCGGGATCGTCGTGATCATGCATCGGCTGCGACGATGCTGCCGGGGAAGACGTCGTGCCCGATCGTGTCGTGCCGGCAGCGGCGGTGGTGCCGTCGAGGCGTTCGCGCAGGCCGACGATCTCCTCGGCGAGGGTCGCCACGTCGCGGTCATGGCCGGAGACGCTGCCCGCGAGATCACGCAGCAAACCGCTCAGAAGCGCGATTTCGCCGGAGACTTCCGCGACGGTCTTGCGCGTTTCGGCATGGGGATGGCGCTCGATCTCCGCGAGCCGCGCCTCAAGCCGCAATAGCCTGCGCGCAACGATGTCGAGGTCATGTGCGGTCTTCTCCGCGAGGCCGGAAGCGCGCCCGGCCCGCCAGAAGCCCGCAGCCGCGAAGACGAAGGTGGCAAGGGCTGCAATCCCGGCAAGCAGCATGCCCGGCCCGAGTGCCGTGCCGAATACGCTCCACAGGGCGATGCCGGATGCGACCAGTGCCACGGCACTCGTCACCCACAACGCCCAGCTTCTGATGCTCCCCATAGACACGACTCGCTCCACGCGCACCTCGAACGGAAAACTCGCAAATCGTCTTTGGAATAACCAGCCTTATTTTCGCCTGAACTTGCCCGGTCCACAGGCTTCCGGCAAGCTGTCCGGCAATACGAAGTCGCAATGACGCCCCCGGAGGAGCATTCATGCCTGAATTTTTCAATCCGCCGACCATCCACGCACCCGCATCGTCCTATTCCCACGGCGCGAGCCATGCCCTGTCGGGGCGGCGCCTGGTGATTTCCGGACAGATCGGCGTCGATCCGCAGGGCAATGTCGCCGAAGGTGTCGACGCGCAGCTCGATCTCGCCTGGTCCAACCTGCTCACCGTCCTGCGCGCCGCCGATATGGATGTGCGCCATCTTCTCAAGGTGACCGTGTTCAGCACCCTGCCCGATACGGTAATGAATTTCCGTGCCTCGCGGGACAAGGCCTTGCAGGGCCATGCGCCGGCCACGACATATCTGCAGGTGGCCGGGCTGGCCGCGCCGGGCCTGCTGGTCGAGATCGAGGCGGAGGCGGTGCGCGACGCCGATTGAGGCGGGCGCCGGAAACGCCGGAATCGCGTGATTTTCCACTGGCATTCGCGGATAATTCGCGTATGTTGCGGCCATTCGCACGGGCGTGCCCCTGCGAACCATTGCGCGCGTGACCATGCTGGACGACATCCCGGCATCGCCACGCCGCCGGATCCGCTGCAGCGGGCCGTCTTCCCGGGGAATGTTCCACGGGATCCGGTCGCGGGGCGGAAACCGCTTTCCAGTCTAGTCTGATCGAAAGGAAACCCGATGTCGATTACGCCTGAGCGCAAGCAGGAACTGATCAAGGAATTCGCGACCAAGGAAAACGATACCGGCTCTCCGGATGTCCAGATCGCCATCCTGACCGAGCGGATCACCAACCTGACCGGCCACTTCAAGACCCACGCGAAGGATAACCATTCCCGCCGCGGCCTCCTGAAGCTGGTGTCGCAGCGTCGTTCGCTGCTCGACTATGTCAAGCGCCACGACGAGCCGCGCTATCGCGCTCTGATCGGTCGTCTCGGCATCCGCCGCTGACGCCGCCCGCGCGCCGCGAGCCGGCGCGCATGACGAACCCGCCGGCGCAGGCGTCGATCGCTTTGCGCCGGCACCCGATGACGATCGATCGCGGTCGTCATCAGTACGAGAAGGCCCGGAGATGACCATGGCAGGATCGCCGGGGGTTTCGCGCCGGCACGGCCCGCCGCATCACCCGATGCGCACGCGCCCCGCCTGGCATTTCGACGACTGGCAGTCCGAAGAGAAGCCCCCCGCCGTCTTGCTCATGGTGTCGCCGCCGGTCGATACTGCATGAAAGCAAGGACATATGTTCGATATCCAACGTGAAGAACTGATCTGGGCCGGTCGCAAGCTGGTCCTCGAAACCGGCCGTATGGCCCGCCAGGCCGACGGCGCCGTCGTCGCCAGCTACGGCGACACCACCGTGCTCGCCACCGTGGTCGCCGCCAAGGAGCCCAAGGCCGGCATCGACTTCCTGCCGCTGACGGTGAACTACCAGGAGCGCACCTATGCAGCCGGGCGCATTCCCGGCGGCTTCTTCAAGCGCGAAGGCCGTCCGAGCGAGAAGGAGACGCTGGTCTCCCGCCTGATCGACCGCCCGATCCGCCCGCTCTTCCTCAATGGCTGGCGCAACGAGACACAGGTGATCGTCACCGTGCTCTCGCACGATCTCGAGAATGATCCCGACATCGTCGCCATGGTCGCCGCCTCCGCCGCCCTGACGCTTTCGGGCGTGCCCTTTGCCGGCCCGGTCGGCGCCGCGCGCGTCGGCTATGTCGATGGCGGCTACGTGCTCAACCCGCCGCTTCCGGAGATGGAGAATACCAAGCTCGATCTCGTCGTGGCGGGCACGAACGACGCGGTGCTCATGGTGGAATCGGAAGCCCAGGAGCTTCCCGAGGACATCATGCTCGGCGCCGTGATGTTCGGCCACAAGCATTTCCAGCCCGTGATCGACGCAATCATCCGTCTGGCCGAGAAGGCCGCCAAGGAGCCACGCGATTTCGCGCCGACGGATCTCTCCGAGGTCGAGAAGGCCGTGCTCGAGATCGCCGAAGCCGATCTGCGCGCTGCCTACAAGCACCGCGACAAGCAGCAGCGCTATGCCGCCATCGACGCCGCCAAGGCGAAGGTGACCGAGGCGCTCCTTCCGGAAGAGGGCGAGCCGCGCTTCGCGCCGGAAATGGTCAAGGCCACCTTCAAGGACGTCCAGGCCAAGATCGTGCGCTGGGCCATTCTCGACGATGGCGAGCGTATCGACGGGCGCGACGTGAAGACCGTGCGTCCGATCGTCTCCGAAGTCGGCGTTCTGCCGCGTACCCACGGCTCGGCGCTGTTCACGCGCGGCGAGACCCAGGCGCTGGTCGTCGCGACGCTCGGCACCGGCGAGGACGAGCAGTTCATCGACGAGCTGGAAGGCACCCGCAAGGAACGCTTCCTGCTGCACTACAACTTCCCGCCTTTCTCCGTGGGCGAGACCGGCCGCGTCGGCTCCCCCGGGCGCCGCGAAATCGGCCACGGCAAGCTCGCCTGGCGCGCCCTGCGCCCGGTCCTGCCGCCGGCGCATGAATTCCCGTATACCCTGCGCCTCGTCTCCGAGATCACGGAATCGAACGGTTCCTCCTCGATGGCGACCGTCTGCGGCGGTTCGCTGTCGCTGATGGATGCGGGCGTGCCGCTGCGCCGTCCGGTGGCGGGTATCGCCATGGGTCTGATCCTCGAGGGCGAGCGCTTCGCGGTGCTCTCCGACATTCTCGGCGACGAGGATCATCTCGGCGACATGGACTTCAAGGTGGCCGGCACGCAGGAGGGCATCACCTCCCTGCAGATGGACATCAAGATCGCCGGCATCACCGAAGAGATCATGCGCGTCGCGCTCGATCAGGCCAGGGGTGGCCGCAGCCACATCCTGGCCGAGATGCAGAAGGCCCTCGACGCTCCGCGCGCCGAGCTCGGCGAGCACGCCCCGCGCATCGAGGTGATGCAGATTCCCAGCGACAAGATCCGCGAAGTCATCGGCACCGGCGGCAAGGTCATCCGCGAGATCGTGGAGAAGACCGGCGCCAAGGTGAATATCGAGGATGACGGCACGGTGAAGATCGCCTCCGCCGACGGCAAGTCGATCCTTGCTGCCAAGAACTGGATCCGCTCGATCGTGGCCGAGCCCGAGAAGGACGAGATCTACGAGGGCAAGGTCGTCAAGGTGATGGAATTCGGCGCCTTCGTGAACTTCTTCGGTTCGCGCGACGGCCTCGTCCACATCTCCGAACTCGCCCCGCAGCGCGTCGCCAAGGTCACCGACGTCGTCAAGGAAGGCGATGTGGTGAAGGTGAAGTTCCTCGGCATGGACGATCGCGGCAAGGTGCGCCTGTCGATGAAGGTCGTCGACCAGGAGAGCGGCGAGGACATCTCCGAGAAGATCAAGGCCGAGCGGGAAGCCGAGCGCGCCGCGCGCGGCGAAACCGGTCCGGACGATCGCGAAGAACGCGATGATCGCCGTCCCCGCCGCCCGCGCCGTCATTCGGAGTGATGCAAGGCGCGCCCGGGATGCTTCCCGGGCGCAAACAGGAACCATCCGAGCGCAGCAGCCGTTGCAATCGGGTGGTTCCGTTAACGATTCACAGACGGAATCGTGCCGTCTATAGTCGCGACGTGAACTGATTCTTGCAGGATTTCGCCATGGAAATGTTTCATTATATTGCAGCGATTCCGGCACTTTTTCTGGGCCTGCTCCTGATCAGAATCGGGCTCTCCGGATTTCGCATCGATCGTACCGAGGCAGGCAAGAATCGCGCCCGGATCGATTCATGGCGCGACATTCTCATGGGGCGCGTTCGCCCGAAAGACGACTGGATGCCCGATTCAAGAGTGCAATGCGGCATGGTTTACAACCATAAGGAAGGCAGGTTAGAAGTGAGCGGTCGTCTTTCAGTCGAGTCGCTCAAACGTGGAATCAGAAGACCCGGATAATGCTTGCTCCGACGAACAGTTAGCCGCATGGCCGTATTCGGCCTGGGTTTCGACTGCCGTCGGGCGTCTGTCCTTCCGACATGTGGGCGATACCGACCACCCGGTACGTACCAACTACGCTAATCGCGTGGATCCGGCCGACATCCGCTACATTCTCGTTCGCCAGATTCGTAAGCTCAGCGACGCCACGTTTCCGCTCCTGACCGACACGCTGACGGGGCGCAGCGGAACCTTCGCATTTGTTCTCGCCGCCCAATCCGACAAGGCGACATCGCGCAATGACGCGAAGCTCATCGGTCGGATCAGTATTGTCCCGATCAAATTGTATCTTCGCTTCCTTGGGAAAGCTGTTACGACGCATCCCGATACCGGTATTGTGGCGAAGGTCGATGAAGCGATCAGCGAACTCCATCGCTTGCGCTCCTACGGGCCCGCCCGATCACCGGAAGACGATTATTCGCGCATCGGCGACTACCTCGCACAGCATGTTCCGATTCACGTCGAATTCATGCTCGCACGCGACGGAGTCGTTCGCATGAATAAACCCGAATTCAGAGATGCATCTCTGGGTGAGGAAAGTGTGAACCAAGCAATAACGATCGGCGTGGACTATCCGCGTTATCTCGCGGAGCAAGCCTATTTCTTTCTTCGAGACGTCGCCCATGCCCACCAGCACCATGAGCCGCAGACAGATACCCTTCTCGGTTTGCAGGAAACGGATCCGGAGGATGTCGAATGGCGCAACAGGTTACTGTATGCGCTCCACCACCACGTCATCGGCCAGCGCCGGATCCGCAATCCGGAGCCCCTGATCCGGACACAGGGGGTGATTGCTTACGCACGGGCTTTCGAGGCTTGCTCAACGCGCGCACTTCACCCGAAGCAACTGGTGACCTTCGAAGCCGATGCTCTCAGCCAGTCAGTTTCCGCTTCCATCAAGAGCTGCGAAATGCGTTCACTGGCCGATGAGCGGAACAGTGCAAAAAGACGTTCCATGGCGATTTGGTTCTCTGTGGCTGCGATCAGTATTCTAGCAATATTCGTACAGCCTCGTCTGGGTGAGAAAGATTCCGATGTATTTCCGCAGTTGTTCGATGTCAGTGTTGTACTGGCGCATAATTTTTTGATTCTACTTGGTGTGGCCGTCCTGGTCCCACCCCTTGTGTCGTTCTGGAACTGGGCTGATCTTATAGCGAGTCGTGCAGAATCTTTTCGTAATACGCTGCGCGCACCTCAATATTTCTTTCCGTATTTTATTTCTTCTTTATATTTTCTTCTTGGAGTTATGTTGGTTTCCTATGCTTTTCATGTATACAAAACGCTTGTTGAGCCGTTCCTCATGCCTTTCGCACTGCAAATGATCAGGCTGATGGGTATGTAAATCCGGATTCTTGCTCCGGCACACAAGATCTGCCCTTTTCCGACCGAAATCATACAAATCGACTCGCGAATCGTGTTCAGGATCCTCTGAAGGATGTCATCGGCAACCGGTGTCTCGCGATCTATCGAGCAGCCCGGCACTTCGTGAGCAGGAGCCTGCCCCAGACATTGCTGCGGCTGCGTTGCGCGAGCACGCACCGCTATTAGACTGAACTTAACGTCTTTCATCCAATATCGTCGCTGGATTGAACCGGAGGACGTCGTGCGCGGCGAGACCACTTCTGCCGATGATATTGATGGCACGGCCTCGCGCCTGGGCGGGCTGCCCGTGCTGGCACGGCGCTTCGGCTTCGGTTTGATCGCACTGTTCATCTTGCTCGCGCCGGCTGCAGGGCAGGTTTTCGGTGTGCATCATCTGCTCTTGCGTGAATGGGTCATGTATTCCGGCGTCGGCGTCGGTATCCCGCAGGGAGAGTTCCTGATCTGGCGTGATGATACCGTTGTCGCCAGGCTGTCGCCTTTGGATGCACTGGATCTGCCTGCATATCCACGTGTAATTCACTATACGTTCGAGCACCGCATCCTCAGCAATGAAGACTTTGCCGGCTTCGCCACACGGCTTTGCGCCGAGCGGGATACATATGGTGGGGACCGCGTAAGCTTCGAGGGCGTCATCGGCACGCGCGAGGGCTGGCAGGCTGCCAGCCAGGACAATCTTTGCGAGCGTTCGCTGCGGCGTGCCGCCGCCTCTCGATCAGGAGAGGAGATGCGCGGTGTCGAATGAAATGCGCAGACTCGCCGCCCGTCTGGACGCCTGGGGGCCATCCTTCACCGGATCGACGCGTGCTGCAGCCTTGATGCGGATCGCGCTCGCGACGATCGCGATTTCGCGCTTCGGTGGGGAAATCGGATTTCATCAGGTGGAAAACCCGTTCGTGTTGCTGTTATCGGGTATGTTCTTCTTGTTCGTGGCGATGATGTTCATCGGGTATCTCAGCCGGCTTGCCTGCTTCGGCACCGGGGTGAGTGTACTTGTCCTGTATATCGCGGGTGCGGTGACCCAGACGCCGGGCTGGGCCCATCATCATGTCTATCTGCTGGCCATAGCCTGCATTCTGCTCGGCCTCACCGCATGCGGGCGTTCCTACTCCATCGACAGGCTGCGCGCGCTGAATGTGGCGCAGCGGGTGCCGGCGACGCATGAGGGCCCGCGCGAGTACGGAGCTTTATGGGGGCAGCGTCTGATCGCCCTGCAATTGTCCGCAATGTATTTCTGGACGGCAATCGACAAGACGGACCGCGCTTTCCTCTCGGGCGAGCGCCTCGAACAGACCTTCGTCTGGACTTATTCCGGGCGCGCACTCGAATTCGTACTCGCCTATCCAGGTCTTATCGCGGCACTCGCCATCATGGTGGTCATCGTCGAATATGCCCTCGCTGTCGCGATTCTCGTGCCGCGCTGGCATATCTGGGCCTTGCCTCTCGGGCTTGCCCTGCATGCGGGTTTCTATCTGATGCTGCCAGTGCACACTTATTCGGCGACCGCCATGGTGCTCTATCTGGCCCTGCTCGATCCGGCTCGCGTGCACAACTTCATCGATCGGATTCAAGGCCATGGCCGAGTTGCGCATCATCTATGACGGAGAATGTCCGTTCTGCTCGCGCTACGCCGCCTATCAGCGGCTGCGCGAGGAATACACCGTGCGTCTCGTCGATGCCCGCGAGGAGCCTGAACTCGCCGACAGTTACGGGCTCGACCTCAATGAAGGCATGATCGTCGATCTCGAAGGTCGCATCCACTTCGGCGCAGACGCGGTCTGTCTTCTGTCGAGACTTTCACAGCGTCCGGGATTGCTTCGACATGAGCGGGTTGCGAAGGCGCTCTATCCGTTTCTGCGTTTCGGCCGAAACATGACGCTGAGGTTTCTGGGGCGAAAGCCCATCTGATACGGTTAACATTTGCTGCCCGGAGCGGCGTATTGAATGATCTGGCTATCGGTCCGCCGGACAAGAAGCCCGCCGACACTCAACCCGCCCCGCCGATTACCTCCACCGCCGCATCGAATGCCTCGGCGAAGGCTTGCGTCGT
>JAFIEI010000060.1 GCA_020832565.1 Salinarimonas sp. | reverse complement strand
CCGCCCGGAAGGCGATCGAGGAGGCGCTCATGTCGATATCGGCAGGTGCCGCCCCGGCATGAGGCGACCCGGCATGACCCTGACTGTGCATCTGATGCATCGGCATCATGCCGCCTTGCATCATCCGACCCATCATGCCCCCCATCATCGGGCAGCCGGGCATCATCGGCGACGCCTCCGGCGAATCGGGGGCGGTTTGCGCGGCCTCGCCGGCGCTGTGACCGTGCTGCCCGTGTTGACCGTGCTGGCCGTGTTGCCCCTGCGCCATCGCGGGCCCGGCAGCCATCGTCGTCATACCCGCCACGAGGGCGAGCGCAAGCATGTTGCGTTTCATCGTCTGTCTCCATCAAAAAGCATGTTCCTTGCGGAACGGATCGGATCTGCATCTGCCCATGGCGGGCGCGTGATTCAGGTCCGGGCTTTTGGTGGAGGTGTCGCGGGAGCCGCCGAGAATTCGGCCTGGAATGCCGGCTGCCCGATAATCGGAGCCGCATCGCGTGGAACGATGTCGATGAGCCCGTCACCGGGCATCATCTGCAACTGGCAGCCGGCCATGGCTGCACAAACCGCTGCACAATCGATACCCGCGGTATCAGCCGGCTCGTCGTGACAGCAATGCGCCATGGCGGCATGCGTCGCATGCGAATGCGTGTTGTGGTGCGTGGCGGCGCCCATTGCGCCGTGATGATGGTGTTCGTGCTGTTGCAGCATCGTCTGCATCGTCTGTGCGTGCACGATCGGGGCATGCGCCGCCACCGGCATGGCCGACAAGACCGCCAGCGCGAGTATCGCGAACGAAAGCATCGCGATGGTGCGGATGGTGCGGCATGTGGCGAGCAGATGAGCCATGCATTACCTGTCGGTTGATTTGCGCCCCGGCGCATTGATCCGTCGCAATTGCGACCGGACGAGGCAGGCGCCAAGCCTAACCCGCCAAGCCTGACTCGCCATACCGCCCTTGCCGATCACCAGAGCGTAGTGTGAACCCTGACATGGTTGGAAGCTCAAGAGGAAAATCTGCCGAGGCTATCGGATCAAATTCGCCGGGATTCGGGCAGCGCCTTCAGATTCGCCCTCTTCTGTGAAGATGGTGACCCCGCCGCGATTCGAACGCGGGACCCTCAGATTAGGAATCTGATGCTCTATCCTGCTGAGCTACGGGGCCTTTGCGTGGTTATCTAGCAGAAAGCCGGGCGGCGGGCCAGCGTGATCATGGGCCGTTCGCATCCGCGTTGCCGGCTCGGTGAATCGTGTAAAGGGCGCCGGGGGATTTGCGCGCGCAGGTGGCTCTGGTACATGCGAAAGGCATCAGGCTGCGCTCGGCATGGCCGTCCGGGCCGATTCGTCAGAGGAAGGAAGCGATGTCCGATCCCACCGGTTCACCCCGTGAAACCGCCGCTTCCCCGCCCGTGGCGCAGGATGTCGCCGCGCTGCGCCTGGCCGTGGCGCAATGGCGCGCGGCCGGGGAGCGCGTGGCGCTGGTGCCGACGATGGGCGCGCTGCACGAGGGTCATCTCTCCCTGGTGCGACGCGGCCGGGCCGAGGCGGACAGGGTCGTCGTCTCTATTTTCGTCAATCCCACCCAGTTCGGTCCCGGCGAGGATCTGGCCCGTTATCCCCGCACCTTCGACGCGGATTGCGCGGCACTGGCACCGCTGGCCGATCTCGTCTTCGCCCCGCAGGCGCAGGAAATGTATCCGCCGGGCGGCTCGACCATGATCAATCCGGAAGGGCCCGCAACGGCGGGGCTCGAGGACGCGTTCCGACCCGGCCATTTTCGCGGCGTGGCGACCGTCGTAGCCAAACTGCTCCTGCAATGCGGGCCCGATATCGCGCTGTTCGGCGAGAAGGATTACCAGCAATTGAAAGTGATCATGCGCATGGTCGCCGATCTCTTCATCCCGGTGCGGATTCTCGGCGGTGAGACCGTGCGCGAGGCCGATGGCCTCGCCCTGTCTTCGCGCAACCGCTATCTCGGCCACGAAGAACGCGCCCGAGCACCGCTTCTGCATGCGGCCATGCAACGCTGTGCAACGGCGATCCGCGCCGGCGAGGATGCCACGAGCGTGATCGCAAGCGAGCGCGAAAGCCTCACGCATGCGGGTTTCGCCGTCGACTACCTCGCCCTGCGCGATGCGGACAGCCTCGGCGACCCCGCCCCCGCACGCCCGCGCCGGCTGCTCGCAGCGGCAAGACTCGGCGAAACGCGGCTGATCGACAATATCGCGGTGTGATCGCGAATCGGCAAAGCCTTGCCGCTCTGGCCGGTCAGCGCGGCGCCACCCTATAGGCGTAGCTGAATGACTCGGTGAATCCGAGGCGCCGGTACAGCGCGATCGCGGTCTCGTTCGTCTCCAGCACCTGCAGATAGGCCGCCCCGGCGCCGCGTTGCACCGCTTCAGCCAGCATGCCGGCAACCAGCCGACGCCCGAGGCCGCGCCCGCGCAGATGCGAGGCGACGAGAATATCGAACAAGCCCACGCAGCCGCGCTCGATCACCGCGAGCCCGTAGCCGCAGGGCTCGCCGTCGATGATGAGCGTCGCGTAGAAGGCCTCCACCCGGATCGCGGCAAGCATGGCGATGAGGGTGGGGCGGATATGCGTGCCGTGGCGGTTTTCGGCGATGAAACCGGCAAGCCAGGTTTCATCGGGCGTCGATGCGAAGCCGAGCGCCGGATCCTTCGTGGCATGACCCGCCGGATCCTCGCAGTACATCACCGAGGTCGGCTCGATCCGGGCATAGCCACGCGCATCGAGCCAGGCATCGTCGCCGCGCGTCGCGAACGGGGTGAGGCGAAAAATCGGTTCCTGCCCGTTGCGGCGATACAGATCCTCGATCGCCGGTCCGGCCTCGGCGAGGGGCCGCGCGCCGGACGGCAATGCACAGGCGGAATTGGCGCGCTTGGTATAGCCGTCGGCGAAACGCACCAGCCAGCCGTCGACGATCAGGCTCTGGAGGGCCGGCCAGGCATTGAGCGCGCGCTCCTCCAGCCCTGCCGGGCCGACGCGGGTCCGCGTCATCAGCGGGGTACCGGGCGCCAGCCTGGCGGGGCCATCTCGAATCCAGCGAAATCGAAGCCCGGCGCGACGGTGCAGCCGACCAGCGTCCAGGCGCCGAGCGACGTCGCCGTCTGCCAGTGATTTGCCGGGACCACGATCTGCGGCTCCTGCCCGTTGGAAAAATCGGGCCCGAGATGGCGCGCCTGCGCATCATGGCCGTTGGGAGAGAGGGTGATCACCATCGGTGCGCCGGCATGATAGTGCCAGATCTCGGTGGCATCGACGCGATGCCATTCGGAGACCTCGCCGAGGCCGAGCAGATAGTAGATCGCCGTCGAGACCGCGCGTCCGTTCGAATCCACAAGGGGATCGCGGAAGGTTTCGCGGAAATAGCCGCCCTCAGGATGCGCTTTCAGGTCGAGCCGCTTGATCACCTCTTCCGCAGTCAGACCGCCGATGGCATGCGCCATGTTCCCTATCCCCTGTTTTTCCATTCACGCAGAGCCCGGAATATCGCCTCGGGCGTCCCGCCGGCAAGCCCGACCGCTTCTGCGACCGCGGGCTCGTGCACGCGCAGGAACGGGTTCGTCGCCTTCTCCTCGGCGATGGTGGTGAGCCCGAAGAGATCCTTCCGCTCGGCGCGCTCCTGGGCCTCGCGCATGCGTTCGGCGAGGGCGGCATTGCCGGGCTCCACTTTCTGGGCGAAGCGGGCATTGGCCAGAGTGTAGTCATGGCCCACGATCGCGACCGTGTCATCCGGAAGCGCCCGGATGCGCTCGAGCGCCCGGTGCAGCGAATCGAAATCGCCACCGAAAACCCGCCCGCACCCCATCACGAAGAGCACGTCGCCGGCGATCAGGAGATGATCGGTGGGAAAATGATAGACGATATGATCGGCGCAATGGCCGGGGGTTTCCCAGATGATCGCCGCCATCTCGCCGATGCAGATGCTGTCGCCCTCGCGCACGATCGTATCGGCCATCTCGGCCACGTCGCCTGCAGAAGCGGGGGCGACGATGCGGCAGCCGGTGCGCGCCTTGAGGGCTTCGAGCCCTTGCACGTGATCCCAATGGCTGTGCGTGACGAGGCAATCGGTCAGTTCCCAGCCGGTCTCCTCCAGCGCAGCCGCGATGGCTGCATCATCGGGCGCGTCGATCGCGGCGCAGGCACCGCCGGCGGGATCGCGAATCAGTGCCCCGATATTGTCGTCGAGGCAGCGGAAGAGGTGGATTTGTGCAGCCATGACATCCTCCCCGGATGGGAATTCTTCTGCGCGAATTCTCTCGCAAGCGCTGCTCTGCGTCCAGTGCAATTAAAAACTGTTAACGAAGCGCAGATGCGCACCAATTCTCCCGGCCTTGCGGCGCAAGGCATTTCCGGGCAAATGATGCCTTTCGACGAAGCGAGGGAGTTCGGCTATGGCAAAAGCGGTATTGGGGGTGATCGGCGGTTCGGGAGTCTACGACCTTCCCGGCATGGAAGATGTCCGCGAAGAGCATGTCACCTCACCCTGGGGCGAGCCCTCGGATGCCCTGCGTTTCGGGCGCATCGGCCAGACGCAGATCGTCTTCCTGCCCCGCCACGGGCGCGGCCACAAGGTCTCGCCTTCCGATATCAACTACCGCGCCAATATCGACGCGATGAAGCGCGCCGGCGTCACCGATATCGTCTCGCTTTCGGCCTGCGGCTCCTTCCGCGAGGCGCTGCATCCGGGATTGTTCGTTCTGGTCGACCAGTTCGTCGATCGAACCCACAAGCGCGAATCCTCGTTCTTCGGCAAGGGCTGCGTCGCGCATGTCTCGATGGCGCATCCGGTCGGCTCGGCCCTGCAGGCGCGCCTCGCCGCTGCAGCGGAGGCCGAGGGGATCGGCTATGTGAAGAACGGCACCTATGTCTGCATGGAGGGGCCGCAATTCTCTTCCTACGCGGAATCCGTCACCTACAAGAATCTCGGCTATGACGTGATCGGCATGACCAACATGCCGGAGGCCAAGCTCGCCCGCGAGGCCGAGATCACCTATGCCACCGTCGCCATGGTCACCGATTACGATTGCTGGCACGACGGGCACGACGCCGTCGACGTCGCGGCCGTCGTCAAGGTCCTGCTCGCCAATGCCGAGAATGCCGCGCGGCTCGTTGCCCGCATGGCCCGCGATTTCCCCGTCGAGCGCGAGCCCTGCCCGAACGGCTCGCACAATGCCCTCGACGTGGCGATCATCACCGCGCCGGAAGCGCGCGATCCGGAACTGATGAAGAAACTCGATGCCGTTGCCGGGCGCGTCCTGACGGGCTGAACGCGTCACGACACCCCCGATACCCTTCCCGCAATGCTCGCAGAAGAGGAAGCGATATGGATGCCAGCTTCGAAGCCGCCCTGAAGAATGCCGTACGCACGATCCCCGATTATCCCAAGCCGGGCATCATGTTTCGCGACATCACCACCCTGCTCGGTGATGCCGGCGCATTCCGCCGCGCGGTCGATGCGCTCGTGCAGCCCTATGTGGGCGGCAAGGTCGACAAGATCGCCGGGATCGAGGCGCGCGGCTTCATATTGGGCGGCGCCGTGGCGCACCAGCTCTCGGCGGGCTTCGTGCCGATCCGCAAGAAGGGCAAGCTGCCCCACCGTACGGTGAGCGTGACCTATGCCCTCGAATACGGGACCGACGAGATCGAGATGCATGCCGATGCGCTGGTCGCCGGCGAAAAGGTGGTGCTGGTCGACGATCTCGTCGCTACCGGCGGAACGGCGGAGGCGGCGGTGAAGCTGCTGCGGGGCCTCGGCGCGGAGATCGTCGCGGCCTGCTTCATCATCGACCTGCCGGAACTCGGCGGTGCCGATCGCCTGCGCGCCATGGATGTCGAGGTGCGCACGCTGATTTCCTATGAAGGGCACTGATCGCGGGACCGGCGGATTTGGCCCGGCCATGACCGCCTGATGACATTCGTGACGATTTCCCGCAAATTGCGGGCGATTGTCGCAATGCTGTCGCATCTGCGTGTTTTTCTGGTGGGGTAGATGTTTCCCGAATCACCTGCACTCACCGTTCAGGAAACCTTGCAAGCGCGATCCGCTGCAGGGTGAATGCAGGCAGTGGCGAGGCGGGGAGCCGGTATGCACGATCGGGAACCGGGTGAGCCGATGAACCAGTATACGCCACCGCCCGTCCTGCCTCGCGCATCGGCGGCATCAGATCCCTCCGGAAGTACGGACCCGGCCCGCCTCGATACGCGGGCGCTGGAGCGCGCGGCATCCCGCGGTGCGGCGATCGGCGCTGCCGTGGCGAGCGCCGCGCTGATCACGACCGCCACCCTTTTCTACGGTTTCAGCTGGATCCTGCTCGCCGTCGCATTATCGGCGACGGCGCTGGCGCTCGTCATCGCCGTCACCCGGGCGCGCACGACGCAAAAGCGCCTGCAGGTCTCCGCCGATCAGCGTATTGCCGTGGCCGAGGCGCTTCTGGCCAATATCCCCGATCCGGTGATTCTCGTCGACCGCGCGGCGCGCGTGCGCGAGGCCAATGCCGCCGCGCAGACGCTGTTTCCGGCGATGCGCCGGCGCGCACCGATCGCCTATGCCCTGCGGGCCCCGGAAGTGCTGGGCGGGATCGAACAGGTCCTGCGCACCCGGGCGCCGGCGCGGGTGACCTATACCCAGCGCCTGCCGACGGAGCGCGCCTTCGAATTGCTGCTCGGCCCGCTTGATATCGCCTCCGGCCCCGAACAGGACGAAGAGGCGGTGATGCTCTATTTCCGCGATCTGACCAACGCGCACCGGCTCGAGCGCATGCGGGTCGATTTCATCGCCAATGTCAGCCATGAACTGCGCACGCCGCTCGCTTCCGTTCTCGGTTTCATCGAGACGCTCGAAGGCCCCGCCCGTGAAGATGCGGATGCGCGTGCACGGTTTCTTGCCATCATGCGCGAACAGGCCATGCGCATGACGCGTCTGATCGATGAATTGCTCTCCCTGTCGCGTATCGAGCTGCGCGCCCATGTGGCGCCGACCGAGGCGATCGACCTGATGCCGGTGATCCGCCAGATCCTCGATACGCTGGCACCGCTGGCGCAGGAGGAGGGCGTGACCTTCCACGAGAATCTGCCGAAAGGCCCCGCCATGATCTGCGGCGACCGGGATGAACTGTTGCGCGTCGTCGAGAATCTGGTCGAGAACGCCGTCAAGTACGGCGGTTCCGGCGGTCGCGTCGATATCGGCCTGACGCCGCCGGAGCCGCCGGGGCGGGCCTGGACCCTGAGCGTGCGCGACTACGGCCCCGGCATCGAGCGCGACGACCTGCCGCGCCTGACGGAGCGCTTCTACCGCGCCGATGTGGCCCAGAGCCGCAAGAAGGGCGGCACCGGGCTCGGCCTCGCCATCGTCAAGCATATCGTCGCCCGCCATCGCGGGCGCCTGAGCATCGAGAGCGAACCGGGCGAGGGTGCGGTATTCAGCGTTACCCTGCCGGATGCGGGCTCGGTATCCGCCGAGCGACTTGCGGTGCATTGAGGCGCGTCTGCTTGCATTCGTGACAAGCCGACCTTGCGGCCCTGGTGTTGTGCTTTGCGAATGCGCAAATTTTCCTGCAAGATATCATGCAGGAGTGCCAAGCCATGCAATTGACCGGAATTCATCACCTGACCGCGATCTCCGCAGATGCGGCAGCAAACCACGCCTTTTATACGCAGGTGCTCGGCCTGCGGCTCGTCAAGAAGACGGTGAACCAGGACGATACCTCGGCCTATCACCTGTTCTACGGCGACGGGCGCGCGAGTCCGGGGAGCGACATCACTTTCTTCGAATGGCCCGTCCCGCCTGAGCGGCGCGGCACCCGTTCCATCACCCGCACCGCCTTTCGCGTGACGGGGCGCGCGGCGCTCGAATACTGGGTCGGGCGCTTTACGGAGCAGGGTGTCAGCCATGGCGGAATCATCACCCGCGACGGCCGCGAGAGCCTCGATTTCGAGGATCCGGAAGGCCAGCGCCTCAGCCTCGTCGATGATGGCGGGGCGGGTGCGGGGGAAATCTGGGAGAAGAGCCCGGTTCCGGCGCAGTTCCAGATCCGGGGCCTCGGCCCGATCACCCTGAGCGTGCCCGATCCCGCCCCCACCGATCTCGTCCTGACGAAGGTCCTGGAGATGCGCGCCGTGCGCAGCTTCGAGGAGGGCGGGCGCCGGGTTCAGGTCTATGCCATGGGCGAAGGCGGGCCGGATGCCGAGGTGCAACTGGTCGCAGAGCCCGATCTCGCCCCGGCGGGCCAGGGTGCGGGCGGCGTGCACCACATCGCCTTCCGCACGCCCGACCAGGCGCAGTACGATGCCTGGGCCCAGCGCCTGGCCAGTATCCGCCTGCCGTCGAGCGGACCGGTCGACCGGCATTACTTCAGGTCGCTCTACTTCCGCGAACCCAACGGCATCCTGATCGAGATCGCGACGGACGGTCCCGGCTTCGATGTCGACGAGCCGATGGAAACCCTCGGCGAAAGCCTTGCGCTGCCACCCTTCCTCGAAGACAGGCGCGCGGCGATCGAGGCCGGCCTGAAACCGCTGTGAATGAAAAGGTGATTCGCGGTCGTTTTGCTGCCCGCGCCCCGGAGCACGAAGCTTCCGGGGCGTTTCTTTTGGTCATCGCGATCCGGACTGCTTTATGTCGTCGATCGAACATCGATTCGATTTCTCTGCACCCCGGACTTCACCGAAGCGGGCGGTGATTCGATGAATTCCTTGCAAACAGCCGGATCGCCGCGCATGAAGGCACGCAACGCGAGGCGCTCATCAGGGGATTTACTCTCGTTATCCATGTGCATGACGAAAAATTGTGCGCGATTTTTATTGTACTCCTCTTGATGAAAAATATTTTTTGACATACCTGTCAGAGCAACAAGGCAATTCGCGCTGTCTCGACGCATGTCTGAGGGCGCAACATCACCCGTCGGTTGATAACCGGTAAATGAACACGGGTCCTAACTTTGAAAGAGGTTCGTAACGATGAGTGAAACGGCGCAGGACAACGCCCATATCGAGCTGGCAGTTGAAATCGTATCTGCTTATGTCAGCAACAATTCTCTGCCTACCGCCGAGCTCCCCGGCCTGATCGAGGCCGTGCACGGCACGCTTCAGAAGATCTCCACGGGCGCGCAGGAAGAGCAGGTCGAAGCTCCGGTTCCGGCCGTGTCGATCAAGAAGTCCATTACGCCGGACTTCATCATCTGCCTCGAAGACGGCAAGAAGTTCAAGTCGCTCAAGCGCCATCTGCGCACGAAGTACGACATGACTCCCGAAGAGTATCGTGCCAAGTGGGGTCTGCCGGCGGATTACCCGATGGTCGCACCGAACTACGCTTCGGCCCGCTCGGAGCTCGCCAAGGCCATGGGCCTCGGCGCCCAGCGCCGCAAGGCGCCCGAGGGTGAGAGCACGCCGCGCGGTCGCCGTTCGCGCAAGGTCGCGTAAGACCGGGCAAGATTTCATGCGGGTGAGCGTGGCCGATTGCGGCAGCGACGCCTTCGAGAATGAGAAAGGCCGCCCTCCATCGGGGCGGCCTTTCTTGTATCGGCGCGATCAGCTTTCCCACGGATCCTTGCGGTCCGGGTCGAAATGCTTGTTCAGCCCGTCCCAGCAATCGATGTAATTGTCCTGCAGTTCCGGCAGATCCGCAGCATAGCGGGTAATGCGTTGGGGAAAGCGGGTCTCGAACATGAAAGCCATGGTGCCTGTCAGCTTGACGGGCTTGAGCTCGCCGTTCGAGGCATGCTCGAAAGCCTGCTCGTCGGGGCCGTGCGGCAGCATGCAATTGTGCAGGCTGAAACCGCCCGGCGTGAAGCCTTCGGGCTTGGCGTCATAGACGCCGTAGATCAGCCCCATGAATTCCGACATGATGTTGCGGTGATACCAGGGCGGGCGGAAGGTGTTCTCCGCCACCATCCAGCGCTCGGGAAAGATGACGAAGTCGATATTGGCCGTGCCGGGCGTCTCGGAAGGCGCTGTCATCACCGTGAAGATCGAGGGATCGGGGTGATCGAAGGAAATCGCGCCCACGGGCGAGAAATGCCGCAGGTCGTATTTGTAGGGCGCGTAATTGCCGTGCCAGGCGACGACGTCGAGCGGTGACTGACCGATCTCCGAGAGATAGAGCTCACCACCCCACTTCACGAAGAGCTTCGAGGGTACTTCGCGATCCTCGTAAGCTGCGACGGGCGTGAGGAAATCGCGCGGATTGGCCAGACAGTTGGCACCGATCGGGCCGCGATCCGGCAGGGTGAAGGCGCCGCCGTAATTCTCGCAGATATAGGCCCGCGCCGGTCCGTCGATGAGCTCGGTGCGGAAGATCACGCCACGCGGGATGATGCAGATCTCGCCGGGCTCGATTTCGATGACACCGAATTCCGTGCAGAAGCGCAGCCGGTTTTCCTGCGCCACGATCAGCAATTCACCATCAGCATTGAAGAAATACTCATCCTTCATCGAGCGCGTCACGAGCAGCAGATGCGCCGCCATGCCGACCTGCGTATCCGCGTCACCCGCCGTCGTCACCGTGCACAGGCCCTCGACGAAGCTTACCGGCGCATCGGGCATCGGCACCGGGCTCCAGCGCATCTGGCCGATGGGCGTATCGGTATCCTCGCGACAGGGTGCCGTGCGCAGATGGCGCTTGTCGACCTTCACATAGCGGCCCGAATGCTTGACCGCCGGGCGAATGCGATAGAGCCAGGAGCGCTGGTTCGTGGCCTGGGGAGCGGTGAAGGGGGAGCCGGACAGCTGCTCGGCATAGAGGCCGTAATTGCATTTCTGCGGCGAATTCCGCCCGACCGGCAGCGCATCCGGCAAGGCCTCGGTCTCGAAGCTGTTGCCGAAGCCGGACATGTAGCGTGCTTCCATCATGGACCTCCCGTCACACCGGCCCGAGCTGGCGCCGGAGAGAATTTGGTTGCTCGTGGAACGAATTTTGTGGCAGATTGGTTGCACTGTCAACGAACAGTGCGAGGATGCATGTCGGTTTCCGTTGCAGCCAATGACAGCCGGGTCCTGCTCCGGCTGGAGGAATTCCTGCCCTACCGGCTGGTGATCCTCTCCGCCCGCACGTCGAACGCGGTCGCGCGCATTTATGCCGAGCGCTTCCAGCTCACCATTCCGCAATGGCGCATCATCGCCACGCTCGGACAATACCCGGTCTGTACCGGTCGCGATATCGCGCTTCACGGGATGATGCACAAATCCACCGTGTCGCGTGCGGTGGCAGCGCTCGTCAAACGCGGGCTCCTGCGCAAGGAACCCAATGCCTATGACATGCGCGAGGAGCATCTGCGCCTCACCGATGAGGGCCGCGCAATCTACG
Organism: Salinarimonas sp.; assembly: GCA_020832565.1. GTDB lineage: Bacteria > Pseudomonadota > Alphaproteobacteria > Rhizobiales > Beijerinckiaceae > Saliniramus. The sequence goes on along the minus strand of JAFIEI010000060.1, from coordinate 9,911 downwards.
AAGCGGTGGTGCCGCAGGCACGCGCTTTCGAGGAAGAGATAACCGCGGCATTCGATCCGGCCGAACGCAAGGAGTTCATCCGGCTGATCGAGAAGCTCGACGCCCATACCCGCAAGCTCGCACCCGATCACGATCCGGACGCCTGAATACGGGCGCACCGTCACCAATCAGGAGGAAACTATGGGTCCCTTCCCCCACGATGCCCCGCCCCCGGAGATTTCGGAAGACAATCCGATGGGCACGGATGGATTCGAATTCGTCGAATTCTGTCATCCCGATCCGGCAGAACTCGATCGCCTGTTCAAAGTGATGGGTTTTACCGCCGTGGCGCGCCATCGCTCGAAGAACGTTACGCTCTACCGCCAGGGCGACATCAATTTCATCCTCAATGCCGAGCCGGAGAGCTTTGCTGCGAAATTCGCCCAGAAGCACGGCCCCTCGGCACCCGCCATGGCGTTTCGCGTCGTCGATGCCCGCCACGCCTATGAGCGCGCGCTGTCGCTGGGTGCCAAGCCAGCGAAGACGCAGGTCGGGCCGATGGAGCTCAACATTCCCGCGATCGAGGGGATCGGCGGCCTGCAGATCTATCTGGTCGATCGCTATGGCGCGAAGGGCTCGATCTACGATGTCGATTTCGAATGGCTCGGCGAACGCGATCCGCATCCCGAAGGTGTGGGCCTGCATTACATCGACCACCTCACCCACAACGTTCATCGCGGGCGGATGAATGAATGGGCCGAATTCTACGAGCGGCTCTTCAACTTCCGCCAGATCCGCTATTTCGACATTGCCGGCAAGCTCTCCGGCCTGCATTCGCGGGCGATGACGAGCCCGGACAACAAGATCCGCATCCCGATCAACGAGGATGCCGGCGAATCCGGCCAGATCCAGGAATATCTCGACGAATACAAGGGCGAGGGTATCCAGCATGTCGCGCTCGGCTCGACGGATCTCTACAAGTCCATCGAGACGCTGATCGGCAACGGGCTCGATTTCATGCCCGCCCCCAACGACATCTACTATTCCCGCATCGAAAAGCGCCTGCCCAATCACGAGGAGCCGCTGGAGCGGCTGCAGAGGAACGGCATCCTCATCGACGGCGAGGGCGTGGTCGAGGGCGGCTATACGAAATGCCTGCTGCAGCGCTTCTCCAAGACCGTGATCGGGCCGATCTTCTTCGAGTTCATCCAGCGCAAGGGCGATGAAGGCTTCGGCGAGGGCAATTTCAAGGCGCTCTTCGAATCGATCGAAGAGGATCAGATCCGGCGCGGCGTGCTCAAGGAAAAGACCGGCTGAGCAATCGGCCCCTGCGACACCCTGCGCGTGTCAGTCCTTCGGCGCGCGCGGCTTGCGGAAGACGCCCGATTCGGGCGTCTTTCCTTTTGCGGGCTCCTTGGCAGGCAATCGGGGACCGACTTCCTTCGTCGGGGCAGCATCTTTATCCCCGGGATTGCGCGCCGCCTGCCATAGCCGCCCGCCGAAGACCTTGACCCCGGCTGCGACGCCGCGCCCGGCACGGCCGAGATTCTCACCGAAACGCAGGCCCTGCGGGCTTTCCAGCCGGCGGCGATTGCGCTGCGTCATCAGCGCGTCGCCGAGCTGTGCGGCAATGGCATTGTGAAGGGTATCGAGGTTCCATGAAGGTGGACGCGCACAGACCGGGATCGGCGGCCTGTCGCCGAGCGGGCCGGCGAAATCGGCGCGCAGGGCCGTGATCATCCGGCCGATCACGCGCTGGGCCGCCTCGGGCAGGCGGTTTTCGGTATAGGGCCAATCCGGCAATAGCATATCGACCGCCGTCGCGAGCGGGATGATCGGCGGTATCCGGCGCGCGGGATCTTCCGCGAATGCCGCCATCACCGCGTCTCGCAGGGCGATGTCGACGGCGCGGCCCGGGCGGTTGGCGCGCAGCACCCAGAGCACCATGTCCGCTTCGAGGATCTCCGCCGTCAGCGCCTTGTGCACCCGGGACGATCCGTCGAGCCCCATCGTGTCGATCAGGCGGCAGGGGATGTCGTCGATCTCCATTTCATGCGCCGTGAGCGTATCGGTGGTCGGCGCGAGATCGGTCTCGGCCTTCTCGTCGCCGGCGAGCGCGTTGATCAGGGTCGATTTGCCCGCAGAGATCTGGCCGACGACGATGATGCGTACGGGATCATCGGGGCGCGCCAGGCTGCGGCGGTCGCGCAATTCGGAGCCGAGCTGGATCTCGATCAGTTCCGCATCGGAGAATTTTAGCCGCCCGGAATAGAGATCGACCGCCGCTTGCGCCACCTCCTCGAGCAGGATTGCCTGGGCATCGCGCACGACCTGGTCGCTGAGGCGATCCTGCAGCCCCGCCGTCGCCGCGCGCTCCAGCTCGCGCAACACGCCTACGGGCGGGTTGAAGGCGAGACGCAGGCCGCGATAGGCGAGATAGCCGTATTTCCAGGCGGTGCGGGCCTGGTCCTGGCGGCTCCACAACCAATGCACCGAGCGCATCGAGAGCTGGTCGGAAAACGGCACGTGGCTGCGCAGGAACTCGCGGTAGCGCAAAGCCACCCGGTCGATCAGCAAAAGCGCTTCCGGCAGGGTGAAATCGAGCGCTCCGCGCTTGCCGCCCGACATGCGCCCGGCCACGTCCTCGACGACGGCAACGGCCTGTTCGGGCAGGCTCTCCCATTCGACCGGCCCGGTGAGGCGCTCGGTAATCGCCGCGCGGGCCGCTTCGTAGATTTCGGTCTCGCGCGCGCTCCATTCGGGGTCGATCGGGGGATGCGCAAGCCGCGCGCGCAAGCCCTCGCCCGCATCCTGCGAATCGTCCTCATCGATCGCTTCGCCCCGGGCTCGCGCGCGGCGGCGGTGTTGCCAGGCAAGGGCGAGGCGCCCGCTCCAGATACCGCTGGCGAGGCCGACGCAGCCGAGCACGAACCACAAGAGCATCCCGCGCTCATGCAGCCAGAGAAAGCCGAGCAACGAGGTCACGGCGAAGGGCAGAACCAGGAGGCTGGCGGCACCCAGCCTGCTCCAGCGCAGATAGGCCCGGCGCAGGCGTTCAGCGAGGGACATCGCGTGCCCTCGCAAAGGCCTCTTCATAGAGGCGTCGCAGGTCGTCGGCGCTGGCGCTCTCGCCGCGCGATTCCCGATCGAGCCAATAGGCTGCGGCGCGCCCCAGTGCGAAGGTCGTGGCAAAGCTGATCGCCGCGGCACTCGCCGCCCCGAGCGTCTGTCCGACCACGGGCACGAGCTTGGCCGCCTGGCGTGCGGCATGTGATCCGGCAAAGCGCAACAGCGCCCCCGAGCCGAGTGCTCCGGCGAAGGCACCGGCGCGATTCGCGGTCCATGTCACGCCGTAGCGCCCGGCCATGGCATGCAGCATCGCCCCCTGGATCGCCGGCACACCGACGGCGCCGATCACCGGCGCGACGTCGCTCGCGGCCGCAGCGCCGGCATACCACATCACCAGCGGTTTGATTTCGGCAAAGCGCGCGGTTTCGGCGTCGCGAATCCGCTCGCGCATGATCACTAAAGCCGCATCCGGCAGCAGTTTCGCGATCGCATCGCGCAAGGCGTCGAGCCCCTCGACGACGCCGTCCTCTTCGGGCGGCAGGGCGAGGGTGACACTGGGCAGCGTATCGCCCGTCGCGGTTTCGAAGCGTTCCTGTGTCGCGGCCCGAGCGCGCGCGGCGACCGCCTCGCTCTCGGCGAGATCGGCGCCGGTATGGGCCACGAGGATCGGCAGATCACGGCGACGCCGGCGCAATTCACGCAGGATGTCGGCCACCGCACCCTGGACCGGATCGTCGAGGCGAGCCACGACGAGCACGGCATGGCTGCCGCGCCCGGCTTCCGCGAGATCTTCCGAGGGATCATAGCCGACCTCGCCGATCCCGCGCGTATCGAGAAAACGCAGGACCGGACGCCCGGCGGGATATTCATAGGCCATGGCGGTGCGCGTGCAGGGGGCGAATCCGTCACCCACCTGCGATTCCCCCGTCAGCGCCCGGACCAGCGACGACTTGCCGGCCCCGGTCTTCCCGAGCAGCCACAGGGTCGGCGTGGGCACTGCCTGCCCCTCGATCACCGGTGGTGAGACGGCGGCGCCCTTGCGCAAGATACGTCCGATATAGTCGCGCACGCCTGATCCATTCGCTTCATTGAAGCCGGAATCTAGTGCCTGCAGGGTCGCGCTGCAATCGCCACCGGCGAACGTCGCGGGAAACAGGGGCAGCGAAGCTTCGACAAGAAGCCTGTCCGCATGTGCCCGCGACGGCGAATGTCACCCGATCGCCGCATCCACGGCATCACCCAGCCTCTCGACGATGGCATCGATATCCGCCTCGTCGACGATGAAGGGCGGTGCGAGCAGCACGTGGTCGCCGTGGATGCCGTCGATGGTGCCGCCCATCGGGTAGCACATCAGGCCGCGCGCCATGGCCTCCTGCTTGACCTTCGCGTGCAGCTTGCGCGCCGGGTCGAAGGTCTCCTTCGAGGAGCGGTCGGCGACGAGTTCGATCGCCTGGAACAGGCCGCGCCCGCGAATGTCACCCACATGGGGATGGTTGCCGAAGCGCGCCTCGAGGCGTTGCATCAGGTATTTCCCCTGCTTGCGCACGTTCTCCAGAAGATTGTCGCGGCGGATCACCTGTTGCACCGCGAGCGAGGCGGCGCAGGCCAGCGGGTGGCCGAGATAGGTATGGCCGTGCTGGAACAGGCCGGAGCCCGAGGCGAAGGCGTCGATGATCTTTTCATGCACCAGCACCCCGCCGATCGGCGCGTAACCGCCGCCCATGCCCTTGGCGATGGTCATCAGATCGGGGGTGACGCCCTCCTGCTCGCAGGCATGCAGCGACCCCGTGCGGCCCATGCCGCACATCACCTCGTCGAGGATGAGCAGGATACCGTGGCGGTCGCAGATCTCGCGCACGCGCCTGTAATAGCCCTCCGGTGCGGTGAGGGCGCCGGCGGTGGCACCGCCCACCGTCTCGGCGATGAAGCCGATGATGGTGTCCGGGCCGAGCTCGGCGATCATCGCCTCGAGCTCCTGCGCGAGACGCTCGCCGTATTCGGCGTCGCTCTCGTCGGCGCGGCGGTCGCGATAGGCATAGGGCGGGGAGACGTGATGCGTCTTCACAAGCAGCGGCTCGAACTGCGCCCGGCGCCATTCGTTGCCGCCCACAGCCAGCGCGCCGAGCGTATTGCCGTGATAGCTCTGCTTGCGGGCGATGAAGCGCGCGCGCTGCGGCTGGCCGATCTCGACGAAATACTGCCGCGCCATCTTCAAGGCCGCCTCGATCGCCTCCGAACCGCCCGAGACGAAATAGACATGCGACATCCCCTCCGGCGCATGCGCCACGAGATCATCGCCGAGCCGCTCCGCGGCTTCCGTCGTGAAGAAGCCGGTATGGGCGTATTCGAGCTCGTCGATCTGCTTGCGCATGGCGGCCAGCACATCGGGATGCATGTGCCCGAGGCAGGAAACCGCCGCGCCGCCGGAAGCGTCGATATAGTCGCGCCCTTCCGTGTCGCGGATATAGATGCCGTGGCCGCTCGCGGCCTTGGGATAGGTGGCTTTGAGGCTGCGATGCAGGACACTGGTCATGATGGTCTCGCAAAGATGGTTCGGCAAAGTGAGGCTTCGCGGCAGAAGCCGGTGCTTGGTCACACGGCAGTTTGGCGACATGTAACGTGAACAGCATAATCTGCCGCGCCGGCGCGCGCATGCGGGAAATCGCGGAGCCTTCGGATGTGCATTTGCGCGACGGCACCCTGTACCATCGCCAACCTGAGGCTCCAGCTATGCTTCCCGTCGATCCGCCTATGCGCTCATGCTTGACAGGGGGCGGGAGATGATGGACGAAACCGGTGGCCAACCTGCGGTCAAATGCGTCCAACCGAGCGAGTCCAGCCTCTCCATGTTCGACAAGATTCTCATCGCCAATCGCGGCGAAATCGCCTGCCGGATCATCAAGACGGCCCGTCGGATGGGCATCGCGACGGTCGCCGTCTATTCCGACGCGGACCGCGACGCGCTGCATGTGGAGATGGCGGACGAGGCGGTGCATATCGGGCCGGCAGCCGCAGCGGAATCCTATCTGGTCATCGAAAAAATCATCGAGGCCTGCAGGCAGACCGGCGCCCAGGCCGTGCATCCGGGCTACGGCTTCCTCTCCGAGCGCGAGGCCTTCGCCGATGCGCTGAAGGCAGCCGGCATCGTCTTCATCGGGCCCAATCAGGGCGCGATCGCGGCAATGGGCGACAAGATCGAATCCAAGAAGGCGGCGGCCACCGCGAAGGTCTCCACCGTGCCGGGCTTCCTCGGCGTGATCGAGAACCCCGAACACGCGGTGCAGATCGCCGACGAGATCGGTTATCCGGTGATGATCAAGGCCTCCGCCGGCGGCGGCGGCAAGGGGATGCGCATCGCCCATTCGGCGGACGAGGTTGCGGAGGGCTTTGCCCGCGCCAAATCGGAAGCGGCCTCCTCCTTCGGTGACGACCGGGTCTTCGTCGAGAAGTTCATCGTCGATCCGCGCCATATCGAGATCCAGGTGCTCGGCGACAAGCACGGAAACGCGATCTGGGTCTCGGAGCGCGAATGCTCGATCCAGCGGCGCAATCAGAAGGTGATCGAGGAGGCCCCGAGCCCGCTGCTCGACGAGGAGACCCGCCGCGAGATGGGCGCGCAGGCCGTGGCTCTGGCCAAGGCGGTGGCCTACGATTCCGCCGGCACGGTGGAATTCGTCGTCGGGCAGGACAAGTCCTTCTTCTTCCTCGAAATGAACACCCGCCTGCAGGTGGAGCATCCCGTCACCGAGATGATCACCGGGATCGATCTCGTCGAGGAAATGATCCGCGTCGCCGCCGGCGAAAAGCTGCGTCATGCGCAGGACGATATCAAGCTCGACGGCTGGTCGGTCGAGAGCCGCATCTATGCCGAGGATCCCACGCGCGGCTTCCTGCCCTCGACGGGGCGTCTGACGCTCTATCGCCCGCCGGCGGATTCGGGCGAGGACGGGGTCAGCGTGCGCAACGATACCGGTGTCACCGAGGGTGGGGAGATCTCCATCTTCTACGATCCGATGATCGCCAAGCTCGTCACCCATGCCCCCACCCGCGAACAGGCGATCGAGGCACAGGCCCGTGCGCTCGATGCCTTCGCCATCGAAGGCATCCGCCACAACATCCCCTTCCTCTCCGCCCTGATGGCCCATCCGCGCTGGCGTGAAGGCCGGCTGTCGACGGGCTTCATCGCCGAGGAGTTCCCCGACGGCTTCGCCCTGCCGGCACCGGAAGGAGTCGTCGCCCTGCGCATGGCGGCTGTAGGTGCCCAGATCGACCATCTGCTCAACGAGCGCAAGCGCCGCATCAGCGGCCAGATGCGCCCGGACGAAGCCGTGCGCTTTACCCTTGAACGCTCGGTCATGCTGGGGAACGCGCGCCACGACATCACCATCGCGGAGGCGGAAGGCCAGCTCGCCATCAATTTCGCCGAGGGCACGCAGGTCCTCGTCGCCAGCGGCTGGAAGCCCGGTGATCCGGTCTGGAGCGGCACGATCGACGGGGTGCCGGCGGCCATGCAGGTGCGCGTCATTCTCAACGGGGTGCAGCTGTCGCATGCAGGCGCTTTCGCGGATGTGCGCGTCTATACCCGCCGCGAGGCGGATCTCGCCGCGATCATGCCGGAGAAGCGCGACGGCGGCGCTACCAAGCAATTGCTCTGCCCGATGCCGGGCCTCGTGCGCGCCCTGCTCGTGAGCGAGGGCCAGGAGGTCAAGATCGGCGAGCCGCTGGTCATGGTCGAGGCGATGAAGATGGAGAACGTGCTGCGCGCCGAGCGTGAAGGCACGATCGCGAAGATCGTCGCGAAGGAAGGCGATAGCCTCGCCGTGGATGCCGTGATCCTCGAATTCGCCTGAGCCTCTCGGGAGGCGCGAGAAAGGAAGGCGCACGGGCCCTGCGACCCGCCGCGCCAGCCATGTCGCACAATATTAGAGCGTTTCGACACCCTTGATCTCGATGCCGAACCCGCCGAGACCGACGAAGGAACGCTTCGACGAGGACAGGTTGCGGATCGACTGCACCCCGAGATCCCGCAGGATCTGCGCACCCAGCCCGACCTCGCGCCAGGTGCGGGTGCGCTCCGCCTCGGTACCGGTCGTATCCGCCTTGAAGGAGGTCATCGGCACGCCCGCCGTCCCCTCGCGCAGATAGACGACCACGCCGCGTCCCTCCTGCGCGATCCGCGCCAGCGCCGCATCGAGGCTCGCGCCGCCCTGGAAGATGTCGGTCACAACATTGGCGCGGTGCAGCCGGGCGAGCACGTCATGGCCGTCACCAACCGGGCCGTGCACCAGGGCGAAATGCTGCACTTCGTCGAAGGGCGTGGCATAGGCATAGGCCGTCATTTCCCCGTATTTGGTCTCGACGGGGAAGCTGCCGAGGCGTTCGACCAGCTTCTCGCGCGCCTGGCGATAGGCGATCAGATCCGCCACCGAGAGGCGCTTGAGGCCATGGCTTTCGCCGAAGGCGGTGATCTGCTCGCCCTTCATCACGGTGCCGTCGTCATTGGCGAGTTCACAGATCACCCCGACTTCCGGGAGGCCGGCGAGCTTGCACAGATCGACCGCCGCCTCGGTATGGCCGGAGCGCATCAGGACGCCGCCTTCCTTGGCGATCAGTGGGAAGACATGGCCGGGTCGCACGAAATCTTCCGCGCCCATATTGCCGTTGGCCAGCGCGCGCACGGTGTTGCAGCGCTGTTCGGCGGAGATACCGGTGGTGAGCCCATGGCGGGTATCGACGGAGACGGTGAAGGCGGTGCCGAGCGGGGCATCGTTGGAGGGCACCATCGGATCGAGGCGCAGCCGGCGCGCCTCGGCCTGGGTCAGCGGGGCGCAGACGATGCCGCAGGTATGGCGGATGATGAAGGCCATCTTCTCGGGCGTGCAATGCGTCGCGGCGACGATCAGATCGCCCTCGTTCTCGCGATCATCGTCATCGGTGACGATGACGATCTCGCCGGCGGCAAAGGCTTCGATGGCTTCAGTGACGGATTGGGGCATGGTGGCTCACAATGGTGATGAAGGGGAAGACAGTCAAAGACCGCCTGCAGGCCAGCCGGCGCTTTCGCCGACCTGGCCTCTGTGTCTGAGATAGTGATCGGCGATGACGCAGGCCAGCATGGCCTCGCCCACGGGAACGGCGCGGATGCCCACGCAGGGGTCGTGGCGACCCTTGGTGAGGATATCGGTTTCCGCATTGTCGCGCGTCACGGTGGCGCGCGGGGTCAGGATCGAGGAGGTCGGCTTCACGGCGAAGCGCGCCACCACCGGCTGGCCGGTGGAGATGCCGCCGAGAATGCCGCCGGCCTGATTGCTGGTGAAGGTCGGCGCATCCGCATTGCCGGGTCGCATCTCGTCGGCGTTTTCCTCGCCGGTCAGCGCGGCAGCGGCAAAGCCCGCACCGATCTCGACGCCCTTGACCGCGTTGATCGACATCAGCGCGGCCGCGATCTCCGTATCGAGCTTGCCATAGACCGGCGCCCCCAGCCCCGGCGGCACGCCTTCGGCCACCACTTCGATCACCGCGCCGATCGAAGAGCCGGATTTGCGGATCTCGTCGAGATAATCGGCGTAGAAGGCGGCAGCCTTGGCATCGGGGCAGAAGAAGGGATTGCGCGCGATCTCCTCCCAGTCCCAGTTGGCGCGATCGATCTTGTGCGGCCCCATCTGCACCAGCGCGCCGCGTACGCTGAGGCCGGGCACGACCTTGCGGGCGATGGCGCCGGCGGCAACGCGGGCGGCCGTCTCGCGCGCCGAGGAGCGCCCGCCGCCGCGATAATCGCGCACGCCGTACTTGATATCATAAGGGTAATCCGCGTGGCCGGGACGGTACTTGTCGCGGATATCGGAATAATCCTTCGAGCGCTG
>JAFIEI010000059.1 GCA_020832565.1 Salinarimonas sp. | reverse complement strand
CTGGGACGAGGCGCATTAGAGCATCATTCCGTCAGGTGGATACCGGCTGACGGAATGATGCGTCAAACAATGACTTAGAGCGCCCGGCCTGACTCCGTCAGGTCGGAAAGCGCTCTAAGCGGGTGTCGCAGATGCAAAAAGCCGGGGGGCTTGCCCCGGCTTCACTGACAATCAGCGCGTTTTGCCCGAATCAGCGCACGGCGCGAAGCTGCGGCTGCTGGCGCCGGGGGGCCGGGCGGGCCGCGCCGACGTCGCTTTCATGCGCCTCGATGAAATCGCAGATACGCGGGGCGATTTCGCGGCGGAAGCGCCCGCCATTGAAGACGCCGTAATGGCCGACGCGCTCCTGCAGATGGTAGGTCTTCTTCGAATCCGGCAGGTTCGGTGTCAGCTTCAGGGCTGCCTTGGTCTGGCCGATACCGGAAATATCGTCGCGCTCGCCTTCGATCGCCATGATGGCGCAATGGCGGATGGCGCCGAGATCGACCTTCTCGTCCCGATGCATCATCTCGCCCTTGGGCAGGGAGTGGCGCACGAACACGGTCTCGACCGTCTGCAGGTAGAATTCGGCGGTGAGATCCATCACCGCGAGATACTCATCGTAGAAATCGCGGTGCTTCTCGGCGGAATCGCCGTCATTCTCGACGAGATGGTTGAACATGTCCCAATGCGCCGAGATATGGCGGTCGAGATTCATCGCCATGAAGCCCGAGAGCTGGAAGAAGCCGGGATAGACGTCGCGCCACAGGCCCGGATTGGGCGGCGGCACCTTGACGATGCAATTGCGGCGGAACCATTCCGTGCCGCGTTCCTCCGCGCCTCGGTTCACGTCGGTGGGCGATTCGCGCGTATCGATTGGGCCACCCATCAGGATCATCGAGGACGGCACTGATTCGTCGTCCATCGCTTCCATGCGCGCGACCGCCGCGAGCACCGGCACGGCGGGCTGGCACACGGCCATGACGTGGACATCCGGCCCGAGCAGGCGGCACATGTCCATGATATAGTCGATATAGTCGTCGAGATCGAACGTGCCTTCTGTCAGCGGTACTTCGCGGGCATCGACCCAGTCGGTGATGTAGACCTCATGCGTGGGCAGGAAGGTCTCGACCGTGCCGCGCAGGAGCGTGGCATAGTGGCCCGACATCGGCGCGACGATCAGCAATTTGGGCTGGGGGCCGACGCCGCGCGGCAGCATGCGATCGAAATGGATGAGATTGCAGAAAGGCTTGCGCCAGACGATGCGCTCGCGCACCTCGATGTCGCGCCCGTTGATTTCCGTCGTTTCGAGATCGAAGGACGGCTTGCCGTAACGGCGCGTCGTGCGCTCGAACAGTTCACAGCCCGCCGCCATCGCCTTGCCGTAGGCCGTGTAGCTGAGGGGGTTGGCGGGGTTCTTGAAGAAAAGGCGGGTCGCGTCGTTTGCGGCACGGGCGGGCGAGAGCAGTACATGCCCGGCCTCGTAATAAAAATACGCGAGATCCATGCGTCATATCCTCCTGCGGCTTCGTCGGCAGGGTCCGACACCGCGTTTGCTGCAGGACAGCATAAAGTGATTAAGGCTTCAGTTCCACAGTGCATTTTCGTTGTTCATGCGCAATTGGTCGAAGGCGGATTGGGACCGGCGCGCCGTGAGGACAAACCATCCTGCACGCCAAAGGATGCATGTCTAATTTGGAATTCTTCTAAATTACTGATTTTGTTGGTTTTTTTGTTGACGCACCATCTCCGGCAGTCTAGCTCAAGGCCAGAACGCATGAGCGTTCACGAACCTGCCCGGCGGGACCTTGAACCCCGCATGATGGAGGAAAAGAAAATGCCATTCGACGTCTTCACCCGGCGTGCGCGCACGCTCGCGGCCACCGCTGCCCTCGCCGTCGGCTTCGGCACGACCGGTGCCCTCGCCGCCGATCTGACGCTCTATTCCGGCCGTGGCGAAACCCTCGTCGCGCCGATCATCTCGGCCTTTACCCAGGAAACCGGCATCAACGTCAATGTCCGCTACGGCGGCACGGCGGAGCTGGCCATCCTGCTGCAGGAAGAGGGCGACAACTCGCCGGCGGATCTCTACTGGGCGCAGGATGTGACCGCGCTCGGGGCAGTTTCCGACATGTTCGCGGCGCTCCCGCAGGAGACGCTCGACAAGGTCGACGCGGTCTATCGCGACAATGACGGGCGCTGGATCGGCATTTCCGGGCGTTCGCGCCTCGTGATCTATTCGCCCGAGCGCGTCGCCGAGGACGAATTGCCGCAGACCATGGCGGAACTGACCGACGAGCGCTTCTCCGGGCGCATGGCTCTGGCGCCGACCAACGGCTCCTTCGTGGCCCATGTGAATGCACTTCGCGTGGCGGAAGGCGACGAATTCACCCTGGAATGGCTGCAAGGGCTTGCCGCCATCGATCCGGTGATCGTGCGCAACAATACCGCCGGGTATCAGGCCATCGCCGACGGTGAAGCCGACATCATGCTGACCAACAACTACTATCTCGGTCGATTCCTTGCCAGCGATCCCGATTTCCCGGTGGCGCAGGCGACCTTCGCCGATGGTGATCTGGGCAACCTGATGATGACCGCCGGGATCGGCGTGCTCGCCACTTCCGATCACTCGGATGAAGCGGTGCAGTTCATCGACTTCCTGCTCGGTCCCGTCGCCCAGCAATATTTCACGGGTAATGTCTACGAGTTTCCTGTAAGCGGCAGCGGTATCGTGCCGGTCGCCGGTATGGGTGTGACCTTCGATCAGGCTGTCGCTGCGGCGCCTGATTTCGATCTGAACACCCTGACGGATCTCGAGGGCACGCTGGAACTCATTCGTGAAGCCGGGCTGATCTGAGTAAAACGCAGTGGCGATATCGACCCTGAACACGGGTCGCCGGAGAATTCCGGCGGCCCGCATCGTCTTTTCCGTCCTCGGCCTCCTGGTCGGGGCGCTGATGCTGTTGCCGCTCTGGTATCTCCTGCTGCGCGCCTTCGAGGCGGATTTCGAGACGGTGATGCGGCTGCTTGCGCGTCCGCGAACCGCGCAGCTCCTGCTCAACACCGCCGCCCTGACGGCGGGCGTGCTGGCCTTCTCCACGCTGATCGCGCTGCCCCTGGCCTGGCTGGTGAGCCGCACCGATCTCGTCGGCAAACGGCTCGTCAACGTGCTCGCGGTCATGCCGCTGGCGGTGCCGGGCTACGTCATGGCCTATGCGCTGATCGGGCTCGCCGGCAATTACGGCTTCCTCAACCAGACCTTCGGCTTTGCCCTGCCACGCCCACAGGGCTGGTGGGGGGCGACGCTGGCACTGACGCTTTATACTTTCCCCTATCTCTACCTGAACCTGCGCGCCGCCTTTACCGGGCTCGACCAGAGCCTCGAGGAGAGCGCCAGATCGCTGGGCTGCACGCCGCGCCAGGTCTTCACCCGCGTGACGCTGCCGCATCTGATGCCGGCGCTGCTCGCCGGCTGGCTGGTGATCGGGCTCTACGTGATCGGGGATTTCGGCGCCGTGGCGCTGATGCGCTACGAGGTGTTCTCCTACGTCATCTATATCCAGTATTCCGCCGCCTTCGACCGGCTCTATGCTTCCTGGCTGGCCCTGATCCTGATTGCCATCGCGCTCACCGTGGTCTGGTGGGAGAGCCGCCTGCGCGAGGGGGCACATTATGCGCGCACGGGATCGGGTTCTGGCATCGGCACGCGCATCACCCGGCTCGGGCCGATCGGCCAGATCGCCGGCTGGGGCTTCGTCGGCAGCGTGGTGACCGCATCGATCGGGCTGCCGATCGCGGTCCTCGCTTTCTGGATGACGCGCGGGCAGCTCGCGGCGAGCCTGCCGGCGGTGGTCGAGAGTTTCGGGCAATCGCTTTCGGTCGCCGTGCCCTCGGCCGTGCTCGCGGCCCTGATGGCATTGCCCATCGCCGTGCTCGCAGTGCGCTATCCCTCGCCGCTCTCGACGCTGATCAACCGGCTGGCCTTCATCGGCTATGCGGTGCCGGCACTGGCATTCGCGCTCGCCTTCGTCTTCTTCTCGCTGCAGGGGGCGCGCTTCCTCTATCAGACGCATCTCCTGCTGGTGACGGTCTATGCGCTGGCTTTCCTCGCACTCGCCCTGGGTCCGATCCGCTCGGCGCTCTACCAGGCGCGTCCCTCCGTCGAGGAGGCTGCGCGGGCGCTGGGCCACGGCCCGGTCTCGACCTTCGCGCGGGTAACGCTGCCGACGATCCGCCCGGGCATCATCGCGGGCATGGTGCTGGTCTTCGTCATCGCCATGAAGGAATTGCCGATCGCCTTCCTGCTGGCGCCGACGGGGTTCCGGCCGCTCTCGATCACCATGTTCTCGCGCACATCCGAGGGGATGCTTCTCGAAGCCGCACCCTACGCTGCGGCAATCATCGCATTCTCGGCCCTTTTCGTGGGCTTCGTGCTACGCCATGATAAGAAGGCAGGAGGCTGATGATGGACAATCCCGCCAGCAATGACGTCAGGACCACGCCATCCGATCGTGCCGATGGCCGCGCCATCCTCGACGACGGTGAGACCCGCCCCGCCGCGCCCGCCTGTCCGGCAGGCCTGATCGGCGGCGCGGCCTATGCCGGTGCCAGCGGCCCGCCATTGATGATCATCGAAGGGCTCAAGCGCATCTTCCGGCCCGGCGAGCGCCCAGCCGTCAACGGTGTGACGATCGACGTCTATGAAGGCGAACTGCTTGCCCTGCTCGGCCCTTCGGGCTGCGGCAAGACCACGACATTGCGCATGATCGGCGGTTTCGAGCAGCCCGATGCCGGGCGCATCCTCATGCGCGGCACGGATATCACCCACCTGCCCCCGGAAAAGCGCGGCATCGGCTTCGTCTTCCAGGATTACGCCCTGTTTCCTCATCTCGACGTGTTCGAGAATATCCGCTTCGGCCTGCACAACCTGCCGCGCAAGCAGGCGGAGGCCCGGGTGCGCGAAATGCTCGAACTGGTCGGCCTGTCGGATCTGTCCAGGCGCAAGCCGCACGAGCTCTCCGGCGGCCAGCAGCAGCGCGTGGCGCTCGCGCGCACGCTCGCGCTCGCCCCGCCACTGGTGCTGCTCGACGAGCCGTTCTCCAATCTCGATGCCGCCATGCGCGTCGAGACGCGCCAGGAAGTGCGCGCGCTTCTCAAGGAGGCCGGTTCCGCCGGGATCCTCGTCACCCATGACCAGGAAGAGGCGCTCGCGCTTGCTGACCGCATCGTGGTGATGGAAGCCGGCAAGGTCTGCCAGGTGGGAACGCCCGACGAGATCTACCGCAACCCCGTCAGTTCTTTCGTGGCGAGTTTCATCGGGCGCTCCAACATCATTACCGGCAAGGCGCAGGGTCTCGGAGCCGAGACACCGTTCGGGCGCGTGGAATTGTCGAAGGCGGTCAACGGCACCGTCGATCTCGCCGTGCGACCGGAGCAGATCCTGCTGGAGCCGCATGCGGAAGGCGAGGCCGAGGTGATCGGACGCGAATATCGCGGTCACGATCAGCTCTACTGGGTGAAGAAGGGCGAACGCCGCCTGCTGGTGATCAGCGGCCCGGCGGAGCAGATCGAGATTGGGGCGCGGGTCAATCTGCGCGTCTGCGACTGCGTCGTGCCGATCAACCAGGACATACAGGCGCTGATCGCCGAGTGAGGATCTGGCGACCGCGCTCAGCGTGATTGTGCGGCGGCGCGTTCGATGAAGGCCGGTGCGCCGTGCCGCTCGGCTTCCTCGCCGCAGCCACCGGCGAGCCAGTAATTGAGGAACGCGTCGATCCAGACATTCACGGCGGGATCATGGATCAGCCGCCCCTCGAGGTGCTCCTTGCGCGGCTTGGCGCCGGGGAGCTTCATGCGCTCATGCGCGCGCGTCGTCCAGCGGCAGGTCATGGCGTATGTGACCTCCGGGTGGAACTGGAAGGCATAGGCGGCGGGGCCGTAGCGCACTGCCTGGACGGGGAAATCGTCGCCGGTGGCCAGCGTCACCGCGCCGGGAGGGCAGTCGAAACCCTCGCGGTGCCAGTGATAGACATGGTCCGGCCACGGTGTCCCGAGCCGCTTCTCGACGGCCGAACCGGCATGGGTCGGCGTCAACGGATAATAGCCGATCTCCGCGCGTCCCTGCGGATGCGCGTAGACCCGTGCCCCGAGATGGCGTGCCATCAGCTGCGCGCCCAGGCACAGGCCGAGATAGGGCTTGCGCTCCTTCAGGGGGACGGCGATCCAGTCGGCCTCGCGGCGGATGAAATCCTCCTCGTCATTGGCGCTCATCGGCCCGCCGAAGATCACCGCGCCGGCATGATCCGCCAGCGTGCCCGGCAGCGGATCGCCATAGCGCGGGCGGCGGATGTCGAGGGGATAGCCGCGCTCCATGAGGAGGCGCCCGACGCGACCGGGCGTCGAGGTCTCCTGGTGCAGGACGATGAGTACGGGTGATTTGTCCGGGTCTGGTGCGATCATGGTTGAGCCGTCTGCGTCTCCCTGATGGCGGTGATGGCGGCGTCGTCGAAACCGAGCAGGCGCCCGACGCGCCAGACGAGGTCCTCCTCGAGCTCCTGCATCGCGCCGTCTGCGGAGGCGACTGCGAAGGCCAATGTCAGCGCACGGCGGCGATCATCCTCGTCGCGCCCGATCATGTCGAGGAATTCCGCAACGTCATTTACCTCATCATCAAGGGCTTCGGCCCGCTTGACAAGATGCGTCGCCTCACGCGCGGATCGGCAGAAATGCGCGTGGGCGGCCGCTTCGAGGCGCCGGCGTTCGGCTTCGCTGAAATTTCCGTCGGCGCGTGCCACATGAACGAGCAGCGCCGTGGCGCCCAGATGCGCGGGATCAGGCCATTCTCCCCGGCGCGCGCGGCGCAATCCGAAGAAGATCGCTGCAGATTTCATCAGGCGCGCGAAGGACATGGCGGAACCGGTGGCATGACGTGGCGAAAAGTAGACCATGACGCGTATATGGTGTGTCACAGCGTAAATGAAAGCAAGCTTCGGGCCGATTCCCGACCCGAAGCCTGTTTCGCGTGTATGCCCGGTCTTCGCCGGGCGGAGTGGGCGGCTCGAACCTACGCTGCCCTCAGATGCCCGAGGAAGGCGCTCATTTCCGTGCGCAGGCGCTCGGCCTGGCTGGTGAGTTCGCCCGATGCCGTGCGCAATTCGTCGGCCTTGTCGTTGGTCTCGCCGGCGGCCTGCGTCACCTCGGCGACACTCGCGGAGATGCTCTGGGCGCCGTCGGCGGCGGTCGAAACCGAGCGGGCGATCTCGGAGGTCGCAGCGCGCTGCTGTTCGACGGCGGCGGAGACGGTCGTGGAGATGCCCGAAATCTCGCGGATGGTGCGGGTGATTCCCTGGATCGCATCCACCACGTCCACCGAAGCACCCTGAACGGAGGTGATCTGCGCGCTGATCTCCTCGGTCGCCTTCGCCGTCTGCGAGGCGAGGTTCTTCACCTCCTGGGCGACCACGGCGAAGCCCTTGCCGGCCTCGCCGGCGCGCGCGGCCTCGATCGTGGCGTTGAGGGCGAGCAGATTGGTCTGGGCGGCGATCTCGTTGATCAGCCCGACCACCTCGCCGATGCGGCTCGTGGCTTCGCCGAGTGCCTCGACCTTGCCGGATACGTTGCCGGCCTCGTCGACGGCACTGCCGGCGATCTCGGCGGCCTGGGAGACCTGCTCGCCGATTTCGCTGATCGACGCGGTGAGCTCCTCGGTTGCGGAAGCCACGGCATTGACGTCGGCGCCCGCACGCTGCGAAGCCTCGCCGGCCTCGCGTCCGCGTTCGGCGGTGCGGCCCGACAGGGCGACCATGCCATCGGCATTGCTCTCGATCTGGGTGGCGGCGCCGCTGAGCGCCTGCACGATGGACGCCACCGAGCTCTCCAGCGAATCGGCGAGCCGCAGCATGGTTTCGCGACGTTCTTCGTCGGCACGGGTCTGGATCTGTGCCTGCGCCTCGCGCCGCGCCTCGTCCTCGCGCATCGCGGCCTGGGCCGCGGCCTCTGCGGCGGCGGCCTCCTTGCGGGCGATCCGGCGGATCAGGCGGAAGACAAGCGCGATCATGCCGGCGCCGATGGCGAGCACCGCGCCGATCAAGAGCGTGAAGGAGAGGCTGCGGGTCTCGGCCATGGTACTGGCCGTCCCGCTGACGTCCCAGGTCGTGCGCGCGGCGAGCAGCGGCGTGCCGTCGGGGGCGACGATGTCGATGACGGCACTGTCGGTGGCGGCGCCGGCGGGCAGTTCGTGATTGTCGAGGGATGCCAGGGTGGCGCCCGTCTCGCGATTCTCGAAGGTGATCGCCATGCCCATGCGTTGGTCGGCGCGCGCAAGGGCGTGCAGCGGATCGGCATGGATGACGAGATAGCCGGCAAGGCGCAGGCCGCCCACGGGCGCGACCACACTCAGGCGCGGCTCGCCGCCATCGGACCAGACATGGGCAATCCGAGCCAGCCTGGCGGCGCCTTCGCGTTCGGAGAGTCTCTCCATAAGCTCTGGTGGAATTCCGGTTGCGCCCACGGCATCATGGCCGGCGAGGGCACCGAGATCGGCATCGAGGGTTTCGAGACCACGCACCGCGATCGCACCGGATGTCACGGCGTCGCGGCGCAGCATCTGTGGCAGCAACGCCGAAAGCGCCGCGCCGTCTCCGCCGGTCACGCCTTCGCGAATACCTTGCTCCTGCGCGATTTCGGCAGCCAGCGACCCGACCGTGGCAGCATGATCCGTCCAGACGGAATCGTCGACATAGCGGTTGAACAGGGCGCCGATCTGTTCGGCATTGGCCTCGCTGACGGCGGTTTCGTAGCGCTCGGTGACGTATTGCATGACCGCGAGGGCCGCGATGCCGTTGAGCAGGGCGCCGATGACGAGGATCGAGAGGAGCCGTCCGTGATCGGACAGCATCCGCGAAAACAGATCTTGCCGGGAAAGCCAGCGCGAAGACATGCGGAGAGACTCCGTTGAAGAACCGGGTTGAAAAGGGCCCGCCACCAGATGCGGCGGGCCGATGTCGCCGTTGCGGCAATCAGTTCGTGGCCAGCGGCAGGCCGAGGTCGCGCCATTCGGTCATGCCGAGCGCGTAATAGCTGACATTTGTATAGCCGTAATCGACCGCCATCTCGGCGGCATTGGCCGCCCGCCCGCAGCTCAGGCCGTTGCAATAGAACAGAACCGGGGTATCCATCGCCGGCACATGTGCCGCGATGTCGGCTGCGCTGGTAATGTCGGTATCGATCAGGCGGATGGCGCCCTCGATATGGCCGGCATCGAAATCGGCCACGGAACGGTTATCCAGGATGACCAGATCCGGTGTGGTTTCGATCAGGGTGATCACGCCTTCTGCATCCACCGTGGTGGCGCCGGGTATTTCCATCGGTGCTTCACCGGCATGGGCCGAGAATGCGAGTCCTGCGGCGAAGCAGATACCCAGCGTGGTCTTGACGAGTTGCTGCATGGGAAAACTCCTGTACACGAATACGCTCGTTTTGTTGCGCGAATTGCATGGCCGCATCTGGAGCCACTTTCGCAAAATGTGCCGACATCGTCCTGATGACCGCGTCACAGTTGTAATTGAAGGGGTAAAACATTAAGATTCCACTTATTCGCGTAATTTTGCTTTTTGGCGATGAATATAAAAGATTATTTATTTCGAATTGTACTCAAAATATTCCCAGACGTTGCTCGCTGGTGAGTCGAAACATTATAATTTATGATATTAATCTTCAGATTATACAATTTAAGATTTATGAATGCGTTCCGAGCATGGCGCTCGCAAGGCTGGACAAGTCGATTTTCACGGGCCAAAGTCGTTTTCCGAGGCGTCTTGCCACCAGCGGAACCCCGCAGGCTTGCCGGCGCCCCCGGCGGTGCACCGCGTGTTCGTGTGCCGCCGCGAGAAATCAACATGGAGGAAAAGAATGTTGTCGATGAAATCTTCCCTGAAGCTCGGCGTTGCCGCTGCGGGTCTTGCTCTCGGGCTTGGTGCCGCGTCTTCCGGTGCAATGGCCCAGCAGCAATTCGTTTCGATCGGTACCGGCGCCGTGACCGGCGTGTACTATCCCGTCGGTGGCGCGATCTGCCGCCTGATGAACCAGACCCGCAGCGAGCACGGCATCCGCTGCTCGGTGGAATCCACCGGCGGCTCGGTGTTCAACGTGAATGCCATTCGCGGTGGTGACCTCGAATTCGGCGTCGTCCAGTCCGACGTGCAGTTCAACGCCTTCAACGGCGAAGGCCAGTTCGAGGAAGGTGGCGCCCACGAGGATCTGCGCGCGGTCTTCTCGCTCCATCCCGAGCCTGCGACGATCGCGGTGCGCGCCGACAGCGACATTCATGAATTCGACGATCTGCTCGGCAACCGCGTCAATATCGGCAATCCCGGTTCCGGTCAGCGCGCGCTGATGGATGTCGTGATGGAGCACAAGGGCTGGAGCGCCAGCGACTTCTCGCTCGCTTCCGAACTCGCTCCCGCCGAACAGGGCCAGGCCCTGTGCGACAACAATATCGACGCCTTCGTCTTTACGGTCGGCCACCCCTCGGGCGCCATGCAGGAAGTCACCTCGACCTGCGACGTCCGCATCATCAATGCCAATGACGACGAACTGATGGCCCTGGTGGAGGAGATCCCGTTCTACTTCACCGCGACCATCCCGGGCGGCATGTATCGCGGCACGGATGAAGACGTCCAGACCTTCGGTGTGGGCGCCACCTTCGTGGCTTCGGCCAATGTCGACGAAGACGCGGTCTACACGCTGGTCGCTTCGGTCTTCGACAATCTCGACAGCTTCAAGGCGCTGCACCCGGCGCTGGAGGTCCTCGATGCCCAGGCCATGGCCACTGAAGGCATGTCCGCGCCGCTGCATCCGGGCGCCGAGCGCTACTTCCGTGAACACGGCATGATCGACTGATCGTGCCTGTCGCAAGGTGGACGGGGCGTCTGCTCCGCCCGCCGAACGCATTCCGGGGCGGCGCAAGCGCCGTCCCGACATCGACGAAAATCCATCGACCAAAAACCATTGACGTGAGAACGGCGGACATAATCCGCACAATCCAGAATTATAATCATCCGGGATCGATATGGGCGCGGCGCCCGCGCAGGTGTCGAGAGGTGAGGGGATTTCGCGTATGAGCAACGCAGCTCAGGGGCAGGCAGCCGAGGGTGCGGTCGGGCAAGGGACTTCCGGGCAAGGGACTTCCGGGCAAGGGAGTTCCGGCGGCGTCGACGACAAGGATCTGCAGGATCTGGTCGCTGCCACCGATAGTGGCGCGCGTGCGCCGACAGGGTTCGGGGCCTATGTTATCGCAGGCGTCGCGCTGACCTGGTCGCTTTTCCAGCTCTATATCGCGTCACCGCTGCCCTTCACGCTGTCGACCCTGACCGGCCTGCGGCTGACCCTGAATGCCGCCGAGATCCGCTCAATCCATCTGGCCTTCGCACTGTTTCTCGCATTCACCGCCTATCCCGCCTTCTCTTCCAGCCCGCGCAACAAGATACCGCTGATCGACTGGGCCCTCGCCATCGTTGCGGCGGGCGCGGCCCTGTACATCTACGTCTATTACCGGGAGCTCTCGCGCCGACCCGGCCTGCCGATCACGCAGGATCTCGTGGCGGCCGGGATCGGCCTGCTCGTCCTGCTCGAAGCCACGCGCCGTGCGCTCGGTCCGCCGCTGATGTTCGTCGGCATCGTCTTCATGCTGTACGTCTTCTTCGGCTCGTCGAGCTGGATTCCCGACCTGATCCAATGGCGTGGCGCCTCCTTCCCGCGGGCGATGGACCAGTTCTGGCTTTCGCCGGGCGGGGTGTTCGGCGTGGGGCTGGGCGTGTCATCCGCCTTCGTCTTCCTCTTCGTGCTGTTCGGCTCGCTGCTCGAGAAAGCGGGGGCGGGCAACTATTTCATCAAGCTCGCCTTCGCGCTGCTCGGCCATCTGCGCGGCGGGCCGGCCAAGGCTGCGGTGCTGGCCTCGATGATGACCGGGGTGATCTCGGGCTCGTCCATCGCCAACGTGGTGACGACGGGCACCTTCACGATCCCGCTGATGAAGCGCGTCGGCTTCACCTCGGAGAAGGCCGGCTCGGTCGAAGTCGCCTCCTCGGTCAACGGCCAGATCATGCCGCCGGTGATGGGGGCCGCAGCCTTCCTCATGGTGGAATATGTCGGCATCTCCTATACCGAGGTGATCACCCATGCCTTCCTGCCGGCGGTGATCTCCTATATCGCGCTGCTCTATCTCGTGCATCTCGAGGCGGTGAAGTCGGATATGCCGACCCTTCCCAAGCCCGTGATCCGCAGTTTCCACGCCGCGCTCCTGCGGATGGGTATCGTCGTTTCCTCGATCCTGATCCTCGCAGGCGTGATCTATTTCGGCATCCGCCTCGTCCAGACGATGATACCCGGGCTTTCGGCGCCCGTGATCCTGACGCTGATGGGGCTCGGTTACCTGGCCATGCTCTGGCTCGCCTCGAAGAAGCCCGATCTCGAGATCGACGACCCGAACGCGCCTGTGGTGAAGCTGCCGATCGCCGGCGAAGTCGCCGTGACGGGGCTGCATTTCATCCTGCCGATCGTGGTGCTGGTCTGGTTCATCATGATCGAGCAGCGCTCGCCCGGTCTCTCCGCCTTCTACGCGGTCATGGTGATGATCGTGATCCTGCTCACGCAGCGCCCGATCAAGGCATTGTTCAGGGGGCTGCGTTCGGGGGAGGTCACGCGTCAGGCGCGCGAGGGTTTCGACGAGCTGATCCAGGGGCTGATCGGCGGCGCGCGCAACATGATCGGCATTGCCTGCGCCGTGGCCGCAGCCGGTATCGTCGTCGGCACCGTGACGCTGACCGGCCTCGGCCAGGTCATGGGCGAGGTGGTCGAGACGCTGTCTGGCGGCAACATCTTCCTGATCCTGGTCTTCACCGCCATCATCAGCCTGATCCTCGGCATGGGCCTGCCCACCACGGCGAACTACATCGTCGTCGCAACGCTGATGGCGCCGATCATCGTCGAGCTGGGCCAGGCCAACGGCATCCTGATCCCGCTGATCGCGGCGCACCTCTTCGTCTTCTATTTCGGGATCATGGCGGATGTGACGCCCCCTGTGGGGCTTGCCTCGTTCGCGGCGGCAGCGGTGTCGCGCGGCGATCCGCTGAAGACCGGCTTCACCGCCTTCTTCTACAGCCTGCGTACGGTGCTACTGCCCTTCATCTTCGTCTTCAATACCGATCTTCTGCTTATCGGCGTCGACTGGATCGGCGGTATCTGGATCTTCATAAAGGCGACGGTCGCCATGCTGATCTTCGCCGCGGCGACGCAGGGCTTCTTCCTGGTCAAGTCCCGGCTGTGGGAATCGGCGGCGCTTCTGCTGGTGACCTTCATGCTGCTGCGGCCCGACTTCTTCATGGACCGGATCGTGCCGCCATGGGAGCGGCTCGAGCCGACGCAGCTCTACGAAACCGTCGCCGATCTGCCCGAGGATGCGGTGATCCGCCTGAAGGTGGAGGGCCCCTCGATCCGCGACGGTTCGATGCAGGACCGGTTGATGGCATTCGATCTCGGCCCGGTGATTGATGATCCGCAAATGCGCTACAGCCAGGCGACGGATCTGCCGGCAATGATCGAGGACGACCGCGTCGTGCTCGACGAGCCTTTCGATCCGCGCAGCTTCGCCGGCCGCACGCTGGAGAACCTCGACTTCTACGATTTCGACAATCCGGTGCAGCTCACAGCCATCGAGATCGAGGCGGACCAGCCCTTGCACGAACTGTTCTACATCCCCGCCTTCCTCATCTTCGGCCTGGTTTATCTGCTGCAGAGCCGCCGTCTGAAGATCAAGGAAGCGGAAAAGAAGGAGCGTGCGACGCAGGCCGGTTCGGGCGAAGCCGCAACGGCCTGAGGCGCATCCGGAGGACGAGCCCATGTACAAGGACATTCTTCTCGCGGTCGATCTCGGCCATCCGGAGGATGAGGAGCGCGCCGTGCAGACCGTGGTGGAATATGCCCGCGCCTTCAAGTCGCGGGTCCATATCATCACCGTGGTGCCGGATTTCGGCATGTCGATCGTCGGCAGCTTCTTCCCCAAGGATTACGAGGAAGGCGCACTGGAAGAAGCCAGCAAGCAGCTTCATGCCTATGCGCAGGACAGGATTCCCGCCGAGATCCAGCGCCGGCATATCGTCGGCCACGGCGTGATCTACAAGGAAATCCTGCGCTATGCCGATATCGTAAAGGCCGACCTGATCGTGATGAGCGCCCATCGCCGCGGGCTCGAGGATTACCTTCTCGGCCCGAATGCCGCGCGCGTCGTGCGGCATGCACAATGCGCGGTGCTGGTCGTGCGCGATGCGCCTGACGTAGCGTAATGGCGCGCTGCAAACGCCGCTTGCATGATCATGGTCTGGCCTTATTGGCAGGCCAGCCTTAGATAATATGCATCGAGGCGAGTCGTGACGTTGGGGCAGTTCCCGCACGGCCCTCTTCTTGCATGGTTTTTTCCGGCACGATCTTCTCGACGATCGGACTGATCAGAGTTTGGCGCATGGCGATCTGGAAGCAAATGATGGCGGCTTGTGTCGCCCTGGCCGCAGCTTTTGCTGCCTGGGCCTGGCTCGCGCCGGAGAGTTTTCCGCAAACCCTCCGGCCGGTGGCCGAACGGGCCGGGCTTCTGACAGAGAGCGCCGAGGCGCGCGAATCGACCGGCGGGCCCCCCGGCCGCGGCGGTCCTCCGGGTCGCGGCGGCGGAGGTGGTCCGCAGCAGGTGATCACGGCGAGCGTGGGTGAGGAAGTGTCGAGCAGGCGTGTGCAGGCCGTGGGCACCGCCGAAGCCCTGCGTTCGGTTTCGCTCTTCGCGCCGACTGCCGGTCTCGTGACGGAAGTGCTGTTTTCCACCGGGGATCGCGTGGCGGAGGATGAGCCGCTTATGCGCCTGGATGCCCGCGAAGAGGTCATCGCCGTCGAGAAGGCCGAGATCGCCCTGCAGCAGGCCCGCGACCAGCTCGATCGTTTCGAGCGCCTGTCACAGACGCAGGCGGTATCGACGGTGCAGGTGGAGGAGGCACGCGCCCGCGTCGCCTCCGCGGAGGCCGAATTGCGCGGGGCCGAGCTCGATCTCGACCGGCGCACCCTGCGCGCGCCTTTCGACGGCTATATGGGTATCCCGAAAGTCACGACGGGCGACCGGGTCACGACGACGACCGAAGTCGCCAATATCGATGATCGTTCCCGGATCCTGATCCGCTATGCCCTGCCCGAGCGCTTTGCCGCCCGCGCGCAGCCCGGTGCACGGGTCGAGGCCAACAGCATCGCCTTCGGCGTCGAGCGTTTCGAAGGCGTGATCGCCGATGTCGATTCGCGCATCGATCCGCAGGTGCGCACGCTCACGATCCGCGCCGCGATCGACAACAGCGACGATCGCCTGCGCCCGGGGCTTTCCTTCCTGGTCGATACCGTATTCGAGGGCGAGCGCCAGATGGCCGTGCCGCTGATCTCGCTGCAATGGGATCGCGACGGTTCCTATCTGTGGCGTGTCGTGGATGAGCGGGTGCAGCGCGTCGATGTCGAGATTCTCGAACGCGGTGATACGCGCGCACTGGTCACCGGGGACCTCTCCCCCGATGACCATGTTGTGCTCGAAGGCGTCCAGCGGCTGCGCGACGGCGCCTCCGTCGCCATTGCCGAACATGACGAGGCCGATCCCGGTCGCAGCTGAGAACAAGGATACGCGCCATGGCCTCGTTGGGTGAACGCAGCGGTGATCTCGCGGCTCTGTGCGTCAGGCGCCCGGTGCTTGCCACCGTGATGAGCCTGCTCATCGTCATTGCTGGCATGGCGGCCTATCTCGGCATCCAGATCCGCGAATTGCCCGATGTCGACCGTCCCGTCGTCACCGTGCGCACCGAATTCCCGGGAGCGACGCCGGAAGCCGTGGACAGCCAGGTGACGAGCGTGGTCGAGGGGGCGGTGGCCCGCGTGCCGGGTCTCGTCTCGCTATCCTCCAACAGCCGGCGCGGGCGCAGCCAGGTCACGGCCGAGTTTTCCGACAATGTCGACATGAATGTCGCCGCCGCCGATATCCGCGACGCGGTATCGGCGATCCGACGGCGCCTGCCGACGGATGCCGAGGAACCCGTCGTGGTCAAGGCGGATGCGGACGGGCAGGCGATCATCCGACTCTCGGTGATCTCGGATACGCTGCCCATCGAGGAACTCACGGCGATCACCGAGAACCAGATCGCCGACCGTCTCGCCGCAGTGGAGGGGGTCGCGGATGTACAGGTCTGGGGGCTGCGCGCGCCCCAGTTCCAGGTAACGCTCGATCCCTCGGCGCTGGCGGCACGCGGGCTCGCCGTCAACGACGTGCAGAGCACTTTGCGTGACATTCTCGTCGATCAGCCTGCTGGCACCTTCCGATCCGGCGGCCAGGAACTCCTCGTCGAGGCTGCGGCCAGCGCACGCACGGCGGAAGCGATCGCCGACACCTATATCAATCAGCAAACGCGAATAGGCGACGTCGCCGATGTACGCCTTGCGCCTGCCGATCGGGATACGGTCCTGCGCGCCAACGGCGAGAGTGGCATCGCACTGGGCATCCTGCGCCAGGCGCAATCCAATACCATCCAGATATCCGACGGTATCCAGGCGGCTGTGGATGAGCTCTCGCAGGCCCTGCCCGACGGCGTTACGCTCCAGATCCGCTCCGACGAGGCGGTGTTCATCAGGGGGGCAATCTCCGAAGTCGCGTTCACGCTGGTGATTGCGACATTGCTCGTCATCGCCATCATCTTGCTTTTCTTTCGCTCGGTACGCGCCACGGCCATCCCGGCGATCACGGTCCCGGTGGCGCTGATCGGAACGCTTGCCGCGATCTGGCTGATGGGTTTTTCGATCAATGTGCTCACGCTGCTCGCGCTGGTTCTGGCGACAGGGATCGTGGTCGATGACGCGATCGTGGTGCTCGAGAACATCGAACGCCGCCGCAAGGAGGGGATGGGGCCGCGCGCGGCTGCCGTCCTGGGCGCGCGCCAGGTCTTCTTCGCGGTGATTGCGACCACCGTGACGCTCGCCGCCGTCTTCGTGCCGATCTCCTTCCTGCCCGGGACGGCGGGGCAGCTATTCTCAGAATTCGGATTCGTGCTGGCCGCATCCGTCATGCTGTCCTCCTTCGTGGCGCTGACGCTCGTGCCGATGCTCTCCTCGCGGCTGTTGAAATCAGGCGAGCAAACGCCCGAACAAGCCGCGCGCAGCGCGCGGTTCGATGTGCTCGGGAATTTCGGGTCCGCCGTGGCGGGGCTCTATGGCCGGCTGCTGACGGGGGCGCTCAAGGCGCCGCTCGTCGTGCTCGCCCTCGCTGCCGTCTTCGCCCTCGCATCGCTCGCTGCTTTCCGCGAGCTGCCCGAAGAGCTGACGCCGCCAGAGGATCGCGGTTTTCTCCTGCTTTTCGTGAGCACGCCGCAGGGATCGGATCTCGACTACACTTCGCGCAAGGCTGCCGAGATCGAGGAGCGTATCCAGCCGGTCGTGGATCGGGGCGATGCCGAGGGCCTGCTCTCCATCGTGGGGCTCGGTGGACGTTCCAACTCCGCCTTCATGATCGCACCGCTCACCGACTGGCGTGATCGGGATATAAGCCAGGCGGAGATCACGGCGGAGGTGCAGCGTTCGATCGCCGATATCGTCGGCGTGCAGGCCTTCTTGCGCACGCCCAATTCCCTGCGCATCCGCGGTGGCGGCCAGGGCCTGCAATTCGCCGTGCGCGGCTCCGATTTCGAAGAGATCACCCAGGCCGCAGAGCAGCTGATCCGCGATCTCGAAGACCAGGCCCCGCGGCTGTCCAACCCTTCCGTTTCCTTCGACGTGTCCCAGCCGCAATTGTCGGTGAGCATCGATCGCGATCTCGCCGCCGATCTCGGCCTCACGCCCGACAATGTCGCGCTCGCCCTGCAGACCATGCTGGACGGGCGCCGTGTCGGCGATGTCAGCGTCGCCGATCGCACCATCGCCATCCAGATGCGCGGACCCGACAACATCATCCGCAATCCGTCCGATCTGGAGAATCTCTTCATCCGCGCCCGCGATAACCGGCTGGTGCCGCTCTCGTCGGTGGTTTCGCTCGAAGAGGTCGCCGTGGCGCCGACTCTGCAGCGTGAGGGCCAGATGCGGGCCGTGCCGATCAATGCCGGGCTGGAGCCGGGCTATGATCTGCGCCGCGCCATGACCGACGTGCAGGCGATCGCATCGGAGAGTCTGCCCTCGGGCATGAACATCCAGTTCCTCGGCGAGGCGGCAGCGCTCGACCAGACATCGCGCGGAGTGGCGCTGACCTTTGCCTTCGCGCTGCTGATCGTGCTTCTGGTGCTCGCAGCCCAGTTCGAGAGCTTCACCAGTGCCGTGGTGATCATGATCACCGTGCCCTTCGGTCTCGGTGCGGCGCTGATCGCCATGGCGATGACGGGCGGATCGCTGAATATCTACAGCCAGATCGGGCTCGTCATCCTGATCGGATTGATGGCGAAGAACGGGATTCTGATCGTCGAATTCGCCAATCAGCTGCGCGATCGCGGCGCGCCCGTTCTCGAAGCGGCGCGCGAGGCGGCAATCGTGCGGTTCCGGCCGGTGATGATGACCCTGCTCTCCACCGCGCTGGGCGGCGTGCCGCTGATCCTCTCGGCAGGGGCCGGCGCGGAGGCGCGCCAGGCGCTCGGCTATGTCGTGGTCGGCGGGTTGATCCTCTCGGTGCTGTTCACGTTGTTCCTTACCCCCGTGGCCTATGCGATGCTGGCGCGGTTCTCGAAACCGCGTGCTGCGGAGCAGCAGCGGCTGGAGAAGGAACTGGCCTATGCGCGTGCGCTCGAGCAGGAATTTGCTGACCGCGAGGAGCATGAGACCGCGATTGCGCAACCAGTACGCGCGCCAGCTGAATGAAGCAGTTTTAAATAAAAACCAAGAAGAATTGGCGTTTGCAAAGCATTGCTGCGCGTTTTGACGCGTTGCAGCAATAATTCTTTTGCTGCTTACGACTTTGCGGGTAGTCAGCGCCGATAGCCGTCGCTACAGTATATTCGCGGATGCGAATATGTCGCATACCCGGCAGCGATCATAACAACCTCTAGTTATGTGAACGGAGGAAATTTCATGACAACCAAGAAAGAACGGGGAATCTGTGAGCTCTATGAGCAGGATCCCGAACGCGCCGATGCCCTGGTCTTCGGGCGCGTCGCCAAGTCGAACCGTCGCGGCTTCCTGAAGGGGGCCGGACTGGCCGCCATGGGCGCTGCCGTCGGAACGAGCATTCCCTTCAGCCAGAACATGCCCGCCGGCATGATCCCGGCCGCACTGGCCGATTCGATCGATGATTTCGAGCTCGAGGGCAAGGATGGCGACCTGATCGTGCGCAACGACCGCCCGGTCAATATCGAGACGCCCGCGCACATGCTGGATGACGATGTCACGCCGGCCGACAAGTTCTTCGTGCGCAATAACGGCACCCTGCCCGACAAGATCGCCCTCTCCGACTGGAGCCTCAAGATCGATGGCGAGGTCGAGAGTGAGATGGAGCTCACCTACGACGACCTCGTCAATGATTTCGAACATGTGACGCTGAAGCTGCAGCTCGAATGCGGTGGCAACGGGCGCGCGGGCTTCAACCCCTCGCCGCGCGGCAACCAGTGGGCCGTCGGCGCCATCGGCAATGCCGAATGGACGGGCGTGCGCCTCTCCGACATCCTGCGTAAGGCGGGCCTGAAGCAGAGCGCGGTCTATACCGGGCATTTCTCCTATGACGAGCATCTCTCCGGCGATCCCGACCGCCAAGCGATCTCGCGCGGCGGCCCCATCGATAAAATGATGGATCCGCATACCATCGTCGCCTTCAAGATGAACGGCGAGGATATCCCGGCAGCCCACGGTTATCCGGTGCGTATCGTCGCCCCCGGCTGGGCGGGTTCCGTGTCGCAGAAATGGCTGACCCGGATCTGGGTGCGTGACAAGGAGCATGACGGCCCGGGCATGACCGGCCTGTCCTACCGCGTGCCGCGCTACCCGGTCGCGCCGGGCGACGAGGTTCCGCATGAAGACATGATGGTAATGGGCAGCCTTCCGGTGAAATCGGTGATCAGCTTCCCCGAGACCATGACCGAAGTGCCTGCCGGGCGCCATTTCGAGGTGCGCGGACAGGCCTGGGCCGGTGATGACTGGGTGACCGACATGGAAGTGTCGATCGATTACGGTGCCACCTGGCAGCGCGCCGAAGTCATGCCCGCGCCGAACCGGTTCTCCTGGCAGCGCTGGCGCGCCAATGTGAAGGCGCCGAGCGTGGGTTATTATGAGGTCTGGGCGCGTGCGACCGACCAGAAGGGCCGTTCGCAGCCCATGGTCGTTCCCGGCTGGAATCCGCGCGGCTATCTCAACAATGCCTGCCACCGCATCGCCGTGGTCGCGGTCTGATTGGAGCCGTCAATGAAAAAGACCCGTAACGGGATACTGGGCGCCGCCACGGCGGCGCTCCTTTTCGCTCTCGCATCGACGAACCCGGCCAAGGCCGACGAGGAATTCGGCGGCCTGCCGCCGGGAGAAGGCCAGGATATCGTCTATTACTCCTGCCAGGGCTGCCATTCGCTGGCCATTGTCAAGCGCTCGGAATTCTCCAGGCGCGTCTGGGACGAGGTTCTGGAATGGATGGTCGATTCCCACGGCATGGCGCCGCTGCCGGATGACCTCTATGACGTGGTGCTCGATTATCTCGTCGAGCATTACGGCACCGAGGGTTGAGGCGCGCCGCGAGCACCGGGGCGCTTCGCGAGCACCGGGGCGCGCCGCGAGCACAGGCAAGACCTGAGCCGCCGTTCACGATCACGTGATCGGCGGTTCTCACATGCTGCCGAGGTCGGCTTTCGCGATGCGCCTGCTGGACACGGGCGCGCCGACGCGAAATAACTTCTGCATGTTTCGTTTCATCCTGCGCCTGATCGGCTTTCTCCTGATCGCTGCCGGCTTCGTCGGCTTCGTCATCGACGGCACGCGCTCCATCGCTGCGGGCGAGATCACCTATGCCCCGCTGGGGCAGATCCTGTTCCAACTGATGCCGGGTTATTTCCCCATGCTGGAGCCGGCGGTAACGCGCCATATCCATCCCGCCCTGTGGGATCCCGTGCTCCTGACCGTCCTGCTCTGGCCCGGCGCGCTCATCGCCTTCGTGCTCGGCCTGCTGCTGCTCTGGCTGGGCCGCAAGCGCCCCGAGCCGATCGGGTATTTGACGGAGAAGTAAGCCGGGGCGGGCGCGTCAGGGCGCCATCGCATCGCGGCGCGCAACCTTGGTCACCGCAAACAACAGCAGCGCCAGCACCCCCAGTGCAGCGAGAGCCGCCGCCATGGCGATGTCGGCGTATACCAGCGCCGCACCCAGCCCGATGCCGATGAAGGCGGCGAGGCCCATCTGGATGATGCCGAGCAGCGAGGAGGCTGCGCCGGCGCGTTCGGGGAAGGGCGTCAGCGCGCTCGCCATGCATTGCGGCATGGTCAGGCCGACGCCGACGCCGTAGAGCG
>JAFIEI010000012.1 GCA_020832565.1 Salinarimonas sp. | reverse complement strand
GCATGTTCTCCGTATCATTCTACATATTCACGCACATCAAACTCGAAAGCCTAAGCTCTCCACATGTGACGACGCTTTCGAATGCGCAGACCTGGAAGGACTCGTATGACGAGTCCAAGCTGCGCAGCAACGATCCACTGCTGCGCTACATAGCGAGCAGCACGATACCGGCGACATGGTCACATCTGCGCATCCAGCCGGCATATAGTGACCGGCTGAGCTTGAGCGCCTTCGACCACGCGAGCAGTCACGGTCTGACCGATGGGGTGACGATCCCCTGCCGCAGTTGCGACGGCTATGCCGGGCTGAGCTTTGCCGGACCGGAGATGTGTGATGACGGCCTGCGCGATCACTTGAGCCTGTACGGACCGATTCTGGCCAATCATCTGCTCGAGAATTTCAGGCGGGTCTCGGCCAGCGCGAGTTCACCCTCGCAAGCGACGGCCGATCACCTCACCGGCCGCGAAGCCGAGTGCCTGCTATGGGCCGGGGAAGGCAAGACCGCATGGGAAATCAGCCAGATCCTCGCGATCGCGGAGCGAACCGTCGTCTTCCATCTCACGAACGCGACGTCGAAGCTCAAGGCGAGCTCGCGCCAGCATGCAGTTTCGAAAGCGATCTTGAGCGGCGTGCTGCGCCCTCGGGTCTGACGCCGGTGCCCCCCATTCCGCCCCGCATGCCGACACGCGACCTTGTCAGATCTGACAGCTTTGATTCGACGGTCGACACGGTAAGCTATCTTTGATTGCATCTTGGAGTCGGCGATCGCGGCAATCGCTCTCGCGGATCACACCGGCCCGGCAATGCAATTGATCGAACCGGCGCGACCGGCTGCGGCGCGGCTCCAGATCGCCCCGGGCGTGACGGAAACCGGCCCTGGAGACGTGACGTGATCGATGTGCCGGAACCTGCGCCCACCAGCCGTGTGATGCGTAGCGCATCCGGCTTTCCCCTCAATGAAGACGAGCGGCAAGGCGACAAGATATGGTATTGACGCGACGAGATGCCCTGAGACTCGGGCTTGGTATGAGTTTCGTGCCTCTGGCAGGTCCTGTCTTCGCACAAGATGTGAACACGATCATGCGTCGGGTCGATGAGCGTCCCGAGGGCGACACGGCGGAGTTGCGGCTGACGATGATCCTCGAGGATCGCCGCGGCAACCGGCGCGAGCGCCGCCTGCGCTCCTTCCGCAAGACCTATGCGGATCGCGAATCGCTGACGCTGTTCGTCGAATCGCCGCAGGAGGTCGCCGGAACCGCGTTCCTGTCGATCAACCCTGAAGGCGTGGGCAGTGCAATCGATGCCTGGTTGTATCTTCCTGCAATGAATCGGACCCGGCGCGTTGCGCAATCGAACCAGTCCGACAACTTCATGGGCAGCGACTTCACCTATTCCGACATTATCGGCCTCGAGATCTGGGATTGGAATTACGAGATCGAGAGCATGTCCGCCGATGTCGGCGGCCACGATTGCTGGGTCATTACCAGCACGCCCAAACCCGAAGCCGCCTCACGCGTCGACGACGAAACCGGCTACAGCGCGCGGCGCATCTGGGTACGCAAGGACAATTATTTCGTCGTGCGCGGCGAATTCACCGAACGCACCGGCGGCACGGTCAAGCTGATGCTGACCAACAACGTGCGGCGTATCGGCGGAATCTGGACCCCCGATGCCATCACCATGGCCACGACACGCGGCGGAAACCTGCTCTCGCGATCGACCATTCGATTCGACGATGCGCGTTACGACCACGCGCTCGCGGACAACCTGTTCACACCGGACGCTCTCGTCAGAGGAATCCGCTAGTGCGTAAACTCCCAGTCCTTCGTTTGATCGGCTCCACCATGGCACTCACGGTCATGGTGGCACCAGCCTCCGCCCAGTCATCGGACGCGTTGTGGGACCTTCTCGCCGATGGTCTCGCCGAGGATACCGGCTCTCCTGCGCCCTCCTCCACCCCGGAAACGGCTTCCGCCGGTTCCGGAGAGGGAGATATCTGGGACATGCTGGAGGGCGCGCAGACGCAGGACCTGTCTTCCGAGGCCTCGGATTCCGAAGGCTCGGATCCTGATGATGCGGATGCCGCCGCGGTGGCAGACGCGCATGCGGCATTTCCCGATTCCGTCTCCGCACAAGAGCGTTTCCCGTTGCGGGTCACCGCATTCGGCTACGCTACCTTCGCGACCGCGCCCCAGAACGATCGTCGCTTCAGCCGGCGCCGCGCCGGGATAGCCGAGTACGGCAGCGCATTGCGCATCCACTATGATGAATGGGTTGCGGACCAGTTGCGTGTCCGGGCGGAGGTGATCGGCGAGTTGGACCGCTCACGCAGCACCCGCAATGGGCGCCGTGACCAGGTCGGTATCGGGGAGAGCTTCGTTCATTTCGCGCCGACCGACAGCTTGTGGTTCCGCGGCGGAAATCTGACGGTTCCTTTCGGAACCTCCGATGCGTTTCCGATCCTCGACGTTTTCACCCCGCGCCATGATCGCCTCTGGGGCATTGATCATCCCTTCGGCGAGCACCTTCCGATTCCCGCCGGCCAGATCGTCTGGACCCATGGAAATTTCCGTCTGCAGACAGTCGTCAGCGCGGCTTTCCGGGGCAACCGCGTCGCCGGCGCCTTTCTCGATCACGATTACCATGTCCGCGATCGGATCGGCACCAACCTGCACGAGCGCAACCGCCCCGACAGCTTTCGCCCGGAATGGGTCACGAGCCTCAATTATTTCGGCAGCGGGCTCGATCTCGGGCTCACCTTCGGCGAAGTATACGCTAAGTCCCCGACCCTGCGCGGCATCGGCATCGGCAGCCAGGGACTCATGCTCGATACGCACCACCCACGCATCGGCTTCATCGGAGCCTCTGCGGCCAAGACGATGGGGGACTGGTTGCTGCGCGGCGATGCCGGATATTTCCGAGGCGAGACCTTCTTCAATCAGGATTTCTACACAGATCCCTTCAACGCGCCGGGCGAGCATGTCAGCGACGTTGCTCGCGGCGTGATCGGGCTCGAATACAGCGGTTTCAGCAATACCGTGCTGTCGCTCGAATACAGCCACGAAGCGATCCAGAACTGGAAGCCGGGGATGCGGATGGACCGCACAAGCAACAGCATTGCGGTCAATGCCCGTTTTCAATTGCTGAGCGAGACACTCGCCCTCGAATTCACCGCCGCCTCGCTGGCCAATCATGCGGCATCGGTCCTGCGGGCGAAAGCCGAGTACAGTGTCAGCGACACACAGACGCTGACGCTCCAATGGACCAACTACAACTCCCACAAACGTGACGGATTCATGGCTCCCTACGAGCGCAGTGACCGGGTCTATATGGAGTGGCGCGCGAGCTTCTGAGCGCGCGCCCGCTCGCTCTCGCCGAGGCTTCTACCGCACATATTCGAGACCGCCCGGCAACGACCGGATGGCGGAGCATTGCCGCGCCGGCGCGCGAATGGGCCATGGCCGGGCGCGGCCCTTCTCGCCATCAATTGACTTCAATTACTGATAGAGTTGACAGCTGCACGCCTCCGGAAATTCCGCCTTAATTCCCAATAGATGACACAATGCTTGGGTGCGCAGATCGTCAATGGCGTTGCGCAATCACCGAATTATCCGGGCCGAGGCAGACAGTTCCGGGAGATATCATGTCGGATAAGGCACCCGCCTGCTGGACGACTTTGCGCCCGCGCAGTGACCAGAACGGGCAAGGACGCCTGCGAATATTCTGCTTTCCCTGTGCCGGTGGCGAACCGGCAATGTATCGCGACTGGCCGGATCTCGTCGACGATGCCGTGATCAGCGTCGCGCATCTGCGCGGGCGCGGATTGCGCCGCAGGGACGAGCCGCATCGCAGCATCACCGCAATGGTCGAGGAACTGGCCGGATCGATCGGGCCGATGCTCGATCGGCCCTTCGTCTTCTTCGGCCATTCGATGGGGGGCTGGCTCGCCTATGAGCTGGCCCGCGTGTTGCGCCTGCATGCGCTGCCGCAGCCCGAGCACCTCATTCTCTCCGCCTCATTGCCGATGATCATCGGACGCTTGCCGCCCTTCGTGCATCGCATGCCGATAGCCCGTCTGGCAGCCGAATTGCGGGTGCTGGGCGGCACGCCCGACATCATCCTCGACGATCTCGCGGCGCTCGCCCTCTACCAACCCGCGATCCAGGCCGATTTCGAAGCCTTTGAAACGCATGTCTTCCAGCCGGGCCCGCCGCTCGATGTCGAGACCAGTCTCTGGGCCGCCATCGACGACCCACGGGTCCCGGTGGGGCTCATGCCGCTCTGGCACGATCTCGTCGCCGGAGATTGCCGTGAGGCGCATTTCGAAGGCGGCCACATGTTCATCAGCCGACCAGCCAATCGTCAGCGCCTGAGCAAACTGCTGGGCGCCGTGATGCACCGTCTTCCAATCGCACGCGGAGTCGCCTGATGGGCTTTCGAGATCAATCATTGGCCGCTCGGGCGCGTTATCTGCGCCTGCCCCGGATCCTCAGGCGCAGGCGTGCCGCCCTGCCCGATGACCCGCGCGTGCGCGAGGGCCTGTTCGCGATCATGCTGGCCTGTTATCGCGGCTATGGGCCGATCACGCTCTCGCGCATGCAGGGAGAACGGTTCGAGCAGGCGGAATTCGACGTCCGGGCGGGCGACACGATCGCCAGGCTTCTGAAGCGGGCCAGGCGAACGAGCTGGTCGCCGGCAGGCGGACCGGGCGAATACCTGATTGCCCATCAACCACTCGCGGCGTTGCCCGACGGGGTCCGCCTGGCGCTTTCGGTCGATATCCAGGACGAGGAGGCCGCACAATGGCAGATCCTGCGTGCTGCGGATGCAGATGATATCTGCGAGGCGGAGCTTTTCCTCGGCCAGTTGCTGCGCCTGCGCGAGGGCGGAGGCGAAAGACGGCCGATCGGCGAGATCCAGCTGCTTACCACCGACGAATGCGCATTGCTGGCAGGCGACATCAACGATACGGACCAGGACTTCGCCGCTTTCGATCTGCTCGACGCACTTGCCGACCATGCGGCCCGGCACCCGAACGCGCCGGCCCTGATCGATGCGCAGGGCGCTCGCAGCTGGCTGCAGTTGTCCGAGGCGGTGCTGAGCCTGTCGGCCCATCTGCAGACGCAA
This sequence comes from Salinarimonas sp., assembly GCA_020832565.1. GTDB lineage: Bacteria > Pseudomonadota > Alphaproteobacteria > Rhizobiales > Beijerinckiaceae > Saliniramus. Next base: position 72,307 of record JAFIEI010000012.1, on the reverse strand, counting down.
TACAGGGCAGGAAGCGTGATCGGCGCCCATCTCGCCCGCAGCGCCGACAGTGTCATCGCGCTTCTTGCCTTCTGGCATGCCGGACTGACCTGGCTTCCCCTGCCGCCCGGCATGCCCGGCTCCGTCCTCGCCCATATGGCGTCGACAGCCCGGGCGAAGGCCGTTCTGAGCATGGGAAATGTGCCTGTCCCCGAGGCGCTTTCCGCATATGCCGTCATCGATATGGCGCAAGCCGCCACGCCTGCGATCGGTGAGAGATGCTCGCGTCGCCGCACCAGGTTGGACGCGCCTGCCGCGATCCTCTTCACATCCGGTACGACCGGCCTGCCCAATGGCGTGACACACAGCCATCGGGCGCTGATGAACCGGTTTCTATGGTGGCGGGAGACCTATCCCTTTGCCGCCGGCGAGGTGCCGGCACAACGTACGGCCCTGAGCTTCATTCCGTCCCTGACCGAGATGGTGAGCGGCGTTCTCGGCGGCTGCCCGCTGGTGATCGTTCCCGATGAAGCCTCACGTGACCCGCAGGGTCTCATCGAGACGATTGCACGGCACGGCTGCACACGAATCTCGATGCTGCCCTCCCTGCTGCAGCGCATTCTCGCATCCGATATCGGTGCGATGGGGAAGCTGGCGAGCCTGCGCTATCTCGTGACGGCCGGCGAACCCCTGCCTTCCGATCTGGTCCGGCGGCTGAACGAGGCTCTTCCGCAGCTCGAGATCGTGAACGATTACGGCTGCACCGAAACCAACGGCGTGCTCGCCCTGACCTGCAATCACCGGCATGACGACGGCACCTATCTTCCGGCGGGGCGCCCGATCGCGAATTGTCGCGCCTATGTCCTGCTGCCCTCCGGGCATCACGCGCCGGTCGGGGTGACGGGGGAGTTATACGTTGCCGGTCTCGGCGTCGGCAAAGGCTATCTCGGGCGTCCCGAGCTCGACCGGGCGCGCTATCGCCGCATCTCGGTCCCCGATGCCGACGGGGCTCCGTGCAATGTCGCCGCCTTCAAGACGAACGATCGCGCGCGCTGGCGTTCCGACGGGCGTATCGAGGTGATGGGTCGCCTCGACAATGTGTTGAAGATTCGCGGCATTCGGGTCGATCTCGAGGCGACGGAAACGATCCTCGCCGCGCTGCCGGATATCGCCGAGGCCGCCTGTTGCGGCATGCCGGCTGGCCATGGCGATACCCTGCTCGCCGCCTGGGTCGTTCCGACATGCCCGCAGGCGCCCCCGCAAGCAGCTGCGATCCGCGCGCTCTTGCGTGAACGCCTTCCCGAAGCCGCCGTGCCGGCTCGGATCCTGATCACCGAGGCGCTTCCGCGCACGGCGAACGGGAAGCTCGCCCGCGCCCGGTTGGCCGGAATGCGTGCCCCCCGAACCCCGTCACCCGATGCGCCGGAGCCCGCGCCCGATCGCGCCGTCGCCACTGCAACCCGGGCAGCGCAGATCGATCATCTCGCACCTGTTCTGGCCTGCCTCGGCAAGGTTCTCGACACGCATCCGCATGCGATCGATCCCGACACCGATTTCAAGCTGCTCGGGCTCGACTCCGCAAGCGTGGTCGACTTCGTTGCCGAATTGCGCGAAAGGCTGCAATGCGCAGTCGCCGTGACCATGGTCTTCGATGCAGTCACGCCACGCGCACTCGCCCACCGCCTCGCGGGGCCGGCGCGAACCGATACGCGCCCTTCCGGCAGGCAGGGCGCGGAGGGTGACATCGCGGTTGTCGGTATCGCCTGTCGGATGCCGCAGGCGCCGGACGTTACCGCGTTCTGGAGCCTTCTGCGCGAAGGCGGCAATGCCGTCGGCGAAATCCCGCCTCATCGCTGGAGCTGGTGGGATTACAGCCCGGACAATCCGGCTGCGAAAGCCCATGCGACCAGTCGGTTCGGTGCATTTCTCACCGACGAGGACAAGTTCGATCCCGGCTTCTTCAGTATCTCCGCCCGCGAGGCGCAGGCGATGGCGCCGGAACAGCGGATATTTCTGGAGACCGCCTGGCAGGCCTTCGCCGATGCGGGGTTGAGCGAATCCGATATGCGCGGCGCGGAGATCGGGGTCTTTGCCGGAGCGCGCACCTCCGATTACGGCGAGATTCGCGACGCCGCCGGTGCGGAGAAGGATGCGCTGGGCCTGATGGGGTCGGACAACGCAATCCTGGCGGCGCGCATCGCCTATCATCTCGATCTCAAGGGGCCCGTCCTGACCATCGACACGGCCTGCTCCGCCTCACTGGTGGCCGTGCATGCCGCCTGCGCGGCGATCCGTTCGGGAGAATGCGACCGCGCCCTTGCCGGCGGGGTCTCTCTCGTCAACACCGTCACACAATACCTCGCCAACAGCCGCGCGGGGATGCTCTCGCCGGACGGGCGCTGCGCCACTTTCGATGCCGGCGCCAATGGTTTTGTCCAGGGTGAGGGCTGCGGTGCTGTCGTGCTCAAACCCCTGCGCGCGGCCCGGGCGGACGGTGATCGCATCTATGCCGTGATCAAGGGCAGCGCCGTCAACCAGGACGGACGCACCAACGGTATTACCGCGCCGAACGGCGATTCCCAACGCAGCCTGCTGCGCCGGGCCCATGATGCAGCCGGCATCCCCGCCGATGCGATCGGCATGATGGAGGCCCATGGCACGGGCACCCCGCTGGGCGATCCGATCGAGTTCGATGCCCTGTGCGACGTGTTCCGCGATGGCGGGGCAGCGAATGGCAGCTGTGCACTCGGCTCCGTCAAGACCAATATCGGCCACCTCATCGCCGCTGCCGGGGTCGCGGGTTTCCTCAAGGCCTGTCTGTCGCTGTATCATCGGCAAATCCCGCAGAGCCTGCATTTCTCCCGTCCCAATCCGCATATTGCGCTCGCCGGCAGCCCCTTCTTCGTCCCGACCGCGACTCGTCCATGGCCCGAACCGGCCGGCGGGCAGCGTCATGCGGCGGTGAGCGCTTTCGGCTTCTCCGGAACGAACTGCCATCTGATCCTCGAAGAAGCGCCCGGCCGCGCCGTGAACATCACACGAGAGCCGGGCGCAACGCTTCCCGGCCCCTTCCTTTTCGGCTTTTCGGCCAAGACTCCGGAGAGCCTGCACGGCTATGCCCGCCGGCTCGCGGATTGGTTGGACGCGACGCGGCACGACGCATCCACACCCGCACAGGCCGCGCAGCGGCTGGCACGAACCGCCCATAGTCTGGCGCGGCGCATGAACGACTTCGATCATGCCGCACTGATCCTCACGAGCGATCCGGCGGTTCTGCGCGAAGCCCTCGATGCGGTGGCGCGTGACGCGGCCAGCGAAAACCCGGCCATCCTGTTCTGCGGCAAGCGCGGACGCGAGATGCTCGGCGAGGATTTTCGCGATCTCGCCGGCAGCCTGCGCAATGCGCTCGCACAGGGGCGCAGGCATCTCGGTGACGGCGCGGGCAGCAGTCTTGCCCGGCTGTTCGCTCAAGGCGTCGAGATCGATCTGCCGCAACTGACCGATATCCAGGACCCGATCCGGCTCGGCGACCTGCCGCCCTATGCCTTCACGCACCGGCGCTATTGGGCGGACCCGCCCGCAGCCGCAGATCGGGATGGGACGCGATCGGACGGACTTCCTCTGGAGCTGGACGCGACGCGTTTTGACGGCCATCGCATCGGCGGGCGCATCTGGCTTCCGGCAACCGCTCAGCTGGTCCTCGCCATGCATCATCTCAACGGGGAAGCCGCATCCCGCCAGGGCGGGCTGCAATTGCGTGACTGGATGCTCGAACACCCCGTCGATTTGACACCCGACGGCGACGAAGCCGCGCCGCAAGCGCGGGCGACGCTCAGTCTGGAGTGCGGACCGCGCGCAAACGCCGATGTAATGGAGCGCGCCGATGCGATCGTATGGCGCCATCACCCGCTGCCGACCGGCGACATATCGACGGCAGGCAGGGCGATTGCAACACCGGTCGCCCGCGCCCGGCTCCTGCGCGGCGCAGAGGCGCCCAAAGACACCGGCGCGCGCGTTCCCGCAGCCCCGGCCATGGACATCGCGCATCTGCGCTCGCTGATGCTCGACCTGCCGAACCAGTGGAATGCGCAAACCTTCTACGCCCATTGCAGCGCCAACGGCCTCGACTATGGCGGGGCATTTCGCGGCGTGCGGCATATCGGCTTCGATGCACGGCGCTGCATCGCCGTCATCGCACCGGGCAACGACATCGCAAGCAACGCGCAGGCTGGAGATGCCTTCCTGCAGCAGACCGCTTTGCTCGATGCAGCCTGCCATATCCTCACCTGCCTCACTCCCTCCGATATGCGCCATGTTCCGGTCCGCGCGGAGCGGGTCGATCTGCCGGGGACGCTTCCGGCGCGCCTGATCTGCATGGCGCATATCGGTGCGGTGGAATACGGCGCATATGTCGCCGACCTGCAGGCCTTCGATTTCGACGGCATGCCGGTCTTCGGCGTGAGCGGGTTGCGACTCGCCGCGATCGGCGATCGGCTCAGCCGTCAGATCGCCGACCATGACAGTTCTGACAGTTGTGAGATCGGGTCGTGGATACAACAATCACGGGTAGATCACGGCGTCGAGCGGGCTCCGCTCCAATCGCTTCCAAAGGGTCCGAACGCTCGTTTCCAGGATTCCGACGCAGAACTCGTTCGCATCGGGGCTCCCGGGCCGGAGCAGAACCTGCAGCGTGATCATCACCACTGGCTCTGGCACGTCCCGATGCAGACGCGCGCAGAGATGATCGAGGCTTTCGTCATGCATGCCCGCGCGATCACAGCCGCACACGGCGAACAACACCTGCAGATCATATGCAGCGGCAGGCCGGACGATGCCCGCGCGCTGGCGGCAGCCGCACGGTCCGTTCACGCCGAGCATCCCGGCTTCCATTGTCGCGTGACGGCCGACGCGCCGGGCGAGGTATCGCCGACCCGGGCGGATTTCGACTTTCGCGGCGTGGTCGAGGACAGTTGCGACGCGCACGACACGGGCCCCGTCTGGCAGGCGCTGACGCCGGCCGCGCCCCTACCCGCGAAAGCCGCCCCGGTTTGCGTCGTCACCGGCGGGTTCGGCGGGATCGGTCGCCGGCTCTGCGCCTGGCTCGTCGCACAGGATGACGCGCGGATCATCATCGCCTCGCATCGTGCGCCGCGCAGCGAGGAGCGCACCTGGCTGGCGGACCTGCGCGAGAATGGTGCGGAAATCGTGGTCCATACGGGGGACCTCTCCCGTGAGCGCGACTGTCGGGCCTTGTTGCGTCGTGCACGCATGCGCTTCGGTCGGATCGACCGCATCTACCATTGCGCCGGCATCAGCGCCGATGCCGGCATCGCCAACAAGACCCGCGCCCAGATCGACATGGTTCTGCAGGCCAAGCTCGCCACGATCGAGGCCCTGGACGCGGCCCTCGGAGCCGAGCCGCGTGTCGAGCCGCGTGTCGAGCCCCTTGCCGAGCCCCTTGCCGAGCCCCTCGCACAGATGGTGCTGTTTTCGTCGATCAGCGCGGTGGTCGGCACGCCCGGCCAATGCGACTACGCTGCCGCGAATGCCTGGCTCGACGCCTATGCGCATCGCCGCAATGCCGATCCCGCGCGGCATGGCCATACCATCTCGATCAACTGGGCGCTCTGGGCCGATGGCCGGATGGCGCCGCCGCCGGCTCTGCAAGTGCGGTTATGGCGCGAAAACGGCATGGCGCCGATGCCGTCTGCCCCCGCATTCGCACGCATGCACGCGCTGGCACAAGCCGGCATCACACAGGCCGTCGTCGCCTGGGGAGATCCGGCAAAGCTGGAGCGCTGGCTGACCGCGAATTCCTCCGCGCAATCCGATTCACGTCCGCCGTCAAGGGAGATCGCCGCATGAGCGCCGCATCTGCACCATCGCCGCTCGATTCGATCACCCGCGACCTCGTGGAAATTCTCGCCGAGGTGACCGGGCTTCCCGGCGAGGCGATCGATCCCGCCGAGCCGATGGAGCGCTATGGAATTTCCTCGGCGATGATCGTCGAATTGTCGCGCGCGCTCGCACCACGCTTCCCGCATGCCTCGAACAATCTGTTCTTCGAATACCGTACGCTCGACGCGCTCGCAGGCCATCTCGCGCGCGAATACCCCGAGCATGCAGCAAGCGATGCGCCGGAGGCAAAGCCGGTTGCGGATCCGGCAAGCTCGCGCGCAACGCGCGGCACGGCGATCACACAACAGCCTGCCGCGCAGACCGGTCCGCCTGCGAATGCCGCATCGCGAGCCGCGGCAAAAGAGCCCGGTGATACCGATCAATGGCTGGAGGAATGGCTCGCCGAAGGCCGCAGCCACGGCGATGCGGGAAACGCTCCGATCGCGGTGATCGGGATGGCCGGCCGCTATCCGCAGGCGCCGGATCTGGCGACGTTTTGGGATAATCTGCGCAGCGGACGCAACAGCGTTACCCCGGTGCCTGCACAGCGCTGGGATGCCGAAGCCTGGTTCGACCCAGATCCGGAGCGCCCGGATCGCAGCTACAGCAAATGGGGTGGCTTCCTCGATCGGGTCGATCTTTTCGACAACCGCTTCTTCCAGATCTCCCCGCGTGAGGCGCGGCGCATGGATCCGCAGGAGCGGCTCTTTCTCGAAACCGGCTGGCAATGCTTCGAGGAAGCCGGTTACGGGCCCGCCGCTTTGGCCGGCAGCAGCACGGGCGTTTTTGTCGGTGCGATGTGGAGCCTCTACCAGCTCTACGGCGCCGAGCGCACCGCCGCCGGCACACCCGATATCGCCTCCTCGTCCTTTGCCTCCATTGCCAACCGGTTGTCCTGGTTTCTGGATTTGCGCGGTCCAAGTCTGACCGTCGACACCATGTGCTCCTCGGCGCTGACCGCGCTCGCTCTCGCGATTCAGGCGCTGCGCAGGGGCGAATGCGACCAGGCCCTGGTCGGCGGCGTGAACATCTGTTCGCATCCCGCGAAATACCTCCATCTGAGCCGAGGCGGTTTCGCGGCGAAGGACGGCTTGTGCCGCGCCTTCGGTGAGGGCGGAAGCGGCTATGTTCCCGGCGAAGGGGTCGGTGCAGTCCTGTTGAAGCCGCTCGCCACGGCGAGCGCCGACGGGGACGAGATCCTCGCAGTCATTCGCGGCTGTGCCGTCAGTCACGGCGGACGCACCCACGGCTATACCGTACCCAGCCCGCAGGGTCAGAACGACTGCATTGCAAAGGCGCTCGCGGAATCGCGGCTCGACCCGGCGACGATCGCCTATGTCGAGGCCCACGGCACCGGGACCGCGCTCGGCGACCCGATCGAGGTCGAAGGGCTCCTGCGCAGTTACGGGCAACGGGATACCCCGCTCAAGGTCGGCTCGGTCAAGAGCAATATCGGCCATCTCGAATCCGCTGCCGCAATGGCCGGCCTGCACAAGCTGATCCTGCAATTGCAGCACGGGGAACTGGTGCCCTCGCTGCATGCACAGGCGCGCAATCCCAACATTCCCTGGGAGCGCATACCCCTCACGGTCCAGGAGACGGTCACGCCGCTGTCGCCGGACGAAACCCGGGCGATGGCGCTTTCCGCCTTCGGAGCCGGCGGCAGTAACGCGCATCTCATCCTCACGGGTGCTCCTCATCGCAGGCCGAGACCGGCAGCGAAGGGCTCCAGCGACGAGACAGCCCGGCCTTTCTGGATCTCGGCGGCGAACGATGCGGCCCTGCATGCACATTGCGTCCGATTGAAAGACTGGCTCGCGACAGCCGGCCGGCGTCACGACTTTGCGGATATCGCTGCGACTTTGCTGTTGCGACGCGACCCGCTGCCGGCGCGCCTCGCCTTCACGGCACAAAGCCACGATGTGGCCGTCGCACGGCTGAACGACTGGCTCAACGGGACGCCATTACCGTCGGCATCGGATACCCCCGATGATCTCGCCGCGCGCTGGCAGGCGGGCGAGACGATCGACCCGGAGCAGGTCTGGCCCGATGCCCCGATACGCAAGGTTCCGGTTCCCGCGCGCCCGCTGCAACCGACGCCGCATTGGCTGGCGCTGCCCTTGGGACCACAGGGCGTCTCGGGGCCGGCGCAGGATACGCCGCGCGACGAAGCACCATCGTCACCGGCGGTCGCCATGCTGCGGGCCGAATGGATTGCGCATGAGGAAGCCGACGCATCCTCGACCAGCAACGCGGCGCCCCGCCCCCCACAGGCCATCGTCGCGCCCGCCTCGCGCCGCGCCTTCGCGCTCGGTCTGGCACACGCCTTCGGCCTCGATCACGGCTGCATCATCGATCCGCAGGACGCTGACGCGGATTCACGCCTCGCCGCCCAGGAAACCGTGCTCGAGCTCGGCGCCTTCTGCAAGGATCAACCGCAGGGCGCGGCTGTCGCCACGGCCCTCGCAAACCACTGGCTGACGACCAGAGCAGCCAGACGCACCGCTTTGAAACTGCTGCGCCTGTCACCCTCACAGGCCGACATTCCCATGGACGAATTCACCCGCCTCGCGCCGGCGGAATATCGCCAGATCAACGCGGCGGTGATCACGGCGATGCCCGATCATGCCGACGAGACCCGCCGGCTCTGGGCGCTTTTCTCGGCCGGCGACCTGATTCCCGGACGCCATTACAGGCACACGCCGAACGGGCTGGAGCGCCTCGACTATACCCAGGCATCTGCCGCGATCGGCGTATTTCCGGCCTTCGATCCGAAGGCCTGGTACGTGATCACCGGCGGCACCGGCGGGATCGGCTGCCAGCTCGCGCAGCATCTGGCCACCTGTGGTGCGCAGCGCATCGTCGTGACCGGCAGCGCGCCCTTGCCGGAGCGCGATGCCTGGCCGGCGCTGATCGCGGATCCGCAGACGCCGGAGCCCCTTCGCGTCAAGCTGACGGCTCTTTCCACGCTGCCCGAGCGGGTCATCGTCAGCCATTGGGATCTCGGTGATCCGCAGCAATTGCGCGTGCATTGCGCCGCCTTGCGGGCACAGGCGCCGATCGCGGCGGTGATCCATCTGGCCGGCGCCGTCGATACCCGCCCGGCTGCCCTGATCGACAAGACGCCCGAGGCGATGGCGCGGATACTGGCACCGAAATGGGACGGGGCGCGCCATCTTGCATCGGCCCTTTCGCAGGACCCGCAGGCAAAGCTGCTGCTGTGCTCCTCCCAGGCCGCAGCGATGCCGCGCCTTGCAAGAGGCGTGATGGATTACGCGATCGCCAATGCCGCACTCAACCGTCTCGCCATCGCAGCCGCAGCGGAAACCGGGCCCGATATCGGATGTCTGATGCTGCCCAATTGGGCCGATGCGGGCTTCGGTGTTTCGCAATCCCCCGACATGGCCGATCTCCATCTGCATCCCGTCGAAGGCAAGGCCGGCCTCACACTCTTCGATGCCGCGCTTGCCGGGCAAGGCGCCCTGACCCTCGGGCTTTGTGCGACGACCCGGTTCAGCATCGACCCGGCGTTGACCATGGCGCCGCGCGATGCGGGGGTCAGGTCTCCCGCCCCGACGGTGACCGTTGCGACTCCGGCGGCAAAGCCTGAAGCAGTGTCCGGGACGCAAGGCGCGACGCCCGTGAACCGGGACGCGCTGATCGCGCATCTGGCGGAAATGTTCGCACCCGTAATCGAACTCGATCCCGCGCAATGGGGTCGCGATGACGCCTTCGCGGCACTCGGTATCGATTCGGTGTTGCTGACGCGCCTCGGACACAAGCTCGAGACACTCCTCGGCAACCCCGTGGCCGCCGACATCCTGATTGCGCATGATAGCCTCGCCGCCCTGGCCGACTGGGTAATCTCCGATCATTGCGAGCGGCTTGACGGCGGGCTGTTCGGCGCGACATCCCCGAGTGAGGGCCCGTCGCCGGATGGGCCGATGCCGGTCTCGTCCGTGCCCGCCGGCAATGCCGATGGGCAGCGCGCTCCGGCACCGGTCGTCGTGATGCATCCACGGGCGAACAGACCGCCACCGGAGCAGGGCAGCGCGCGCGAACGGGGCGCATCGGATCATGCCGTTGCGATCGTCGGAATCGGTGCGGTCCTGCCCGGGGCCGAGGATGCGGATGCGTTCTGGAGGAACCTCCTGGCCGGGCGCGACCTCGTGCGCGAAGTGCCCGCCGAGCGCTGGTCGATCGAGCGGTTTTTCGCGCAGAAGGACGATCGCGGCACGCCGAGCAAATGGGGCGCATTCGTCGACGGGCTGGAATATTTCGACGCGACCGATTTCGGGCTGCCTGCCAGTGCCGGCGAGGCCACCGACCCCCTCGTCCGGCTCGCGCTCTGGGCCGCACGAGGGGCGATCTGTGATGCGGGGCTTCGGACGGAAGATCTGCGCGGCGCGCGAGCCGGCGTGTATATGGGCAGCCGGGTCGCAAACTGGTCGGAGCGGTTGCCGCATTATCATCGCGATACCGTCCTTGGGACCGCACAGAACTTCGTCGCCGCCCATATCGCCCATTGGCTGGACCTGCGCGGGCCGGCGATCGTGGTCGATTCCGCCTGCTCGTCCTCGCTGCTCTCGCTACATCTTGCCTGCCAGGGATTGCTGGCCGATGATTGCGATATCGCCCTCGCTGGCGGCTCCGAGTGCCTCCTCGACGAGCGGCCCTATCAACTGCTCGGTCGCACCGGCGCGATGTCGCCGACCGGGCGCTGCCGCACCTTCGACGCCGCGGCCGACGGCTTCGTACCCGGCGAAGGCGGCGCCGTGCTGGTTCTCAAGCGCCTGAGCAACGCCCTGATCGACGGAGACCGGATCTATGCCGTGATCGAGGGTTCAGCCGTCAACAATGACGGGCGCACGATGGGTGTGACCACCCCCAACCCGCAAGCCCAGCGCGATGTCATCCGTCGCGCCCTTGTCAGAGCCCGCATTTCGGCGCGAGACGTCGATTATGTCGAGGCACACGGCACCGGCACTGCCCTCGGCGACCCGATGGAACTCAAGGGGCTGACGGAGGTGTTTCGCGAGAGCGCGGGCGAAGGCGCGGAAGAAATCACCGCACAGAGCTGCGGTGTCGGAAGCGTCAAGAGCGCGATCGGCCACCTCCTGAGCACCGCCGGCGCGGCATCCGCCATCAAGGTCGCGCTTTCCCTGCATCATGGCGTGATGACTCCGACATTGCATTGCCGTGAGCCCAATCCGCGCTTTGCCTTCGAGACTTCACCCTTCTTCCCGGTGCGCGGGGCGCAGCAATACGTCTCCCCGGTCGGCCGGCGCCATGCGGGCATCAACGCATTCGGCTTCGGCGGCACCAATGTCCATCTCCAGATGAGCGACCGGCACCGCAGCATGGCCTATGCACCTGCCCGCGAGGCGCTGCCGGTCCCTGCGCGCGATGGCCCGTATTGCTGGCATCCCCGCCCAGGCGATGCGCGTGTCGCCCCGTCGGCAGCGCCCTCGCGCCCTGCCGCGACAAGCCCTGCCGCCGAGAGCCCGCGCCCGGAAGGTGCCGCGCCCGGTGGTTTCAACCTCGTCCGCACAGCCTGAATCGGGATTCGCGACCATGCCCCTCGACGCCATAGCCGGTTTCCGGTTCGAAACGACCCTTGCGGGAACGCATCCGATTCTGCGTGATCATCACGTACATGGCCGCCCCCTGGTTCCCGGGGTGACCTGGCTCGACCTGATCTGGCAGGCGCTGACGGAATACGGATTCGACGGCGAGGGCCTCGTGCTCGAGAATATCGTCTTCCCCCAGGCGCTCTCCGTCGCTCCGGATGGGGTCGCACAGATCGCCCTCGCCTATGACGAGGCGACACGCCTGTTCACGATCTCCAGCGACGGAGGCACCAGGCTGCATTGCCGCTGCCGCCTCGCCGATGATCAATCCTCGCCCGCGCCTGCAGTACCGGAAGTGCCACCGCTCGGCACGATGGTCGCGCGCCAGCTGACCGAGGTCTATGCCGGGGCCAGGGCCCTTTCGATCGCGCACGGCCCCTGGATGGCCGGCGAAGGCACCGCTTTTCTCGGAGATGATATCGTCGTGGCCGATATCGCCTTGTCCGACGAAGCGGCCTCATCGGCTCGCTCCCATGCGCTGCATCCCGCCCTGATGGATTGTGCCACCGTGGTTCCTTTCGCCGCCGGCGGTTTCGGCCTCAATCACGACAACCCCGCCATCCCGCTCGCGATCCGACGCTTCCACGCCCTGCGGCGCGGCTTCGCCGATGCGCGGGTCGTGTGCCGGCTTTCGCAATCGGCGCAGAGCAACGACGACATCCTCCACAATGATCTCTGGCTCCTCGACGCGCGCGGTCGCAGCCTGTGCGTTATCGAGGCACTGAGCGCCAAACGCATACGCGCTGCCGACACCCTCGCCCCGCCTGCTCCGGCCCCGGCGGCGTCCAAGACCATCAACGAGGATCGGGCCGTCGGCCTGCATGATGAGATCGTCGCCTTCATCATCGCCAACACGCCCTGTGAAAGCATACCCGATCCGCAGACCGGCTTCTTCGATCTCGGCCTCGGATCGGCGGATCTGCTCGGCCTTGCCGCTCGCCTCGACGAGATGGTCGCACCCAGTATCTACCCGACTCTGCTCTACGAATACCCGAGCCCCGATGCGCTGATCCGATGGCTCGATGCGCAGGGCGTCACGGGTCTCGCCACATCTGCCGCATCGGCATTGTCGGAACCGCCGCGCCCTTCCGCGCTTGTTGCCGCGCCCGCATCCTCGGATGCCTGGCAGGATTTCGTCGCGCTGCAGATATGCGAGGCCGCCGGGCTCGAGAGCATTGACGATCCCGACATCCCGTTCTTCGATCTCGGGCTCGATTCCGCAACGCTCCTCGCGCTTGCGACGACGTTTGAGACGTCGCTCGGGCACAGCTTCTTCCCGACGCTGTGCTACGAGCACGGCAGTGTCGCCGCACTGGCGCGCCATTTCCGGGAGAGCGGGCTGGCTCTGCCCGTATCGGGGGCGGGCGGCCGGTCGCCTGCGCCGGTTACGACTCCACAATTTCCAGCCCCTCAAGTCATGGCTGCGCAAGTCATGGCCGCGCAAGTCATGGCCGCGCAAGTCGAAGCCCCTCAGGTCGCAGAAGCCGCGCCCGTTTCCGACACCGCCCATTGCCGGCACGATCTGTCGGTCTGGTGGCAGCCACATACCCTGCCGAAGGAGGCGCCCGAGCTTCGGGGATGGTATCGCCGTGACGCGCATTCCGCCTTTGCGCAACTGCCGATCTGGGACCGCGAGACGGCTGTCGACGGCCTCGTCTGGCAGATCGCGACGCGCGACGCACAAGCCACGCTCGCCGAGACCTTGACGCTTTCGCGGCGCCTGATCACAGCGGCGCGCCCCAATCCGGGACGCCCGTTGCGGCTGATGGTGATTTGCCCGGATCCCGTCATTGCTCACGCACTGACAGCCTTCCTGCGCACGCTGGCTCGCGAAACGCCGCGTATCAGCGGTCGGATATTCATCGGCGTCGAGGTCGGACCGGAAATCCTGCCGACCCACTCGCAAGGTTTCGATCTGCTGAGGGCCGCCCCCGCACACGAGGGCGGCTTCATCAGGCAATGTCAGGGGCTGAACCGCGCGCAATCCGAATCCCACCTGCCGTCGATGGCGCGCGCGGGCGCGATCCTGGTGAGCGGCGGGCACGGGGCGATCGCGCTGCATCTGGTCGAGGCGCTGGTCGATTCCGGGGCGACGCGTTTCGCCCTGCTCGCGAGACGTCCTGCGACGGGCGCGATCGCGGGTCGGATCGACGGCTTGCGCGCAAGAGGCATCGAAATCGTCAGCCTGATCACGGATCTCACCGATGCGGCGGCCTGTGCGCGTGCCTGCAAGTCCGCGCGGGCCCGATTCGGCAGCATCACCGGCGTGATCCACTGTGCCGGAATCCTGCGTGACGGCATGATTCAGTCGAAGAATCCGGAGGATGCGCAGGCTGTCCTCGCGGCAAAATATGACGGCGCGGCGCACCTCGACGCATTGACGCGCGGTGACCGGCTCGATTTCTTCAGCGTCTGCGGCTCGATCAGCGGACTTGCCGGCAATCTCGGACAGTCCGACTACGCCTTCGCCAACGGCGCCGTCGCCGGTCTGATGGCGCGGCGCGCACGTCGCGTCGCGCGCGGGGACGGATACGGGCGCAGCCTATGCTTCCACTGGCCGCTCTGGGCCGAGGGTGCGATGGTACCGCCGGAAGAGAGATTGCGCCAGCTCGACCGGGAGACGGGTCTCGGGGCCCTGCCGACAGGTATCGCAACCCGAGCCTTCCTCGAAGCCATCACAGCGACCGGGGACGAAACGGATGTGACACCGCTGTGGCTCGATCCCTCTGCTACGGATCGCTTGAGCGCGCACCTCACCACCTCCGGCCTGGCTCCCGGTGCCGGAATCGCCGTGCGTCCAGAAAGACCCGCAACCTCGGCTTATCCCGAGCCGCGCCCCGCATCGGCGGCTGAACCGATTGCCGTAGTCGGGCTTGCCGGTGAATATCCCGGCGCCCGCGATCTCGCCGCCTTCTGGGACAATCTGATGGCCGGGCGCGATTGCATCACGCCGGTGCCCAAGGAGCGTTGGGATGCCGACGCTTTACCCGATGCGGATGCGATCTACGCTCGCGAAGGCGGGTTCATCGCCGATCACGATCGCTTCGACGCTGCGTTCTTCGCCATTCCACCCCGGGAGGCCGCCGTTCTCGATCCCCAGGAACGGCGCTTCCTGCAAATCGCCTGGCAAGCCATCGAAGCCGCCGGGCACAATCCGCGCCGGCTCGCTGGCAGTGATACCGGCGTTTTCGTGGGCACGATGTGGGGGCAGTACCAGCTGCATGCCACGACCGAGCCCGGAGCGAGCGCAGCCTCGATCTTCGCAGCGATCGCAAACCGTGTTTCCTATACCCTCGACCTTGCCGGGCCGAGCTTCGCCGTCGACAGCATGTGCTCCTCTGCGCTCTCGGCGATCCATCTCGCCGTCGCGAGCCTACGCAAGGGTGAGTGCGGCATGGCCATAGCGGGGGGCGTCAATCTGATGTCGCACCCCCAAAAATATCGCTTCCTGTGTCAGAACCGGATGCTCGCGGCAGATGGTCGCTGCCGCAGCTTCGGGGCCGGCGGGGACGGCTACGTTCCCGGCGAGGGCGTCGGCGCCGTCATCCTGAAACCTTTGGCGCAGGCACAGGCGGATGGCGATCCGATACTCGCGGTCATTACCGGCTCTGCGATCAACCACGGCGGTCGCGGCGCGGGCATGACCGTTCCCAACCCCGCCGCGCAGGCGAAGGTGATCACCGCAGCGCATGCCGAGGCGGGCGCCACCGCTCCGGTCAGCTATATCGAGGCGCATGGCACGGGGACCTCGCTCGGCGACCCGATCGAGATCGACGGTCTGCGCAAGGCTCTCGGCGAGAGCGCTGCCGTGCCCTGCGCGATCGGTTCGGTGAAGTCGAATATCGGGCATCTCGAAGGCGCGGCGGGAATCGCTGCCCTGTCCAAGGTCGTCCTGCAGATACGACACGGCATGTTGGCGCCGAGCCTGCATGCGCAGGAGCCGAATCCGAAACTCGCCATCGAAGACGGACCGTTCCGGATTCAAACGCAAGCCGCCGCCTGGAAGCGGGTCGCGGCTCAGGGATCGCAGGCAGAGCATAGCGATCCCGATTGCGCCCCCAAACGCGTCGCCGGGATCTCCGCCTTCGGCGCCGGCGGAGCGAACGCCCATCTCGTGGTGGAAGAGCCCCCGCCGCGTGCGCACTCGAGCCGGAACGACGCGCAGCCGCGCCTTCTGGTGATCTCGGCCCGCGACGATGCCGGCCTCGCACGCTATGTCGATGCCTGGATCGGTTTCCTTGACGGACCGCAGCACGATCCCTTCGCCTTGATCGCCGCGACCAGCATCGTCGCACGCGAAAGCTGGCCGCAGCGCCTCGCCGTGATCGCGGCGGATGCCGGGGAGGCCCTGTCCCTGCTGCGGCGCTGGCGCGCGGACCGAGGCGAAGCCGGCACGCTGCTATGCGACGACGACGCCCTCCCCGAGGCCCTGCGCAACGAGGCTGAAGGCTATCTCGCCGGCGCGGATTTCACGACCGTTGCGGATCTGCCCGCTTCCCGCGTGCCGATCCCGGTCTATCCCTTCGCGGGTGAGCGCCATTGGCTGCCGGTCGCAGGCGTCACCGAAACCGCCGCCACATCGGCAACCGCAATCGCATGCCCCTTGCTTCAGCACCTGCAGCCGACAATGCCGGGTATCGTCGCCTATGACAGTATCCTGGACGAGTCCGAGCCACTGCTCGGCATGCATCGGATCGCTGATGAATCGCTGATGCCGGCGGCAATGATGCTCGCCTGCATCGTCACGGCGGTCGCGCGACACCTGCCCGATCAGCCCCTGCAGATCCGCGATGCACGCATCGGACAGCCCTTCAGAGCCGGGCAGTCGGAATTGTTGCGCACGGAACTGTTTGCCCATGGCGATACACATGTCGTCGAGCTGCGCGCAGGGCCCGACGGCCCGCTGGTGATGCAGGCTGTGCTCGACACGCAAGCCGCAAAGCCCGCTCCCTCACCGCAGGATTTGCCGGCCGGACCCGGCGAAGCGTGCCTGGAAATCTATGATGCCTTCGCGACGCGCGGGCTCGTTTACGGCACACCGTTCCGACGCCTTCTCGAGCGCCGGCAAGCGGGCAGTGACATCGTGGCGGCTCTGCGGCCGTCGCAGGATGAAGGCTGGCGCGGCGCGATCCTGTGCATGGATGCCGCCATGCAGGCCGTGGCACTCGCCGATGACGCCATTACCGAGGACGTGACCGTCTGGCTCCCCGATTCCTTCTCCGGCATTGTCTGGCACGCCGATCCGGGCGCCGCGACGTTCGCGCGGGTCAAGAGCACCGGCTCCGATACCCGGACACGTTCCTATGCCATCACCCTGCTGGACGATGACGGGCAGGTGCTGTGGCAGGTCGAACGTTTCACGCTCAAGGCGCGCGGCGGGGCGGCGGCGCAAGCTGCCGGTGCAGTTGAGGCGGTGCTGCCCGAGGCGGCTCCCGAAGCGCCTAGCGCATCGGCGGATGCGGTCGATGACGATGATCTCAGGCAGGCCGTGCGCAGCATGCTGTGCACCATGCTCGCCACCGAATCCGGCCTCGCGGCACAGGATATCCGGCGTGGCAACGGTTTCGTTGCACTCGGGGTGGATTCGGTAATGGTCATGAACATGACCGCCCGGCTCGAGGAGAAGCTCGGGACCCTGCCGAAATCACTGTTTTTCGAACATCCCGGCATTCGGGAAATGACCGATTGGATGATCGCCGGCTACGCCCCGGCCCTGCGCAAGATGCTTCTGAGCGACGAAACGCCCGAGGCCGGCGCGAATGCAGCCGCCGCGTCACGTCGGGAGCCCGCTCGGTCTGCGCCGACCAGTGATGCCGAACAACCTTTGCGCTCGGTGCGTCCCGGGCGCGGCAGCGCGGCAAGCGCCCTGCGCGGCATCGCGTCGAACCGCGTTGCTGCCGCCCGTGCGGGGGAGGCGGAGCCGCTCGCCGTCATTGGTTTGGCGGGGCGTTTCCCGCAGGCCGAGGATATCGATATCCTGTGGCGCAACCTCGCCGACGGGCTCGATGCCGTCGGCCCGGTACCCCGCGACCGCTGGCCTGCCGGGATGGACGGAAGCATTGATCAAGCGGGAGTATGGCACCCCTTCAGGGGCGGGTTCCTCGATGACGTCGCCGGGTTCGATGCCGACTTCTTCAACATGACCCCGGCAGAGGCCGAACGCGCTGATCCCGCCGAGCGGCTGATGCTCGAAACCGCCTGGAGCTGCGCTGAACATGCAGGCTATTCCCGCAAGGGGCTTTCCGGAAAACCCGTCGGTGTCTTCGTCGCCTCGATGTGGCAGCATTACCAGCATTTCGGTGTCGACGAGGCATTGGAGGGCCGGCGCAAGACGACGAAGTCGATGCTCTCCGCGACGGCGAGCCGCATCTCGGGAATGCTCGGCCTGACCGGCCCGTGCATCGCGCTGGAGACGATGTGTTCGGGCGCCCTCACGGGCCTGCATCTGGCACGGCGCGCCATTGCCGCAGGCGATTGCGAAGCAGCCTTCGTCGGCGGCGTGAACCTGTCGCTGCATCCTCTGAAATACCGCACCCTCAACGAGGACGGCTACCTCTCGGCAAACGGTCGTTGCGCGGCCTTCGGCGCACAGGCGGATGGCTACGTGCCCTGCGAGGCCGTTGCGGGAATCCTGGTGAAGCCGCTTTCGCGTGCGATTGCCGAGGGCGACCCCGTCCACGGCGTGATCCTCGGAAGCGCGGCCAATCACAACGGCGCGGCGAACGGCAGCACCGCACCGAGCGCCTCGGCCCAGACGGCCGTGATCCAACAGGCGCTGGCGGAAGCCGGCATCGATGCGCATCGCATCAGCTATGTCGAGGCCAGCGGAACCTGCACCCGTCTCGGCGATCCGATCGAACTCGAAGGCCTGGAGAATGCGTTGAGCGCAGCGGGGCGCCATCCCGGCTGCAGCATCGGCTCGATCAAGTCGAATCTCGGCCATGCCGAGGCAGCTGCCGGGCTGGCAGGGCTGATCAAGGTCCTGCTGCAGTTGCGCCACGAGAAGCTTGCACCAACCCTGCATGCGGACTCGCTCAACCCTGCACTCGGGCTTGCCGAAAAACCGTTCAAGCTGGTCGACTCCTTGAGCGACTGGCTGCCCGGCGCACAAAAATTCGCCGCTGTCAGCGCATTCGGGGCGGGGGGCAGCAATGCCCATGCGATCCTGACTTCGGCGCCGGCATTGCAGCCGCAGGCGGCAGAGGATGCACCCCGGCTGGTGCCGGTAAGCGCACGCAGCCGCTCCGCCCTCGACGCACAATTGCGCGTGCTGGCAGGCTGGCTCGGCGAGAACGCCGATGCCGATCCCGCCGCCATCGCCGCCACCCTCGCACTGGGACGGGAAGACCAGCCCTGCCGCATAGCCTTCGTCTGTCGCAGCACAGCGGCCTTGCGCGCATCGATCGAGGCGTATCTGGCGGGCGGGTCGGACAGCCCCGGTATCTGCCTGCCGATCGAGGCCGCCCACGGCGAACTCAACTTTCTGTTCGACGATACCGACGGGCGTACGCTGATCTCCGGCCTGATCGAGCAACGCAAACTCGGCAAGCTCGGCCAGCTCTGGAGCAGCGGCGTGAATGTCGACTGGCGCCTGCTCTTCGCGCCGGGCCAGCAACGCCTCTCGCTTCCCGGATCGGTGTTCGATCGCCGCCCGTATCTCGTCGATCACGGACTCTCACGCCATGCGGGCAGCATCACCAACCTGTCCGACCTGCATCGCCAGATCTATCGTGTCAGGCTCGCGGGAGGACATCCCGCCATTGTCGACCACGTGATCGGCGAGGCGCGGCAGGTTTCTCTCGCCCTGATGCTGCGGCTGGCCGAAGCGGTTCTGGACCGCGCAGATCCTCTCGACGATTCCCACGCCTCCCGCGAAGTCACCCTCGACGTGACGCGCCCCTGGCTGCTGGAGGGCGATCTCGACTGCGAGGTGGAGGTCACGCCCGAGGGCAACACCCTTGCTTTGACGATCAGCGTGGAGGGTATCGTTCATGGACAGGCCCGAGCCTATTTGCGCAGCCCGCACCAGCCCGGCATCGCCGACGAATCGGCCAGCGAAGAACATGACGGCGCGAACGCGCAGACCATCAGCGGAGACCGGCTCTACGCCGATTTTGCGGCAGATCGATATCATTACGGGTCGCGCTACCGCGCGATCACCTCGCTCAGTTACAGGGAGCGCACGGCGGTTGCGCAACTGCAAGCGCTCGCAGGCGACGATCCCTGGTCGCCCGAGAGCATGCAGGCGGGCATTATCGATGCCGGCCTGCAAGCGGCACTGCCGCTATTGCCACAAGACCCGGCGCAGCAATGGTTCCCGGTGCGGATCGGGGTCTCGCCGCCATATGGCAAGAACCCGGCGCACATTCTGCGCGCCGCTCTGGATCTCCGCAGGCAGGGCAATGCACATCTCACCCTGCGCTGGCTCGATGCAGAGGGCGCGCTCGTGCGCAGCGCGCAGGCCGATCTTGCCGCGCAGCGCATCGCGCCCATGCGCGATCAGGCGCTGATTCTGACTCGCACCGCCATATCACTATCGGCGAACCAGGTTGTCCCCCCCGAAACCGAAGGTCATTCGTACCCTGCCGTCATCTGTATCGGCGACATGCCCGACGCATCGACACAGGGCGCCTCTGCCGATAGCGGGTTTCGCCTTATCGCCAGAACCGGCGATACCGAGGCGGCCTGTGCAGCCCTGCCGTCCGCTGCGACGCATCTTGCCATATGCATCGGCGCGCAGGCAGCCGCCGGCACGTCGCTGCAGAATCTGTGGCAGCTGGTATACCGGGCGCGGGAAGCCGGAATTGCAGCACTCGACCTGCTCATCCATGCCGATGCGGACACGCCGCATCTTGCTGGGCTTCGCGCATGGTTTGCCGCGCTCACGGACGAGATTCCGCGATATCGCGGTCGCATCAGCGTCAGCCACACCCCCCTCACCCTGACCGAACTCCTCGCGACCCGGCTGCGCCGGGCGATCCTGGCAAGCCGCTCGGGCGACGGCAACTGGCACGAACCGGGTTCGCGCCCGCGCAACCAGGCCGACACCGATACCGAACCGTTCTCGGCGAAGGGCGATGTCGTCGTGATCACCGGGGGTGCTGGCGGGCTCGGCCGCGTCTTCGCCAGACATCTCGCCGAGCGGCACGGCGCCCATGTCGTGCTGGTGGGCCGGAGCAGAGCCGATGAGGCGGTCGGGCGCTTCGTTGCGCAGTTGCGCGACACGGGCAGCGACGCCGTCTATTACCGCGCCGACATGACGGACCCGCAGGCACTCCGGCGGCTGCGGCGCCTGATCGGAATGCGCTATGGGCGCATCGACGGCGCAATCCATGCAGCGGGCATCACGGAAGACGCCTGGATCGTCGAACAGAACGCCGATTCCCTCGCACGGGTTCTCGCACCGAAAGTTGCCGGCACGCTGGCTCTGACCGATTTGCTCGGCGCCTTTTCGCCGCGCTGGGTCGCGGGATTCGGATCGGTTTCCGGCTATCTCGGCAATGCCGGGCAGAGCGATTACTCCTACGCCAATGCCTATATGGATGCTGCGCTGTCGGCGGGCCTCGGTGATTGCTGCAAGGTGGTGCATCTGTCCTGGCCGCTATGGCGCAATCTCGGCATGCAGCCGGCGCCGGCCATGGTCGCGGCGATGGACCAGCGCTACGGCCTGCAGCCCATGCCCGCGGCGACCGGGATCGCGCTGTTCGATGAGCTGATGGCGGGCCCCTCCGGCAGCCATCTCGTCAGCTTCGGCGATCCGCAGCGCATTCAGAGCTGGCTGGCCGGGCGCGAAGCGGGGATCGCACCACCGGACCCGGCAGCCGCGCCGGCGGCACGGAACCCGGCAAAGGTCGCGACCGATACGGCGCCGAAGATCGAGCATATCGCCGCGAATCCATCGGATCGATCGAAGGATGACGCAAAGCGCATATCCCGCGAATGGGTGGCGCAGGCGCTCGCCGAAGAGATCCGCCTCGCGCCGGAGCAACTCGACTGGCGCCGCCCGATCGACCAGTTCGGTCTGTCATCCATCGATGCGACGGGGCTCGCCGCGCGCCTTTCCGCCGCCTGCGGCACCGCGTTGCCGGCAACCCTGCTCTACGCCTTCCGCGATTTCGCAGCGCTGGCGACTGATCTCGAAAGGCATGCTCCACAGCAGCGCGAAGCCGATGACCCGCCGGCACAGTCCACGCCGGCACAGGCCACGGCGGCACAGACCTCCGTCGCGAAGGGCATGCGCTCCGGCACACATCGCGGCTACCGTTTCGGATCGACGCGCCCCGATCTCGCGATCATCGGGACGGCCTGCCGCATGCCCGGCGCCGAGGACATGACGCAATTCTGGTCGTTGCTCGCCGAGGGCCGCGATGCCGTGCAGCCGATTCCGCAGCGACGCTGGGACTGGCGCGCCTTTGCCGCCGAAACGGATACCGAGGCGATGAAGGGGGGATTTCTCGAAGGAATCGAGCATTTCGACTACCCGTTCTTCGGCATTTCGCATCGTGAAGCCTGTGCGATGGACCCGCAGGAACGCATCGTCCTGCAGACCGCCTGGCACGCGCTGGAAGATGCCGGCATCGTACCCTCCACGCTCGCGGGCCGCCCGGTCGGTGTCTATATGGGCGCGATGTGGAACCAGTATCAGCTGCTCGCCCGCGACCATTGGCGCGAGGGAACAGCCGATACCTATGCCAATGCCACCCTCGCCGCTATCGCCAACCGACTTTCCTTCCTGCTCGATCTGGGTGGTCCCAGCCTGACCCTCGACACGATGTGCTCGTCGTCGCTGATGGCGCTCAAGCTCGCCTGCGATGCCTTGCGCCAGGGCGAGATCGAACTCGCCATCGTCGGCGGGGTGAATGTTTCGGTACATCCGTTCAAATATCACCAGCTGCAGCAGGGGCTCTTCCTCTCGCCACAGGGGCGCTGCGGCGCCTTCGCCGATGGTGGCGACGGCTATGTGCCCGCAGAGGGTGCCGGTATCGTCGTGCTGCGGCGCGCACCGGAGGCCGAGGCCGCGGGCGAGCGGATCCATGCGCTGGTGCGCGGCATCGGTGTCTCGCATGGCGGACGGGCCAACGGGTTTACCGTACCGCGCCCGCAAAAGCAGGCCGAGGCCATCCGTGCAGCGCTCGCGGATGCGGCAATCGCACCGGGCAGCGTAAGTTATGTCGAGGCTCACGGCACCGGCACGGCCCTGGGTGACCCGATCGAAATCGACGGGCTGCGCCGCGCCTATATGGAACAAGGCAGTTTTCCGCTCAGCATCGGATCGGTAAAGGCCAATATCGGCCATGCCGAGGCCGCGGCCGGGATGGCGTCTCTCGCCAAGGTGATCGGGCAATTCGCCCATCGCAGCCTCGCACCCGCGATCCATTGCGAGCCGCTCAACCCGCGTCTCGCCCTCGAAGACAGTACAATCAGCATTCCGAAGACCCTCACCCCGTGGGAGCCGGCCACATCCGAGCAGGCGATCCTGCGGGCGGGCATCAGCGGCTTCGGTGCCGGTGGGACCAATGTCCACGTCATTCTGGAGGAGCCGCCCAGGACAGCTGAAGCAACGCTTGCGGCGAGGCCCGCCTCACCGCGGCAATCCGGGCGCGCCATCGAGATCGTGACACTCTCGGCCTCCGGCGAAGCCGCTTTGCGCAAGCTGTGTCTGGTCTTGAAGCAACGCATTGCCGAAGACACGATCGGCACGCTCGCAGCGATCGCCGCGACGAGCCAGCTGCACCGCGAGCCCCTGCGCCATCGCATCGCCTTCTGCGTCGCGAGCCGCGCGGACCTGCATGATGCGCTGGAGACCTGGCTCGCCGACGCGCCCTGCGCCGCTGCCACCTTCGGGCGCAGCGACCCGCAGGACGAGGCTGCAATGGTCCCTGCGGCTTATGGCGACATGCCCTCGGCCATGGCGCTGGCCCGGCAATGGGTCCATGGACGCGCCATCGACTGGCATCCGCTCTGGCCGGCGGGAAGCCCGCGCACGCAATTGCCGCTCTACCCGTTCCGCGCCCTGCCGGTCTGGCTGGACGAGCGACCGGGACTGGCGGATATCGCAGGCGGGACTGGGGCTGCTGCCGTCGCCGGACGTGTTGAAGCCAAGATCAGCGCATCCGGGCCTGCACATGCGCCCGTGGCACGGGTTTCATCCCCGGACGTCGCATCCCCCCCGGACGCGGTTCCCCTGGAAACGCACGTCCGGGAAGCGATCGCGGCCGTCATACGCATCGATTCCGATGATCTCGACGAAACCATGCCCTTCGATCGCGTCGGCATGGATTCCATCACCGCACGCGATTGCGCCGAAGCCCTGTCGCGACGCTTCGCAGTCGCCATGGATGCCACCTGGTTCTTCAACCACCCCACAGTACGACAGCTCAGCCGGGCACTGGCCGAAGCGGGGGCTTCCCGGTCAGGAACCGACGAGCCGGCAACCAACGCAACAGCCGTTGAAATTGCCGCGGACACGCCGCCGGCCGGTCGCGATGAGCCTGCGGCGGCCGGCATCGACGCCGCAGATTGCGCCATCGCCATCATCGGCGCCTCCGGTGCATTTGCCGGTGCCGCCGATCTCGGGCAGTTCTGGAACAATCTCGCTGCGGGCATCGACTCGGTCACCGAGATCGCACCGCAGCGCTGGGATATCGAGCGCTACTACGATCCGCGCCCCGGCGAACGGGGACGCACCATCAGCCGCCGGATGGGTCAACTCGACGGGATCGGTGCCTTCGATCCGGTCGCCTATGGCCTGATGCCGGAAGAGGCGCTGGCGATGGACCCCAAGCAGCGGCTCTTCCTCAAACATGCGGGGCTCGCTCTCGATGATGCCGGCATCGCCACCGATAGCGTCGATGGCAGCGATTGCGGCGTCTTCGCCGGGACGATGGCGGGATCGTACCGCACGATTCTCGCCGAGAGCGGCGAGGCGAGCGAAGCGCTGGCGATGCTCGGAAATCACGCGGCGGCCCTGCCGGCGCGGGTTTCTTACTGGCTCAACCTGACCGGGCCGACCCTGGCCGTGGATACCGCCTGCTCCTCCTCGCTGGTCGCGATCCACCTGGCCTGCCGCGCCATCACATCCGGCGAATGCGCCCGGGCCCTGGCCGGCGGCGTCTTCGTGGCTCCGGGTCCCTACGAGCAGGTTGCCTCCAGCCAGGCGGGCATGCTGTCTCCGGAAGGGCGCTGCAAGACTTTCGACGACAATGCCGACGGCATCGCCATCGGTGAAGGTGTGGGCGTCGTCGTGCTGAAGCGGCTCGACCGGGCGCTTGCCGACGGCGACCCGATCCATGCCGTGATCCGGGCGAGCGGGATCAACCAGGATGGCCGCACCAACGGTATCACTGCACCGAACGCGCTCTCGCAGGGACGACTGATCCGCCATGTGCTCGGAGAAGCGGGGCTGAGCGGCGATGATCTCGATTATCTCGAATGCCACGGCACCGGGACCCGCCTCGGCGACCCGGTCGAGATCGAGGGACTGCGCCTGGCCCTTGCGGACCAGCGTACGCAGCCGCTGCCGATCGGCTCGGTCAAGCCGAATATCGGTCATTGCTATGCCGCTGCCGGCATGGCCAGCCTGTTCAAGGTCATCCTCGGATTGAAGCATGAGGCGATCGCGCCGAATATCGGCATGCATACGCCGAATGCGCTCGTCGATTTCGCGAAGGCTGCGGTCACGGTACCGACCCGGCCCCTTCCCTGGCAACGCGGCGAACGCACGCGCCGGGGCGCCGTCAGCGCTTTCGGCTATACCGGGACGAATGCGCATCTCGTGATCGAGGAGGCGCCGGCGCGCGCAGTGGATACCGTCGCCGCTCCGGCAGGCATCCCCCAACTCCTGGTCCTGTCGGGGCGCAAACCCGCCCTCGTTGTGGAGCAGGCACGGCGCCTCGCCGCCTACATTGCCGAAACGGATCCGGCGCTCGATGCGCTCGCGCATACGCTTCAATGCGGGCGCAAAGCAGAGTCCTGGCGCGTGGCCCTCATCGTTACCCGCAGCGCAGACGCCGCCGACCTGCTCCTTGCACTGCGTGCGGATGCGATCGTTCGTGCCGGCAAGGCAACCGAGGCCGACGCATTCATCGCAAACGATGTCTCCAGGGCCGAAAGCGCGGCGCTCCAGGCTCAGGCGCTTGACTGGCTCGCGGGCCGGGCCGTGATCTGGCCGGATTTCGTCCGCGACGGTGGTCGCAGGCTGTCACTGCCGGGCAGGCCGCTGGCCGAGAAGGTCTATTGGCCGAAAACTCCGGCGGCGGAAAGCGCTTTGCCGCATCCGGAAGCGCCCGCGCCGACCCCGGCGGGCAGGGATCCCTCAAACGAAATCGCGCCACCACCGGCATTGCGCCGCGTGAGCCGCGCGGAATTCAGGAGCGCGGCATGAACATGGCGCAAGCACAGGCAATCCGCCCGGAGGCGGAATCGAACCGCAGTGAGAACCGGCGGAGGATTGGACATGCATGACTACCAGGACCAGGTCCGCGAACGCGTCGCAGAGCTGACGGGACGCGACCTCGACGAACTCGACGGCGCAAGCCTGCTTCAGCAGGATCTCGGCTTCGATTCGCTCAAGATCATGTCGCTCTGGCAGGCCGTGTTCACCCTCCTGCCAGATGGCAGCGCCGCCTCCCTGAACGACTTTTCCAGCATCGTCACGCTCGATGATCTGGTGGTCGCGATCAACGATCTCGGCAATCGCAGCGAAACGGTCGCGGCATTGCCGGATTACGTCAGCACCGAGGATCCCGGCGGCTCACCTCTCGAAATGCCCTTCGCGCAGGCCTTCTTCCTCGTCGCCCACCAGGCGACGGATTCGACCTCGCTATGCACGATGATCGAGGTCGACGCTCCGCTCGACCGCGCCAGGCTGCATCGCGCCCGTCAGGCGCTCGTCGAACGCCACGTCAATCTGCGCACGGTGTTCTACATCCCGCCGGATGCGGTGCAGCTGCACGAAGTCGAATATCGCCACCTTGATGCCCCCGTCGCGCCAGCCCCGGAATATGTCGATCTGAGCGAGGAGGCAGATGCACCGGCAGCGCTGGACGCCTTGTTTCATGCGCAACTCAATCGCAAATGGGACCTGCGACAATGGCCACTGCACGACGTCATCGCCGTGCAACTGCCTGCGGGACGCAGCGCGCTCATCATCGCCAACGAACACATCGTCTCGGACGGTCTTGGAAACCAGCGCCTCCTGGCTGATCTCCTGGCCCTGTATGACGATGCCGACGCCCCCTTGCCGCTCACGCCCGATCTCGACGCCTATCGCGGCGCCGTGGCGCGGATGAATGCGTGGCGTGATCCGCAGAGCGAGACGGATTTCACCGCTGCGGAAGAGCGCACGCGCAACCTTCCGGGCCTGTGGCGTCCGGGTGGAAATCCGACGGCGCCCCCCATGTTCCGCAACTTCGCGCTTCGCTTCGACGAGGCGACGACCGAGGCACTCTCGCTTGCCGCCGATGCGGCGGGCGCCTCGCTCTACGGACTCCTGCTCGCGAGCGCCAACCGTTGCCTGCGTGAACGACTCGCGCTGCGTGGCGATCCGCGCTCCAATCTGGTGCAATGCCCCACTGCCGGCACGCTCTATCCGGATGTCGATCTCGGTGCGGCGATCGGCTGCTTCGCGCAGAATCTCTCGCTCGTGGTGGCCGATGATGCCGGCGACCTCTTGCACAACGCGGTCGATATTACCCGTGATCTGCGCGATGCCCTGATCAACGGACATGACCGGGTTCAGGCGCGCCTGCTCGCCGAGGCGCGGGATGCGGATTTCCCGATCAGCGCGGGGCGGCTTCCCGCCTATATCCTCGAACAGGCCCGTCAGGGGGTGCGCGCCAATCTCTACATGCCCTTTACCGGAGAGACCGGACTGCCCGACAGCCTCGCCGGCGCATCGCTCACCGGTTATCGCGCGGCAACCCG
Source organism: Salinarimonas sp. (assembly GCA_020832565.1). Lineage (GTDB taxonomy): Bacteria > Pseudomonadota > Alphaproteobacteria > Rhizobiales > Beijerinckiaceae > Saliniramus. The sequence continues at coordinate 44,876 of JAFIEI010000012.1, read as the reverse complement.
CAACGTCGCCGGGACCATCGACATTCTCCACGAGATCCACAACGGCGCCCTCGTTGCCTTCGTCAATTACGACGCGCATTGTTTCGACGCGAAGGACGTCGAGGCCTTCGCCGGCGCGCATGCCGCCACGCTCGAGGCGCTTGCGACCACACCTGCGCAATCCGCAGCCGATCCGACGCTCGGCCCCGCCCGCGAGTCAGCACCTGCAATTCGAAGGCATGACGATCTCGATGCCGTGCTGGCCCGGATCGCTGCGGGGATCATTACCCATCCCGCGACGGCGATTGATCCCGAGGCGGATCTTGAAAAAGTGCTGGGGCTCGACTCGCTCGGGCGCATCCGGCTGGTCAACGCCGTGATCGGTCATTGGCAATGCCGCGACCGAGCGAAGCGGCTCGTCGGATGCAACACACTCCGGGAGATGGCGACAATCATCGCCGAAGTGATCGTGCCGGCCGGTTCCGTCCTGACGAATGAGCCGATCATGCCCCCCGTGGCGGAGCGCCCGTCAGGGTCGTCAGCCGATCCGGCAACCCCAGCGGCTGCGGCTGGAACCGACCCCGCATTGCCGCCGATCCCGCTGCGCCATATCGAGGCTCAGATGGTCTCGCGTCCCGATGCGACGGCCGTGCGCGATCGCGATGGCGTGCTCACCTACGCCGCACTGGATGCGCAATCACGGCGTCTCGCCTCGACGCTGATTGCGCGCGGTGTCGCACCGGGCGATCGTGTCGCGGTAACCGCGCGGCGTGGCACCGATATGCTCGTGGCCATTCTCGGCATATTGCGGGCCGGAGGCACCTACGTCCCCCTTGACCCGGCTTTCCCCGCCGACCGGATGAGCTGGATCATCGATCATGCCGGCTGCAGGGTATGGGTGGCCCATCTCGATATTCTCGAGACCCATTTCGCCGAAACGCCGCTCCCGGAATCGGTAACGCATCTGGTCGGCCTCGGCGCTGCGCGTCCACAATGGGGGCAGGCCGGCCAGATCGCCCGTGCCGACTGGAGCATCCGCGAGGATCCCACCGACATCGCGATCTCGCCGGACGATCTCATGGCGCTGCTCTATACCTCCGGATCGACCGGCCACCCAAAGGGTGTCGCGTGCCACCATCGTGGCTACGCCAACCGTATCGACTGGCATCAGAAGCAGTTCCGGCTCCTGCCCGGAGAACGCGTCGCGCAGAAGACCTCCGTCAGTTTCGACGTCTCGGTCTGGGAGTTGTTCTGGCCGCTGATGGTGGGCGGCACCATCTGCGCTGCGGAACGCGACGTCGTCACCAATCCCTGGCTCCTCGCGGAATGGCTCGCCGAGGAGCGCATCGCGGTGATGCACTTCGTGCCGTCGCTCTTCACGGAATTCGTCAACGCGGCCTGCCAGGAGAAGCTCTCCCTGCCGGATTTGCGCTGGCTCGTCTTCAGCGGCGAGGCACTGCCGGTCAAGCCGGTGCGGCAATGGATGACGATCCAGGGCACGGGGGCGGGTCTGGCCAATCTCTATGGACCGACCGAAGCGTCGATCGACGTGACCTGCGAAGTCATCGCCGGCGTCCCGGATCCCGATGCGACGCGCATCCCGATCGGAAGCGCGATCCAGAACGTCACCATGCTCATTCTCGACGAGGCCGACCGGCTCGTTCACGATGCGGGCCGGACCGGTGAATTATGCATAGCCGGGGTTCAACTCGCCCATGGCTATTACCGCGACGCGGAGAAGACGGCCGCCGCCTTCATTGCCAATCACCTCTCCGATGAAGGCATCCCCGGCAACCGGATCTATCGTACGGGGGATCTCGCCCAATGGATGCCATGCGGGCGCATCGATTACCTCGGCCGCCGCGACAGCCAGATCAAAAGGCGCGGTTTTCGCATCGAGCTCGGCGAAATCGAAGCCGTAATCGCCAATCATCCCGAGATCGAGACGGCGGGCGCCATTCTCGTCGAAGCACAAGGCGAAGGCCAGGACCGGCTGGAAGTGCATGTCGCTCCGGCAAATACCGACGCACGGCAGGTCATCGCCTGGGCCGCGCGGCATCTGCCCTATTATGCGGTGCCCGATGCGATCGTGAGCCATGCAGCGCTTCCCAGGAATCAAAACGGCAAGCTCGATCGCAAGGCGCTGCGATCATCGCGACCCGCAATCGTCACACAGACGCCGCCGGGCACGCCCGGGATGATCGCGGCGGATGAGGCATCGGCGGTCGAAGCCCGCACCGGCAACGGCGAGAGTGCGGCGCGTGTGGAAGCGCAAATCATGGAAGCGCATGTCGAAAGCGAAGCGCCGCCGCCACAGCGCGCCATGATGCATCAGGCCGGCGGCACGGGCTGCGGCGCATCCGTTCTCGTCTTCGACTACGACGCCCCGCTTGATCCCGATGCGCTGGTGCGCGCCTGCAACGAACTGATCGCCTGCCATCCGGCCCTCCGTTCGACCTTCCACGACAGTGACGGCATCCGACTGCGCCGCACGCGCATGCGCTGCCCGCCGCTCGAACCGGTCTGGTACGATGCACGCGGCATGGCGGATGAAGCGTTCCGCGCGGCTTTCGACACGGCAGCACGTGACGCAGCACTCGCTCTGGCACCGGCGCAATGGCCGCTGATGGATATTCTGGTTGCGCGGCGTGATACGGATCGTTTCACCATCGCGGTCATCGCCGCCGCCCAGATCGCGGATATGGTCGGCACGCTCACGTTCAGCCGTGGCCTGCTGCAGCATCAGGATTCCGGCGACGGCAATCGGGCGGATCCTGCTGCGTCCGTTCCCGCGACGGCAAGTCCGGTCCTCGCCGACAGCATGGAGCTGTACCGCGAGGCAAGCCGCCGCATGCAGCCCGAACAGGCCGAACTGGAATCCTGGTGGCGCGACCATCTCGAGCCACGCGCCGACATCGCCACGCTCCGGCCTGATCACCCCGACGGGGCCAATACCCTCGCCACGGAAGCGATCGCACAGGCCGGCCTCGACCGGCAGGCCTTGCTCGCGATCAGCGCAGGCGCGAGCGGCGATCCCGGACTCCACGATCTGGTTGCCGCTTGCCTGTATCTGGAAACCGCACGATATCACAACGGTGAAAGCCATGCGGCGCGCCGGGTCGCGATCGCACATCGCCTCAACGGTCGCAACGTCCTCGACGACCGGCTCTTCTTCGGCAGCGTGGACGGGTTCGCATACAATGTTCCGCTGCAGTTGCAGCTTCCCGAACGGGCCGCATTGCCGGAGACGGCCCGTGCCTTCCGGGCCGCAATGAAGACCCTCCCCTACAAGGGTTACTCCTATGACTGGCTCGGCGACACCCTGCCGGCGCGGCACTGGCCGGCGGGACGGGTCAGCGGCCTGCGGCTGAACTTCCTCGGGGAGGTCGGTGCTGGACAGGGCGCAACCTTGCGCTATCGCCCCGAATCGAGCCGGGGGCGGGTCGGCCCGCCAGGTACACCGCGCTCCTGCGCCGTGGAAATACTCGCCCAGGCGACCCCCGACGGCCTCGTGCTGCGTGCAGCCTATTCGCACGCCCAATATCGCAAAGGCACCATCACGGATTTCCTCGGCGCCATGATCACGCGGCTGCGCGCTTTCGCCGAGAATACGGATTCCCGAAACCAGGAAGGACTGACCGATGCAGCCTGAAAATACCACGTCCCCGACCCGGCGTCGGATCATGTTCGGCCTCGCCGCCTCCGGCGTGGCACTCGGCGCAGGCGCCGTCGGGCTGCGCCTCGCGGAAGCAGCGCGGACGGCCGATTTCAGCCATCCCGCCTATGCCGCCTGGAAGAAGGCGGAGAAAGCGGGGCTCAGTGACATCGAATACATGATCGTCTGCGCTCATCTGGCACCGAGCGCGCACAACATCCAGCCCTGGCATTTCGCCGTGGACGACGACATGATCGTGATCCACGCCGACCTGACCCGCAATATCGGTGCGGCCGATCCCGATAACCGCCAGCTGCATCAGAGTCTCGGCTGCGCCCTCGAGAATCTCATCGTGGCCGCCGCGCATCTGGGCTACCGGGCCACGCCGAGCATTCCCGAAGGACCGATCGGCCGGCAGAGCATCCGGCTCGCCGTGAAGCTGACAAAGGATCGAGGTGCGGGTGCTACCCTGCCGGAGGGGATGTTCGACGCGATCTTCGCCCGCATGACCAACCGCGGCGCTTACGATCTCGCCACGCCGGTACCGGTTCCGCTGCGCGCTGCCCTGAGCGGCGGGATCACCGATGATCTCGTGATCGGCCTCGCGGATCGTGGCAGCGCCGACGCCGCCTATATCACCTCGACCATGCGCATGGCCGCACGCGACGTCGTCGCGGACGAAGCCTTCTTCCGCGATTCGATGAGCTGGTGGCGCGTCGATCGCGAGACGCTCTATGCCAAAGGCGATGGAATCAGCCTGCACACGTCCGAAGTCCCGCTGGTCGTCAAGGCGGGCCTGCAGACATTCGTCAGCGACGAGGCCTGGTTCGGCGATTTCGGGCGCCAGGGCGAGATCGACGGCGTCGACGGCGTCGTCGGCACGACCCCGCTATGGGGTGTGATCGCCTCGAAGCGCAAGGGGCTCGGCGCACGCATACGCGGCGGTCGGGCGCTGGAACGGATCTATCTGGAGGCGACCCGCTCAGGCTTTGCCGTGCATCCGCTCAACTATGCCGCCGAACACCCGCGATCGGCCGATGTTCTGACCCGACGCTTCGGCTTCCCGCTCGAGGGCGAGATTCTGAGCGTGTTCCGGATCGGAAAGGGCAGCCCGCTGGAGCCGTCGCCGCGGCGTCCGTGGCGCGACCTGATCGTTTGAGATGAGCCGCATGCCGGCTCCGGGCAATAATTAGCCATGATCCAGGAGAATTCACGATGACGCAGCACGATGAAGCGGCGATGCACCTCTTTCCCGGGCAGGGAGCCCAGTTCAAGGGTATGGGCCGCGAATTGTTTACGGATTTCAAGACGCTGACGGGCATCGCCGAGGAGGTCCTGGGCTATGACCTGGCCCGGACCTGCATCGACGATCCGGAGAACCGCCTCGTTTCCACAGATGTCACCCAACCCGCGCTCTATACCGTGTGCATGATGACCTGGATCCGCCATCTCGAAGAGACCGGTGAAGAGCCGATCATGGTGGCCGGGCATTCCCTCGGGGAATACGCAGCCTTGACGGTAGCGGGCGTATTCGGTTTCACCGATGGTCTCGCCCTGGTGAAGCAGCGCGGGGCCCTGATGGCGCAGGCCGAAGGTGGCGGCATGCTGGCCGTTCTGGGAGAAGGGCAGGAGCGTATCGCCGCGATCATCGACGATTACGATGCGCTCGATCTGGCCAATCTCAACACGGATCGCCAGAGCGTGGTCTCCGGGCGCGTGGACCAGATCGAGAACGTACATCCGCTTCTTCAGCGTGAGGGCTTTCAGGTCGTCCGGCTGCAGGTGGGCGGGGCATTTCATTCACGCTTGATGGCGGCTGCAGCAGAGGCCTTTCGCGCCACGCTCGATACGGTCGCGATGAAACGGCCGGAGATCCCCGTCATAGCCAACCGCAATGCATCGCCTTACCCGGATGATGCACCAGGCATACGCGAAAACCTCGCCGCGCAGATCAGTTCACCGGTGCGTTGGGCGGATTCCATCCGCTTCATGCGGCGCGAGGGCGGCTGCAGATTTTCCGAGTTCGGCCCGAAACCGGTCCTGACGCCAATGCTGGAAAGCATCACATGACACCCATTCCCGAGGCCGGCCTCGAGCATGCCCTTAGGCGCGTCCGCGCCGCACAGGCCGTCCTCGTGATTGTCGAAGCTGCTCCTGCAACGCTCGCCATCGGGCGCAGCAACTGCCTCTCGGCAGCAGAGGAAGCACGCGCTGCACGTTTCATCCGCGAGAGCGACCGAAGACTGAGCCGCGCCGCTCATGCGCTCAAACGCCATGTTCTGTCGCAGTTGCTCGACTGTACGGCCGAGGCCCTGCCTCTGATCCCGGGCATTCACGGTAGGCCGGGATTGGGGGCGGCGGCTCTGGACTATGACTTCAACATCTCGCATAGCGGCGGACATGTCGCGTTCGCTCTGGTGCGCGGCATGCGTCTGGGCGTTGATCTCGAAACCACCTCGGTCCAGCCGGCAGATATCATGACCACGATCAGCGTTCCGGACGAAGCAGCAAAATTTCCGGGAATCGAAGGATTTCGTGCGCTGTGGAGCCTGAAGGAAGCGGTGAGCAAGGCCATCGGCACGGGCCTGGGAGAGGGTTTCCCGGGCTTACGGCTCACGACTCAGGCCGATCAGGTCGAAAACCAGGGCACCCGCTATCGCTGCAACGGATGGCACTGTCGCCAATGGGGCCTCGACGGGCCCGGGCTGGAAGACGGGATCGGACTCCGCGACAATATAGGCTCGCTTGCGCTGGCCACCAGCCGCAGCAATATGCCCATTGTACTCTGGCTCGCAGGACGCTGGTTTTCGGATCCCGACCCCGAGGTCCCGGTGATTCCCGTCGTGCCGATCATTGCACCGAGCGTCGGCTGGTCCTGACCGCCGTCAGCCCTCGCGCATCACCATCTGCACGCCGCGCGCCTTCCAGCCGCGATGCTCCTCGCGCATGGCCGCGACGAGGCTGTCGCGCACGATGCCGATATGCGTGCGGATCGCCGCTTCGGCCTCGGCGGGCCGGTTTTCGCGGATCAGGCGCACGATCTCGCTGTGTTCGCGATGCGCTGCGAGGCGTCCGGATTCCGAACTCGCCATCAGCCAGCGCGCGCGGGCAATGCGCGTGACCGCATCACGCACACCGCGATAGACGAAGCGGTTACCGGAAAGGGCTGCGATCTCGATGTGATAATCGGTGCCGATCTCGTACCAGGCATCGGGGCTCGGATCGGCCAGCACGCCGTCCATGCGCGCCTGCAGCGCATCAAGCCGCGGGTGATCGGCACGCGCACAGGCCAGCCGCACCGCGAGCGCCTCCGTCTCGATGCGCAATTCGAAGGCTTCGAGCAACTCCTCCAGATCGATCGGCGCCACGCACAGACCGGCTTCGCCGCGCTGGACCAGCCCCTCTGCCTCCAGACGCATCAGCGCCTCGCGGATCGGCGTGCGCGAGGCGCCGAGCCGGCGCTCGAGATTGCGCTCGGAAAGCCGCTCGCCGGGAACGAGGCGCAGGGCGAGCACGTCGTCACGCAGCATTTCGTAGACCCCGTGCGCACGCCCGGAAGCCTCGCCGGCGCCCGCCTGTGCAGCTTCGCCCTTCATGGATGGTTCAAACAACGCGGATTCTCCGTTTGCAGCGGCTTGCCGGCGCCTTGACCATAGTGGTATACCACCATGGTACGCCATCATCTCCAAAAGAAAAAGATGGCGCGGAGGAAATGCGGGACATGCTCTCGGGAGGATATCTCGGGACACGGGTTTGACGAGGGACGGGTGATGACGAGAACCGCCGATTACGCGCGCCGATACGGTTTTCCGCAGCGGGTCCGTGTCGTCGAAGTCGGCCCGCGCGACGGTCTCCAGGCCGAGCCGGAATTCATCGCGACCACCGACAAGATCGCGATGATCGACAGGCTCGCGAGCGCCGGCATCCGTGAATTCGAGGCGACCTCCTTCGTCTCGCCGCGCGCCGTGCCGCAGCTGCGCGACGCCGCCGAGGTCATCGCCGGCGTCGATCGCACGCGCCGGGTGCGGCTGACCACGCTCGTGCCCAATCCGCGCGGTGCCGTCGCCGCTGCAGCAGCGCGCGTCGATGCCATGGTCGTCTTCCTCTCGGCTTCCGAGAGCCATAATCGGAAAAACGTCAACCGCTCGCGCGAGCAGTCGCTGGAGGGCTTTCGCGAGGTCGTTTCGATCGCCCGCGAGGCCGGCATCACCGTACGGGGTGCCATCGCCACCGCCTTCGGCTGCCCGTTCGAGGGCGAGGTCGATGTGGCTGCGATCACCGATATCGCACGAGCTTACGCGGGAATGGGGATCACCCATGTGACGCTGGGCGACACAACCGGCATGGCGACGCCGCCGCTGGTGGTCGAGCGCTGCCGGGCGCTGCGGGAGGCCGTGCCGCAAACCGATATCGCCTTGCATTTCCACAACACCCGCGGGGTCGGCCTCGTCAATGTGCATGCGGGCCTCGCAGAGGGGATCACGATTTTCGAATCCTCCATCGGCGGGCTCGGCGGCTGCCCCTTCGCGCCCGGCGCTACCGGCAATATCGCGACGGAGGATCTCGTCTACATGCTGCATGAATGCGGGGTCGAGACCGGCATCGATGCCGATGCCGTCGCTGATGCCGCCGCCTGGATGGAGGGGGTGATGGGGCGCAAGCTCCCCGGCCAGGCCGCAAAGGCGGGCCCGCGTCTCAGGCGCAGCGCGATGGATGCCGTCGCCACGGCCTGCGGGTGAGCGCATGTCGGGTCTGAAGCAGCCCCTCGACGGCATCCGCGTCGTCGATCTCACCCGCGTCCTCTCCGGACCGTTCTGCTCGATGTTGCTCGGCGATATGGGCGCGGAGGTGATCAAGATCGAGCCGCCCGGCAAGGGCGATCCGGTGCGCGAGCAGGGCACGATCAAGGACGGGTTGTCGTGGTATTTCGCCTCGTTCAACCGGAACAAGAAATCCGTCACCCTCGATCTCTATACCGAGGAGGGCAAGGCGCTGCTGGCGGAGCTGATCCGTGACGCGGATGTGCTCGTCGACAACTTCCGCCCGGGCGTGCTGGCGAAGATGGGCTTCGACAAGGCGCGGCTCGACATGCTCAATCCGAAGCTCGTCACGGCCAATATCAACGGCTATGGCAGCACCGGCCCGATGGCGGAACTGCCGGCCTTCGATTTCATCATCCAGGCGATGAGCGGCTTCATGAGCGTCAACGGGCGCGCCGACCAGGAGCCGATGCGCTCGGGCCAGCCGATTACCGATCTCGCGGGCGGGCTCTATGCCGCCTTCGGTATCGTCAATGCGCTTCGCGCTCGCGATCTCAACGGACGCGGCCAGCATGTCGAGAGCGCCTTGATGAACGGCATCCTCTCCTTCATGGCCTATCTGGCGAGCGAACATCTCGCCACGGGCAGGCTGCCCCTGCGCACCGGCAACAACCACCCCCTCGTCGCTCCCTACGGCCTCTACAAGGCGCGCGACGGCGAGGTCGCCGTGGCGGCCAGCAACGATGTCGTGCTGCGCAAGTTCATGCGCGTGATCAGCCTCGAGGATCTGCTCGATGATCCGCGCTATGACGACAATACCAAGCGCTTTCCCCTGCGTGATGAGCTCAAGGAGATCATCGACGCGCGCATGCAGGACGAGAGCCAGGCGCACTGGATCAAGGCGCTCAACGCCGCCGGCGTGCCCAGCGGCAAGGTGCAGGATCTGGGCGAGGTCTTCACCGATCCGCAGGTGGCGGCGCAGGAGATGGTGATTTCCGTCGCGCATCCAGGTCATGGCAACGTGCGCATGCTGGGCTTTCCGGTCAAGCTCAGCGAGACGCCCTGCGAAGCACGCCTGCCTGCGCCGGAGCTCGGCGCCCATGACGAGGAGATTCTCGGGCCCCTGCGCGAACGCCTCGCGCAGCGGGGCGAATGAAGAGGATTGCGCGCCCGAACGGCGAAGGTTACCGATAGAAACCTGTCAATGCCGTCGCGGCATGCAAGAAAACCGGCAATACACATGCCGGATCATCCAAGGGAGGGAATACGAATGCTGCATACTCTGAAAAAGACCATTCCAGCCGGTGCGGTCGCCGGCCTGTTCGCGCTCGGCGCGCTCGGCATGAGCGACGCGCAGGCGCAGCAGATCGAGATCCACAACACCATGAGCGCCGGCGGCTCGGAAGAAGCCGCGCTGCAGCGTTTCCAGGAAATCATCGCCGAGCGCTCGGACGGGCGTTTCAACGTCGACATCTATCTCGGCGGACAGCTCGGCAACGAGACCGACGTGTTGCAGCTGCTCAATCTCGGCCAGACCCAGATGGCCCTGACCGGTGGCGCCTTCATGGGTGAATACGCCGCCGAATACGACGCGGTCTCGGTGCCCTTCGTCTTCCCGAGCTGGGATGCGGTCGAACATTACATCATGGAGACCGAATCCGGCGAGGCGATGCAGGCCGCGGCGCTCGAGCGCGGCAACCTCGTCTATCTCGGCCCCCAGATGCGCGCCTTCCGCCATATGACCTCGGCGGCGCCGATCAATTCTCCCGATGATCTCGAAGGCCTGACCATGCGTCTGCCGCAGATCCCCGTCTGGGTCGATGTCTGGGAAGAGCTCGGCGTGCAGGCGGTGGTCATTCCCGCGCCGGATATCTATCTCGCCATGCGCACCGGCCAGGTCCAGGCGCACGAGAACTCGCTCGCCTCGCCCTATACCCGCCAGATGTGGGAGGTGCAGGATTACATCATCACCACCGCCCACCTCTCCTTCCCCTGGCACTGGGTCGCCTCCGCCTCCTGGTGGGATGGCCTGAGTGACGAGGACCGCACCATGGTGCTCGAAGCGGTCGAGGAAGCACGCCAGCACGGCATCGCCGTCGAGATGGAAGCCGACGAATACTACCGCGAAGCCCTGATCGAGAACGGCATGGAATTCATCGACGTCGATCAGGCGCCGTTCCGCGAGAAGGCCGCACCGGCCGTCGAGCGCGCGCTCGCCGACAAGGCGGACAGCGTCGCTGGCGACATCGAAGCCGCCATCGCCGCGACGCAGTAAAGCCTGCACATCCGGGAACCGGAGGGCGGCCCCGGCGCCGCCCTCCTTCTCCGTCACGGGAACCACGCTCATGCTCGACAGGATCGACCGGCTCGAAGCGCGCGTCGCGCGGCTGTTCGAACTCATCGCGGTTGCGATGATGCTGACGCTCGTCGCGGTGATCGCCTGGTCGGTCTTCGGGCGCCAGGTGCTGCGCATCTCCGTGCCCTGGTCGGAGGAAGTCGGGGCGGGGCTGCTCGCCTGGATGGTGATGCTCGGCTCGGCCGCCGCCTGGTCGCGCCGGCGTCACATCGCCATCGACGTGCTTCTGCGCCGGGTCCGCCTGACGGCCCGCTGGGTGATCAGCATCTTCATCGAGATCGCCTCGCTCTCGCTCTTCGTGATCATCTTCATCGGCGCCACGGGCATGATGCGCTCCAGCGCGCATATGGCCACGACGGCACTCGGCGTCAGCTATACCTGGCTTTATCTCGCACTCGCGCTGGGTGTCGGCGCGATGATCGTCTTTTCCCTTCTGCATCTCGCACGCCTGCTGATACGCGGGCGCGCCATGGTCGCCGATCTCGACGCGGGGCTCGAATGGAGTACCTCTACATCTTCCTAGGCCTGATGATCGCCCTGTTCGCACTGGGCGTTCCCATCGCGGTCTCGATCGGCCTGACCTGCCTTGCGGTGCTCGTCATCCAGGGGGGCTGGCAGGCGATTCCGACGGAGTTGTTCGCCCTGCAGATGCTGCGCGGGCTCAACAATTTCCCCATCCTCGCCATCCCCTTCTTCATCTTCGCCGCCTCGCTGATGAATGTGGGATCGGTGACGAACCGCATCTTCGATTTCGCCAACGCCCTCGTCGGCTTCATTCGGGGCGGGCTCGGGCATGTGAACGTCGTCGCCTCGATGATCTTCGCCGGCATGTCGGCCACCGCCGTGGCGGATGTGGCCGGCATCGGCCAGCTGGAGATCAAGGCGATGCGCGAGCGCAATTACCCGATGCGCTTTGCCGCCGGCATCACCGGCGCGGCCTCGATCATCAGCCCGGTGATCCCGCCCTCCATCGCCATGGTGGTCTATGGCTGGCTCTCGGGCACCTCGATCGCGGCGCTGTTCGTGGCCGGCCTCGTGCCAGGCGTGATGATCGGCATCGCCTTGATGATCACCTGCTTCGTCGTTTCCTACTGGATCGAGATGCCGCGCTCGCCGCGCCCGAAACTGCTGGAACTCGTGCGGCTGTTCTGGCGCGCCCTGCCGCCGCTGCTCACCCCGCTGATCATCGTGGGCGGCATCTGGACGGGTATCTTCACGCCCACCGAAGCCGGGGCCATCGCCTGCCTCTACGCCATGTTCCTCGGTTTCGTGGTCTATCGCGACGTCACGTTCAAGGATCTGATCGACGTGCTGGCGCGCACGGTGCGCTTCACCTCGATCATCATGTTCATCATCGCCATCGCCACCTTCTACGGCTGGCTGCTGGTGCGCCTGCGCATTCCGCAGGAGCTCGCGATCATGCTGATGGATCTCGATGTCAGCCTGACCGTGATCTTGCTCTGCATCGCGCTGTTCTTCCTCGTCATCGGCTGCTTCATGAGCGTGGTCGAGGCCGTGCTGATCTTCACCCCGATCTTCATGCTGACGGTGCAGGCGCTGGGGATCGATCCGATCTTCTTCGGTATCCTGATGGTGGTCACCCTGTCGGTCGGCGTGATCACGCCACCATTCGGAAACGTCTTGTTCGTGCTCGTCGAGATCACGGGATTGCGCTTCGAGCAGGTGGTAATGTCGGTACTGCCCTTCCTGATTCCGATCCTCGCGGTGATAGGCCTGATCATCATTTTCCCGGGGATCGTCACCTTCCTGCCGAACCTGATCCGATGATATTTTCGCTGGCAAACCGCACCGCCCTCGTCACCGGCGCCTCGCGCGGGCTGGGGCGGGTTATCGCCGTGGCGCTGGCGCAGGCCGGCGCACATGTCATCGTCAACGGGCGTGATGCGGGCCGGCTCGCGCCGGTGGTGCAGGCCATCAAGGAGGCGGGTGGCAGCGCGCGGGCCTGCGCCTTCGACATCGCCGATGGGGAAGCACGAGAGCACGCGCTTGCCGATCTCGAAGCCGGGGACATTGCCGTCGACATCCTCGTCAACAATGTCGGGCGCCGCCATCGCGGGCCCGTCTCGGAGATCGACCATGGCGCATTTCTCGCTCTCGTCGATGCCGATCTCGCCGCGCCCTACACGCTCACCCGGGCGCTGCTCCCGGGCATGATTGCGCGCGGCAGCGGGCGGATCATCAATATCTGCTCGATCGCGGGCCCCCGCGCGCGGGCAAACGATGCCGCCTATACGGCAGCGAAGGGCGGGCTTGCGGCCCTGACGCGCGCCATGGCGATGGAATTCGCCCCACACGGCATCCTCGTCAACGGCATCGCGCCCGGCTTCTTCGCGACCGAAACCAACGAAGCGATGACCCGCGATCCGAAGGTGCAGCGTTTCGTCGAAGAGCACATCCCGCTTGGCCGCTGGGGCGAGCCGCACGAGATTGCCGGCGCCGCAGTATTTCTTGCAAGCGATGCCGCATCCTATGTCAACGGCCATATCCTGACCGTGGATGCCGGCCTCTCGGTCTCGTTCTGATGCACGAGCGATCTCGGCCATGAGTGCGCGGCGCGAACTCGGTGCGGTGCTCACCGCCACCCTGACCACGCAGATCCTGGTCTCCTGGAGCGTGCTCGCACTCGCCGCCATGGCGCCGGTCGTGGCCGAGAGCGTGGGGCTGCCGGCCATCGTCATCGGCTATCAGATCGCCATCGTCTATGCGGTGGGCGCCGGCGTCTCGCTGCTCGCCGGCTCGCTGGTGACGCGTTTCGGCGGCGCGCGGGTCAGCCAGATCGCGCTTGCGGCCTGCGGAGCGGGCTGTCTCGTCGCGACATTCCCCGGCGCGCCGGCGATCGTCATCGCCTCGATCGTGATCGGCGCCGCGCACGGCATGACCAACCCCTCCGCCGCGCATCTGCTCGCGCGCCATACCCACAAGGGCAATCGCGGGCTGATCTTCTCGATCAAGCAGACGGGCGTTCCGCTGGGCGGCATCGCGGCGGGAATCATCACGCCCGCCATCGCCGTCGCTTTCGGCTGGCAGGTGGCGCTGATCGCGATCGTGCCGGTGGCGCTCGTGGCCGTCGCCCTGCTCGCACCGCCGCGTCCGGCCTGGGATGCGGATCGCAAGCCCGGCACATCCCTCGGAATCGGCGCCCTGCGCGGTGCGGGCGAGGCCTGGCAACTGCCTGGATTGCGCTGGCTGTGCCTGTGCGCCTTCTGCTTCGGCGGGGTGCAATTATGCCTGATGACCTTCATCGTCACGTTCGCCGTATTCGATCTGGGCATGAGCCTCGTCGAGGCCGGAATGCTGCTCGCGGTGGTGCAGGTCTCTGGGGTGATCGGGCGTGTCGGCTGGGGCGTGATCGCCGACCGGCTCCAGCGCAACGGTGGCGTCCTCGTCGCGATCGGCCTGATCAGCGCCGGCGCGGCTGTGGGCTTCGCCCTTGTCACGACGCAGACGCCCCCATTCGTCATTTACGTGCTCGCCGTGCTCTTCGGCGCCTCTGCAGTGGGATGGAACGGTGTCTTCGTCTCTGAGATCGTGCGGGTCTCGCCGCCGGGGCTGATCGGAGCCGCCTCGGGGCTGGGCACGTTCGGCGCATTCGCGGGCGTGCTCTTTGCCCCGCCGGCCTTCGTGCAGATCCACGCCCTGACGGGCTCCTACAGCCTCACATACGGTTTCCTGATCATCCCTTCGCTGATCGGCGCGCTGGCCGCTCTGGGAACCGCTCGCCCGGAGGCGCTGTGGCGCTAGAGCGCGGTGACGCTGCGTGAGGCTGACAGATACGCCGCCGTGCCCCATATTCGCCCTTCTCCTCTGCAATCCCAACGGGATTGCGTGAATCGGGAGGTTGGGCATGCACTGGATCCTGCGAACGGGCATCGTGGCATTCGTGGCCTATATCGGCCTCGTGGCGATGCTGTTCACGACGCAGCGCTCGATGCAATACCCGGCCTCTGCCCGCGTAACGGATGTCGAGGAAGCGCAGCTTTCCGGATTCTCCGACATTGTGATCACCACCGAAGACGGCGAAGAGTTGCGCGCCTTCTGGAAACCGCCGGAAGACGGGCGCGCGCTGGTGCTCTATTTCCACGGCAATGGCGGCAGCCTGTGGAACCGGCGTTTCCGCGCGCAGGCGCTGGCCGAGAACGGACGCGGCGTCCTGATGGTCAGCTATCGCGGCTATTCGGGCTCCACCGGTTCTCCCACCGAGCAGGGCCTCCACAAGGATGCCCGCGCGGCCTATGAATTCGCACGCGAACGCGTCGACCCCGAGCGCATCCTCGCCTATGGCGAATCGCTTGGGACCGGCGTCGTCATGCGGCTTGCCGCCGAGAACCCGCTCGGCGCCATCGTGCTGGATGCCCCCTTCACGTCGACCGCCGATGTCGCCGCGCGGCTTTATCCGATCGTGCCGGTGCGGCTGTTGATGCTCGACCAGTTCCGCTCGATTGATCTCGTCGACGACGTTTCCGCACCGGCGCTCGTCATGCATGGCCGACGCGACCAGGTGGTGCCCTTCGAGGACGGCCACGCGCTCTATGATGCGCTGCCCGGCCCGAAACGCTTTCTCGAATTCCCCGAAAGCGGCCATATCAGCCTGTTCGAGGATGGTGGGCTTGATGCCGTACGCGCCCTGATGGAGGGTATGGAGAACGGCGACCCCGCGGCAAAACTCGAAAGCATCAGCCTGTGAACAACCCGGTCATCCGTCCCGCAGAAGCCGGCGACGCCGCCGCCCTCGTCGCGCTGATCGACGCTCTCAACCATCACGAAGCGGGTTTGGTCGACGACCGGCGCACCGATATCCTGGCTGCACGGGAATGCCTGGCGAGCCTGCAGGCGCGCATCGCCCGAGACGGGGGCGGTTTGCACGTCGCAGTTACCGCGGGAGCGGTCGTCGGCATGATCGGCTGGGTTATCGAAGTGGGCGAGCCTTATCTGCAGGCCCATCTGCGCAAGTTTGCGCTGATCACCGATCTCGTCGTCGCCGAGGGGCAACGCGGTGCGGGCGTGGGTCGGGCGCTGATCCGCAGCGTCGAGGACGAAGCACGCCTTCACGGTCTGCCGCGCCTCGCCATCTCCGTCCTCGCCGCAAACCACGCCGCCATCGACGCCTATCGCAGTCAGGGCTTCGCGCCTGACATGCAGATCATGATGAAGGCGCTGTGACAGCGCTGATGACCTGCCCCTGATTTTTTCGTCCATCAGCGATTAGAGTCCGAGCCTCATCGAAGGACGGACAAATGAAGCGGAAGCGTTTTACGGAAGAGCAGATCATCGGGGTGCTGCGGGAGCAGGAGGCCGGCGCGAAGGTCGCCGACCTGTGCCGCCGGCACGGGATATCGGACGCGACGTTCTACAACTGGAAGGCCAAGTTCGGCGGCATGGATGTGTCGGACGCGAAGCGGCTGAAGGCGCTCGAGGACGAGAATGTCAGGCTGAAGAAGCTTCTGGCCGAGCAGATGCTGGATGCGGCGGCGCTGCGCGAGCTCCTGTCAAAAATGTATGGTCCGCTGCAAAACGCGGCGCCGTCGCGCATCTGAGGTCCGCAATGGGCCTGTCGGAGCGGCGGGCCTGCACCATCGTCGCCGCCGATCGCACCACGATCCGCTACCGATCCCGGCGGCTTCCCGAGCTGGAGTTGAGGGAGAAGCTGCGCGATCTCGCCAGCCGACGGCGGCGCTTCGGCTACCGGCGGCTGTTCGTCCTGCTGCGCGGCGAAGGGGAGGCATCGGGGATCAACCGGATCCACCGCATATACCGGGAAGAAGGGCTGACCGTGCGCAAGCGTCGGGCGCGCCGCCGGGCTGTGGGAACCCGGACGCCGATCCTCGTCGAGGCGAAGGCGAACGCCCGCTGGTCGCTCGACTTCGTGCACGACCAGTTCGCCTGCGGGCGGAGATTCCGCGTGCTCAACATCGTCGATGACGTGACACGGGAATGCCTGGCGGCGGTCCCCGACACCTCGATCTCGGGCCGGCGCGTGGCGCGCGAACTGACCGACCTGGTCAGGAGGCGCGGCAAGCCCGGCATGATCGTTTCGGATCACGGCACCGAGTTCACCTCGAACGCAATCCTTGCCTGGGCAAAGGATATGGGCGTCGCGTGGCACTAAATCGAGCCGGGTAAGCCAATGCAGAACGGCTTTTGCGAGAGCTTCAATGGCCGCATGCGAGATGAGCTCCTCAACGAGACCCTGTTTCTCGGGCTGGCCCACGCCCGCAGCCGCATCGCCGAATGGGTGACCGACTACAACGAGGTCCGGACCCATTCCTCACTCGGCTACACAACCCCGGCAGCGTTCACGGCCGGTCTCACCGCAACAGGCTCGCAGCTGCGCAATCCCGGCCAGCTCCGCTGCGAGCCTGTTGCTCACCACGCGCCAGTCGGCGTATCAGAAACGGTAGAGACTCCAGTCGCTGCTGGATGAAGGTTCAGGGGCAGGTCACCTTCGACCGGCGCCACATTCCAGCAAAGACTATTGATTTTATTTCATTGAATGGCGGAGAGGGGGGGATGGGTCGTCCGTTGCATCGAAACCGAGAGAGTCCCGCAAGTACCTGGTTGTATTGCGCTAATTCGTTTCGTCGCCAGTTACATTTGTGGTTACATTTTGCACCCGAGCTGACTCTCCGTCAATTTTGACATGCGACACCATGCCGCAGAGAGCAGGCCGCATACAGGCCTGATCAGGATCGCGAGCGCGTTCGCGAAAAGGCGTGTCGGAGGCGGAAACGGCGTGAGAATGCCGGCTTGCGGCGGACGCGATCGGCAGGCATGTCAGGATCGGACTGCCGATCGCGGGACGGGCTTCATCCCGGCGCGACGCGAGCGAATGGCCCCCGAGGGATGAGAGCCCGCACACCCCATCGCCGACGACATGGCTCGGTGGATGACGGCTTCGCAGGGATCGCGGCGGCGGTGTCCGTGATAGGGGGCGCAGACGCGGCGTCGCGTGTGGGGACCGCCCGTTACCTGCTTTGGAAATTCCGGCTCCCGCAAGCAAGGGGAACATACACGTTCACGGTTCTTTGGTGGTAAAGCGATCAGATGCAAAGGAAAACTGTTTCGCGCGGCGTCCATCGGTCTGCCGGCTGGATCCGTTTGAGCATCGGATGATCGCGTGACAATCAATGCGCCGGTCTGAGACGCTCAATATAATCGACATCAAAGCGCAGCAGCTGATCAAATGCCGGTGCCTTGCGATATTCCAGACGCGAAAACGGGTGATCGGCGATCGACCTTCGGGCTTCCATCAAGCCGAGATAGGTGAGCTGGCGCAGGATGCGGGCCTCGAAGGCATATTCGGGCGTATGCCATTGGTTGAGCGGCTCCGCCCCGTAAGGCAACGTGCAGATCGGCATGAGGGCGCGCGGCGCCATCCAGCTTTGCGCTGAAACCGACAGCGACCACAAAACGAGCCCGATGTGATCCTGCGGCCAGTCGACGATCGCAACACCATCGAAATAGGCGAGATTGATCCGCCACAGCAGCGTTTCGAACACCACGCGATACAGGGCCGCCTCCTGACCCGGCCCGATCAGGACTTTTGCGCGGTTCGTCGCGAGAAACCGGCCCTTGTGCCTGCGCAGGAGCTTGGCCTCCCCTGCTACGATCCTTGCCATATGGACGGGGTAGACGTCGTGCTCGTTCAGGACCTTGTTGAGCGCAAGCGTCATCTCCTTGTCGAAACCGGGCCAGTCGAACTCGGCAAAGAGAGCTGCGACATCGCCGCGTGACAGGTTCCCCTTCGCCGTCAGGGCAAGCCCCTTTTTGGCGATGGCCCGCACAATCATGAGACGGATCAGCGTAACCAAGGGCGCTTCGGTGAGGTGTGACGCTGCATGATCGACGATGGAGATCGCGGGCGCTGGCCCAAGCAACCCCTCCAGAGAAGCCTCGTCGAGCAGCGACCATGTCGGAAATAAGCGTTCCTGCATCCTCAAAGCCACCTCGCCACCAGTACCAGTGCCCAAGCGGATACGCGGTGCTCTCCGGATAGCCGCGTTCCAGAAATAATTGCGAATCAGTGTTGCATACTCAAGCGTGTGTGCAAAGACGCCGGACACATCCCGCCAAGCCCCCGCAGGTTTTTGCCGGATTGTGCGGCAACACAGGAACGCGGCTGCAGAAGCGATGTATGCGCAACAGTTTCGGGCCGTCCCCGCCCGCGTACCCGGAATGCGCGGATGGCGGGGCAAGCAAGAGCCTGCTGCAAGAGTGACGTGATTGAGGGTTGCGCTTCAAAAAACTCAAAGATAGAACCAGAAAACAACTGAGAATAGGATTGAATAATGTTCGCACGCGCCCCGACACAGACCGACCGGATCATCGGCAAACGGGTTCGCCTTGCACGCAAGCGCATGAAATTCAGCCAGACAACGCTCGGCAATGCCGTCGGGGTCACCTACCAGCAGATCCAGAAATACGAGAACGGCAGCGACCGGATCGGGGCTGCGCGGCTCTATCAGGTTGCACGTGCCACAGGGCAGCCGATCACATTCTTCTTCGACGACGACACGTCGCACGGTGATACGAGCGACGTGAACGATGCCCTGGTCACCGATCCGAAGGTCGAAAAGCTTTTGGTTGCGGTCGCAAAGGTGGAAAACGAACGGCTGATCGATGATCTCGTGCGCATTGCCGAGACCTTTGCCGGGACGCGGGAAACGGAACAAGCCGCCGATCGCAAAGCCGTCGGGGCAAAGCATGCCTGACGGCAGGATATGGCATGATCCTGTTTTGTTCTTTTTAAGCAGATTTCAATCTGCCGTAATCTCCATGCCGGGCTGGGCGATCGGTATTCCCGATGGTATGAGCCTTGTCCGGGACGAGGGCGCTTCGTGTCCGACCGAGTCATATCCAAGCCGCATCTCGTTCGAGACGCTTCTTGCGGGTGGCGCATGCACGGGCATGACACGCATCGCGTCGTCTGCCAAATGCGCGAGCGTGGGCGACACAACAATTATGGAAAATATTGATCCGGTTGAGGCATATCTTTGGACATGAGAAAAAAACCCTTGATCGCGCTCACCGGGGCGACTGGTTTCGTCGGGCGCTATCTGATGGAGGATCTGTCCCGGCGCGGCTATCGTGTGCGGATTCTGCTGCGTCGGCCCGTCCCGGAATTCACCACGGGCGAGCAGGTCCTGATCGGTGATCTCGCCCGCCCGATCAATCTGAACGAGGCCATGCGCGGCGTCGATTACGTGATCCATTCCGCCGGTATCGCCCATGCCATGTCTGGCCGCCCCGAGGATGACTACCGCACGGTCAATCGCGACGCGACGCGGGCCCTGGCGATCGCGGCGAGGCAGGCTGGGGTCAAGCGGTTCGTCTTTCTCTCATCGGTCCGGGCCCAATGCGGGCCGACATCCGACCTACCCGTCTCCGACGATGATATTCCCCGCCCCACCGATGCCTATGGCCGCTCGAAACTGGAGGCCGAAGAAGCACTGGCCGAGGCCGGCATTCCCTTCGCGGCCCTGCGTCCGGCACTCGTCTACGGGCCACAGGTGAAGGGCAATCTCGCCGCCCTCTTTGCCCTGGCCCGCAAGCCCTGGCCATTGCCATTCGGGGCGTTTGCGGCACAGCGGTCACTGGTGGCGCTGGAAACGATGGCGAGTGCAGTTGCCCATGTGATCGCACTTGAGAATGCGCCCAACCGTGCCTTTCTGGTCGCCGATCCCGAGCCGGTCACGCTGGCCCAGATCATTGCAGCCTACCGGGCCGGGCTCGGGCGCAAGCCCGGATTGATTCCCGTGCCACCGGCGTTGATCGCGACAGCGCTGAAGGTCGCCGGGAAGAGGGAGATGGCCGAGCGTCTGACGGGTGCACTGGCCTTGCGGCCAACGGCGCTGACAGGGACCGGTTGGCAAGCACCGCTGACAAGTCCTGAGGGACTGCACGCGTTGGGGAGCTTTGACGCGAGCCCCGTTGAGGCCGCGTGATCGTTTTCGCAGGTTGGGGGAAGGATCAACGGATTGGATTGGAATGAAAGGCAGGCGTAGCGACAATGCCGGTCCGCTGATTGATCGAATTTGATCCTCGATAGCGGAAACGCGGGAGTATCGAGGCATCCGGGCGAAAATCTCCGGCTTGTCAACGCTCCAAAAGGCCACTCGCATTCGCCGAGCTCGAACTTTACGCCTCCTCGACTGCGTGATACTGGCAAATTGTTATCGGACGAGCGGGAACTGGCCGAAATGCGCATCTTCGGGGGAAAGCGGTCCCTCTCCTGGAAAAGTATGCTGGCATCCGGCCACGACGTCATCATGGCGGTGGCGGCGCTGTTGATCGCCCTGGCGGCGCGTTATGGCGATGATGTCTGGCGTGTCGACCAACTCGGATTGTGGCTTGGTCTCTTCGCCTTCACCGCTCTGGTCGTTTTCCAGTTGCTGGGCCTCGGGCGGGGTATGTGGCGTTTCGCCTCGATAACCGATCTGCGGACAATTGTCCTTGCCTCGACCATCGCAGTAATCGTCTATATGGGACTGCTCTTCGGGGTGACGCGCCTCGAAGGTTTTCCCCGTACGGCACTGCCGATTGCCTGGTTCGTGATGATTGTATTGATGGGGGCGCCGCGGCTCGCCTACCGTGCCTTCAAGGATGGCGGTCTGACAGGGATTCGGACACGCGACCTCGCTGACCATCCGCGGGAGAACATCCTGATAGTAGGTACTGTCAGTGAAGCGGATCAGGTCATTCGCGGCTATGGTCTCGAAAACAGCATTCGTTATCGTGTGCACGGGATTGTGGATATCAAACCGGGCAAGAGCGGTCGGCGGGTGCGAGGGATTCCGGTGCTCGGGGAGGTATCGGAGCTTGCCGAAATCGTGCCGCGGCTGTCTCGCGCCGGAACGACAGTCAACGCCCTCGTGCTGGCCTCAACCGGCTTTTCCGGCAACTGGTCTGCCCTGCTCCACACCGCAACGGAGCTGGAACTGCCCTTGCGGCGGGTGACGTCGAAACCCCTTACGGGTATGGAGCCCGATCTTGCGGAACTGACACTCGAAGATCTTCTCAGTCGCCCCAGTGTGAAACTGGAGATGGACAACATCGATGCCCTGATCCGCAACAGGACGGTCCTGGTAACCGGTGCCGGCGGCAGCATCGGCGCCGAGATCGTCAGGCAGGTGGCAACTTACGAACCAGAACATCTGGTGCTGGTCGATCTGTCGGAATACGCCCTTTACGAGATCGATCACGAGATTTCCCGGGATTTCCCGGAATTGTCGCGTTCGGCAGTGCTGGGCGATGTTCGCAATGCCGAACAGATGCGCCGCTTGGTGCTGGCCGAAAACCCTTCGGTCATCTTCCACGCCGCAGCCCGCAAGCACGTTCCCTTGATGGAAGCGAATGTCTGCGACGGGATCGCAACGAATGTCTTCGGTACCCGCAATGTCGCGGATGCCGCGGTCGAGGCGGGAGTCGATGCATTCGTGATGATCTCGACCGACAAGGCCATTCGCCCGACAAGCACCATGGGCGCGACGAAACGTGTGGCGGAACTCTATTGCCAGTCGCTCGACGTCGCGGAATCAAGAACCCGGTTCGTGACCGTACGTTTCGGCAATGTTCTGGGTTCAACCGGATCCGTCGTGCCGTTGTTCCGCCGCCAGATTCTGGCGGGCGGCCCCGTGACAGTGACGCATCCGGACATGAAGCGCTACTTCATGACGATCCCTGAAGCGACGCAACTCGTGCTGCAGGCTGCCGCGACCGGGGTCTCGCAAAGGCTCACCCGAGGGCGCATCATGGTTCTCGATATGGGGGAACCCGTCCGAATCGTTGATCTTGCGCGAAGCATGATCGTGCTGGCAGGGCTGCGCCCGGATCAGGATGTCGAGATCCGGTTCACTGGCTTGCGACCCGGCGAGAAGCTGTTCGAGGAGCTTTTTGATCCTACGGAAAACCCGGAATCATCCGGCGTAGATGGTGTCTTCGTCGCCTCGCCATTGCTCGCGGAGGCGGACTTCCTGCTGCGCGCCATTGCCGAGTTGGAAGAAGCTGTTGCAAATGCTGACGCGTCAAAGGCGCGATCCAGGCTTTTCGAACTTCTTCCGGGGCCCGGTTCCGGTGTATCGGCTCCCGAGACCGACGCAAAGACCTATGGAAGGCGGCCTGCCTGAGTGTTGCAGCCGATCAATTCGTCGAGCCGGAGCTTTTCGCCCGCCAGGCCCCATCGAATTTCTTCAGCATTGCCTCCATCGAAAACAATTCCGCGATGCGCGCGCGCGACCTCTCGCGCCGTACCTCCCATTCGGTTGTATTCCTCTCATTCAAAAGGCTCGAAATCGCATCCGCGAGCGCCTCGGCATCTCCCGTCGGAACGATAAGCCCGGTGTCGCCGGTGATGAACGAGGCATCGCCGACATCCGTCGCTACGCACGGCGTTCCACAAGCCATCGCTTCCGCAAGGACATTCGGAAAGGCCTCGCCGAAAGACGATGACATGACATGGATGTCGATGGCATTCATGATGGCCGGAATGTCCTCACGGCGGCCAAGCCGATAGACGAATCGTGTGAGATGGAGGGCTTCGATGCGCGAAGCGAGTGCTGTATTGCTGTGCTCGATGCCCGTACCGACCAGCAGGCAGAACGGACATGAGTCCCGCTGCTTCAATATCGCCAAAGCATTGAGAAGCGTCTCGTGATCCTTCTGTGAATTGTATCTTGCGACATAGCCGATCGATAACGCATTCTCCGCGATACCCAACTCGGCACGCACTTTCCGGCCGGCTGTCGGATCGGGGGAGAAGCGCGAAATATCATAGCCGTTTGGAATAACCAGCATCCGACCAGCATCGTATCCCATGGCGCCATGCACCTGCCGTGCAGTCTCGGCACAGCAGATGATCCGCTCGGGCACGACGCGTGACAGGCGGGCGCAGATACGCGCGGCCCAGATTGTCGTCCGTGCGCTCCTTCCAGGTACCAGATCGGTATGGCGAATACCCCAGAATACGCGGCGCCGGCCAGCCAGGCGTGCGATAACGCCGCCCAGAAGATCGGCATGATACATCCAGGTCTGTATGAGGTCGGGCCGCGTGCGTCGGATGAATCGCCAAAGCCGCCACAATCCCCTCACGCTGATGCGCCCGCGCGGCATGTCGAGGCTGAACACGGATATCCCGGCTCGTGTCAATTCGGGGCCGTACTTGCCCTCATCCATCAGCGAAACGACGACATGCGTGTTTCGCCGGTCCTGCATGCACAGGCGGTAGAGCACGCCTTCCGCGCCGCCGTCTCCCAGTTCGGTAATGATATGGAGGATTTTCATGGTTCAAGTGGTCGTCACATCATGTGCCGGCATAGGGCAGCTGCAGGACCTCTGAATACTGCCTCAGGACCTGCTCGGGTCGATATGCTTCGAGGCGTGTCCGCACATCCGGAGGGGCCGGATCGTCGAGCGCTTCGATCATGGCCGTCGCAAGCGCCTCGATATCATTGACGGGGACGAGCCGCCCCCAGCGCCCGCCTTCGAGGATTTCGCGCGGACCCGTCGGGCAGTCGGTGCTCACGATCGGTAATCCGCAGGCCATGGCCTGGACGAGGGCATTGGGAAAACCTTCGTACGCGGAAGCTGACACGAAGACGCTGGATCCGGCCATCCATCCGAAGGGATTGCTCTGGAAACCCACGAGATCGACATGATCGGTGATTCCGAGATCCGCAGCCAACTCTTCCAAGCTTGCGCGCATCGGGCCTTCGCCGAGCACGACGAGTTTAACCTGACGTGACTGCAGGACGCGTCGAAATGCCTGGAACAATACCGGAAAGTTCTTTTGCGGTGACAGCCTGCCCAGAGCCAGAACGACCCGTATCTCCTCGTCTCGAATCCAGGAATGCTTCGGTATCTGTGTCGCCATCTGGCTGATTCTGTCGGCGTCGACGGGGTTGGGTATGGCGACGATCTTCTCGCCTGCGATACCGAGATCGCGGGTCAATTCAAGTTTCATGTCCTGAGAAACAGCGATGATCCCGTCGGCCATCGGGTAGAATATGGCAGTCAGGGTGCGTAGCACTCTGTTTAGCGTGCCGCTGCGGAATCGTACGAGGCTGTTGCGCTCGCTGACGATGAGGCGCGTGTCTATCCGTGCGAGCTTCTTCGCGATGATGGCGAGAATGTTGACGTGGTTGAGGAAGGAAAGAAGTGTCGCCGGTCGATGTTCACGAAGATAGCGCGCGAGGGGCAGGACGCAGCGCGCGGCCCTGTCCTTGCCGAAATCGACGACATTGACTTCCGGCCGCAACTCGTTGGCGTAGGGGCCTTCATAGTTCACCAGCAGCAGATCCACCCGCAATCCGGCGACCGCCAGCCGGTTCGCCAGCTCCACCGCCACCCGCTCGGCCCCGCCGCCGCGCAATGAGGGCACGAGGATGGCGATATGCGGCGGCGGAGAAGGTGTCATGTTTCACGGATCTTTCAGGAGACGGGGTAAACTGTGGTCGAAGCAGAATCACTTTTTGTTCTGGCACCGCGCCGCGCCGGAAACGGATCGGGTTCAAGGGGATGGCGGGATATTCCGCGAAAGGACTTGTCCCACCCGTCGCCGCGGCTGTGCCATCATGGCGACGGGTAGGGGCGCCCATGGTGTCACGACTGCGCGACTTCTTCGA
The DNA here is from genome assembly GCA_020832565.1 of Salinarimonas sp. Taxonomy (GTDB): domain Bacteria; phylum Pseudomonadota; class Alphaproteobacteria; order Rhizobiales; family Beijerinckiaceae; genus Saliniramus. The sequence continues at coordinate 19,490 of JAFIEI010000012.1, read as the reverse complement.
TCAATCGCGCAAACGCGATCGGAGAGCATTTCTGCGCGATCGTCTCACGCGCTGCGGCGCCCAGTTTCGCGCGCTCCGACGGCGAGGCGGCGAGCCGGCGCAGCTCCTCGGTGAGGCCGGGAAGGCTGTCGGAGGGGAAGATCAGCCCGTTCTCGTCATGGGTTATACAACTCGCCCCACCCACGCTGTCGCTGCAGATCACAGGCAAGCCATGTGCCATGGCTTCGACGACGACCATCCCGAACGGCTCGTCACGGGCAGTCATCACGAAAATGTCGTTCGCTGCGTAGACATCGCCCATGGAATCGTGGGGCAGGTTGAAGCGCAGGGTCAGAGAACCCGCCCAGCCGAGGCGCTCAGCGGCATCGCGCACGGCCTGCGCGCCGGAACTGTCGTCTTGTCCCGAACCGACGATGGTGATCTGCGTGTCAGAGGGCGACAGGCCGGCCGCGGCCGCAGCTTCGATCAGCCAGGGGAGGCGCTTGCGGGTGCTGGAGAACTTTCCAACCATAAGGAGCCGCAACGGTCCGATATCGTTATCACGTCGATGGGAGATTTCGGGCAATTCGATCGGGTAGGGACGAAACCTGGCGCCGTTGACCATGTCCTCGGCAAGCGCTCCCGGACGTCCAGCCGTCGTGACAATGCGTCGCTTCGTGATAATGCCCGTCCCGCGAAGCAATGCGGCGAGGTTGAAACGGTGTTTTTGCTTAGGTGGCGGAGAGTTCGTCAGCAAGATCCGTCGTGCGCCGAACGCAACGGCAGCAAGTCCCGAAATGATAGCAGGCAGACGCGATTTCTTTATGACGACAATGTCCGGCTTCGTCGCCTTCATCGCATGAATCAACCGGAATAGGCTAGGGATGCCGGCGCGATTGCGCAATTTCGGCATGTTGAGCAAACCGATCAGCCGATCGAGGCTGCGGATATAGGGCACGACGATCGGGTTACATTCGGGGAAACTCTCTTTGGAGGCGCTATGCACAATCATTGCCACATCGTGCCCGGCCTCCCGAAGCCCCCGGACGATACCGCGGCTGTTCGGGTGAAAACGTTTCTGGATTATGAGAATTTTCATGATGAAACCTGATAGGGTGACACTGGCGTATTACCGTATGGGAAGGCGTGCGAGAAGGCTCGCTGCTGCCGCCTGCAGGTCGGATATGCCGGAATTTTCGAAATCGATCCAAGTCCCGCCATGCGCCTCGAACACATCCTTGAGCCACGCGTAGCTTTGGTGCAAGGGCTTGTAGGTCAGGGCTTGCAGGTCCGCCTCGTCGAGGGAGGCGCCCTTCTCCGCAACCAAAAGTCTGCGCAACTGCACTTCGTCAAGGAGCGGACGGCAATGGCGAAAGTTGAAAGCGGTGAGGTAGTCGAAGACGACCTCCTCCGACCATATCTGGAGCCATTGCCTAGCGCGACGTCGTACTGCTTCCTGACGATCATCACTATTCAGGAAATACGTCTTATGTGGGGATTTGTTCCGCTTGCTGACCCGCGCGACGCGAACCGCCGGGACGGCCCCGATGTTTACGATGACCTCTGGAAAGGGCAGCCGTCGGGCCAGCCCCGGATCGATGGGCGAGCTCTTCTTGCGCATCGTATTGGTGAAGCCGTGGTGGACTATCCAACTGCCACCAAGCTGCCGGCGCGCTCCCTCGACAGCAAGTTTATGTGCCCAAAGGCGCGCTGCAGTTTTGCCCTGAGCGTTATTGTAAGCTGCGAGTTCGCGCCCCATGTTGCTATAGCGAGGCAGGAAAAGGCGCAGCATGGCACGCCAGTGCAAGGCCGCCTTATCTTGGTTGGATCGAGGAAGAAGGTCAGCACGCGCAGAGAGAATGGTATTCGCGAGTGCCGACTTGCCCGAACCCGCAACACCGATGAAATGGATGATCAATTAAACCGACTCCAAAAATAGAAACTGAGGCTCAAAGGTTCGCTCCGGTGGAAAAACCTTACTGACCTTGATCGAGTGCAGTGCAGCGCCTTGTCCGCGCGCCGAGCAGATCAGTCTAGCCTACCGTGGCGACAACGTTCAGATTAGGCAGGCGAACTGTCAAAAAAAATTATTATTTGCATGAGATCATTACTTATTTAATTTTCGGAAATAAAACTTGATTTTCTTGATCACAAGAAAGAAAATTTCAATTACCATAAAATCTATATTCTGAAAAGAAACATGGCCTCTTTCATAGTTTTCTACCTTTGAATGAGAACGCGACTTAGTAGGATTTTTAAAATCATCAATAGTCTTTTGAAATACCGCTTCATATTGTGCAGTAACTGCATCCCAAGAAAACGAACTGACTGCACGTTTACGCCCGGCGCCAGCGAACGTTCGCATTTGTGTTGGGGCATCAACCATCTCTTCAAGGCGACGAACCATGTCGTCGAGCGTTGGTGCGAGAAAACCAGTCTTGCCATCGACAATCTGATCTGTTGTTCCTGGCGCATCCAGTCCCACGACGGGAAGGCCGCTGGCCATCGCCTCCACGGTGACAGTCCCGAATGTTTCCATTCTGGATGGCATGATAAACACATCAGCGGAACGATACAGTTCAGGCATGGATTCCGCGTCGACGCCTTCGATGAGTTCCACGAATTCTGCAATGCCGTGTTCATGGCAAAGAGATGCCAACTGTTTCATACCCCGCCCCACGAGGCGGATTTTCATCTTTTGTTTCAGGATTTCAGACTTGCTGAACGCTAGGAGAAAACCATCGAATTGCTTTTTGGGCGCATTGCGCCCAACCAGGATGCCTACGGCTGCCCTATCACTTTGCACACCGGCACCGATGTGACTACGTGGAGAGAACTTCTTCACGTCAACACCGTTCCAAATCTTTGATATGCCGGAGTCCCCGCGTATCTCACGCTGGAGTTGCACTACCGATTCGCTGATAGCTATGCAGTGGTCGGCTTGGCGGACCGATTGCTCGATCAACAAAGCTTTCTTCGGGTCCAAGCGCCAGCCGTACTTGATCTCGGGAACCATATTGATATCCGCGCCATGAGTGCGCAGCACAACGGGTTTCCCGTAGAGGCGACGGAGGCCCAGTGCCACGTTTCCATATTTGTAGGAACTATAGGCAACAAAAAGATCGAATGGAGATCTTTGGTTTTCCGCACGAATCTTTGCTCCAAGGCCTGTAATAGATCCAGGGATTGGATAATCGCCTATAGCGCATCCAATAGCACGATTGCTAATATACGTAGCGTGGCGATGAAGTGAGAATATGAATGATTTTTCATTGAATTTATATGAATAATATGGAGCAAATACATGTACATCAATACCGCGACGTTGAAGTAAACAAGCCAAAATTTCAAGTTGGATTTCCATCCCACCAATTTTTGGGAAAAAACTAGGTGTGAGAAAGGCGATTTTCATTTGCTTTCCCGGATTAATCTGGTCACCAATTCTATTCAAGAAGTTAATTCAAAAACATTGAATTTAAAAAGGCTTCCAACAACAAAGATTAGCAAAATACAGGATGCATTTATTCTTTTATTCTTGGATAAAGAATAAAGCATTGTATTTTTACTCTCGCGTCGTGGCCAAAACAAAAATACGCCCACATCCCGCCTGCCGATCGAACAGGCGACTATACTGATGTACTAAGAATTTATTCAAAATAGGCGCATCAATGCTTGCAAATCGATTTATCCGAATGTCTTTGGCAATTCGCGTAAATAAACTCGTTCTCTCAAAGCCCCGTATTGTGAGAATTCGAAAACTAGGCTCAATAAGCTCTCCAATGCTTTCAAAGGAAAAATGTTGGAAATGCTTCCTAGCTACGGGTTTTTCCGTGCTTGGAACAGTAATAATCAAATAACCATTGGGTTTCATCAACTTAGCTATACTCCGCATAAACTCAGGCAACAGCTCAGGATCAACGTGTTCAATTACCTCAATGAGACTCACTGAATCGTATTTCTTTTCAAGGCACTCCACACGACCTGATAAGAAATTTTTTCTAGGGTTAAATAAGCGAGCCCAAGCGAGTGCCGAATCATCAACATCAACACCATCAATCTCCCACGCTGCCGTGCCCGCTTGGAGCGACAAATAATGTATCAGCGCACCATCACCGCACCCAATGTCAATATGCTGCCATTCCCTCTCGTGTGCTTTTGCCGTGCACGAAAGTGTATTCCATACAAGTTTCAGGGCCGCCACATAAGATGGCGCAAAGCCCCAATGGCGAGAGAGGTAACGCCCACGATGGAGATCAGGGATATAGTGATACGGAAATTGATATTGCTGTGCTTGAATACGTTGGTCGCCGACTTTATTTTTTCGCATACTCATCTCCGCACATGACCGGTCTCTCACGCCATGGGGCTTTAAGGCGTATATTTGTGGAAGTCGTTCAACGAATCTGTTGTTTTCTAACTTTTATGAACTTAGCAACAACGAATTCAAAAAATTATACTAGTTTTTTCAATGCCAAGGCGCCGCGCTCCCACGAGTTTCTTGTCATAAAAGCTTCTCTTTTTTTATAGTCAAACTCTTTTAGTTTCTCAATCGCCTCTTTCAAGTTTGAACAATCCGATTCAACTGTGCTGCCCAAGCTGTAATACTCAACCATTTCACTAACAAATGTACCGTTTTCTGCCATAATTGGCTTGCATAAACTTATAGAGTGGTATAAACCCAGTGGAACTGAATAATCAGTATAGCATTTTATAGAAAAATCAAAGAAATTTATTTCTTTGAGGCATTCTAATGATATGTTTCCTTCGATTAATTCTATGTTTGGCTGTGCAGACAATTTTCGATATAGATTCAAATTATTGTTTTTTATGTAAAGAACTTGTCCGCCTGTTATTAAAAATTGTAGAGGGATTTTTTCCCGCAAGCTCTCATAAGACATCTCAAGTATAAGCTCAGCTCCTCGAATACGTTTTGGCCCGCCACCATTTGCGCAGACTCCTGTCATCAATCCATGAACCAATTTTTTGATCGCTGGTTTACCCTCGGAAAGTTTAAAATGTTTATGAATTGTCTTCGTTGATCCAAAAGCGCCAAAAGTACATATTGAAATTTTGTTTTTTGAGATGCCAACAAATTTTATCAGTTTTTCTACGAGCAGTACATCCGTTACAAATATATGACTTGCTGAGAATTTTAACGCTGTTCTTTTTATTTTCATCAAATTCGGAAAATAAGTCTTTGTTTCCCTGTCCACGTTATGGCAAATCCATCCGATCTTTATAAATAAAACTCGGAAGAATAGCAGCGCAAAAAGAAGTTTTAGCGTGCTAATAACTTCTTGGTGAAAACTATACTTTTGATTCAAGTACCGGATAACAACTGCATTCGGTGCTTTATTCCAATTGCGCATGACCCAAAATGGAAGCATTACCATTGATCGGGGAGACTGCAGAAATTCCACATCCGATCCAGGCAAATGCCGCTTCCATTCTTCAACTTTTCCATCAAAGCTAAAGAAAAAAATCCTTTTTGTTTTTGATTGATTAATCGCCACAGCCGAACCCCTCTCGTGTCAGCCCCACCCCCGCCATAGCCCGAAACCGCTCATTCCCCTCTGTCAGCTCATCAAACGTCCCCTCGGCCACCACCTCCCCGCCGTCCAGCAGGAAGATGCGGTCGCAATTGCGGACGGTCGACAGGCGGTGGGCGATGAGGATGATGGTCTTGGCGTTGCCGAGATTGTAGACCGCGTCCATCACGGCCTGTTCGGTCAGGTTGTCCAGGGCACTGGTCGCCTCGTCCATGATCAGCACGTGCGGATCGTGGTAGAGCGCCCGCGCGATGCCGATGCGCTGGCGCTGGCCGCCGGAGAGGCGCACGCCGCGATCGCCGATCTGCGTCTCGTAGCCCTCGGGCAGCTCACCGGTGACGAAATCATGCAGGTTCGCCATGCGCGCGGCGCGCTCGACAGCCTGCATGTCGATCTTCTCCGGCGCAACCCCGAAGGCGATATTCGCCGCGACGCTCTCGTCGATCAGATAAATCTGTTGCGGGACGTAGCCGAGCGTGCGCTGCCAGGCGCGGACATTGTCAGGCGTAATCGCGGCGCCGTCCACCAGCACGTGACCCTCCTGCGGCTGCAAGAGGCCGAGGATCACGTCGACAACGGTCGACTTGCCGGCCCCCGTCGCACCGACGAAGGCGGCAGAGGTGCCGGCGGGGATGCTCAGGGAAACCCCTCTGAGTGCCGTGCGCTGCGCCTTCGGATAGGCATAGGCGATGCGGTCGAGCCGTATCTCGTTATGGACGGGAAGCGGCGGCACGGGTGCGGGTTCAGCGGTCTCGGGCGCCTCGAGCAGATCACGATGGAGATTGTCGAGGGCCGGCGCACCGAAGCGGATGGCGACGAGCGACTTGTAGATGGCCTGAATCGCCGGGATGAGGCGCATGCCGGCAAAGGCATAGAGCGCGATCACCGGAAGGGCGGCGTCGAGCCTGCCATCGGCGCGGAAAAGGAGCACCATGACGAGGGTGAGGATACCACCGAATGCGATAAGTTCCAGCGCGTATTTGGGTACCTGCTTGACGAGTTGCAGATACACCTTGAGCAGGGCGAAGCGACCCGACGCCTTGTCGAAACGGCGCAGATACACCTTTTCATGGCCGCCGACCTTGACTTCCTTCACACCGCCGAGAACCTCCTGCGCGAGCTGATAGCGCGCCCCGTTTACCGCCACGCGCTCCTGCCCCTTACGATGCAGGTAGGCGCGGATCGACACGTAGATCCCGCCATAGCTCACTGCGAGCACCAGGAACGCCACCACCGCGACGACGGGCTCGACCGCCACGACGAGCGCGATCAGAAAGGCCGCGATCAGTGATTTCGAGATCAGCTGAAGCGCGGGAATGAGGCTTCCGGAAACGACCTGCTCGACTTCCGACAGCACCGACTTGCCGAGATCCGCGCTGTGGCGGTTGAGGAAATACGCATAGGGGCGGCGCAGATAGGAGCCGAGCAGCCGCACGCTGAGGGTATGACCGCGGATCTGCGCATAATGCAAAAGGCCGTAATTGACGATCAGCGTGGCACATGTGCGTAAGGCGATCAGTATGAAAACGCCGATTGTGAGCGCTATCAGGAACGCGTTCGTGCTCTGGAAGCCGAGTGTGTCGTACAAGCGCGCGAGGATCGCATTCGTCGAGATGAGGTCGGGATTCGACAGGATCGCGATCAACGGCATGATCGAAGCGACGCCAACCATTTCGATCACCCCGAGAAACAGCATGGCAAGCAGCAGAAACCCGCCCTGCTTGCGCTCGCGGATCGTCAGGAGTTGCCAGAGTTTGCGGAAAGTGTCGGCCATGAAATGCCTTGAAAGGTGCTTGGCGCAACGGCCCGGGCGCGTACCGCCTCGTTCATCGAGACAGCGCCACGCAGTACCGCTTTCCCATGCTACCGCACTTCGGGTGAAACGGTCCTCGCGAACCGGTTACCCGTTTGTCGCAGTCCAACTCGCCGCGCGCCGTTCGGTCAGACCGGCTCCAGCGCGGCGATATCGAGCGTGACGCGCACCTTGCGGCCGAGCAGATCGAGCAGCACGCGTACGCGATCTTCGTCGTTTAGGCCTTCGAAAAGGCCTTCGCAACCATGAAAGGCCTTGCCGTCCGATATCCTCACCGGATCACCGGGCTTCCAGCGTGCGGCGGGATGGCGCACGGCGATAAAGCCGTCTTCGTCCTCGCGTGCACGCAGCCCGGCGATGATGCCCTCCGGCACGCGGCTCGGGCAGTCGCGCGGACCAACCAGCCCGCAGACGCCGAATGTGCCGTTCACCGAGCGCCAGCGCTGGAGGTCGAGGTCGAGCTGGACGAAGAGGTAGCGTGGGAAGAACGCGGTCGCGATCGTGCGCGTCCTGCGTGCATGCCGGACCTGCTTCACGTAGCGCGGAAGATAGGCATCGAAGCCCTGACGCTCGAGATTGTGCAGCGCGCGCATCTCACCGTGGGGCTGCGCCTGCACGGCATACCAGGCCGGACCGCGGGGTTCATTCATGGTCGCCACCCTCGCCATCGAAGAGTGAACGCTCGAGGAAACGCGGAGCCATCACCGGACGTGTGATACCGGCATCCTTGAGGCGTTGGCGGACGGCAGCCGGAGCTTCGACGGTCGCCAGAACGAACCCGTCGCACCGGTCCGCCACATTGCTTGGCTCCGGCATGACCGGCACGCCGAGCCAGCGTGCCCGCGTCATGCCCGGATCAATGATTGCGACGATTTCGATTTCGGTCTCCAGCGCACAAAGCCGCGCGATTTCCGCCAGCTCGGAGGCGCCCAACAGGACGATGCGCCGCATGCCGAGCGTCTCAGCCCGCTTCAGGAGATGCGCATAGTCGCGCCTCGCCTTGCGGAACAAGCCCATCGACGAGCTCAGATACTGCCCGGATAGGCGCGCCTTCTCGGAAAATCCCTGTGGCGTCAGATAATACGCATAGCGGCGCGCGGGGACTTCCGAGACCTTCAGCCAGCCCTTTCGCACACAGCGTTTGACATACGCGTTGACGAGACCGAGCGCGATACCGAGTTCGGCAGCCGCTTCACGTTGTGACCCGAACCGGCCTCTCTCGACGGCATCCAGCAGACGCAGTTCGACCCAGCCGGCCGGCGCTTCCGGAACGATGTCCTGAGGTTTGGAAGGTGTGCGCTCCATGGGCATTCGTTATCGCGTTCATGGCATGAACGTCAATTGCTGTTTTCCCGGCATTCACAGGCACCGGTAATCGTGATCCGCAATCTCGGCGGGATCGAGGCACGATCGAATGTCGAAGATCAAGCCGCCCTCGCGCAGCAAGGTTGCCAGCTTGCGGGCGCCCAGATCCCTGTATGCGGCATGCGGGACCGCGATGATGAGGGCGTCGAGTTCGGCGAGGCTCTCCATGCCAGAAAGCGTCAGGCCGTATTCGCGCGTGACCTGCGCCGGATCGGCGAGGGGATCGTGTATCATCGTGGTGAGACCGTATTCTGCCAAGGCATGCAGAATATCGGGCACCCGGCTGTTGCGCAGGTCCGGCACGTCCTCCTTGAAGGTGATGCCGAGTATGCCGATGCGTGCATTGGCGATTCGCCCTGCACGCACCAGGGCCTTGACCAGCTCGCCGGCGATATAGGCACCCATGCCGTCATTCGTGCGTCTTCCGGCGAGAATGACCTCGGGTCGGAAACCCAGCGCCTCGGCTTTCGCCGTGAGATAATAGGGATCGACGCCGATACAGTGACCGCCGACGAGCCCGGGCGAGAAGGGCATGAAATTCCATTTCGTCGCCGCCGCCGCCAGAACGTCGCGGCTGCGGATTCCCATGCGCGCGAAGATCATCGCGAGTTCGTTCATGAGTGCGATATTGAGATCACGCTGGGTGTTCTCGATCACCTTGGCCGCTTCTGCGACCTTGATCGACGGGGCCTGATGGATACCGGCCGCGACTACGGCGCCATATGTGCGGGCTACGATGTCGAGGACGATCGGTGTCGAGCCCGAAACGACCTTGGTGATGCTCTCGAACCGGTGGGCGCGATCACCGGGGTTGATGCGTTCCGGAGAGTAGCCGATACCGAAGTCGCGATCTGCGGTGAGACCGCTCTCTTTTTCGAGCACGGGGATACAGTCTTCTTCTGTCGCGCCCGGGTAAACGGTCGATTCGTAGACGACGATATCGCCTTTCTTCAAAATCCTGCCGACCGTCCGCGACGCGGCCATGAGCGGCGTCAGATCGGGTTGCTTGCCCGGCGTAATCGGCGTCGGCACGGTCACGATATGAAAATCGGCCCGCGCGAGATCGCCGGCATCGCCGGTGAAGCGGATTGCGCTCGCTTCGAGTTCCGCGTCCGGCACCTCGCGCGTGCGATCGTGCCCCGCACGCAATTCCGAGATCCGGTCCGCATCGATGTCAAAGCCGGTGACATCGAAACCCGCCCGTGCAAACGCGACGGCGACCGGAAGGCCGACATAACCGAGCCCGATGACGGAAATCCTGCGTTTGTCCGGCATCCGGATTCTCCTGTGCGCGTCTGTCCGGCGCCCTCTCTCGCCGGGAGCCGCTTCTGCTCCGGTACAGCGGCAGGCGCCGGAAGGCAATCCGGGCGGTCGCCTCGCGGCTTGGCCAGGGCGGCCAGCCGCGCCTTGCACTGTCACGCACGCCTTGCACGGTCAGGCACACTCACCTAAAGCCTGATCGTCCGGCGGATGCAGGGAGATCGGGAATTGGCGAAGGCTGAGCTTGCAGGACGGACACTCGTCTACCTTGTCTCGGAAGACTGGTATTTCTGCTCGCATCGCCTGCCGGTGGCGCGGGCCGCACGCGATGCCGGCGCCCGTATCGTCGTCGCGACGAGGCTCGATGCCGATCGTGAGCGAATCGCGGCCGAGGGGTTCGAGCCGGTCCATATTCCCTTCGACAGATCCGGCCTGAACCCGCTGCGCGATTTCGCGACATTGCGTGCGATCATCGACTGTTACCGTAGTTTCCGGCCCGATCTCGTTCATCATGTCGCGGCAAAGCCGGTGTTGCTGGGGCAGATCGCGGCCTCGCTGACCCGCGTCCCGGTAGTCGTCAATGCAATGGCCGGCATGGGGTTTCTGTATATCGCACAAGGCATGAAGGCGCGTCTGCCCCGGAGGGTCTTCGAAGCGGTCATCCGCATCGGCATGCGCAGATCCGGCAGCGCTCTCATAGTTCAGAACGCCGATGACGCTGCCCTGTTCGTCGAAAGAGGAATCGATGCGGGCAAGATTGCGTTGATTCCCGGTTCCGGCGTTGATGCCACGCTTTTCAAGCCGGTTCCGGAGCCGGAGGGCGAGCCGGTCGCGGTCTGTGTTTCGCGGATGTTGCGGGACAAGGGGATCGTAGAACTCGTCGATGCGGCGCGGATCTTGCGCGAGCAGGGTGTGGCGATCCGGATCCGGCTTGTGGGTGGAACGGATGCCAACCCGGCCAGCATCGCAGCGGATCTGCTCGCGGCATGGAAGCAGGAGGGGATCGTCGATGTTGCAGGGCCCTCGCGCGATATCGTCGGGGAATACGCCCGGGCGCATATCGCGGTACTGCCCTCCTATCGCGAAGGCCTGCCGAAATCGCTGCTCGAAGCGGCCGCATGCGCGCGTCCGATCGTGACCACGGACGTGCCCGGCTGTCGTGCTGTCTGCAATGATGGCGGGAACGGGCTACTGGTACCGCCCCGTGACAGCCGGGCACTCGCCGAAGCCCTCGAACGCCTCGCCCGAGATCCCGAGACCCGGGCCCGCATGGGAAAAGCCGGCCGCCGGCGGGTGGAGGCGGAATTTGCCGAAACGATCATTGCCGAAGAGACCATGCAACTGTATCGCAATCTTCTCTCACGGGTGGAGAGCGGTTGAATGCCTTCGGCATTCAAGCGGATGAGGCCGTTGTTCCATCCTTAAGGCTCGGGTAAAGCCGTCGTGTGAACAGACCAGTTCGGGCGTCCCCCGAATCGATTGGAAACACCTAGAATGAATGTCCCCGGCGACTTTAGGCGGTCAGATCGAATGCTGCTGCAAGCTTCTGCCGGCCTGCTCATGCTCACCCCGATCCTGATGGTCGCGTCGCGCGAGGTACCGCCGACTATCCTCGTCATTGCGACGGTGTTGCTCATGGTCGCTGCCTATCGCGCGCGAAGCATGCGTGCGGTCCTTGTTGATCTGGCCTCCACGCTGTGCACGCCCGCCGGACTTGTCTTTGGGGGACTCGTATTGCTCATGGCGTCGTCGCTCATGTGGTCGCCTGTGGCAGAGCGCGGAGCGAACCATGCGCTGCATTTCGCGGGCGGGGTCGTCCTCGGTGCGATCGCGATCGCAACGAGCCTGCGGCTTCGTCCCGGGTTCAATGCATTCATCTTTGCTCTGATCCTGAGCATCGCAGCGATCATCGTGGCGATGGACATGTGGTTGTCGGGCGCCTTGCGTGAAGGGCTCTCCCTCTCGACACGGGCTTCGCGCCTCAACCGGGCCGCGGTCGCGATCACGCTGTTGCTTCCCTTGGCGACGGTGCTGCTCCTGATGGAAAGGCGATTGGTTCTGCTCGTGGTGCTGTGGATCGCGGCAGCTCTGGCCGTGCTTCTGTCAGCCAGCTATTCCGCCAAGCTCGCCTTCGGCCTGTTCCTGCTCATCCTGCCGCTCACGCTGGTTGCGCCGAACCTGTTGCACCGGGCCAGCATGATCGTTCTGCCCCTCATCACCTTGTCGATGCCCTGGATCGCATCCGTCGCCAACGCTCTCGTTCCCGGTCGCATTCATGATGCGGTCGGCTATGGCAGCCTGACCATCCGCGGTGAGATCTGGCGGGAGACATTTCCCTTCATCTGGGAGAAACCGTATTTCGGCTGGGGGATCGAGGCCTCGCATGCCCTGGCCCGCCTCCCGGAAGCCGCACACCTGACAGATGTGCAGCGCGGCCTTCTGGATTGGGGCCACACGCATAACGCTCCCTTGCAGGTATGGCTGGAACTCGGAATGGTCGGTGCGGCGCTGGCTGCGGCGGCCCTGTATTTCGGGCTTCGCGCCATGCGTGTCCTGCCGCCGGCGCTGCTGCCCTATGCCATGACGACCGTCGTGGCCGCTTTTGCGATCGCCTGCGTCAGCCATGGAGCCTGGCAGGCCTGGTGGTGGGCGCTGCTGGGATTGATCGCAGCAGCCTACGCGATGGCGATCGCCACATACCTGCCCGAGGCGATAAGGCCGAAGGTAAGCCCGACCGTTGATGCCTCCGCCTGATTGCCGCCAGACATGAGGTCCGGGTTCTTCAACGCATCTCGGATTCAGGCGCGCTGCTGCGAATCGCGGCTTTCCGCTGGCCGACCACTCATGCCGGTGTTATGCACGCGCGCCGAAACTGCGTTGAACCGACACCACGCCACTGCCGATATCCGAAACCTTTCGCCATAACCATGCTTGCCATCCTGCTCATCTGCGCCCTTCTGATCGCGTTCGCCCTCGCCGTGGCGATCATCGCGATGAGCATGCCGCTTTTGCAGCGCTACGCCCTGGCCCGACCGAATGCGCGATCGAGCCATCGCATACCGACGCCGCAGGGCGGCGGGATCGCCGTGGTGGCGGGCGCGCTGCTTACGGCTTATGGCGGCGCCGCTGTCGCAGGCGTGATGCCCGGCATGGCCGCGGCGATCTCACTCGCCGCCGGTACGCTGGTGCTTGCGCTGATCGGGGCATGGGATGACATTCGCCCCATGGCCGCGCTGCCGCGTCTCGCTTTGCAGGCGGCTTGCGTGGCGCTGCTGCTCGGATTTGCGCCGGTCGAGAGCGGGCTCCTCCCCGGAAACTGGCCGGCAGGGCTCGGCCTTGCGATCGCCCTTCTGGCCGGGCTCTGGTTCGTCAATTTAACTAATTTCATGGATGGCCTCGACTGGATCACGGTCGCGGAGATGGTGCCGGTCACCGCCGCGCTGGCGATCTTCGGTTGGCTCGGCTTCCTCGATCCTTTCGCCGCCCTGCTGGCAGCCTCGCTCTGCGGGGCGCTATGCGGTTTCGCGCTGTTCAATAAGCCGGTCGCCAGGCTGTTTCTCGGCGATGTCGGCTCGCTGCCGATCGGGTTGATGGTCGCCTGGCTGCTCTATCTGCTGGCGACGAACGGATATGTCGCCGCCGCCATCCTGCTGCCGCTGTATTTCTGCGCCGATGCCACGATCACCCTGATCCGCCGGGCCGTGCGCCGGGAGCGGCTGTTCGAGGCCCATCGCAGCCACTTCTACCAGCGCGCCACTGATCACGGGTTCAGTGCGATGGATGTGGCGGGGCATGTCCTTGCCGTCAATCTCGGCCTGGTCCTGCTCGCGAGCGCAACGTTGTTGATACCGCACCCGGCGATGCAGATGTTCGCTCTCGTAGTCGGCATCGGCCTCGTGGCGCTGGTCCTGATTCGTTTCGCCAGACCCCGCCGAATGAAGGTTGCCGGCTGAGGCGTCGACGAGGCGCTTCGCCGCCGCCACCCGACGCGCGTGGCCGTAGCGCGTTGTGGACCTGTCGCTCACAATCCGTCGAAATCGCCGCCCCGGCCCGCCCCGGAGGCAAAGCGGCCTGCGCCCGAGATCGCTTCCTTTTCCAGAACCGCCTCACCGTCCCGTCCTTCACGGCGAAGCGCATCCGCTATGCCCTCGCCCCACTGAGCATAGCTCGACGCGCGATCGGCACGAACGCAGAGCTGCGGGAAGCGCGCGATCTCATGGGCGAGCTGCTCGGCGGCGGATCGGGCTTGCCCGCCGGGAACGACGCGATTGGCCAGCCCGAACGAGAACGCCTCGTCCGCGCCGACCGGACGTCCGGTCAGGATCATGTCGAGGGCGCGGCTGTCGCCGATCAGGCGCGGCAACCGGACGGTCCCTCCATCGATGAGCGGCACGCCCCATCGGCGACAGAAGACCCCGAAAGTCGCGTTTTCGGCCACCACGCGCAGGTCACACCAGATTGCGAGTTCGAGGCCGCCGGCAACGGCATAGCCCTCGACGGCGGCGATGACCGGCTTGTTCATCAGACGGCGGGACGGCCCCATGAGGCCGTCTCCTTCGGGATCGTAGGTGATGCCGCCGCCGGACAGCGCCTTCAGATCGTAGCCGGCGCAGAAGTGGCCGCCCGCCCCGGTCAGCACCGCGACCGCTGCGGCGTCGTCGGCTTCGAATTCGTCGAACGCGTCAAGAAGCTCTTGCGCCGTTTGCGGGTTCACCGCGTTTCGAACCTCGGGGCGGTTCAGGATTACGGTCGTCACGGCACCGTTCTTTTCGACCATCACGCTCATCGATTGCCTCCCGCCTGGATTCGATTGCATTTCTCGGCTGCGCGGAACGGATTGTCCAGCGACCTCGTTCGAAGGAGGGAGGGTGCCGCCGTCGCGGCGGCCGGGGGATGGCGACGAAGCTGTAATCGACCCAGCGAAGATCAGATCATAAAAATACGGCGCGACACTCGACTTGGCCCACCGCCGGGAAGCGGGCGCCGTTCGGCATTTGCCGGCTTTGGAATGACGTCGACATGCTGGTCTGCTCAAGAGACATTGGCATGGTCACACACATCGACCGGCGCCACATTCCAGCAAAGACTATTGATTTTTTTTCATTGAATGGCGGAGAGGGGGGGATTCGAACCCCCGATACGGTTGCCCGTATGCCGCATTTCGAGTGCGGTGCATTCAACCACTCTGCCACCTCTCCGCAGGTATCGAGAAACACGCCCTCAACGAGCGCGCCTTCGGTGGCCGCGTGCGGATTAGCATGGGGCGGGCGATGCGACAAGCAGGTTGAGGGGGCTTGCGTCGAAATTCTGGAACGTCGTCGCGCAAGGCGTCTCGCATCACCATTTTCCGCCCGCGAACCGGCTGCGGAGGAAGCCACACGCATCGCGCACAAGCCGCGTGGGCGGGCTTGCGCCTTCATTGCGGGCGGGCCATCGGCTAGTCTCGCCCCGATGATACAGGTCAACCGGGCAAACCGTGCAATACATGCGGTCGATGACTCGGGAGAAAGCGCCTCATGAAGGGCGCATCGGAGAGGAAATATCATGAGCGCGAAAGCCCGCACCGGCGGCCAGATTCTCGTCGACCAGCTCGCCCTGCACGGGTCGAAGCAGATCTATTGTGTGCCCGGCGAGAGCTATCTCGCGGCGCTCGACGCCATGCATGACGCGGAGATCGGCGTCACCGTCTGTCGCCAGGAGGGCGGCGCGGCGATGATGGCGGAGGCTTACGGCAAGCTCACCGGCCAGCCCGGGATCTGCTTCGTCACCCGCGGCCCCGGCGCCACCAACGCCTCGGCGGGCCTGCATATCGCGCGTCAGGATTCGACCCCGATGATCCTCTTCGTCGGCCAGGTCGGGCGCGAGATGCGCGAGCGCGAGGCCTTCCAGGAACTCGATTACCGCGCCGTGTTCGGCACCATCGCCAAATGGGTGACCGAGATCGACGATCCCGCCCGCATCCCCGAACTCGTCTCCCGCGCCTTTCACGTGGCGACCTCGGGACGCCCCGGCCCGGTGGTGATCGCGCTGCCGGAGGACATGCTCACCGAAGCCGCCGTTGCCGTCGACCCGCCCGCCTACAAGCCGATCGAGACGCATCCCGGCCCGGCCCAGATGGTGGAGCTGCAAAAGCTCCTCGCCGGTGCCAAACGCCCGGTGGCGATCCTCGGCGGTGGCCGCTGGGATCAGCACGCAGTGTCGCGCTTCAAGCGTTTCGCCGAGCGTTTCCAGCTGCCGGTGCATACCTCCTTCCGCCGGCAGATGCTGTTCGACACCCTGCATGAATGCTATGCCGGCGATCTCGGCATCGGGCCCAATCCCAAGCTCCTGAAGCGCATCAAGGAATCGGATCTGGTGCTCGTCGTCGGCGGGCGGCTGTCGGAAATGCCGAGCCAGAGCTACAGCCTGTTCGAGATCCCCGCGCCGCGCCAGCGCCTCGTGCATGTGCATCCCGATTCGTCGGAGCTGGGGCGCGTCTACAGCCCCTTCATGGCGATCAATGCCAGCCCCGGCGCCTTCGCCGCCGCGCTCGAGAGCCTGCAGCCCCCGGCGGACCTGCCTTGGGCGGAGGATACCCGCGCGGCACATGAAGACTATCTTGCCTGGAGCGACCCCGCCGCGATCACCCATCCCGGCGATCTCCAGATGGGCCAGGTCATGGCCGAGCTCGCGAAAGTGGCGCCCGACGATGCGATCATGGCCAATGGCGCGGGCAATTATGCCGGCTGGGTGCATCGTTTCTGGAAATTCCGCCATTACGGCACGCAGCTCGCCCCGACATCCGGCTCGATGGGCTACGGCTTACCCGCGGCGGTCGGCGCCAAGCGCGCCTTCCCCGAGCGCATGGTGATCTCGGTGGCCGGCGACGGCTGCTTCATGATGCATGGCCAGGAATTCGCCACCGCCGTGCAATACGACCTGCCGATCATCGTGCTGATCGTCGATAACGGCATGTACGGCACCATCCGCATGCATCAGGAGCGCGATTATCCGGGCCGCGTCTCGGCCACCATGCTGAAGAATCCCGATTTCGCGGCCTATGCCCGCGCCTTCGGCGGCTTCGGCGCGCGGGTCGAGCGCACGGAAGAATTCGCCCCCGCCCTGAAGGAGGCCATGGCCAGCGGCAAGCCGGCGATCATCCACCTCCTGATCGACCCCGAAACCATCACCCCCACCACCACGCTTTCCGCCATCCGCGAGAAGGCGATGCAGGAAAAGGCGTGAGGGATTGGGGCGCAGGCACGCTTACCGCATCATGACGTGAGAGACACCCGCCGACTACGGCGGGTGTTTTCATTTCCGGGGCTCAGGTTGCGATGCGGCTTCGAGGCTTGCTGTGAACCGCCCGCCCGACCGGCGGGCAGCGCGCAAGAGCGCGTCGAAGTCCTCCGGCGGATCACCATTTTCGAACATGCCTTTGAAAGACGCATAGGCATCGCTTCGACTGCCGTAAGAGCGCAGGGTTTCATCATCGTTCACCCAGGCGAGCACGATGACCTTGCTGGCACTGTCGAAGCGGAAGAACAGGCGGTATTGCTGGAAGAACTTCGCCCGGAACCAGTGCCGACGCGCGGGGCCGAGACTGTCGCCCTGACGAAAGGCCCGTGATCCCGGGTCCGCAGGGATGACGTCACTCACGAGTTTGAAGATCGCGGCAAGGCGCTTCGTCGCATTCTTGCGCTGCCAGCCTTTCGGATTATGCACCTTCAGCGCTTCGACTTCTTCGATCAATCCGTCGAGCTGGTCGAGAAAGAGCGGATGCGCGTAGATGGACCAGCTATTGACGGTGAGGGGTCCTGGAGGCGCGCTCATTCGTCATCGGGCGACAGAGGCGCATCGAGATCGACGGGATCATCCCCGACAAGTGCAGCGAGGCGCTCGCGCAGGGCGCCGTCGAGTGCCTGCAGCCGTTCCGGATGGGCGTTGATATCGGCCTCGATGAAAGCGAGAAAGGCGTCGAGCGCCGGGTCGCGCTCCTGCGCGCGAACAGGCTCGATATAAACCCGGCCATCGGGCTCGATGCAGTAACGCAGTTGGTCGCCCTTGCCGAGTTCAAGTTGCTTTCGCACGCCGCGCGGCACCGTCGTCTGATAGCGATTAGTAAGCTTCGAGATCTCGTGCGTGCGGGCCGGCATGGTTTGAAATCTCGTGGCGGCGGAACGGATCAATACCGAAAAGGTAATGCTGATGCATTACCTTTTCAAGCATGCCGTCCGCCCTGCGCGAAGCGCGATGCACATCGCGCAGGGCCTGTTTCCTTCAACTCCCCTACCCAGCTCACTGCTCCCGGGCGAAGGCCGGGCTGTAGGATTGCGCGCAGGTCGCATCGATGGTCTCGTCCGGCGCATCAAGGAAGTTTGCGGTGATGACGCGCGCACAGACGCTGTTCGAATAGATGTCGTGGCCCAGAGCGCGGAACGAGACGAGCTGCGCATTCTCGAGCGCCTCGGCGGCATCATGCGCCCAGATCGTTGGTGTCAGCGGATCCATGTCGCCGGTGAGGACGAGGGCGGGAATGTCGCTCGTGACCATCTCGTGGAAGGCCTCGTCCACGGGCTCGATCTCCATCAGCGAACAGCCGAGCCGGTACATGTGGATGGATGAAGCCGAGGTGTAAAGCGACGGCGCCATTGCGGCACCTGCCGCGAAGGTCGCGTCGTCATAGGCATCGACATCCTCGCGACAGCGCGCGGCTATATGCATTCCCATGGCGATACCGTGATCGTTGTCGCGCAGGCTGCTCTGGAATATGCGTGCGACTTCGTCGTCGTTCAGGCTGAGACGGCCATCGACCATGCGTGACAATTCGTGAATGTAGCGCGCCACCGGCGCGGGACCGGCGATGAAGTTCATATGGCTGTAGAGTCCCTCGATGACCTCTTCCCAGCCGACAGTGATCCGCGTGAGTTCACCGTCGGGCGTTTCGCGCAGATAGATATCCATGCCTTCATCGGCCAGATGCGCACGGATTTTCTCCAGATGGGCCTCGAGATCGCCGAATGTCTCGCTGCAATAATCGTCCTGCGCACAATCTTCGAAGAGCTGGCGGAAGAGCTTCGCGCGGTTTTCGGCGAAGTCTGCATCGAAATGCGGTGTGATGGCCTGCGGCGAGTTCAGCACCACGGAGCGGATGCCCTCGGGATCGACGCGCATGGCGTCGAGCACGACACGACCCCCATAGGAGGTGCCGTGCAGGTTCCATTGCCGTATGCCGAGCCCGCGCCGGATGGCCTGGAGATCGCGCGTTGTGGAGCGGGTGTCGAAGGCGTTGAAATCCACGCCCCGGTCGCGCCAATCCGCGATGCATTGCGCGAGGCGTTCCTCGGTCGGCGTTTCCGGCATCAGATCGGGATCATTGAGCCGATTCTCGTCGAATTCCTCCGCGTCGATCGTGTCGCAGGCGAGCGCGGGAACCGAGTTGCCGGTGCCGCGCTGGTCGATCATCACGATGGAGCGCGAGCGTCGCAATTGAAGCGCCGGGCCGTGCATGGGCAGGAACATGGTCGAACCCTGACCCGGCCCGC
>JAFIEI010000058.1 GCA_020832565.1 Salinarimonas sp. | reverse complement strand
TCAAGTCCGGCAGAGCTTCGGTCAGGTCCGGCAGGTGCCGCGACAGGGCTGCCCTGGCACGGCTCACGAGATTATCGACGCCTGCTCCACCGGAAGCGACGAGTGCCGCGGCCATGGGCCCGGTAACCTGCAACGGTGCTGCGGCTTCTGGCAGGAAGGTGAGGTCATCGCCGATTGCGGCAAAGCTCACGAGGCTTTCGAGATCATGATAGCCGTCGGGGCGACGCCCGCGCACATGCAGCATCAGGTTGATCTTGGCTGCAGCGAACCCGCGCTTCCGCCGGGCTGCCCCCGCCTCGTCGGCCCGTGTCATAGCTTCCCGCGTGCCTCAGCCGCCCTCACGGGACTCGCCGCCGGTTTCCCCGGCCTCGCTCTTGCGCGAATAGGCCTCCGCCTCGTCGAGCCCCATCTCCAGCTTGCGTTCGATCATCTTGCGATCATCGTCTTCCGGATCATTGGAGAGCGCGCGCTCCCATTGGAAGCGGGCTTCGAGCCTGCGCCCGACGCGCCAATAGACATCGCCGAGATGATCGTTCACGACAGGGTCGTTGGGCAGGTGCTCGATTGCCCGTTCGAGCTCGCGCACGGCCTCCTCGTATCGCCCGAGCCGATAATAGGCCCAGCCGAGGCTGTCGATGATGTGGCCGTCATTCGGGGCGAGCTCGATGGCGCGCTGGATCTTGGCGTAGCCCTCATCGAGGCGCATCCCCATATCGACCCAGGAATAGCCGATATAGTTGAGGATCTGGGCTTCGCCGAGAGGTGATGTCTGAGGGACGAGTTTCAGGGCCTGCTTGAGATCGGCCTCGGCGCGCTCCCATTCCCCGGAGCGTTCGAGGGAAGCGCCGCGGAAGAAGAACAACGTCCAATCGCCGGAATCCGGTGTCTCGATCAGATCGATGGCGCGCGAATACGTCTCGGCGGCTTCGGGGAAGTTGCGGCGCATGCGCTGGATATTGGCCAGGGCGACGATCGCCTCGCGATTCTCCGCATCACGCGCGATCATCGCTTCCAGATGCGCGATCGCATCTTCCTTGCGGTCGAGCCGCTCCAGAAGCATCCCGATATCGACCTGCGCCCCGGCATGCAGCGGCGAACTCGTCGGAATCGCGTTGAACGTCTCGATCGCGGCAGCGTATTGCTCACGCGATTCGAGCAGCTCGGCGAGCGTCGCGAGAGCCATGTCATGCGCCGGGGCGAGGTGGAGAGCGAGGCGCAGGTAGATCAGCGCGACGAGGTCGTCACCATCCCCGATCCCGACGGATCCGAGACCGTAGAGGACCTCGGATGCGCCTTCATTGACGCTCGATACCGCCCGCGGGAGATTCTCGCCCGCGCGCAGGGCATCGCGGTTCGCCCGCGCGATCGGGTGACGGGTGAAGTTCTCCAGAAAGGTGTCATAGGCGGCAACCGCTTCGTCGCGACGTCCGTCGCGGGCGGCGAAGCGTGCATAGGCATCGACGATGCTGAGCGCGCGCGGCTGGGCTTCGAGCGCCGCCGCGAAGCGTTCGCGTGCAATCTCGGTCTCGCCGAGGAAGCTCGCCATGAGCGCGCCGTGATACAGGCGGAAAATCTCGTAGCTTCCCTCGCCCTCGAGCCGGTCGACCGTGAGAAGGGCATCTTCCTCGAGGCCGCTGCCGGCATAGCTCCAGGCGCGCAGGAGTGTCGCAGTGAGATCCGCCGCGCTGCCGCGCCCGCCCGGCTCGAGCCGCGAACGCGCCGCAGCAAAGCGTTCCTGCCTGATGTCGCCGACAGCCTGGGCGAGCTGCGCGAGGCTGTTATCCTGGTCGAGATCCAGAATGCGTTCGGCGGCACGCAAGGCGTAGGTCATGTCGCCATCCGCGAGAAAGGCGATGAAGGCGTTCTCCAGCAGCCCCGGATCATCCGGCACCGAATCGAACAGGCGGCGATAGAAGGTCGCGGAGGCGGATGTGTCTCCGGCAAATCCGGCAACATGTGCGGCAAGAAAGTTCCCCGCGACGCTGCGCGCCGGGCTGGGAAGCTCCCGCAGATCATCGAGACGCGGGCCCTCGGGGGTGGCCTGCGCCGGTCCCGCACCGGGCCCGGGGGCAAAGCCCAAGGCGAGTGCAAGGGCCAGAGCGGCAGAGCCGCGAATCAGCGCGCGGGTGAACGAGGCAGGTTGGTCAGACGGCTGGCGAGCGAACACGGGGGCGAAAACTCCTGGTTCCGGCAGGCCGGCAGCGCCGGCACAAGGCTGATCCGGTCGAAATGGCCGGATCGCCGCTTCCCGGCGATCCGGATACGCTGCGACCGCGATCCGTCACGACAGCATGGCCCCATCGCCGCGCTGCATCAAGGTGTAAGGTTGACACGCCCGCTGCCATCGCGACGCGAGCGGCCTCACATGTTCGGATAGACCGGCCCGCCGCCACCTTCAGGCGTGATCCAGTTGATGTTCTGGGCCGGATCCTTGATGTCGCAGGTCTTGCAGTGGACGCAGTTCTGCGCGTTGATCACGAAGCGGGGATTGGTCTTCTTTTCCTCGTCCGCATAGACCACCTCGTAGACACCCGCGGGACAATAGAGCCGCGCCGGTTCGCCATATTTCGGCAGGTTCTGCGCAATCGGGATGCTCGCATCCTTCAGCGTCAGATGGCAGGGCTGCTCTTCCTCATGATTCGTATTGGAAAGGAAGACCGAGGAGAGCTTGTCGAAGGTCAAAACGCCGTCGGGCTTGGGGTAGCTCAGTTGCTTGACCTGATCGATCGGCTTGAGGGTGGCATGGTCGGGCTTGCCGTGGCTCAGCGTGCCGAAGAGCGAGCCGTTGAAAAGCTGGTTCATCCACATGTCGAGGCCGCCCAGCCCGATGCCGAGCATGGTGCCGTATTTCGACCAGAGCGGCTTGACGTTGCGGACGGGCTTGAGATCCTGCCCCACGGCGGAAGCCTGCCAGGCCTCGTCATAGGAGGCGAGCGCGTCATTGGCGCGGCCCTCGCGCAGGGCGGGAACGAGATGCTCGGCGCAGAGCATGCCGGAATGGATGGCGTTGTGGCTTCCCTTGATGCGCGGCACGTTGACGAAGCCCGCCGCATCGCCGACGAGGCAACCGCCCGGGAAGGCAAGCTTCGGCACCGATTGCCAGCCGCCCTCGACGATGGCGCGCGCGCCGTAGCCGATGCGCTTGCCGCCCTCGAAAGTCGGCGCGATCATCGGATGGGTCTTGAAACGTTGCATCTCGTCGAAGGGCGAGAGCGTCGGATTCTCGTAGTTGAGATGGATGACGAAACCCACCGAGACGAGATTCTCGCCGTAATGATACAGCCAGGAGCCGCCGCCCGTGCGGTTGTCGAGCGGCCAGCCGAAGGAGTGCTGCACGAGCCCAGGACGGTGCTGCTCGGGCGAGACCTCCCAGACTTCCTTGATGCCGATGCCGTATTTCTGCGGCTCGCGCCCCGCATCGAGATCGAACTTGCGGATCAGCTGCTTGGTGAGATGGCCGCGCGCACCCTCGGCGAAGAGCGTGTACTTGCCGCGCAGTTCCATGCCGCGCGTGAAATTCGGCCCCGGCTTGCCTTCACGATCGACGCCCATATCGCCGGTGGCGATGCCCAATACGCGGCCCTCGTCGTCGTGCAGCACTTCCGCCGCAGCGAAACCCGGATAGATCTCGACGCCGAGCGCCTCTGCCTGCGGCGCCAGCCAGCGCGCGACTTCACCGAGTGAGCCGATGAAGTTGCCGTGATTGTTCATCAGTTTGGGCATGGCGAAATTGGGCAGGCGGATGCCACCGGCAGGGCCGAGAAACAGGAACTGGTCATCGGTGACCTGCGTCTTCAAGGGGCGCTCGGGATCCTGGCGCCAATCGGGCAGGAGCGCATCGAGGCCGCTGGGATCGATCACGGCGCCCGAGAGGATATGCGCGCCGATATCGGCGCCCTTCTCAACCACGACGACCGAATAATCCTCTCCCGCTTCTGCCGCGATCTGCTTGATGCGGATGGCTGCGGCGAGCCCGGCGGGTCCCGCTCCCACGATCACGACGTCGAAATCCATCGCTTCGCGCTCGGGCAGCTCGGCCTCGTTCTGCGTGCTCATGCGTTTGACTCCTTGAACATTCCGTTCTTGTTTTCACTCGACCATCCGGCCAACCGACGCGCCAACGGGATGTTCCTCCCTGTCGGCAGTCGCGGTGCTCACGCGCACCCCTGATGATCAGACCATAATGCTTCCAGATAAACCGTCCAGCCGCGTCTGTCGAACGGGCAAACCAGCGCGCTTTCCGCTGGAGGAGTCAATGTACCGACGCTGCCGTGCCGTCGGCATCTACGTGCATCCTGTGCGGGATCTGCTTTGTCGGTTGCATAACATTGCAGCGCAAGTTATCAGGGCTAAAACGTCTCTATCGCGCATTGCTCGCGCTGACCGTCCAACCCGCCGGCTATCTGTCGTTTCGCGTCAACAGGAGTTCGTCTTGTCGGAGTACTTCCCGAACGGGAATCGCATATTGCCGCTGCTGCGTACCGATGCACAAGAGTTCCTGCTGGATCATGCGCTCACCCGTGCGATGCATTTCGGGGAAGTGATCTTCGAGCCGACCGGAACCTTGTCGCATGCCGTGTTCCCGCATTCGGGACAGGTCTCATTGATCGCCACGCGCGAGGACGGGCGTATCGCCGAGCAGACGGCACTGGGCCCGGAAGGGATGATCGGCCTTTCGATCATTCTGGGCGGGGGCTCGGCGCTCAACCGTTCCGTCACCCGCATTCCCGGTGTTGCGACATGGATTCCCGCGCATGTCATGACCGAGGCACTGCAGCGCTTCCCATGCCTCTATGCGGCGTTGATCCTGTATGCGCGCTCCCTGATCCTGCAATTGATGGAAAGCGTGTCCTGCAATTCCCTGGGGCACGCCCCGGAACGGGTCGCGCGATGGCTGCTTCATGCGCATGACGCGGTGCATGGCGATACCATCCTGATCACACAAGAGAGCCTCGCGGAGGCACTCGGCCTGCGGCGCGCGACGGTCAATGCGGTCTGCACGGAGCTCGCGCGCGACGGCATCATCACATATACGCGTGGCAAGGTAATTGTGCTTGATCGTGCCGCGCTCGAGGCGCGCGCTTCCGACGCCTATGCGAGAATTGCCGCGTCCTACCATTGGCAGGCGAAAGAGGTCTTCGATTCGCTGACAGGCCTGCAAGGTCGAGGTTTCAAATAGTAAGACCTCGCAATCTCGAGCCATCCGAGCGAGGCTCTATAACTCAAGTCATTATGGAAATTGGATTTTTCCAGCGTAACGCGCTGTTGTTCAACGCTGATTGGTCTTGAGATCCCCTTGCGGAAGCGATTGTATTCGCGCGTGCGCAGGCATCATTCCCATGTTATCGTTGCGTCAGCGTCGCTTTTATTGCGTCGCAATAATGATTTGCTGCGTTGTAGCAAGTAAATGGGAGGTTTTCACATGAGCCGCACACGTTATCTCGGAGGAGCCGTTCTAGGGGCCCTGATGCTGGCGCCGGGGAGCGCCTTCGCGCAGGAATCCTTCAACCTGACATTCCAGTCGGCTTATCCCGCCGGCGATCCCCAGTTCCTCCATTTCCAGGAATGGGCCGAAGATATCGCGCGCTATTCCGGCGGGCGCCTCAATATCGAGACGCTGCCGGCGGGGGCTGTCGTGCCGGCCTTCGAAGTGCTCGATGCCACCCATGACGAGGTGATCGATGGTGCGCATGCCTGGTCTGGTTTCTGGGTCGGCAAGGACCGCGCGGCGGTGATGGTCTCGTCCGGCCCCGCCGGCCCCTTCGGTATGGACTGGTCCGATATGTGGGGTTGGTATTATCAGGGCGGCGGTCTCGACGAGGTGAACTGGTTCTTCCAGGAGCATCTGGAACTCGACGTGATCTGGCGCCCGCTGCTCTCCTCCGGGGCGCAGCCGCTGGGCTGGTTCAATCGCGAGATCGAATCGGTGGAGGATATGCAAGGCCTGCGCCTGCGTATCCCCGGGATCCCCGGCGAGATGTACGAGGGTATGGGCGTCTCGGTGATAACGCTGCCGGGTGGCGAGATCGTGCCCGCGGGTGAGCGCGGCGTCATCGATGCCGCCGAATTCGTCGGGCCCTGGATCGATTTCGCGCTGGGCTTCCAGGATATCTGGCAGATCTATTATGCGCCGGCCTATCACGAGGTGGTCACTGTCGGCGAAGTTCTGATCAACAAGAGCACCTGGGAGAGCCTGCCGGAAGACCTGCAGCACATTTACGAGCTCGTCACCGAGGTATCGATGCTGCGTTGGGAGCAGAAGCAGCAACGTCAGGACAAGATCCACATGGATCGCATGGCCGAGGACGGTGTCGAATTCCGCCGTACGCCCGAGGATGTGCTCGAGCAGAGCCTGGAGGTCTGGCATCGCATCCTGGAAGAGGATTACACCACGAACCCGGCCTTCAAGCGACTGGTCGATTCACAGCTCGAATGGGCTTCCTATGTGGTTCCGGCAAAGCGTATTCTCGAGCCCGACTTCAACGCTCTTGCCGATCTCTACTGGGGCCCGGACGGCTTCATTGCGCAGGCCGAATTCCTCGACTTCGAATGGACCGTGCCAGATTACTACGCGACATTCGCGGAGTGAGCGGGCGTAGCTGATATCAAGAAGATATTACGGGGCGGGAACCGGTCATGGTGCCCGCCCCGTTTCTATATCGGTCGCAAGACGGTGCTGCACTACAAGACGGTGCTGCACTACAAGGCGGTGCTGCACTACTTGTCCCGCGGCTTGATCGCTTCGCGACCACCGATGACCTGATCGACCCCGATCTCCTCGGCGCCCCTTGGCCGCAGGACGGTCTGCGTCTCCTCACCGGGGCGCTGATTGAATTCAACGCCCGCACGGTCTCGCATGCCGGCGAAGGCCCGCGACTGCAGATAGGGCGCGAGGAACCACGCAATCGGTAAAGCGAGGATGAATGTCGAAGCCGTCGCGAGCGGAATCAGCGTAGCCGAATGGGGCGTCAATGCCGGGATCGTCAGAATCGGCACGAGTTTCAGCCCGAATAGAACCGCGTTGACCGGAAGATAGACCAGCGCGGCGACGATGAGGCGCTTGCGCATAACGTCTCTCCTTTCTCCAACCGACTCAACGCGCGGGGGCATACAATGTTTCCGGGGGTGGATCGGCTTCGGTTGGCGTGCCGCGACATCGAGTGGGTGACTGGTTTCGGATCTCGTGAAGTGTTGTTCAATTGATGCAATTTTTAATTGCTTTCGCACTGTATCAATATGGGTCAGTCATGGTATATCTTGGGACACATGCGCGTAAATGGTGCAGGATCCGCAGTCTGATTGGTGGGGTGTGTCCGGAAACAAAACAGTTGTTTCGAAATTAATACGTATTCTTACATGAATCATTTTTGGCAAAACGATGATTTATTATCGTTCATTAAAATTTTAACGATCAAAAAAACAAAAGCTTTACAGTTTTTTTCTAGTTTCGGCGTCAACGATTATGGAGACGCTCGCATGAAACGCTTCATATCCGACACCCGCGGCAACGTCGCGATGATCTTCGGATTGACCCTCGTCCCGATCATGGGCTTTGCCGGCGCGGCGCTCGATTACAGCCGCGCCACGGCCGTGCGGGAAGAATTGAGGGTCTTTGCCGACCAGACCGCGATCACGGTCGCGCGGGCCGGAAATCCCGGTTCGGCCCCTTCGATCCTCGCCACGGCCGAGCAGGATCTGCGAGCGAAACTGCGGGAAAATCTCGATGATGTGCGCATGCAGGGCAATTGGCTCGATGGTGCGCATTATCAGGTCACCATCGCTGCCGATCTGCGCTCATCGCTGCTTGCGGGCGTGCCGTGGATGCCGAAATCGATCGCCGCGGAGGTGATCAGCGTCGTCCATCGCATTCCCCCGACCTATCGCGTCCTGCCCCCGGACATGTCGATGCTCGACCCGGAAGCCGGCGATTACAATCGCATCTACATGTATTGCTTCGACCCGCTGCTTGCCGCGGAACCGAATGCCGATCCTGACGAATACCGCACGCAGTTCACCGCCATCGCCGATAATTCGTCGACGACGGTCTATGATACCGAGCTGCCGAAATGCGGCGCCGGCGAGCATGTCTCCTACATGCTGCGCAACGTGCGTGGCGCGCGTACCAGCCCCAATGCCTGGGACGACCCGTCGCGGGAGGTGTACAAGTATTACACCGACACCATCCTCGACCCGAATACACGCGTGCTTGAGCATGACATCCAGGGCTATCGCGTGCGCAACGGCCATACCTACGAGAAGATCGACATGGAGGGTGTCGGCCTGCTCGAGACGGTGCATTGCCGTTTCATGGAGGAGTGCAAGGTCGAGACGCAAGGCGGTGTCATCCCCTATCCGCACAGCCACCGCACGCCGGAGCAGGCGACGGCTTCCTGTGAGGAAGGGCAGTACATGTATTTCGGCTGGGAGGATCGCCCCGTCTATCCGAAGGGACATCCCCGCCACGGGCAATGGACGGATGCGGATTTCGACGATATCCGCCTGATCGTCTCCTGCCCCGAAATCGTCGAGACAGATCGCATGGTGCGCCTGGTGCGATAACCCCCTACGCCGTGACAAGCAGCCCACGCTTGCCCATGCGATCACAGCGCCCGGATCCCGCGATCCGGGCGTTTTCGTCGTTGCAGCGAAGCTGCGACGCGCATGTCGGTCTCAACGCACCTGCCGCAACGGCATGCGTTTATACATTCAAAGTAGCACAATCTTTATAAATACACCTTAGACAGCCATTATCGGCTATCTCTGATGGTGGTATTCCTGTCATGCGTGATATGAAGCGAATTTGCGAACGATGGCGCCGCGCCGGCGGTGACCGCGACATGTGCGGCCTCGACGCGCGCGGAAACGTGGCGATCCTCTTTGCGCTGCTCCTCGTGCCGGTCGCAGGCATCGCCGGTGCGGCGCTCGACTATTCCCGAGCCGAGGCGCTGCGCACGGAGCTGCGTGTTCTGGCCGACAGCACGGCGATCGCGATCGCCATGGCCAATGATCCGCAAAGCACGCAACAGCTCGAGGAGCAGGCGCGCGCTGCCGTCATGGCGCGCAATGCCGGGCGCGTGGAGAATGTATCCATCACCGGCGAATGGGTCGACGAACTGCATTACCGCATCCGCATCGAGGCGGATCTGTTCGCAACGCTGACCGCCGCCATGCCGGGCATGTCGCGCGCGCTCACGGCGGGGGTGGAGACCGTGGTGCGGCGCCCCCCATGGTGCAGGTGATGCCGCCGCCGGAATTCCGGCAGCTCAACCACGAGGCTGCCGATTACAACCGGGTCTACTCCTACTGCTTCAACCCGGATCGCGCCGCAGAGGACGATAACGGACGTCGTAATTTCGTGCCGCTGGCGGATAATGCGACGCCGCCGACCGAATATGACGATGGCTTCGCCGAATGCGGCCCCGGCGAATATATCAGCTTCAAGCTGCGCAACGTGCGCAGTGCCCGCTCGAATCCCGAGCAATGGGACGACCCCACGCGCCGTGTCTTCATCTACTACGCGGATTCGACGATCAACCCCGATACCGGCGTGCTGGAACACGACTTCTCCGGATACCAGCTGCGCAACGGCTGGCGATACGACGAGATGGATCTGGTCCAGCGCAACCTCGAAACCGTGGTCTGCCCGACGCTGGAGCTCTGCGTGCGCGAGGATGAGGGCGGGATCCTGCCCAATTATGATACGCATCGTCAGCCCGAGATCGCGGATGTGCCCTGCGAGCCCGGGATGTTCATGTACTATGCCTGGGAAGACCGCAGCCAGGGCTATGGCTGGACGGATTACGATTACAACGACATCCGCCTCGTCATCGGCTGCCCGACTTTCGAGGAGGCCGGGGGCGGGCTGATCCGGGTAGTGCGCTAGTCTCCCGCGCGCCGGGCCGGTGGATCCGGCTGACGCGCGCCCGCGTATGCTGATACCGTAGGGACTTTCACACGGTATCGGGGCAAATCATGGAACGGGCGGCGCTGGTAACGGGGGCGGCAAAGCGGATCGGGCGGGCGATTGCGCTGGCGCTGGCGGGCGAAGGCTACGCGGTGGCGGTGCATTACGGGCGCTCGCGCGAGGCCGCCGATGCGCTCGTCGCCGAGATCGCAGGAACGGGCGGGCGCGCCTGCGCAGTGCAGGGTGATTTGGCAGATGCGCAGGATGTGGTGCGGCTGGTGCCGGAGGCGGTCGAGGGGCTGGGCCGTGCGCTCACCATGCTGGTCAACAACGCCTCGCAATTCGAGCCGGATGACCTGCTCGATCTCGACCCCGCCTTGTGGGAGCGCCATTTCGCCATCAATCTGCGCGCGCCGGCCTTTCTCGCACGCGATTTCGCCCGGCAATGCCCCACGGGCGCGGACGGGCTCGTCGTCAACATGCTCGACCAGCGCGTGTGGAAGCCCACGCCGCATTTCTTCTCGTATCAGCTCACCAAATCGGCGCTCTGGACCGCGACGCAGACCATGGCGCAGGCGCTCGCGCCGCGCGGCATCCGCGTCAACGCGATCGGGCCGGGGCCGACGATCTCGAATACGCGCCAGGGCGATGAGGATTTCCGCAGGCAGGTGGAAGCGACGCCGCTGAAGCGCGGTTCATCGCCGGAAGAGATCGCGCAGGCGGTGGTGTTCCTCGCCAGAAACCCCGCCATGACCGGGCAGATGCTCGCCCTCGATGGCGGCCAGCATCTGGCCTGGGAGACGCCGGATGTGGTGGGGATCAGGGAGTGAACGCTCAGTCGGTGAGCGCGATCGCCGAGATCAGCCGACCGTGGCCGGGCTCGGGGCGGTGGGTGTGGCGGCGGTAGGAGTGGAAGTGCTCGGCTTCCGCATAGGTGCAGCGGGCGATATCCTCGAAGGCGGCGATGCCGGCGGCATCGAGCCGGGCGCCGATGAAGCCCGGCAGGTCGAATTGCGCGCGGCCCGCAGCATTGGGCGTGAAGAAACGCTCATGGCCGGGATCGGCCTCGCGGAAGGCTGCGACGAGTTCGGGGCCGACTTCGTAATTCGCCGCGCTGATGGTGGGGCCGAGTGCGGCGTGGATGGCCGAGCGCCGCGCGCCGAGCGCCTCCATGGACGCGATGGTGGCTTCGAGCACCCCGGCCAGCGCCCCGCGCCAGCCCGCATGCGCCGCGCCGATCACGCCGGCATCGCGATCGACAAACAGAACCGGCCCGCAATCCGCTGTCGCGATCGCAAGCGCAATCCCCCGCCGCCGCGTCACCAGCGCATCCCCCCGCGGCCGCGCCTCATCCGCCCAGGGCGCCTCGACCGTGACGACATCAGGTGAGTGCACCTGCTTGAGCCCGACAAACCCGTCAGCCCCGATTCCGACCTCCCGAGCCAGCAAACCCCGCTCCTCGACAGGCGCCGCGCGGGTAAAAAACGCATGCGCTACGCCGTGATGATCGGAAAGGGCAGAAACCTGAAGCCGCATTGGGGAGGGGTCCGTGTGATGAGGCGCTCAGGGGGTGATAGGGGAATTTGGGGGGTGAGGGAAGGGTGGGGGGCGTGACAATCCAGCTGCGGCAAGCGCTCCGCCTGTGTAGCTCCAACCTATAAGGTTTGGAGCTCTTTCATAAAAATTATAGAGCTCCAAAAAAATATTGGAGAGCTCTTGCAATTTATGGCTAGAGCTCGTATATGTATTTTGTGAGCTCGACTCACGCTGGCCATGAGCTGATATCAGCTCTCAAGCCCAGCATTTTACAGCTCTAGATTAGGAGAATTCGAGATGAAGGTTAGTTTCCCGGCAATGCGTGGTACGATGGGGCAGCGCGAATACTATTCTTGCATGATGAAGTTAAGTGTTGTCCCCAAGATGTTTACTTTCAGGGATTGGGCGGAGTTTACTCCCGAAGAGAGAGAACAGCGCGTCTTGAATCAGAAGCGGATCCCGGCAATTGCGAAATATATCACTGAAAATGAGGATGGATTTCTTTTCTCATCGATCACGGCATCGTACAAATGCGCAGTAGCATTCAAACCAACCGGTACAGAGGGGCTTGGGATGCTTGAGATGGATTTTCAGGAGGCGGAATTTGTAATCAATGATGGGCAGCATCGATGTGCAGCGATTGCTCATGCAATCAAAGAAAATCCAGGGCTGGGTGAGGAAACGATTTCTGTTCTCCTTTTCCCTTATGAAAATCGAGATCGGATGCAGCAAATGTTTTCGGATTTAAATAGATTTGTTCAAAAAACATCTAAATCTCTTGATATCTTGTATGATAAGCGTGACCCGCTATCGCGCCTCACCTTGGAGGTGATTTCGAATGTCGATGTGTTCGAGGGAATGGTCGATCAAGATGCAATTTCGATCAGTGTTCGTTCCCCGAAGCTGTTCACGCTGTCGGCCATATATGACTCAAACAAGGAGCTTCTTCGCGATCATGATGTTCATGGGGATGACGAAGATGGCGAAGGTGACAGCTTTAATGAATTGGTTGCGACTTCAATCCGGTTCTGGCGTCGTGTAGCAACGCACATGACTGCTTGGCGTTCAGTTCGAGATCATCACATGCGTGCAATGGAACTTCGTCAGGAGAGTCTTGCTTCTCACTCGACCATTTTGCGGGCTATCGGAAGTGCGGGTGCTGACCTGATGCGCGACTATCCCAATGATTGGGAGGAGCGTCTTGCGCCGTTGGAAACCATCGACTGGCGCAAGGCAAATCGGGACTGGGAAGGTGTCTGTGTTGTCGCTGGTTCTGTTTCCTCGAACCGACAGTCGCGACAGGCTACAAGGGCGTACATAAAGCGCCAATTGGGTTTGCCGTTAAGCGATGCTGAGACCCGCTCGTTGACGCCTGCGAAAGAACAAGTTTCGGAGATTGCCCAATGAAACGTCTTTATTTGAAGCGCCGTCGAGCCGCGAGAAGTGGAGTCAAACTGTCGGTGGGTGATGCCGCTATGGTAAAGGGTATGCTCCGCCGTGGTGATCGACAGCATGATATCGCTGCTTGGTTTGGAGTGAACGGGGGGCGTATCGCTGAGATCGCGATGGGGAAGGCGTTTCCCCATGTTGAGCCCGAAGGCCCGGATTTGCTTCCTCCTGAGGGGCCTTATCCGAGCGGAAGGGCGGCAATAGAAGCGCAATGGGCGCTTGATCAAGCGCTCAATGCTCTCGCTACTGCGGAGGCGTCTCTAGGGGCGTTGCGCACGCGAACAAGGCACGATCCCGAGCGTCGCTAAGTTCCTCCCCTTTCGCGGTTAGTTGTCCCGCCCGGTCAATCTTCCCGGGCGGGGTTTAAGCATTTCTTTTAGAGCCGTTTTTCGACCCACACCCCACCCCACAATCCCCCATCCCCCAAAAATCCACCCCGTCCCCACCCGCGTAAACCAAATCTTCGCTGCACCGCCGTAAAAACCGGCCTCATCCCCCTTGCCAGCGCCGCTTCCACGGGTTATCTCCTGCCGCACTGTACCGTCTGGTCGGTATAGTCGTGCCGTGATCCGCCGCTTATGGCGGGAAGGCGACGAATCGGGTTTCGGGGGCGGGTGGCGTGCAGGCCGCGTGGTTTTCGCGAAGCGCTGATCCGGGCGGGCAATGTCGCAGGAAGGTTCGAGGCGGAAGATCATGCAGCAATCTGGTACGGCGCGGGATGGAATTCTCGATGCGGCGCAGCGGGTCGCGGCGCGGGACGGGGCGGGGCATGTCACGCTGGATGCGGTGGCGCGCGAGGCGGGCGTCAGCAAGGGCGGGGTGCTCTATCACTTTCCCGGCAAGGATGCGCTGATCTCCGGCATGCTGGAGCGGCTGATCGCGGAATTCGAGGCCGAGATCGCGCGGCTGCGCGCGGAATTCGCCGGCGGGCCGAACCCGTCCCTGCGCGCCATGATCGCGGCCTGCGGCGGCATGTGCGATATCGAGCGGCCCGTCGCCATGGCGATCCTCGCCGCCGGGGCGCAGAACCCGGATCTGCTCGCGCCTTTGCGCGCCTCCATCGGCGAACATCTGCAACGGCTCGAAGCTGAATGCCCTGATCCCGACAGCGCCTTCCTGCTCTGCGCGGCGGCTGACGGGATGATGTTCCAGCATATTCTCGGCATCGCCCCCTATGACGAGGCGAAGAAGCGGCAGCTCCTCGCGCGCCTCGCCGAGATGGCGCAGCGGCTGGCCGATGAGCCTGCCGGGGATCGGGCCAATAATTTGGAAACGCAATTGCAGCATGATGCGTCCGGGCGGGAGTTCTCGTGATGATTTCGGATGTTCTGGGCGGCAGGTTCGCCGGCAATTCCTATGGCGACCATGCGGACGTCTCGGTGGCTGATAGCCCCGCTCCGCTTCCCCTTATGCACACCCGTTCGCGCCCGATCCTGCGCCGCGTCACACTGGCCCTCGTGGCGCTGGCCACCCTCGGGCTTGCTGCCTGTGACGAGGGCGCGGCGGTCGAGGAGGCGGAGCTGATCCGGCCCGTGCGGCTCGTCACGGCCGGCGAGACGCAGGCGCTGGAAGCGCGCCGCTTCGTGGGGCGGGTCGATGCGGTCTCGACGGTGGATCTCTCCTTCCAGGTCGGCGGGCGGATCGCACAAATCCCGGTGCGCCAGGGTGCGCTCATCGAGGAAGGCGAGACCATCGCCGCGCTCGAGCCGGATGATTACGATCTCGCCCTGCGCGAGGCGCAACTGCAATACGATCTCGCCGCGCGCGACCTCGACCGCAAGCGCGAACTCGTCGCCCGCGAGGCGATCTCGACGGCGGCTTTCGAGCAATCCGAGATCGAATACGGGCTGCGCCGCGTCGCCCTCGACAATGCCGAGCGCAACCAGGCCCATACCACCATCACCGCCCCCTTCGACGCGCTGGTGACGCGCCGCCTCGCGGATGCCTTCTCGAATGTGCAGGCGGGGACGCCGATCGTGCGGCTGCAGGACGTGACGGAATTGCGGGTGCATATCAACGTGCCGGAGAATCTGATCGGCCTCGTCACGCGGCCCGAGATGTTTCGCATGGAAGCGGTGTTTCCCGAGCGCCCTGACGCGGTGCTGCCGCTCACCTATCGCGAGCACGCCACCGAGCCCGACGCCATCGCCCAGACCTATCAGGTGACGCTGGCGCTGGCGCAGCCCTATGACGGCACCATCCTGCCGGGCAAGACGGTCTCCGTCCGCGTCAGCCTCGTCGACGACATGATCCGCGAGGCGATGACGCTGCCGGTCTCGGCGGTCGATACGACGCCGGACGGCGATTTCCGCGTCTGGATCTACGATGGGGAAACGCAGAGCGTCTCGGCGCGGGAAGTGGCGCTGGGGGATGTGAGCGAAGACTATATCGCGCTGCGTAACGGTGTCTCGCCGGGTGAGCAGGTCGTAGCGGCAGGCGCGCATCTCATGCGCGAGGGGCTGCGCGTGCGCCCCTTCGAGAGCTTCTGAGGCCGGATCACCATGGATATCGCGCGCG
Source organism: Salinarimonas sp. (assembly GCA_020832565.1). GTDB lineage: Bacteria > Pseudomonadota > Alphaproteobacteria > Rhizobiales > Beijerinckiaceae > Saliniramus. Next base: position 6,379 of record JAFIEI010000058.1, on the reverse strand, counting down.
CCGCCATCGACAAGCCGGTCAATACCTGGATCATCGTGCTGGTCTGCCTGCTCGGCGGGATCTGGGGGTTGCTGACCGTCGGGCGCCTGGAAGACCCGTCCTTCACCATCAAGCAGGCGGTGGTGCTCACCGAATATCCCGGCGCCAGCGCGGCGGAGGTGGAGGAGGAGGTCACCGAGCGGCTCGAATCCGCCATCCAGCAGCTGCCGCAGCTCGAACGGGTCACATCGAAATCGATGCCGGGGAAGTCGGAGATCGAGGTCGAGATCAAGATGACCTATGACGGCTCGCAGCTCCCCCAGATCTGGGACGAGCTGCGCCGCAAGGTCGGCGATGCCCAGCGCGGGCTGCCGAACGGCGCCGGGCCCTCGGTGGTCAATGATGATTTCGGCGACGTGTTCGGCATTTTCTACGCGGTTACCACGCCCGGCTTCTCCGAGCGCGAGAAGCGCGAAATCGCGCGCTTCCTGCGCCGCGAGCTGCTCACGGTTCCCGATGTCGCCAAGGTCGCGACAGACGGGGAGCGCGAGGAGGCGATCTATCTCGAGGTTTCCAACGAACGCCTCGCCACGCTCGGCCTGTCGATCGACCAGATCCTGACCACGATCCAGACCGAAAATGCCGCCGAACCCGCCGGCGCGATGCGGGTGGGGGATTCGCGCCTGCGCGTCGCCGTGCAGCCGGGTTTCGACTCGGTGCGTGCCATCGAGGGATTGCGCGTCGGGCGCCCCGGCACGACCGAGCAGCTCAGCCTCGTCGATATCGGGGAGGTGACCCGCGAACCGGTCGAAATGCCCGAGCACCTGGTGCGTTTCAACGGCAAACCCGCCTTCACGCTCGCGGTTTCCGGCGTTGCCGACAGCAATATCGTCGAGGTCGGGCAGGCGGTGGAGGCGCATCTCACGGCGCTGGAGGACCGGCTCCCCGTCGGGGTGGAGGTGCATCCGATCTACGAGCAGCATCGGGTGGTCGACGAGGCGATCAACGATTTCATCGTCAATCTCGCCATGTCGGTCGCGATCGTGATCGCCGTCCTGATGCTGTTCATGGGCTGGCGCGTCGGCATGGTGGTGGGCGCGACGCTGCTTTTGACGGTTCTGGGGACCGTCTTCTTCATGCGGGTCTTCAGCATCGAGATGGAGCGGATCTCCCTCGGCGCGCTGATCATCGCCATGGGGATGCTGGTCGACAACGCCATCGTCGTGGCCGAGGGCATGCTGATCAACATGCAGCGCGGGCAAAAGGCGCGCGAGGCGGCGCGCGAGGCGGCCCGTCGTACGCAGATCCCGCTGCTCGGCGCCACCGTGATCGGCATCATGGCATTTTCCGGCATCGGACTCTCGCCCGATGCGACGGGGGAGTTCCTGTTTTCGCTCTTCGCGGTGATCGGGATATCGCTGATGCTCAGCTGGGTGCTCGCCATCACGGTGGCGCCGCTCTTCGGCTACTACCTTCTGAAAGTGGCCCCCGATGCCAGCTCGCGCGACCCGTATGCGGGTCTGATCTACCGGGTCTACAGTGCGATCCTGCGCGGCGCACTGCGGGTGCGGGTGCTGACCGTAATGGTGCTGGTGGGGCTGACGGGGGCGAGCATCTGGGCGTTCCAGTTCGTCGACCAGGCCTTCTTCCCGGAATCGAACACGCCGATCTTCTACGTCAACTACACCCTGCCGCAGGGCACCGACATCCGCGCCACCGCCCGCGATATCGATGCGATCACCGAGCGCGTCATGGAGAAGGAGGGTGTCGTCTCGGTGGCGAGCTTTGTCGGCCGGGGCGCGGCGCGGTTCATGCTGACCTACGTGCCCGAGCAGCCCAACACCGCCTATGGCCAGCTCATCGTGCGGGTGGAGGATCGCGAGATGATCGATCCGCTGGCGGCGCGGCTGCGGGCCGAACTCGGGGTCGAATATCCTCATGCCGAGATCAGGACCGAGCGGCTCTTCTTCGGCCCCGCCGACGGCGCGCGCATTGAGGCGCGCTTCTCCGGCCCGGATGCGCGCAACCTCCGTGCACTCGGCGAGGAGGCGACCGAACGCATGCGTGCGGATGGCGGGTTGATCGATATCCGGCATGACTGGCGCCAGCGCGAACTGGTGATCACCCCGGTCTTCAACGAGGAGCGCGCGCGCATTGCCGGGCTCGGGCGCGCGGATCTCGCGCAGGTGCTGCAATTCTCGACATCCGGCCTGCGCGCAGGCACCTATCGTGAGGGCGAGGAACTGATCCCGATCATCGCGCGACCGCCCGATCACGAGCGCCTCGATCCCGGCCAGCTGCAGGACAGGCTCGTCGCCAGCCCCACGGACGGCGCCTATGTGCCGGTCGCCCAGATCGTCGATCGCTTCGAACTCGTTCCCGAGGAAACGCTGATCCGGCGGCGTGACCGCATGCGCACCCTGACCGTCCAGGCGGACCCGGTGCCCGGCATGACGGCGGACGAGGCGCGCCGGCGCATTCTCGAAGCGATCGAGACCATCGACCTGCCGCCGGGCTACCGCATGGAATGGGGCGGCGAATACGAGGCATCCGCCGAGGCCGAGGAATCGCTGGGGCGGCAATTGCCGCTGGGGTTCCTGGTGATGCTGATCATCTCGATCCTGCTCTTCGGCAAGCTGCGCCAGCCGCTGATCATCTGGCTGGTCGTGCCGATGTCGGTCTGCGGGGTGGTGCTCGGGTTGCTCGGATCCGGGCTCGCCTTCGGATTCATGGCGCTGCTCGGCTCCCTCAGCCTGTCGGGCATGCTGATGAAGAACGCCATCGTGCTCGTCGACGAAATCGACGCGCAGATCGACTCCGGACGCGAGCGTTTCACGGCTTTGGTGGATGCCTCGGTAAGCCGCCTGCGACCGGTGACGCTCGCCGCGGGGACGACGATTCTCGGCATGGCGCCGCTCCTGACCGATGCCTTTTTCGCCAATATGGCGGTGACGATCATGGCCGGTCTTGCCTTTGCGAGCGTGCTGACACTTGTCGCCGTGCCGGTTCTGTATTCACTTTTCTTCCGCATCACCCGCAGGCGTGACGCCAGTGTCGAGTCGCAGGCGCCTGACGTAACGCAACTTATGCAGGCGTGAAAGCAGCAACGGTTCAACGACTTCCCGCATTGCAGCATAACCAGGGCGGCGGTATTCTGATGCTTTCGCCCTGCATTGTGCGCATGGGTGCGCCGCGTCGCCTGCATAACAATATTATTGCTATATCTGCACATATATATGACAAATGCTCTCAACGACGTGCGCTTTTACGTAATTCAATAACGCACGCACTGGAGTGAAGTCATGAGCCGTTTCGATTGGGACGATCTGCGCTTTTTCCTTGCCGTGGCGCGGGTCGGTCGTCTGACTGTCGCCGCCCGGCGATTGGGTGCTGATCACGCCACGGTATCACGCCGTATCACCGCGCTGGAAGATGCCCTCAAGGCAAAGTTGTTCGAGCGCCGCCCGCAGGGCTATGCGCTGACCGAGCATGGCGAGCGACTGCTGTCCAAGGCCGAGGCGATCGAGACACAGGCGCTTGCCGTCTCCAGCGAGATCGGCGGGGCGGATCTGGCGTTGTCGGGCACGGTGCGCATCGGTGCACCAGACGGCTTCGGCGCCATGTTCCTCGCTCCGCGCACGGCCAATCTCGCCGAGCAATATCCCGATCTCGAAATGCAGATCGTGGCGATGCCGCGGCTGCTCTCGCTCTCGAAGCGCGAAGCCGATATCGCGATTTCGCTGGCGCCGCCGAAAGAGGGCAAGATCGTCGCGCGCCGCCTGACCGACTACAAGCTGGGCGTCTTCGCCACGCAGGCCTATCTCGATTCGCACAAGCCGATCAACGAGCCGGACGATCTGCAGGATCACACGGTCATCGGCTATATCGACGACCTGATCTTCACGCCCGAGCTCGACTATCTCGACGAAGTGTCCAAGGGCATGCGCGCAAAGCTGCAGAGCTCCTCGCTCGTCGCCCAGATGCAGGCGGCACTCGCGGGTGCCGGTGTCGTGGTCCTGCCCTATTACGTGGCAGCCGCCGATTCGCGCCTCGTCCAGATTCTTCCCGAGCGGGCGACCTTCACCCGAGCCTACTGGCTGATCGTACATGCGGATCTCAAGGATATCGCCCGCATCCGCGCGACCATGGATTTCCTCGTGCGCGAGGTGAAATCCGCCCGCCAGGATTTCCTGCCGGATGACCGCCCCTGAGGCGTGCCGCCCTGCCAGGTGGATCGGATCGGTCACGATTGCTGCGTCGATCGCGATCTGCGACGACGGTGAGGCTTCGGTCGCCGGACAAACATGCTATGCAGACGGCGTGATCGTCAAAGGAGACACGCCAGATGCAGGATGTTGCCGCCAATCCGTTGCTCGCCGCATGGGAAACGCCCTTTGCCGCGCCGCCTTTCGCGCAGATCACGCCCGAGCTTTTCCCGCCAGCCTTCGAGGCGGCACTTGCCGAACACCGGGCCGAGGTGGATGCGATCCGCGATCAGGCAGCGGCGCCTGATTTCGAGAATACGATTGCGGCAATGGAGCGCGCGGGCGAGCGTCTCAAGCGTGTCGCCGCCGTGTTCTTCAATCTGTCGGGGTCGCATACCAATCCCGAGATTCAGAAGATCGAACGGGACATCGCGCCGAAGCTCTCGCGCCATTCCAGCGCGATCTATCTCGATCCGAAACTGTTTGCGCGAATCGCCGCCGTGCACGAGGCGCGCCACGCGCGCGGGCTGACGCCGGAGCAACTGCGGCTCACCGAGCGCTATCATCTCGGATTCACCCGCGCAGGAGCGCATCTCGGCGATGGCGAGCGCGAACGGCTCGCGGCGATCGGCCAGCGGCTGGCTGAGCTCGGCACCGCCTTTTCGCAGAACGTCCTCGCAGACGAGAGCGGCTACACGCTGGTGCTGGAAGGGGAGGCGGACCTCGCCGGCCTGCCGGATTTCCTGATCCGGGCTGCTGCCCGCGCCGCCCGCGATCGCGGCCTGCGCGAAGGGCAGTACGTGATCACGTTGGCGCGCTCCTCGATCGAGCCGTTCCTGCAATTCTCCGAGCGCCGCGACCTGCGTGAGAAGGCGTTTCGCGCCTGGACCATGCGCGGTGACGGCACGGAGCACGACAATTCCGCGATCATGAGCGAAACGTTGCGCCTGCGCGACGAGCGGGCGAAGCTCCTCGGCTATGCCGATTACGCCGCCTACAAGCTCGACGATACTATGGCGAAGACGCCGCAAGCGGTCGCGGACCTGTTGCAGCGGGTCTGGCGGCCTGCGGTGGCGCGCGCGGATGCCGAGCGTGACGCACTGGCCGCTCTGGCGCGGGCGGAGGGGGCGAACGACGCGATCGCGCCGTGGGACTGGCGCTATTACGCCGAGAAGGAGCGTCGGCGTGCCCATGCCCTCGAAGAAGCCGAGATCAAGCCGTATTTTCAGCTCGACAACATCATCCAGGCTGCCTTCCACGTGGCGCAGCGCCTGTTCGGCCTGCAATTCACACCGCGCGACGACGTGCCGGTCTATCATCCCGATGTCCGGGTCTGGGAAGTGCGCGACGCGGACGGTGCGCATATGGGGCTGTTTTACGGCGATTATTTCGCGCGCCCCTCCAAGCGCTCCGGCGCCTGGGCCTCGAGCTATCGCGGCCAGCGCAATCTCGATGCGCGGGTGCGCCCGATCATCGTCAACGTGATGAATTTCTCCGCCCCCGCCGAGGGTGAGCCGGCGCTTCTTTCCTTCGATGATGCGCGCACGCTCTTCCACGAATTCGGCCACGCCCTGCACGGGCTGCTCTCGGACGTGACCTATCCTTCGCTTGCGGGCACCAATGTCTCGCGTGATTTCGTGGAGCTGCCCTCGCAGCTCTACGAGCACTGGCTGGAGGTTCCCGAAATTCTCGAGCGCTTCGCCGTGCACGCACAGACCGGCAAGCCCATGCCGGCGGAGCTGCGCGAACGCCTCGCGGCGGCGCGCAATTTCAACCAGGGTTTCGCCACGGTGGAATATTGCGCGAGTGCGCTGGTCGATCTCGACATGCACGCCAATGCCGGGGAGGCTGCCGCCGATCCGATCGCCTTCGAGCGCGCGGCCCTGGAGCGCATCGGCATGCCGGATGCGATCGTGATGCGCCATCGCAGCCCGCATTTTGCGCATATCTTCTCCGGCGAGGGCTATTCCGCCGGGTACTACTCGTATCTGTGGTCGGAAGTGCTCGATGCCGACGCCTTCGCCGCCTTCACCGAGGCGGGCGATCCGTTCGACCAGCAAATCGCGCAGCGCCTGCACGATTTCATCTATGCGGCGGGCAATCTGCGCGACCCGGAAGACGCCTATCGCGGCTTCCGCGACCGCCTGCCCGATGTCGGGCCCTTGCTGGAAAAACGCGGGCTGGCGTGATCGGGG
>JAFIEI010000011.1 GCA_020832565.1 Salinarimonas sp. | reverse complement strand
GAAAGCTTTGCCGGCTCGTCGTATTCACGGGGATGCGGCATGGTTCTTCCCGAGGGCGCCTTCCCAAGGGCGCCTTGCCAAGCACTCCTTGCCGAGGGAGAGAAGACATGCCCGCCGACAAATCCAGGGATACGCCCGCCGCAGCGGCTGATCCGATCGACGATGAGAGTGCCGGGCTCGCCGACGCCAATCTCCCTGGCGATGCGGCTGCGCAAGCCGCGCCGGAGCAACCCGGTGGGGCCGAAGCCATAGGGGAGGCCGCAGCCAGGGTATCGGCTGCTCATATGCATGCCGAGATGCGTCACGATCCCGACGCCATCCGGCACGCCTTCGAGAGCGGCGAATTCCCCTATCGCACACGGATGCGCCGGGGCGCCTACGACAAGAAGAAGGCCGCGTTGCAGGTGGAACTCCTGAAAGCGCAGCGCTGGATCAAGGAAAGCGGTGAGCGGGTCGTGGTCCTCTTCGAGGGGCGTGACGCTGCCGGCAAGGGCGGTACGATCAAGCGCTTCATGGAGCACCTCAACCCCCGCGGGGCCCGCATCGTGGCGCTGGAAAAACCTGGCGATGTCGAGCGTGGGCAATGGTACTTCCAGCGCTATGTCGCGCACCTTCCCACCGCCGGCGAAATCGTCTTCTTTGATCGCTCATGGTACAATCGCGCCGGCGTCGAGCGGGTCATGGGCTTTTGTTCCGCAAACGAATATCTGGAATTCATGCGCCAGGCGCCGGAGCTCGAGCGGATGTTGGTGCGCTCGGGCATCCGATTGTTCAAATACTGGTTCTCTGTCACCCGCGACGAGCAGCGCAAGCGCTTCGAATCCCGCCAGCGCGATCCGCTGAAGCAGTGGAAGCTCAGCCCGATCGATCTCGCGAGCCTCGACAAATGGGACGAATACACGCAAGCCAAGGAAGCGATGCTCTTCTATACGGACACGGCGGATGCGCCCTGGACGGTGGTGAAATCCGACGACAAGAAACGCGCGCGCCTCGAATGCATGCTGCATTTCCTCTCTGCGCTCGACTATCCCGGCAAGGATACCCGCGTCGTCCACGCGCCCGATCCGCTGATCGTCGGCCAGGGCACGTACGTGTTGCAGCGCGACTCCGACCCTCTCGCGAAGCGCCCGAAGGCCTGAGATTGCTCTGATCGCTGACCGAGGCCAGGAAAAACGGGGCCTCGGCGCTGCCGGGCGATTCTGCTCACACAGGGCATTGATGGCACCGGTGACATGTTTTCATGCGTGCTCACAACCGCAGGCCGTGATGTTGGAAGCGTGGCAGGCGCGAAAACACCAAGAAACATCTGTAGAAAACCCAATCAGAGGTCGCCGCACCGCAGCAATGTCGTGATTTGCCTTCATTTTTGCCAGGATTCGGCGTTTCGCGACGCTTGACGCAGAGAAATTTGCATGCACAGATGGGACCTGCGCGGAGCAGAAAAACAAAACCAACCGTGCAATAAAAATGAAAAGTCGAGGAGGGGACGATAGAGATGGCATTTATTGCCGACATTCGGTTTATTGCGGTTCACGTAGCCTGATCGAGGAAATCGTGGGTTCTGTCCGGCGCGTCAGCGTGCTGTGGACGACCCCGTGTGTTTCATCGCTTTCCCGGGCTGTCGTCGAACCGGTTTCTTGAAAAACCGGCTGATATCTCTTCCGTTCTGTCCAATTCAACTCTGTGAATCTCGTGTATCCGGATATACACGAGAGCAGATTCTGGCGGGCGTATTGAATGGCTGAAGACTACATTCTCGAAACGCGGAACCTGACAAAAGAGTTCAAGGGTTTTGCTGCGGTCGAAGACGTTGATCTCAAGGTCAAGCGTGGATCGATCCATGCCCTGATCGGGCCCAACGGCGCAGGCAAGACGACCTGCTTCAATCTGATCACGAAATTCCTGCCCCCGACGCGCGGGCAGATCATCTATAACGGGCAGGACATCACTTCGGCGAAGGCGGCGGATATCGCGCGGCTGGGCATGGTGCGTTCGTTCCAGATCTCTGCAACCTTCCTGCATCTCACGCTCATCGAGAATGTCCGCGTGGCGCTGCAGCGCCAGCTGGGAACCTCGCTTCACTTCTGGCGCTCGGAGAGCAGCCTCAACGTGCTCAACGACCGCGCGATGGAACTGCTCAACGATGTCGGGCTCGCCGATTACGCGAAGCAGACCGCCGCCGAGCTTTCCTACGGTCGCAAACGTGCGCTGGAGATCGCGACGACGCTGGCGCTGGAGCCGGAACTGCTGCTCCTCGACGAGCCGACTTCCGGAATGGGGCGTGAGGATATCGGGCGCACGACCGATCTGATCCGGCGGGTCTCGAAAGACCGCACGGTGCTGATGGTCGAGCACAATCTCGCCGTCGTGTCGGATCTGTCCGACATCATCACGGTGCTGGCGCGCGGCGAGGTTCTCGCCGAAGGGCCCTATAGCGAAGTATCGAAGAATCCTGAAGTCGTGGAGGCGTATATGGGGACCGGCCTGGAGGCGAACCATGGCTGAGACTGGCACTGTTTTAAAGGTCAAGGACCTCGAAGCCTGGTACGGCGAAAGCCACATCCTGCACGGCATGTCCTTCGAGATCCCCCGCGGGGAGGTCGTCACGCTGCTCGGGCGCAACGGCGCCGGCAAGACCACGACGATGCGTTGCATCATGGGCATGGTCGGAAAGCGTCTGGGCTCGATTGCCTTCGAAGGCACGGAAACGATCAAGATGCGCTCCGACAAGATCGCGCGCCTTGGCGTCGGCTACGTGCCGGAAGAGCGCGGCATCTTTGCCAGCCTCAACGTCATCGAGAACCTGGAACTGCCTCCGGTGATCAAGCCCGGCGGGATGACCCGTGACGAGGTCTTCGATCTGTTCCCGCGACTGCGCGAGCGCCGCAACAGCCAGGGCACCAAGCTCTCCGGCGGTGAGCAGCAGATGCTGGCGATCGCCCGTATCCTGCGCACCGGCGCAAAGTTTCTGCTTCTGGATGAGCCAACCGAGGGCCTTGCCCCGGTCATCGTCCAGCAGATCGGCGAAATCATTCGTGATCTGAAAGCAAAGGGCTTCACGATTCTGCTCGTCGAGCAGAACTTCCACTTCGCCTCGACGGTGGCTGATCGACACTATGTTGTCGAACACGGCCATGTCGTCGAGATGATGCGGAATGAAGAGATCGGCTCCAATATGGAAAAGCTACAAGAATATCTTGGCGTATGAGCCGCGCCAGCAACGGAGGACAACATGGTTTCACGTAAATTGCTCTACGGCCTCTCGGCCATCGCCCTCATGAGCGCCACCAGCGCCCATGCCATTGACGTCAAGCTCGGCGTTCTCACCGACATGTCCGGCCTCTATGCCGACCTCACCGGCCAGGGCTCGGTCTGGGCCACGCGCAAGGCGATCGAGGATTTCGGCGCCGAGGAAAAGGGCTGGAACGTCGAAGTGGTCTTTGCCGATCACCAGAACCGCCCGGATGTCGGCTCCACGGTCGTGCGCCAGTGGTTCGATACCGATGACGTCGATGCCGTCGTCGACGTGCCGACCTCGTCGGTGGCGCTCGCGGTCAACGAACTGACGGCGGACCGCAACAAGGTGTTCCTCGTTTCGGGTGCCGCTACGGCAGATTTGACTGGCTCGGCCTGCACACCCAACACCGTGCACTGGACCTATGACACCTGGGCGCTTGCCAACGGCACCGGGCGCGCGATCGTGGAGACCGGCGGTGAAAGCTGGTTCTTCCTGACTGCTGACTACGCATTCGGCCATGCGCTCGAGCGCGATACCTCGGCAGTCGTCGAGGAATTCGGCGGTCAGGTGCTGGGCACCGTGCGTCACCCCTTCCCGGGTACGGACTTCTCGTCCTTCATCCTGCAGGCGCAGGGTTCGGGGGCGCAGATCATCGGTCTCGCCAATGCCGGCGGCGATACGGTGAATGCGGTGAACACGGCTGCCGAGTTCGGCATCGTACAGGCGGGCCAGAATCTCGCTGCTCTCCTGATGTTCATCACCGACGTGCATGCGATCGGTCTTGAGAACGCACAGGGCCTCATCTTCACGGAAGCGTGGTACTGGGACCAGAACGACGTCAACCGCGAATTCGCGGCCGAGTTTGCGGAAGCCAACCGCGGCAACAAGCCCACGATGATTCACGCCGGCGTCTATTCCTCGGTGCTGCATTACCTGAAGGCCATTGAGGAGGTCGGTTCGGCTGAAGACGGTGCTGCCGTCGTCGCGGCCATGAAGGAAATCCCGACCGACGACAAGCTCTTCGGTGAGGGCATGATCCGGGAAGACGGTCGCAAGATCCACGACATGTACCTCTTCGAGGTGAAGGCGCCGGACGAGTCGACTGGTGATTGGGACTACTACCACCAGCGCGCCGTGATCCCGGCTGACGGAGCGTTCCGTCCGCTTGAGGATGGTGGCTGTGAGTTCGTCGCTTCGGCGAACTGAGGTACTCGAATAGCAACGACCATGCGGGACGGTCGCCCCGAGCGAGCCGCCCCGCATGGGTTCCAATGAAAAAACAGGGGATACAGGACGGATGTTCGAGCTGATCGGAATCCCGCCACAGGCCTTCTATGCGCAGTTGACACTCGGTCTTGTCAACGGCGCCTTCTACGCGGTGCTCAGTCTCGGGCTCGCGGTGATCTTCGGCCTGTTGAACGTGATCAACTTCACTCATGGTGCCCAGTACATGATGGGTGCCTTTGCCGGATATATCCTGCTGACCCTGTTCGGCGTACCCTATTGGGGTGCGTTGATTCTTGCGCCGATCATCGTCGGTGCGATTGGTATCGTCATCGAGCGAACGATGCTGCGGCACCTGTATCATCTCGATCACCTCTACGGCCTGCTCCTGACCTTCGGCCTTGTGCTGGTGATCGAAGGGCTGTTCCGGCAGCAATACGGCGTGTCGGGGCGGCCCTATCCCAACCCGCTTCCCGGCGGCCAGAATCTCGGCTTCATGTTCCTGCCCAATTATCGCCTCTGGGTGATTGTTGCGTCTGTCGTGGTCTGCTTTGCGACCTGGTACCTGATCGAGCAGACGCGGCTTGGCTCCTACCTGCGCGCCGCTGTCGAACGCCCCGATCTCGTGCAGGCATTCGGCATCAACGTGCCGGTCATGGTGACCCTGACCTACGGTTTCGGTGTGGCGCTGGCCGGTTTCGCGGGCGTGCTCGCCGCGCCCATTCAGGTGGTCTCGCCGATGATGGGAATGAACATCATCATCGTCGTCTTTGCCGTGGTGGTGATCGGCGGCATGGGCTCAATACTGGGAGCCATCATAACAGGCTACTTCCTCGGTCTCGTCGAGGGACTCACCCGCGTGTTCTATCCCGAAGCGTCGAGTACCGTGATCTTCGTGATCATGGCGATCGTCCTGCTCATCCGGCCGCAGGGCCTGTTCGGCAAAGCGAAATAAGGCGCTGATCATGACGATGCAAAACAGAACCCTCATCGCCTTCCTCGCCTTCATGGTGATCGCCATCGTTGCACCGTTCTTCCTCTACCCGGTGTACCTGATGAAGATCCTGTGTTTCGCGCTGTTCGCCTGTGCCTTCAACCTCCTGCTCGGATACGGTGGCCTGCTCTCCTTCGGCCATGCCATGTTCTTCGGTGGCGCCTCGTATTTCACCGGCCATATCGCCAAGGTCTGGGGCTGGTCTCCGGAGCTCGCGATTCTCGCCGGTACGGCATGCGCGGCGGTTCTCGGTCTGGTTGCCGGGTTCATCGCCATCCGACGGGTCGGTATCTATTTCGCGATGGTCACCCTCGCGCTGGCGCAGATGTTCTTCTTCTTCTCGCTGCAGGCGCCGTTTACGGGCGGCGAAGACGGGATCCAGGGGATCCCGCGCGGGCACCTGTTCGGAATCATCAACATGCGCAACGACATGGCGCTGTACTTCTTCGTGCTCGCGATCTTCACCTTCGGTTTCCTGTTCATCTACCGGGTGATCCACTCGCCATTCGGGCAGGTGCTCAAGGCAATCCGCGAGAACGAGCCGCGTGCGATCTCGCTCGGCTACAAGACGGATAACTACAAGCTGATCACTTTCGTGATCTCCGCCACCTTCGCCGGTCTCGCCGGTGCGACGAAGGCGATCGTCTTCCAGATCGCGTCGCTGACTGATGTGATGTGGCAGATGTCCGGTGAAGTGGTGTTGATGACGCTCGTCGGCGGCATGGGCACGATCTTCGGGCCGATCGTCGGCTCGGTGGTGATCGTCACCATGCAGAACTATCTCGCCGGTTTCGGTGAGTGGGTGCTGATCATCCAGGGCGTGGTCTTCGTGATCGTGGTGCTGGCCTTCCGCAAGGGCATCGTCGGCGAGCTGATCGCCTGGTATGACCGGCGCGAGCGCCGCAAGCAGGCCGGTGAGGAAGTCGAGATCGTTCACGCTCCGGCCACCGCGAAGGCGGAGCACCTCTGACGCGGGATGCTTATTTCTTGGCTATCGGAGGCGGCGCGCTCACCGTGGAAGGGGGCGCGCCGCTTGCGTCTTCGCAGCGACCGTCAGCGAGCGGTGGGATACCCGTATAGGCGAACTCCCCCAAAGCCGCCTCGAGCGCGATGACCTCGCGCTCGGCCCCGATCGCCTGCTCCTGCAGTGCCTCGATGGCGAGCTGTTCGAGGGCATGGCGGTAATCGGCTGCGCGCTTGATGGCCTGTGCATGCACCCAGGCGATCAGGCAGCGATTCTCGGCAATGCGTGCCGTGGCCGAGTGAGCCTGGAACTCTCCGAGTGAGCCGGCTTGCATCATCAACTGCAGGCGCGCTTCATCGTTGCGGATGACCGCGCGCGCCAGCGCGACGAAGGGTGTGATCAATGTGCGATCGGCACTCGCATCCTCGCCAATGCGGTTGAACAAAGGTGCGGGCGATTGCCCGCGCGACCAGCGCAGCGGTCGCAGATAGGCGCGCTCATCGTGATGCATGACCATGCGCGGCAGAATGCGGGTGCGCGCGAGTTCCGCCAGCTGCTTCTGGAAGATCGCCTTTTCATGAGCCGGCATCAGGAAGCGCCAGGCGCGGTTGTGCAGCTCCTGCTCGTCATCGGTAAGCATGAACCAGGAAACGGCTTCGCCGCGTGCTTCGGCTGCGGCCATGCCTGCGAATGGAAGGATGCGATCATTCCAGATCGAGGGGGCAGGGCGCCCCAGATCCCCGGTGCGGGCACAGCCGGCGAGGATCAGTGTCGCGCAGGCGATCCCGGCCAGAATCGCGGGCCCGGAGCGTCGGCGCAGCCTTGGCGGTGGCTCAGACGCGGCGCTTGCGCCGGCGGGGCTTGCGGGCCGCGCCTTCGCCGCGATCGAGATCACGGGGGTCGGGCTCGGTCGGTTCCGTCTGGCGCTCATAGCGAATTCCGGTGAACAACAGGATTTCCCCGCGTGGTGCCGCTGCGGCATTGGAGCTGGTCGCGCGTTTGGGAAAATCGGCCAGTCGCACGACTTCCGCGCCCTTCGGCGCAGCCGCATACGCTTTTTGCACGTGTAACCTGCCCATTGCACTCACTCCCCGCTTTCGGCGGCATCAGCGTGGTGATTCAGCCACCTTCGAGCCTCTATGGTTAACAGTTGGTATACGTCGTTTCGGAATACCCGCTTTCATCATTGATCATACAAAGAATACTACTTGCAATCGTGCTCACAGTTAAGAGAGTGCTAAGGGGTTTTCTCTAAGTTTCGTTAACAGTCTGTTTTGTGAATGCTTGGTTATGCCGGTGCGTATCCCGATGCGTGAAAGATCCTCCATGGGTAAACTGTTCGCGGATGCCGTTGATCGCGGCGCGCCCGCGCGCCCGCGCCATCATGATCTCATGCGGCTGAGCATCCTTGCAGGCCGCGCTGATGCGGGGCTGGATTCGATGCGCCCCGACCTCGTTCAGGTGCTCCTGCGGGTCCAGACGGATCTGTTTGCAGGCGCGCCGAAGGGGGCGCGCGGTGGAGCGGAAGCCTTCGAGGCGCTGGCTCTCGCGCTGATCCCCCGCGCTGAAGGCGTTACTCTTCGCCATGTGGCGCGGCACCTGGCGGAACTGGCACATACTCCCGAAAGCGTGCTGCGCGCGCTCGCGACGCGGGCGCGGGAACTGGGTATGAAGGACCCCCCGATCAGCGGGCCGGAGAAAGGCGGGGATGCGGTGTCGCGCACGGCTGAGCTACGACCCACCGCGGCGCCTTCACGCGACGCCGTTTCCGGGCAATCCCCAGAGATTTCCGCAGGGCTCGATCTTGCGCTTGCGCTGGACGATCACGCGATGCTCGGCGGACGCCTGCTGCAGGACATGGTCGGGCGCGCCAGACGCAACCCCGAGCTTGCCGCGGCTCTTCTGGGCCGCATGGACCTTCCGGCTTTGTCGTTGGCGCCGCTCTATCTCAAAGCCGATCCCGAGCGCAGGGCCGCCTTGCGGGCCGGTATGGCGCAGGATGCGGGCGGGCGCACGCGTATGCGCCTCATACGCCCGACGCGCGAGCGAATTGCGGGGCTGCATGATGCCGCCGATGCTCGCGATCCAGCGGCCTTCGGCGTGCGTCTCGCGCAAGGGCTGGGCCTCGCGGCGGTGCCGGATTGGCGCTTCGATCAGCCGGTGCGTCACGATTGCCTGGCGCTCTCTCTGCTGGCGCTGGGCGCCCCGGAGGAGGATTGCATTCGCATATTCCTCACCCTCGACAGGGCGCTCGCCTGCGACGTCAAGGCGGTTTTCGGGCTGGTCGAGATCATTCGGCGCACGCCGCGCTCGGTTGCCTGCACGATCATCGAGGCGCTCTACGAGACCACGATCGCACTTCCGCAGCGGCGGGCTGCTGCTGACACGGCGCCGCTGATGACATCTGCAGGTGGTATCGGCAGGGGGCTCGGCGCATCGGCGCGTGAGGCGCTCTGGACGGGTTCGCGTTCGGGCGCAGGCGGGCGATCCGTTTCCGATGCCGTACGCTCCGTCACGCGCAAGGCCGAGCGCGATAGCGGCTGATCCTCAAAGAGGGGAGGGCGGGCCAGCCATTTGCCGGCCCGCCGCCCGGATTATTCCGCCGCTTCGGTCTGCGGGCGCTCCTTGCCGTGGCGCTCGCGCTTGATCAGTTCCGAAGTCAGGAAAGCGATCTCGAGCGCCTGTTCGGCATTGAGGCGCGGATCGCAATAGGTGTGGTAGCGATCGGAGAGATCGGCATCCGTCAGGGCGCGGGCGCCGCCGGTGCATTCGGTAACGTTCTGCCCGGTCATCTCCAGATGGATGCCGCCGGCATGGGTGCCCTCGGCCTGGTGGACCGCGAAGAAGTTGCGCACTTCCTGCATCACCTGGTCGAAGGGGCGGGTCTTGAAGCCGGAAGCCGCCTTGATGGTGTTGCCGTGCATCGGATCGCAGGACCAGACCACGTTGCGGCCTTCGCGCTTCACCGCGCGGATCAGCGCCGGAAGGTGGTCGAAGACCTTGTCGGCGCCGAAGCGGCAGATCAGCGTGAGGCGACCGGCCTCGTTCTTGGGATCGAGCGCCTCGATCAGCTGCAGCAATCCGTCCGGCGTCAGCGAGGGGCCGCATTTCACGCCGATCGGGTTCTCGATGCCGCGCATGTATTCGATATGGGCGTGATCGGGCTGGCGCGTGCGGTCGCCGATCCAGAGCATGTGCCCGGATGTGGCATAGTAGCCGCCGGAGGTGGAATCCACCCGCGTCATCGCTTCTTCATAGCCCAGAAGCAGCGCCTCGTGGCTTGTATAGAAATCGGTGATGCGCATTTCCTGGTGCTGCTCGGGGTTGATCCCGATGGCACGCATGAAGTCGATCGTCTGGGTGATCTGCTCGGCGAGCTCGGTATAGCGCGAGGATTGCGGGCTGTCCTTGATGAAGCCCAGCATCCAGCGATGCGCGTTCTCGAGATTGGCGTAGCCGCCGGTGGCGAAGGCGCGGATCAGATTGAGCGTCGCCGCCGACTGGCGATAGGCCTTGAGCTGGCGATGCGGATCGGGATTGCGCGCGGCATCCTCGAAATCGATTCCGTTGATGATGTCGCCGCGGTAGCTCGGCAGTTCGACGCCGTCGATCGTCTCCATCGGTGCGGAGCGCGGCTTGGCGAACTGGCCGGCAATCCGGCCGACCTTCACCACCGGGCAGGAGCCCGCGAAGGTGAGTACCACTGCCATTTGCAGGAAGACGCGGAAGAAGTCGCGGATATTGTCGGCGGAATGCTCGGCGAAGCTCTCGGCGCAATCGCCGCCCTGGAGCAGGAAAGCCTCACCCGCCGCGACGCTGGCCAGCGCCTTTTTCAGCTTGCGCGCCTCGCCGGCGAAAACCAGCGGCGGAAAGCCTGAAAGTTGCTCTTCGACCACCTTCAGTGCCGTCTCGTCCGTATAGGCCGGCACCTGCTGGATCGGTTTGGATCTCCAGCTATCGGGCGTCCAGCGTTCGCTCATCGTCTCAACTCCTCGCGCGCAGCATGTTCCTGCGCGCAGCCTGGCTCAGTGTGTCAACGAGCGGCTTATACACGAGATTGGCCGCTTGTGGCGACAAATCTGAATCGCACACGACAGAATATTGCGTTCATGTCGCAGATCAGCAAAGAAGGATGCGGGTTTGCGTAACAGAACAGCATGATCAAAATCATGGCATACGGGCAATCGGGAGCGATACCTGTATCTTTCTGCGGGTGGTCCGTCGGCATCCTCGTTTCATCGTACGTGTACGAAGCGATTTGACACGGGGCCTACATTCACCCACTTAACACCCATGCGGCGCCGTTCGGGGCTGGGCGCCCGACGAATCGTGAACGCCTGCATGCCCCAGGATCGGGAACGCGCTGAATGAAGGTCGTCGTCGTCGAATCTCCCGCCAAGGCCAAGACGATCAACAAGTATTTGGGTCGTGACTACGAGGTGCTCGCCTCCTTCGGCCATATCCGCGATCTGCCGGCCAAGGACGGCTCCGTGGATCCGGAAGCCGATTTCTCGATGGTCTGGGAGGTCGATTCCCGCAGTTCCAAGCACGTTTCGGAAATCGTGCGCGCCGTGAAGGGCGCCGAAAAGCTCATTCTCGCCACCGACCCGGATCGCGAGGGCGAGGCGATTTCCTGGCATGTGCTCGACACGTTGCAAAAGAAGAAGGCGCTCAAGGACGTGAAGGTCGAGCGCGTCACCTTCAATGCGATCACCAAGGAATCCGTCCAGAAGGCGATGGCCCAGCCGCGCGAGATCGACCAGGCGCTGGTCGATGCCTATCTCGCCCGCCGCGCGCTGGATTACCTCGTCGGCTTCACGCTCTCACCGGTTCTGTGGCGCAAGCTGCCCGGTTCACGCTCGGCGGGACGCGTGCAATCCGTGGCGCTTCGCCTCGTCTGCGACCGCGAACGCGAGATCGAGACATTCGTTGCGCGCGAATACTGGTCGCTGGTCGCGACGCTCGCGACGCAGGACGGCGCCCAGTTCGATGCCCGCCTCGTCGGCGCCGACGGCAAGAAGATCACCCGGCTCGATATCGGCACCGGCGAGGAGGCCGAAGCCTTCAAGCGTGATCTCGACATTGCGAGCTTCGACGTGGCCAAGGTCGAGGCCAAGCCCGCCAAGCGCCATCCCCAGCCGCCGTTCACCACCTCGACCCTGCAGCAGGAGGCCTCGCGCAAGCTCGGCATGGCCCCGGCCCAGACCATGCGCGTCGCTCAGCGGCTCTATGAGGGGATTGCGATCGGCGGCGAGACCGTCGGTCTCATTACCTATATGCGGACCGACGGCGTCGACATGGATCCTAGTGCCATCCACGGTGCGCGCGCGGTCATCGGGCGCGAATACGGCGATGCCTATGTGCCGGGCGTGCCGCGCAAATACGCCACCAAGGCAAAGAACGCGCAGGAGGCCCACGAGGCCGTGCGCCCCACCGATCTCGGGCGCCTGCCGGGCCAGGTCGCGCGCTATCTCGATGCCGAGCAGACCCGCCTCTACGAGCTGATCTGGAAGCGCACCATCGCCAGCCAGATGGAATCCGCCGAACTGGAGCGCACCACGATCGACATCGCGGCCAGGGTCGGTCCGCGCGTGCTCGACCTTCGCGCTACCGGCCAGGTGGTGAAGTTCGACGGCTTCCTCACGCTCTATCAGGAAGGCCGCGACGACGAGGAGGACGAGGAGGCAAAGCGCCTTCCGCCGATGAGCTCGGGCGACCCGCTCAGCCGCAAGCGCATCGCCGCCAACCAGCATTTCACCGAGCCGCCCCCGCGTTATTCCGAGGCGAGCCTCGTCAAGCGCATGGAAGAGCTCGGCATCGGGCGGCCCTCGACCTATGCATCGGTGCTGCAGGTGCTGAAGGATCGCGATTACGTCGCCATCGAGAAGAAGCGCCTCGTCGCGCAGGACAAGGGCCGCATCGTCATCGCCTTCCTCGAAGCGTTCTTCAAACGCTATGTGGAATACGATTTCACCGCCGATCTCGAAGCCCAGCTCGACCGGATCTCGAATCACGAGATCGACTGGAAGCAGGTGCTGCGCGATTTCTGGCATGATTTCTCGGCGGCGGTGGGCGAGACCAAGGATCTGCGCACGACGCAGGTGCTCGATGCCCTCAACGATTATCTGGGCCCGCACATCTTCCCGCCACGCGAGGATGGCGGCAATCCGCGTGCTTGCCCCTCCTGCGCCGACGGCATTTTGTCGCTGAAGATCGGGCGCTACGGCTCATTCATCGGCTGCTCGAACTATCCCGAATGCCGCTTCACCCGCCAGCTCTCCGCCTCGGCCGATGGTGACGGCGAGGGCGGTCAGCCGGGGACGCGGATCCTGGGCACCGACCCGCAGACCGGGCTCGAAGTCAGCGTGCGCGACGGGCGCTTCGGCCCCTTCATCCAGCTCGGCGAGCAGCAGGAGGGCGGCGACAAGCCCAAGCGCTCATCGATCCCCAAGGGCACCTCGCCCGGCGATGTCGATCTGGAAATGGCGCTCGCGCTGCTCTCCCTGCCACGCGAAGTCGCGAAGCATCCCGAGACCGGCGAGCCGATCCTGGCCGGGATCGGTCGCTACGGGCCCTATGTCCAGCATCAGCGAACCTATGCCAATATCGGGCGCGACGACGAAATCCTGTCGATCGGCGCCAACCGCGCCATCGACCTGATCGTCACCAAGGAAACCCAGGGCCCGGGCCGGCGTGGCGGGGGCGATCCGGGGCGCGAACTCGGCAAGGATCCCGACAGCGAGAAGCCCATCGTCGTGAAAGCCGGCCGCTACGGCCCCTATGTCACCGACGGCAAGACCAACGCCACCCTGCCCAAGGGGCTCGAAGCCGAGGGCATCGACCTCGAAAAGGCGATCGAGCTGATCCGCGCCAAGCAGGCCAGCAAGGGCGGCAAGGGTGGCAACAAGGGTGGCAAGAAGCCCGCGAGCAAGGCTTCGGCCAGCAAGGCTTCGACCGCGAAGAAGCCGGCGGCCAAGAGTAAGGCTGCCACCACCAAGGCTGCTGGTGGCAAAGCCAAGACGACCAAGACGACCAAGACGACCAAGACGACCAAGGCAAAGACGACCAAGGCGGCAGCAGTAAAATCAAAGGCAGCCGAGGCCGGAAGCGGCGGGGGCGCCTGAAGCGCCCGCCCGCGCGCTCAGTCCAGCGCGCGGAGAAAGCCGTCGAAGACCCGGGCATAGGCTTGCGGGTTTTCGATATAGCTCAGCAGATGGTCGGCATCGCTGCGCAGCACGAAGCTCATGCCCTGGCGCTGGCTGAGGACGGAGTCGGTGATGCTCGCGGGCACGACGTTGTCGCCGTCGCCATGAGCGATGAAGAGCGGGCCGTCGAAGGCTGCGATCTCGGCGCGCACATCCGCCTGTGAGAGATCGACCGGCCCCTGGAGCCGGAACATGGTCAGGGCGACTTCGGTCACCTGATGCGGAAAGACCGCGCCGGCGCGACCGCCCAGAAAGGCAAGGATCGCGCGAAAATCGAGGGCCGGCGCGTCGAGGGCGATGCCGGCGATGCCGTGTGCATGTTCGGATCGGCGCAGGAACTGCCCGACAATCGCCCCGCCCATGGATTCGCCGACGAGCAGCACCCGCTCATAACCGCGCTCGCGCATGGTGATCACGGCGCTTTCGAGGTCGCGCCATTCGGTGAGGCCGAAGGCGTAGTGCCCGTCCGATGATGCGGGCGCGCCTTCGTCATTGCGATAGCTGATCAGCGTCGTCGATATCCCTGCTTCGTTGAGCATGGCGAGATGGCGGTAGCCGTCCTCGCGCGCACCGGCAACGCCGTGGACATAGATCGCGACGAGATCGCGCGCGTCATCGCCGCCGGGCACATACCAGGCCTCGGCGGGGCCGAGCTCGCCCTCCATGGAGATGGTTTCGAAGGCGAGCGCGAGGGCCTCCTGCGGATCGCCGCGATAACCGAGCTCGCGCGGGTCGACGGGCCGCATCTCCGGTGTGAGCATTTCCGTCAGGGGGCCGACGCGCAGGGTATCGCTCGCACCACGATGCATCATCAGGCCTGCCATCAGGAAATAGGCGATCACCAGGCCGAACCCGAGACAGGCGAGCGCGAAACCGATCCGCATGCGCTTCGACATGTACAGCCTCCCGTGTTCCTGACGTGTGAGATATGGCGTGACCGCCCTGTTTCAATTGCGGCTTCCGGGCAATTGCGATCAGATCGCGCTGTCGGTTCCGAGACATTCCGGCCTGTTGCCACCCACGATTACGCTATCGCGCGGGCTTCACCCTCGACGCTGCGAGCGATTTGCTCAACAGTAGCAAAGCGCCACAACTGATTCGCATGACTGACTCGCCATGTCAGCCGCGGGCGGCGCGGAGGAGGGTTTGCGAGAGCATGGCCGCTGCGGACGATCTCACGAAGCCGCTTTCCGGCGCACCCCGTAAAGGGCGTGGCGGCGATCCGGCGTCGCGTCTGCCCTGGGCGGGCCTGCTCGGGGGACTGCTCCTGCTGATCGTGGGCGGGGTCGGGACGTATCTTCTCGTGACCGACGACCCCCTCGGCGGCGAGCCGCATGCGGTCGTGCCGATCGAGACCGGGATCGCCGAAGCGACGCGCGATGCTGCAGATGAAGCCCGCAGCGGCGCCCGGATCGCGGAAATGCCGCGCGAGCGCAACGGCACGCCGGGCGTCATTCAGGAGGATGCCAGCGGCGTCACCGTGGTGCGGCCCGACGGATCGCGCGGCGGGCAGTCGATCATCATCTCGATCCCCGACGAGGCGCGCGACGTGCGCAGCCGCAACGAAGCAGGCAGCGGATCTGGGCGCGAGGCTTCCGAACCCGTCGGCGCGCTGGTGCCGGCGCCCGATCCCCGGCTGGTCGAGGAGAGCCGCTACGGCGCTCTGCCGCGTATCGGGGACGACGGTGCACGCCCCGTCGATGTCTATGCCCGGCCCGCGCCACCCGGCAGCAGCGGCGCGCCGGCGCGGGTCGCGATCCTCGTCACCGGGCTCGGCATCAGCCAGTCTGTGACGGGCGAGGCGATCACGCGGCTGCCGCCCGATGTCTCGCTCGCCTTCGCGCCCTATGGCGGCGATCTCGACCGGCTGGTCGCGCGGGCGCGCAATGCCGGCCACGAGATCTTCCTGCAGGTGCCGATGCAGCCCTTCGACTATCCGCAGAACGATCCGGGGCCGCATACGCTCACGGTCGAGGCCGGGGCGGAGGCCAATATCGAAAACCTGCATTGGGTGATGGGACGTTTCACGGGCTATGCCGGGATCGTCAATTTCATGGGCGGGCGCTTCACCTCGGAGCAGGACGCGCTGGCGCCGATCATCGCCGAACTCGGCCGGCGCGGCCTGGGTATCGTCGATGACGGCGGCTCGTCGCGTGCGCGCATCGGTGCGCTCGCGCGCGAGGCGGATGTCCCGACGGCGCAGGGCGATGTGCTTCTCGATGTGGTGGCGCAGCAGGAGGCGATCGACGATATGCTCGGGCGGCTCGAAGAGCAGGCGCGCGAGCGGGGCTTCGCCATGGCGACCGCATCGGCGCTTCCGGTGACGATCGCGCGGATCGAGGCCTGGGCGCGCGGCGCGTCCGGGCGCGGCATCACGCTGGTGCCGGTTTCCGCCGCGTTTTCCGAGGAAGTTGGAGGCTGACGCCCGTGGAAGTCAAAATCGTCGATCCGTCGCAGGACCGTTCCTATCGTGCCTGTGTCGGCGTCGCCCTGTTCAATGCGGCCGGGCATGTCTTCGTCGGGCGCCGCTTTGCCTCCGCCGGGCCCGAGCATGTCGATCAGACTTATGCCTGGCAGATGCCGCAGGGCGGCATCGATCCGGGCGAGGATCCGCTGACCGCGGCGCGGCGGGAATTGTTCGAGGAGACCAATGCCTCCAGCGTCTCGCTTCTCGCAGAGGCGCCTCATTGGCTGGCCTATGACCTGCCGGGCGATGTCGCCGGGCGCGCCTGGCGCGGACGCTACCGCGGGCAGGCGCAGAAATGGTTCGCCTTCCGCTTCGAGGGCAGCGACGACGAGATCGATATTGCGAGCCCCGCCGGGCATAAGCCAGAATTCGACGAATGGCGCTGGGAGAAGCTCGCAAACACGCCAGGCTTGATCATTCCGTTCAAGCGCGGTGTGTATGAGGAGGTGGCGCGGCTGTTTGCGCCTTATACCAATGGTTGACAGGTGCGCTCGGCTCGGGTCGAATACGCGGCGTTGATTGTGAGTGCGGGGAGCAGGTCATGGTGAAGATTACCGACGACATTCGAGATGAGCTGCGCGCCAGTATCCGCGTGTTTGGGCTGACTTTCGTTGTGTTTACCATCGTCACGAGCTTCGTGATGGGGCCTTCGGGTATCTGGGCCGCCCTCACCGTGGCGATCGTGGTGACGCTGTTCTGCCTGTTCCCGATCCTGCTCGAATTGTTGCTGACCTCTCCAGTAAAGGCCCTGCATTTTCTGGGGCGCATCCTCGTGGTGCTGACTTTCGCTGCGATCGGGGTGGCGGCGGGAACGTTCTTCATCACGCGGTTCGAGGGTGTCGATCCCGCAGGTGCTGCCTCCTTCGTGCCGGCTCTGGCTGCGGTGCTGCTCGGCTATGCCGGCTGGCGCATGCGGGTGCTCGGTCTCGAATACTGATCGGCTGCTACCTTCGCCTCACATTCCCGCAAAACGCTCATCCAGCGCGGCGACCTGCGCCGATTCCACGTTGGCGAAGGCGACGCGCAGGAAATCGTCCTGACCCGGCCCGAAATACGACCCCGGCAATGCCAGCACGCCGCGTTCGCGCGCGAGCCTTTCAGCGACCGTAGCGGCAGGCGTCCCCGGCCATGGATGGCGCAGATAGGCGAAATAGGCGCCGATCGATTCCACCTTCCAGCCCGGATGGCGGGAGATCACCTCGGTGAAGATGCCCGCGCGGGTGAGGATGTCGGTCCGGTTATCGGCGCGCCATTGCCGCAGGTTCTCGATTGCCCAGGCCAGCGCGATCTGGCCGGTGCGGGCCGGGCAGATCTGGAGATTGTCCAGGATCTTGATGATCCCTTCGACGGCCTGCGGCCCGGCGATCATGGCGCCGAGGCGGTGGCCGGGCACGGCATAGGATTTGGAGAAGGAGTAGAGCGCGATGAGATTGTCGCCCCAATCCGGCTCCCCGAACAACCCGTGGGGCGCGCCGTCATCGGCGAGGAAATCGCGATAGGTCTCGTCGAGAATCAGCCAGAGGCCTTCATCGCGGGCGAGTGCGGCGAAGGTTGCGAGCGTTTCCGGCGGGTAGATCGCGCCGGTGGGATTGTTGGGCGTGACCAGCGCAATGGCGCGCGTGCGCGGTGTGATCAGGGCGCGCGTATCCGCCGCGTCGGGGACGAAGCCGTTTTCGGCTCGCGCGGGCAGGGCGATCGGCGTGATGCCGAGCATGGACAGCGTCGTCTGGTGATTGAAATACCAGGGCGTGGGCAGGATCACCTCGTCGCCCGCCTGCGCCGCCAGCATCGCTGCCACCGCGAAGGCCTCGTTGCAGCCCGCAGTGATGGCGACGTCGTCGGCATCAAGCTTGACCCCGTATTGCGCTGCCGTCTCCGCCGCATAAGCGGTGCGCAAGGCCAGGTCGCCCTCGATCATGCCGTAGCGCGCCGCATCGGCGCTGCCGGCCGCCTCGGCCAGACGTGCGAGCAGATCCGCATGCGGCGGCGTGCCCGGAACCGCCTGCGAGAGATTGATCAGCGGACCGTGGGCGCCGTCATAGCGGCGCGTCCAGCTCTGCGCTTCCGGGATGGGTGGCAGGGAAAGGTCGGCGATCAGCGGATTGAGCGATGCACGCAAGCAGGATTTCCTTTCAGCCGATGCGCAGATCGAGCGTCTCGCCGCAGATGCGACGATGCGCGTCGAGGGCGTAATTGTCGGTCATTCCGGCGATGTAATCGGCCACGCGCAGGGCGCGCTGCCCCGCATCGGCCGAACCCAGATCCGCGCCCCATTCATCGGGCATGCTCTGCGGGTGTCGCATGAAATGCGCAAACAGCTCCCGCACGATCCGGTCGGCCTGACGTCTCACGGTGATCACCTTCGCGTGGCGATACATGTTGGGATAGAGGTAGTTCTTGATAGCGCGATCCGCCTCGCGCAGCGTCGGTGAAAACGCCACGACCGGATGGGCGGCGGCGCGGATCGCATCCGCGTCAGGCGGGGCGAGGGCGGTGATGCGCCGCTCGCTCTCGGTTACGACATCCTCGACCATGCGCGTGATCACGCGGCGGGTGAGCTCGTGGATGCGCCGGGCCGTCTCAAGACCCGGCCAGCGATCATCGATATCGTCGAGCAGCCCGGCGATGAAGGGGATGGCGCGCAGATCCTCCAGCGTGAACAGCCCGGCGCGCAGGCCGTCATCGATATCATGGGCGTTGTAGGCGATATCGTCGGCGAGCGCCGCCGCCTGCGCTTCGCCGGAAGCATGGGTCGCCAGACGCAGATCGAAGATCGCATCGAAGGCGAGAATGGCGCCGGGCACGCCGTGTTCGCGATAGCGTGGCGTCGGTTCGCCCGACCCGTCGAGGAGCGGGCCGTTATGCTTGACGAGCCCCTCCAGCGTCTCCCAGGTGAGATTGAGCCCGTCATAGGCGGCATAGCGTCGTTCCAGCACCGTCACCACCCGCAGGGCCTGGGCGTTATGGTCGAAACCGCCATAGGGTGCCATGCAATCCTGTAGCGCGTCCTCGCCGGTATGGCCGAAGGGCGTGTGGCCGAGATCGTGCGAGAGCGCGAGCGCCTCCGCGAGATCTTCGTCCAGCCCCAGCGAACGGGCGAGTGCGCGGGCGATCTGGCTCACCTCGATCGTATGGGTGAGGCGGGTGCGGTAGTGATCGCCCTCGTGGAAGACGAAGACCTGCGTCTTGTGCTTCAGGCGGCGGAAGGCCGAGGAATGGATGATGCGGTCGCGGTCGCGCTGGAAATCGCTGCGGGTGGGGGAGGCCTCCTCCGTCACCAGCCGCCCGCGTGTCCGCGCCGGGTCGCAGGCGTAATCCGCCCGCCATCTTTCACCGAATGCGCGCATGCGCCCTCTCATCCCATTGCGGCCCCGCCCTCAGGTCCTTACATTTCATGGTGAGGCATTTGCAAGCCGCGCGAAACCAGCTTCGTGCGCGGCACCAACCGGATCGAGACGGTATGAACACGATCACGCTTTCCCAAAGCGCCGCCAAGCGCATCAACCAGATCATGGCCAAGGAAGCGCCGGGGTCGAAATTGCGCATCAGCGTCAATGGCGGCGGCTGTTCGGGCTTCGAATACGGCTTCGATATCGACACGCAGGTGCAGGAGGACGATATCGTGATCGAGCGTGACGGTGCTGCCGTCATCGTCGACGAGATCTCCGCGCAATACATGGAAGGCTCGGTGATCGATTTCGTCGACGACCTGATCGGCCAGAGCTTCCAGATCAAGAACCCGCTCGCCACATCGTCCTGCGGCTGCGGTACCTCCTTCTCCATCTGACGCGCCATGGCGCGCAAACCGCGTATCGCCCTCGACGGCTCGCAGGAGCGCGCCCTCGATCCGCGCGCATGCTTTGCGGGAATCGACGAGGTGGGGCGCGGGCCGCTCGCCGGGCCGGTGATGGCGGCGGCGGTCATCCTCGACCCTGCTGCGATCCCGGAGGGCTTGCGCGATTCGAAGGCACTCGGTGCCGTCCGCCGCGAGGAGCTGTTTGCGCAGATCATGGCGAGCGCCCGGGTCGGCATTGCCGGCGCCGGGCCGCAGGAGATCGATCAGTTGAACATTCGCGGCGCGACACTCGTCGCCATGCGCCGCGCGCTGGCTGCGCTTCCAACCCCTCCCGATCACGCCCTGATCGACGGGCGCGACGTTCCACCGGGCCTGCCGGTTCCCGCGAGCGCGGTGGTGAAGGGTGATTCGGCTTATGCCTGTATTGCGGCTGCATCGATCGTGGCGAAGGTGATTCGCGACCGGGCCATGCGATTCGCGGCACTTCACTACCCTGAATACGGATTCGAGAACAACGTTGGGTATCCGACTCAGCAGCACATGAGTGCGCTTTCGCGCTTGGGACCGTGTGCAATCCACAGGATGAGTTTCGCACCCTTGCGAACATGGTTGACGAAGGGTGAATGCGAAGCCCGTCTCGTTTGAGATTTTCCTTTAAAATCAATAACCCGGCAAAAATTGCAGCCCCAAAGCGGGACGCATTCTCAATATCCCGGCAACACGATCTTTACCCTATCCGGCAATGATCCTCCTCGTAGTTCGAGTGAATGGTGCATGCCCATGGGTACCTCGCGTACCGGGGCTGCCGTCGCAACCGCCCGGAAACATGTCTCGCGTACCGGGCGGGTCGCGGCGGCGCCTCGGATGGGGACCAAGCTCCCCGTCAATGAAATCCTGATCGGCGATTGTATCGCCGCCCTGGAGAAGCTCCCTGCGGAGAGCGTGGATCTCGTCTTTGCGGATCCGCCCTACAATCTCCAGCTCGAGGGCGCGCTGATGCGCCCCGACCATAGCCGCGTCGATGCGGTCGATGATGCCTGGGACCAGTTCGCCAGCTTCTCGGCCTATGACGCCTTCACCCGGGCCTGGCTGCTCGCGGTGCGGCGCGTCATGAAGAAGAACGCGACGCTCTGGGTGATCGGCTCGTATCACAACATTTTCCGCGTCGGATCGGCGCTGCAGGATCTGAACTTCTGGATCCTCAACGACATCGTATGGCGCAAAGCCAATCCGATGCCGAATTTCCGCGGCAAGCGCTTTACGAACGCGCATGAGACGATGATCTGGGCCAGCCGCAGCCCCGATGCGAAGGGCTATACCTTCCATTACGATGCGATGAAGGCCGCCAACGAAGACGTGCAGATGCGCTCCGACTGGCTGTTTCCCATCTGCACCGGCGAGGAGCGGCTGAAAGATGCCGATGGCCGCAAGGTTCATCCCACGCAAAAGCCCGAAGCCTTGCTCGCGCGGATCATGCTGGCGAGTTCCAATCCCGGCGATGTGATCCTCGATCCGTTCTTCGGCTCCGGCACGACCGGGGCGGTGGCGAAGATGCTCGGGCGCAACTTCATCGGCTGCGAGCGCGATACGACCTATGCCGACGCGGCACGCGCACGCATTGCGGCGGTGCAGCCGGTTGATCCGGAAGCGCTGAAGGCCGCGCCGGAGAAGCGCGCAGAGCCGCGCATTCCCTTCCTCTCAGTGGTCGAGGGCGGCATGCTCAAGCCCGGCGAGATGCTCACCGATGCACGCGGGCGCCATCAGGCGCTGGTGCGGGCGGACGGGCGGCTCGCGCTCGGCCCGGCGATCGGTTCGATCCACAAGATCGGCGCGCTGGCACAGGGGCTTCCCGCCTGTAACGGCTGGACTTTCTGGCATGTCGAACGCGGCGGCGAACTCACCTGCATCGACAGCTTCCGCGAGACGCTGCGGGCAGCCATGCGGGCGGCTTGATCGCCCGCGAACACGACAGATCGGGCGGCGTGATCGCCCGCATCAGCTGCGTGTTTTGCCCAGCGTATCTGCAACATTAGCCCCGCGCTCGCCCATTTTTCGCTCCGGCGGGATGGTGGTGTCGCGGGATGTCTGCTGCTCGAGCTCCGCGTTGAATTCCGCGCCGACGAGCAGGATCAGCGTCGACAGATAGGCCCACATCATCGCCGCTGCGATGGCGCCGAGCGAGCCGTAGGTCGCCGAATAATCGGCGAAATTCGACATGTAGAAGGAAAATCCCGCCGAGGTCGCGACCCAGACCGTCGCGGCGGATACGGATCCCGGTGAGATCCAGCGCCAGCGGGCCGGCACGCGGCTCGGCCCGTAGCGATAGAGCACGGCGATGCCGATATTGGCCACGACGAAGATAACGACGAGCGGCAATACGGTGATGATCCAGCCGGCCACCGGGCCGAGCGGCAGGAAGCGCAGAATGATCGGGATCGTGATGACGACGTTGACGAGCATGGCCGCGAAGATCAGCGCGCCGATGGTGAAAAGGATAGAGGTGCCGTATAGCCCGAAATACGAGCGTGTCTCGCGCTCGCCATAGATCACGTTGAGCGCATCGAACAGCCGCAGTACCGCGTTGTTCACCACGTAGATCGCGATGGCGAACGTGGTGGCGAAGGTCAGGCCGAGCGTATCCGGGCGCTGGTCGATCAGTCGGTCGAGTTCGCTGTCCATCAGATCCAGCATGGCAGGAGGCAGGAAGGCGTCCAGATCGGTGAGCTGGTCGCGCAGGCGCGACGGATCGCCGACGAGACCATAGAGCGATACAAGGGCTGCGAGGGCAGGGACGATGGCGAAGATCATGAAGAACGCCGCGCCCGCCGCATTGGCGCTGACACGGTCGACCGAAAAGGCGCGGCCTACACGCCGGAAGACGTCGATATAGCCGCGCCACGGGATGTCCAGCGGTGAGACGGCCCGACGACCGCGTCGCTTGCCCTCGTCACGCGCATCATCATGCGGGTGACCGCCATCACGCTGCATGATCGGGTGCTCGCCATCCTTGTCGTTCATGCAGCATCAACGCGGGATCTCCGAAGGAGTTCTGGTCGCGAAGCAAAAACGGCCACGTTTTGCGCAAGGCCGTTCCCACGAGCGCGTGTCAGTCACGCAGGTGGATCTGCTTCGTGACGCCGGACGCATCCGCATCCGTCATGCGCAAGCCCGATGCGACCACGACGATGGTCAGCGTGGCGAAGCAAAGCGCCACCGTGAGGGCGATGCGCGCGGTGACGGCATGACGGCTGCGCGTAACCGGCACCCGGAATCGCTTGTCCTGCGCCGGGCGCTCGTGATGCGCATCCCTGTTCGATCTGGCCATTGCGGAGCCGCGCCCCATCGTTCGATCCCTGGCATGATGATCGGCGCGACCCACTGATCATGGATGGCGGCCCGATTGATCTGAGGCTGTAGACTAACCCCTACCCACGATACTAGCGATAAATGGCCAAGCTTAGGGAGTCCGTGACTCCGCGTACGCTTCAGCGTTCCCGCTCCTTGAATCTTCCCTAGGGTAAGAATCAAGGATTGTTAACAGTAATACTTGAAATTGTAGAATTCGTCAAACAAATCCTGATGTCCGATTGCTTGGCGGATCGGATTGCGTGGTGCCCCGGTCGGGCCGCGACCGCATCTGCCGGGGAGGCAGCCCCGCGACCCTGCGCAAAACCATAATTCAAATAGAAGCTCTACGCGCCCTTTCGTCTGCGCCGGGAGCCGCTATGTTGTGCGAAAGGCAAGGTTGCGCATTCTTGCGCAGGAAACGACCTTGCGCAGGAATCGACCGAAGAAAGGGAAGTGCCCATGTCAGACGCGTTCAAGCTCGAATTCGACTCGCTTGAATTGCCGAAATCCGGTGATCTCGTTGTGTGTGTCGGCGAGGATCTGGCCCCCGGCCCGCAGGCTGCGCGGCTTCTCGGCGAGGCCGTCGGGCTCGTGACTCGCGCCGCCAAGGCCGAGAAATTCAAGGGCAAGTTCAAATCGGTGATGAAGATTACTGCGCCGGCGCAGCCCGAGCTCGACCGACTTGTCATCGTCGGGCTCGGCAAGCCCGTGGACGGTGAGACGCCGGACTGGCCGGCTCTCGGCGCCGCGATCGTCGGAGCGACCTCCGGGCGCGAGGCGACGCTCGTGACCGAATTCCCCGGGTTCCAGGGCGATGACGGCGCCATTGCAGGCCTCGCGCTCGGAGCGCGGCTGCGGGCCTACCGCTTCGATCATTACAAGTCCAAGAAGAAGGACGAGGACGAGGATGCGCCGAAGAAGGGTGGCAAGCTGACACTCGTCGGCGCCGATCCGCAGGCGCTGAAGAAAGCGGCGAAGCAGAGCGCCGGGCTGGCCGACGGCGTCATGCTGGCGCGCGATCTGGTCAACGAGCCGGCCAATACGCTGGGCCCGGTGGAATTCGCCGACCGTGCCGCGGCGCTGGAGAAGCTCGGCGTCGAGGTCGAAATCCTCGACGAGAAGCAGCTCGGCAAGATCGGCATGCGCGCGCTTCTCGGTGTTGCGCAGGGCTCTGAGCGGCCGGCGCGTGTCGCGGTCATGCGCTGGCAGGGCGCCAAGAAGGCGGACAAGCCCGTCGCGTTCATCGGCAAGGGCGTCGTCTTCGACACCGGCGGCATCTCGATCAAGCCCGCCGGCGGCATGGAGGACATGAAGGGCGACATGGCCGGTGCCGCCACCGTCGTCGGCCTGATGCACGCGCTTGCCGCCCGCAAGGCGAAGGCGAATGTCGTGGGTGTGATCGGTCTCGTCGAGAACATGCCCGACGGCAAGGCGCAGCGCCCCGGCGACATCGTCGAGACCCTTTCCGGCCAGACGGTGGAGATCATCAACACCGATGCGGAAGGCCGGCTCGTCCTCGCGGATCTGCTCACCTATGTCGAAGACAAGTATGAGCCGCAATTCATGATTGACCTGGCAACCCTGACCGGTGCCATCATCGTCGCGCTCGGCAAGGATCACGCCGGCCTGTTCAGCAATGACGACGCGCTCTCGGGGCGTCTGTCGGAGGCGGGGGCGGCTACCGGCGAGAAGGTCTGGCGCCTGCCGCTCGGCAAGGCCTATGATAAGCTCATCGATTCGAAATTCGCCGACATGAAGAATACCGGGGGGCGCTTCGGCGGTGCGATCACTGCGGCGCAGTTCCTGCAGCGTTTCGTGAAGGATACGCCCTGGGCGCATCTCGATATCGCCGGCACCGGAATGGCCGCCGAGGCCAGCGACGTGAACAAGAGCTGGGGGTCGGGCTTCGGCGTGCGCCTGCTCGATCGCCTGGTGGCGGATCATTACGAGACCTGAGGCGACATGCTGCCACATCCGTACGGTCCCGCAGAACGGCGGGGCCGGGCGGGTTCAGTATTC
Organism: Salinarimonas sp.; assembly: GCA_020832565.1. GTDB lineage: Bacteria > Pseudomonadota > Alphaproteobacteria > Rhizobiales > Beijerinckiaceae > Saliniramus. The sequence continues at coordinate 53,262 of JAFIEI010000011.1, read as the reverse complement.
CTCAATGCATCTGCGCTATCACCCGTTGGACGATCTTGATCGAAATGGGTGTTCGGATTGGCACGTCTGCGCAAGCTCCTTACGTCGATGACCCTGATCCTGCTGGTCATCCGCTTCGGTGGTGCCGGGGCGGGGTTCCTGACGCAGCTCGTTCTGGCAAGGCTGCTCGCGCCGGAGGATCTCGGCCTGTTCTTCGCCGCGACCTCGCTTGCCATCGTCGCGGCGACGGCGGTCTCCTTCGGCTACCCGGAGATCGCGCCGCGCTTCATCGCGCGCTACCAGGAGCGCGCGCGACCCGGCAGGCTCGCGGCATTCCTGCGCCAGACCCATGCCGACGCATTGCGTCTCGGCTTCCTGTTCGCAGGCGTGATTCTCCTGGCCGCGCTGATCTGGCCGGGGGCTACCGGGCAGGAGCGGGCGCTTTTTGCCATCACCGCGATCGGCATGCCGGTGCTTGCCTTCTTCAGCATCAATTCCGGCATTGCGCTCTCCCTGCGCGCGTTCTTCCTGGCTTACGGGCCCGAGACGTTCCTGCGTCCGGTTCTGTTCCTCCTCATCGTCTCCGGCATGATCCTCGCCGGTACCAGCCCGCAGGTCTGGGTCGTGGTGCTGGCACTCTTCGCCGTGACGGGAATGCTTACGGGTGCGCAGTGGCTCTTGCTGCGCAAGCGCCTGCCCTCCGGCAGCGCGGCGCCGGTTCGCGGCGACCGGCGGCTCGTTTCGCGCTGGCGCCGCGAGGGTGCGCCCCAGATCGCGGTGGCGATCTACACGCTGATCTTTGCCGATCTCGCCATCCTGCTTGCGGCGACGGTCCTCGACTCGGCCACGCTGGCGGCCTTCGGTATATCCCTGAAGCTGGCTTTGCTGGTGGGCTTCGGTGTGCAGGTGGCGCACCAGGTCATTATCCCCGATCTCGCCGATGCCAAGGCGGCGAGGCGCCTTGGGCGCACGGGCGACACGATGCGCGCCGCGGCAATCTTCCCGATTGCCTTCACCCTGGCTGCCCTGATCGCGACGGCGCTGTTCGGTGACGCGATCCTCGCAATCTTCCACCCGGACTTCGCCCGGGCGCATGGGGTTCTGGTGCTGCTGGTCGCCTGTCAGGTGTTGCGTGCGCTTGCCGGCCCCGTGGTCCAGCTTCTGACCATCGCCGGCGCGCAGATGTTCAACGCCGCCCTGTGCATCGCGTCGACAATCGTTCTGGCGTTAGGCAATTTCTTGCTGGTGCCGTATTTCGGATTGATGGGGGCCGGGCTTGCCGTCCTCGTCGCATGGCTGTTCTGGCTCGGCGGATCGGCATTGGGGCTCTACCGCATCACCGGCATGCGCTGCGACATCGTCGCGCTGTTTGCGCGCACATTGCCCGCCACCGAGGCGCCGCAGCGCCCGTGAGCGGGTTCAATCCGCGAATCGGGACGGAGGCTGCTCGATCAGCAGATCGATGGTCAGCCCGATCACGAGGAGGACCAGGCAGGCCACGAAGACGAGCGGGCTCTTCAGGCGTGCGTAATGTGCATAGAAGGCAATCGCAAATACGATCCCGACTGTAACCCAGGTCGCCATGTCGCCCTCCTTTCATCGGATCAAGGGCTGAAACAAAGCGCGAGCGCATGTATCCGTTTCATAATCTGACAGTTTTGTAGTCGAATTGGCAATAGAAAATCGCTTTATGGTAAATTTATAATAAATGTAGAAACGAATTCTAGTATTGCACTGCAGCATGACTTCCGTGTCGCTCGATCGCTACAGGCTTGACACTCCGTCACGCTCGGCCAATCTCCCCGTGACGATTATGGGAGAGGAACGGGAATGAGCGAGATTCGGGTAGGGATCGTCGGCCTCGGAGCGATCGGACGCAAGCTCGCGCAGGAGCTGGCTGAGGGCATCGACGGGCTCACGCTGTCCTGCGTCGCCGTCGGCGGGCGCGACAAGGCGCAGGCCTGGCTTGGCGAGCAGGGCATCGACTGCCCGATCGTCACGATCGAAGACCTGCCCGCGCATTGCGACATCGCCGTCGAATGCGCCCCCGCTGCAATCGTCGAGGAGTTGTGCGCCACCATGCTCGGCGCCGGCAAGCAGGTGATGATCCTCTCCGCCGGCGCGCTGTTGCCGCATCCCGAACTGATTGCGCTGGCGCGCGATATGGGCGGCCAGATCATCATTCCCACCGGTGCCTTGCTCGGACTCGATGCCGTCAGCGCCGCAGCCGAGGGTGAAATCCGTTCGGTGCGCATGATCACCCGCAAGCCGCCCGGCGGCCTGGCCGGGGCGCCGCATCTTGTCGAGAACGGTATTTCCGTCGAGGGGCTGAGCGAGGCGCGCCTCGTCTTCAAGGGCAGCGCCCGCGATGCCGCGAAGGGCTTTCCGGCCAATGTGAACGTCGCGGCGGCGCTCTCTCTCGCGGGTATCGGGCCGGATGCGACGACGATCGAGATCTGGGCCGATCCCGGCGTGACCCGCAATTGTCACCGCATCGAGGTCGATGCGGATTCCGCTTCTTTCGCGCTGGAGATCGAGAATATCCCCTCGGAGAATCCCAAGACCGGGCGGATCACCGCGCTGTCTGCGCTCGCGGCCCTGCGCAAGCTCGGCGCGCCGTTGCGGGTGGGAACTTGATCAGCCCCAGCCGATCTCGGCGAGGAAACCCTCGACGAGGGCGTTGAACAGGGCGGCGCGCTCGAAATAGACCGAGTGTCCGGTTGCGGGAATGCTGCGGACGCGCACGTCGCGGATATGCCGCGACAGGGCGCGCACACCGGCAGCCGGGATCGCGATGTCGTCTTCGCCGGTGATCATCAGCGTCGGACAGCCGATGCGTCCGGCATCCTCCGGGCTGCGCGCCCGCATGCTCCAGATCGCGGCGCGCACGGCCTCCTTGTCGAGCCCGGCATTGAGCCGGTCGATCATGCCGTAGAGTTGGTGCAGGGCAGGTTCAGCAGCAGCGAAGACCGCGCCTGTCGCCGGGTGGATATTGGCCGCCACGAGCCCCTCGCGGATCGCGGGCTGCTGCTTGTACCAGCGCGCGACGTCGGGATCGTCGAGCCCGTCGAAGGAGAGCGACCCGGTGGTGCTCGCGAGCACCAGGCCGGCCAGTCGATCAGGATGGGCCAGGGCGGTCTCGACGCCGGTCCAGCCGCCCATGGACTGTCCGATGAAGACGGTCCGCTCGATGCCGAGATGGTCGAGCAGCGCGAGCGCATCGCCGGCATAATCGTGCGGGTCGGGGGCCGGGCCGGGGCAGGTCGACGGGGCAAAGCCGCGATGCGAAAAGGCGATGCAGGTGTGGCGCGAGGCGAATGCGGGGATCTGCTGCCACCAGCTCATGTGATTGCCCCCGAGCCCGTGGGCGAAGAGCAGTGCCGGTCCGCTGCCGCTGACTTCGTAATGGATCGAAGCGCCGTCGGGGCGCGTGATGCGCCCTGTGCGGGTGGCGGGCAAATGCGCATGGGTCATGGTTGCTCTCTCCGGATCAGGCCGGATGCGAGGCTGCCGCAGCGGCGCCGCACGCGCAATCGGCGTGCGCGCGCTTTCCGAAAGCGCACAACGCCCGCCGGTCGCCGGGTCAGCGGAAAGGGGGCTCGTCGAAGGAGCGCAGCTTGCGCGAATGCAGTGCCGTGCGCTCGCCGCGCAGGATCTCCAGGGTCTCCAGGCCGATCATCAGATGCTCGCCGACGGCGCGCTGATAGAACGCATTGGCCGCACCGGGCAGCTTGATTTCGCCGTGCAGCGGCTTGTCCGAGACGCAGAGCAGTGTGCCGTAGGGAACGCGCAGGCGAAAGCCCTGGGCGGCGATCGTGCCGCTTTCCATATCGATGGCGATGGCGCGCGAAATGTTGAAACGCCGCCGCTCATGGCTCCAGCGCAGTTCCCAATTGCGGTCGTCATTGGTGACGACGGTGCCGGTGCGCAGGCGGCCCTTGAGCGCCTCGCCGTGCTCGCCGGTCACCTGGCCCGCCGCCTGCTGCAGGGCGATCTGCACTTCGGCGAGGGCGGGGATCGGGATATCGGTCGGCACGAGGCTGTCGAGGATGCCGTCCTGGCGCAAATAAGCGTGGGCGAGCACGTAGTCGCCGATGGTCTGCGACTGGCGCAGCCCGCCGCAATGCCCCACCATCAGCCAGCAATGGGGGCGCAGCACGGCAAGGTGGTCGGTAATCGTCTTGGCGTTGGAGGGGCCGACGCCGATATTGACGAGCGTCACGCCCTCGCCGCAGCCCTCACGTCGCGTGAGATGATAGGCGGGCATCTGATGGCGGTGCCACGGCGATTGCGCCATCAGCGTCTCCGCATCCGTCTGCGCCGCCTGCTCACGCGTGACACTGATGCCGCCGGGCATGACGAGGCGCTCGTGCACGCTGTCCTCGCGCTGCAGCTCCTCGAGCGCCCATTGCACGAACTGGTCGACATAGCGGTGATAGTTGGTGAGGAGGATCCAAGGCTGGATCGAGCGCCAATCCGTGCCGGTATAATGCACCAGCCGGCGCAGCGAGTAATCCACCCGCACGGCGTCGAACAGGGCGAGCGGGCGCATCGCATCCGGGGGCGCCTCCCACATGCTGTCGGCGATCTCGTCGCCGACCTGGGTGAGGTCGGGGATGGGAAAATGCTGGGCCAGCGCACTGGCGGTTACCTCGCCATGGGCGAGCTCGTCGCCGCGCTCCAGAACATAAGGGTAGGGGATTTCCTGCGCGCCGGGCCCGACCTGGAGACGGGCTCCGTATTCGTTGACCAGCGGTGTGAGCTGTTCCAGGAGATAACTCCGGAAGGCCTCGGGATGCGTCAGCGTCGTGGCATAGACGCCCGCGCTCAGCAGTTTGGCGAAGGCGCGTTGCGTGCGCGGGGGCGGTGCCTCGGCAGCATAGACCACCCGCAGTTCCGGATAGCGAAAGCGCGCGCGTGTCGCTGCATCCGGCGGGGTGCCGTCCTCGACGAAACGCGTGATCGCCGCGCGCAGGGTCTCGGCTGCATCGTCATAGGAATGGCTCAACGCCGTAATCGCGGCATCGGGATCGGCATATTCCGTGAAGGGCGTGCCGTTCGCGTCGAAGCTCGTATCGGGTGTGTCTGTCATGATTGGTCCGTCCCGGATGCCGCACGGGCGCGATTAGCTCGCGGCGCAGCGCACCCATTCGATTTCATTGGGGCCGTCGACCATGAAGCGGCGATCCGGCCCGTCGGCGCGGATGGTCAGTTCGCCGGTCAGGCGGTCGCCGGTCTGCGGATCGTGCTCGAAATAGACCAGCGCTCCCATAGAGGCGAAGACGCGCATTTCGCGCCAGTCATCGTCGGTCTCGGCGAGAGCCCCGTCGCGCAGGAGCATGATGCGCTCCTCCTCGAAGACGATCCGCTCGCGCAGGGCCTGCGGGTCGATGGCGGCGCACCACTGGCCTTCGAGGAACGCGATTTCCTCGCGCTCGACATCGCAATGGCGCAGGGTCGAATCGCATTCCTGCCCGAATTGCTGAAGCATGTAGCCGACATAGGCAATGAGGCCGATCGCAAGGACGAGCCCGCCCAGAACCATAGCAAGCCGTTTGCTCATGCCGTATCGCCCTCCTCGAGCACCACCGTTATCCGCGCGCCCTCGCTCACCTGGTCACCGATCGCGGCGGCGATCTCGCCGATCACGCCGGCGACGGGCGCAAGCAGGACATGCTCCATTTTCATCGCCTCGACCACTGCGACGCGTTGGCCCTTCTCCACGGATTGGCCCGATTCGACGAAGAGCGCCACCAGTTTGCCGTGCATCGGGGCCTTGATCAGGCCGCCGACATCGAGATGTTCGAGATCGACGGTCGTGGGATCGTAGATCTCGACGCGGGTCTGGCGCCCCTCACGCAGGACCAGCATGGCCTCGCCGGCCTCCACGATGCTCGCCTCGACCGCGCCGGGCGTGGATTCCTCGCCCGGCAATTCGAAGGCGGGGCCTTCCGCATCCCAGGTGAGCTCCCCGTCGACCCGCGTGCCATCCACCATCAGCGGCAGCCCGGTCTGACGCCGGCCGAGCAGCTGGAATCCGTCGCTCGACCACCATGGGCCGGGCAGGTCGCCGACGGCGACGCTCCCGGCGACGGCGTTGCGATCATGGTCGCGCCGCACCAGCGCCAGCGCCCCCGCCGCCACCGCGATGGGATCACGTGGGCGCTCCACGGCGCCGAGCGCTTCGAGGTTCTGATCGATGAAGCCGGTATCGAAGGCGCCGTCGCGAAACCCTTGAGCATCGACGAGTTTCTTCAGGAAGGCGGCATTGGTGCGCGGGCCTGCGACGAGTGTCTCACCGAGCGCCCGTGACAAGCGGTCGAGCGCCTCGTCGCGGTCCGCGCCGCGCGCGATGATCTTGGCGATCATCGGATCGTAGAACGGGCTGACCTCGTCCCCGGCCTCGACGCCGGAATCGATACGGATGCCGAAATCTTCCGGCAGTTCCAGCGCCCAGAGGCGTCCCGTCGAGGGCAGGAAACCCTTCTCCGGATCCTCGGCATAAAGCCGCGCCTCGACGGCGTGCCCCTCGAGGCGGACCTCCTCCTGCGTGAAGGGCAGGGGCTCGCCATAGGCGACGCGAAACTGCAATTCCACCAGATCGAGCCCCGTCACCGCCTCGGTTACCGGATGCTCGACCTGAAGACGCGTGTTCATCTCCATGAAATAGAAGCGGTCCGGGCGCAGGCCGTCGCGGCCGTCGGCGATGAATTCCACCGTTCCGGCGCCGACATAGCCGACCGCGCGCGCTGCCTCCACGGCGGCCTTGCCCATGGCCTCGCGCATCTGGGGCGTCATGCCGGGCGCAGGCGCCTCCTCGATCACCTTCTGGTGACGGCGCTGGAGCGAGCAGTCGCGTTCGTTGAGATGCACCACGTTGCCGTGCTGGTCGGCGAATATCTGGATCTCGACATGGCGCGGGGCGAGCACGTATTTCTCGACGAGGACGCGCGGATCGCCGAAGGAGGCCTGTCCCTCGCGCATGGCGGAGGCGAGGGAATCGTCGAAATCGGTGGCCTTGTCGACCCGCTTCATCCCCTTGCCGCCACCACCGGCGACGGCCTTGATGAGCACCGGATAGCCGATCTCATACGCCTTCTGGCGCAGGAAATCCGGTTCCTGCTTGCTGCCGTGATAGCCAGGCACCACGGGCACGCCCGCCTTCTGGGCCAAAGCCTTGGCGGCATCCTTGAGGCCCATGGCGTTGATCGCCGATGCGGGCGGGCCGATGAAGGTGATGCCGTTCTCGGCGCAGGCCTCCGCGAATTCCGCCCGCTCGGAGAGGAAGCCGTAGCCCGGATGGATGCATTGCGCGCCGCTCGCAAGCGCGACATCGATCACCTTGTCGATGCGCAGATACGATTCCGCCGCCGCTGCCGGACCGATCTCGTAGGCCTCGTCGGCCATCTGCACGAACAGCGCATCCGCATCCGCCTGCGAATGCACCGCGATGGTGCGCATGCCGAGCGCTCGTGCCGTTCTGATGATCCGGCAGGCGATTTCGCCGCGATTGGCGATGAGTACCGATTCGAACACGCGAAGACCCCTGTCGCAGATGAAGCACCGTCTCCTTTGGAAAACGGACGCGCCGTGAGGTCAAGAGCGAACCGCAGCTGCAGCGCTCACGAGCGCGTGGTGAGGTTCGCGGAATCGAACAACGCCATGAATTTCCGGTCGATGTGATCCTTCACCAGCCAGGGCAAACGGCCGGCGAAGGCGAAGCCCGATCCACGCGATGCGACGGCGCGGCCTTCGCTGTCGGCGATCAGCATCAGCCAGTCCTTCTGCGGGATATGCGGCGTGAGCGCTTCGCCGCGCACGAGCGCACGGATGTTGCGCCGCAGGGCCGGACCCTGGCGCACGGCGAAGACGCCCGCCTTGGGACGCGGATGCGCGCCCATCGTGGCGCAATCGCCGACGCCGAAGATTGCCTCCTGTCCCCCTACGCGCAGATCCGGTTCGATGGCGAGGAAGCCGTCGGGGGTGCGCGCCAGATCACCCTCGGCCAGCACGCCAGGCGCCCGCGCATGCGAGGCGACGAGGACGGCATCGGCGGCGATGTGGCGGCCGTGCTCGTCATGCCCACCGGTTTCATCGATCCGTGCGATCGGGCTGTGCTCATGCAGGGTGATCTGCGCGCGTCGCAGGGCGCGCCGCAGGAAGAAGCGCGCAGTGGCGTTGATTTCGGGGGTAATCTCCTCGGCCGTGGCGAGCGCCACCTCGATCCGCCCGTCGGGGGCCTCGCGCCGGAGCCGGCGCCGCAGGGCGAAGGCGAGGCAGGTCCCCGCCGCACCGCCGCCGATGACCAGCATCCGGCGCGGCCCGTCCGCACGCCGTATCTCGGCGAATAACGCTTCCAGCTTGGGCATCAGAGAGCCGATCGGCTTCACTGCCAGTGCATGCTCGCGCGCGCCGGCGATCGCATCGCGATCCGGGGTGATGCCGATATCGATCGAGGCGATATCGAAGGACAGGTTCTCGCCGGTATCGAGCGCGATGCGCTTCTCGGCGCCGTGAAAACCGATGGCGCGCGCGCGGACGAATTCCGCGCGCGCAGCCTCCGCGAGCCGTTCCAGATCGATATGCATCGCCTCATGGCTGTAGAGGCCCGCCACATGCCCGGGAAGCATGCCGGAATAGGGTGAATGCCGCTCGGGTGCGACGAGAGTGATGCGCAGCCCCGGTTCGGAATCGAGGGCGAGGCCCCGCAGCGCGAGCGCATGGGCGTGCCCGCCACCGACGAGAACGAGATGCGTCATGCTGCAGCCTGCATCACGCCCTGGGACCCTCTGCGAGATATTGCTTTGCAAGCACCTTGCCCTCCTCGACGGCAGGCTGGTCGAACGGATCGATGCCCAGCGCATAACCGGTGAGGATGGTCTCCAGCATGAAATGCATCATCAGCGCGCCGAGATGCTCCTCGTCGAGGCGATCAACGTGGATCGTTCGGGTCGGGCGATGGTTCTTCACCAGCGTATCTGCCGTGGCACGGCCCTGCGCCGCGACGAGATCGCCGATGGTCCTGCCGGCGAAGCCGGGCTCACCGGCGCGTTCGGCCAGAGCCTTGTCGATGGCCGGGCCCTTGCCCAGGCAATCCGTGGTGATCACGGTGAATATCTTGTCGTTGGGGCCCGCGAGATAGAGCTGCAATTGCGAATGCTGATCGACGGGGCCGATCGCGGCGACGGGCTGCGAGCCCTTGCCTTCCTTGCCCAGGCTTTCGGCCCAGAGCTGCACCCACCAGCGCGTGAAGCGCTCCAGCCGGTCGGCATAGGCCATGGTGACGCACACCGCCTTGCCTTCCAGCGCGGCAGCCGTCATCAGTGCGGCACCGTTCGCCACGGGAATATCGGCTGCGGCCAGTTCGCCGGCGCGGATCGGCGCATAGACGGAAGCCGCACCCCGGCGGATGGCGGCAATGTCGAGCCCCATCACGGCGGCGGGCAGGAGCCCCACATTGGTCAGCCCCGAATACCGACCGCCGATGCCCGTATGATGTTCCAGAAAGGGCGAGCCCTCCGGCTCGAGCAGATCACGCAGGGCGTTCTTCGTGCCCTCCTTGCGCGGCTCGGAGAGGCCGTAGACGTGTTCGCCGATGCTGAGGCCCGCATCGGAGAGCGTCCGCATCACCGCCATCGTCTGCATCAGCGTCTCGCCGGTGCCGCCGGATTTCGAAATCGCGCAGAAGCGGGTCGTCGCCAGCGGCAACATTTCGAGCGCGCGCCCGAAAGTCACCGGGTCGAGATTGTCGAAGAAATGGACACGCGGACCCTCGGAGAGGCGACCGAGGCCCGGCACCATGTAATCGGCGAGCTGGACCAGCGTCTGCCCGCCGAGGCTGGAGCCTCCCGTGCCGAGAAAGACGATGTCGCTGGCACCGTCACGCAGCTTGCGCGCGGTCTCCTCCACGAGCGCGAGATCCGCCGTTTCATCCGGCAGGGAGAGCAACGGCAGCTTGCCGGAAGCATCCTCGTCGCGCAGTCGTTTCAGCTCGGTCTCGGTGACGGACAGTGCCGCTTCGATGGCCGTGCGCGGTATCCCGGCGCCACCCATCGTATTGCCCATCGCCTGCTCGATCGATTGCCGCAAACTCATGCCTGGAAACCTCCTGTGACGAAAGCGAATGGTGACGCTTCGCAATGCCCCCGCCAATGCGGGAAAACCCGGCTATCGCAAAGCTTCTTCTGCGATAACGCACGCATCCGCCAAAGGATGCATTGCAAGGCTGCGCCGCCGCGCCCTCAGACCGCAGCAAGCCCCTCGGGCCGGCCTGCGATCACCACGAGCATACGCCCGTCGCCGAGGACGCGCGATGCCGCACGCATCACATCCTCGCGCGTCACTGCAGCGACCAGCGCGTTGCGCCGGGCGATATAGTCGATACCCAGGCCCTCGAAGGCGATCTGGGCGAGTTGCTGGGCGATCTTCGTGGAGGTGTCGAATGCAAGCGGGTAGGAGCCCGTCAGATAGGCCTTGGCCTTGGTCAGCTCTTCCTCGCTGGGGCCCTCTGCCTTGAGGGTCTCGATCTGGCCCGCGATGACCTCCAGCGCCTCGACGACGCGCTCGTTCTTGGTCGCGGTGAAACCCCATGTCATGGCGGCGCCGCGCAGGCTGACGAGGCCCGTGCCGACGGAATAGGCGAGGCCGCGCTTTTCGCGCACCTCCTGGAAGAGGCGCGAGGTGAAGACGCCGCCACCGAGGATGTGGTTGAGCACGAAGGCGGGGATGAAATCCGGATCCCGCCAGCCGATCCCGTTCATGCCGAAGCGGATCACGGATTGCGGAACGTCGAGATCGACGATGGTGCGCGTGCCGAGTGCTGTAATGCTCACCGCCGGCGGCGCCACGATTCCGGCATGGGCGGGAAGATCCCCGAACACGCCGTCGACGAGTGCGATGACCTGCGCTTCGTCGAGAGCGCCGACGACCGCGACCTTGAGGTTGTCGCGCGCGATGAGGCGGGCATGCGCCGCGACGAGATCGTCGCGCGTGATCGCCTCCACGCTCTCCAGCGTGCCGCCATTGGGCAGGCCGTAGATATGGCCGGGAAAGGCGGTGGCGAAGAAGGTCTTGGTGGCGCGCACGCCGGGATCGTTCTGCTGATAGCGGATCCCCGCCGATGTCTGTGCCCGGACGCGGGTTATGGCTTCGTCGTCGAAGCGCGGCTCGACGAGGGCGAGCCGGGTGAGGCTGATCGCCTCGTCGAGATTGCGCGTGAGCGTGCGCAGGCCGCCGCTGATCGAATCCTGACCGGCATTGAAGGAAAGCTCGATTGCCGCCTCGGCGAGCTTCTCCTGATAGGCATCGGACGGGTAGGGGCCTGCGCCCTCGTCGAGCAGCTGCGCCATCATCTGCGCGATGCCGGGCTTGTCGAGCCCGTCCTGCGACGCGCCGCCCTCGAAGATGAAGGACATCGCCGCGACGGGGACGACCTGCGAATGCACGGTCCAGACTTCGATCCCGGCGGGCGTGACGATCCGCTCGGCGCGGGCCGGGGCGGTGGACACGGGTTCGACGGCGATGGTCATGTGCGGCTCCTGAAGGGGCATCGAAGAGGCGGCTTCGTGAATGGCGAGGGGAGGTTCGGGCAGGGGATTTCGGGCTGGCGTTGTCAGTCGGCCTTGAGAAGGTGCCCGGTTACCGCGCGGCGCGGGACGAGATAGCGCGCCGCGACATCGGCGAGTTCCTCGCGGGTGACCGCCTCGATGTCGCGCGGCCAGCGGCGCACGGCGTCGATCGTCTCGCCGATCGCGAGGGCCGAACCGTAGATACGCGCCAGCGAGGTCTGGCTGTCGGCGGCATAGGTGGTCTCGGCGATGAGCTGTGTCTTGGCGCGGGTGATCGCCTTTTCGTCGAGCGCCTCGTCGGCGATACCCGCGATGGCCCGGTCGAGCATCTCCTCGAGCTGGTCGAGACCGACCTCCGGCGTCGGCACGGCGTAGACGGCAAAGCGAGTCTCGTCGAGCGCCGAGGACATGTACCAGGCGCCCGCATTGACGGCGACGCCGCGCTCGAGCACGATCTTGCGATAGAGATACGATGTCGGGCCGCCGCCGATCAGCTCGGCGAGAACTTCGAGGGCGAAGGCGTCGCGCCCCGGTGCGGTAAGGGATGACGGCGTCAGATAGAGGCGCTGCATCAGCGGCTGGTCAACGCGCGGATCGGCGACAGTTACGCGGCGCATGGCGCGCGGGTCCGGCTCGCGCGGGCGCAACCTCTTCGGTGCCGCACCGCGCGGCGCGATCTGCCCGTAGGTGCCTTCGGCAAGGCGGCGCACCGCATCCGCCTCGACATCGCCCGCAACGACGAGGATGGCGTTCTCCGGCGTGTAGAAGCGTTTGTAATAATCGAGGGCATGCGCGCGATCGAGGGTCTCGATCTCGTGCATCCAGCCGATGATCGGGATGCCGTAGGGATGGTGCACGAAGAGCGCGGAGGCCATCGCTTCGGAAAGCTGCGCGCCGGGATCGGTCTCGACGCGCATGCGGCGCTCTTCGAGCACCACGTCGCGCTCGGGTGCCACGACCTCGTCCGCCAGCACGAGATTGGCCATGCGGTCGGATTCGAATTCCATCAGCGTGGCCAGGTGCTCCTTGGCGACGCGCTGGAAATAGGCGGTGTAATCGTATGAGGTGAAAGCGTTTTCCTGTCCGCCCAGGCTGGAGACCACCTGCGAGAACTCCCCGGCCGGGTGGCGCTCGGTTCCCTTGAACATCAGATGTTCGAGGAAGTGCGCAATGCCCGACTGGCCGATCGGATCATCGGCGGAGCCGTTGCGGTACCAGATCATGTGGGTGGCGACGGGCACCCGCCGGTCCGGGATGACGACGAGATCGAGCCCGTTATCGAGGCGGCAGGTGCTGATATCCGGGCCCGGCGTGTCATCCTCTCCAGAATTGCTGCGCTGGATGGCGGCGGCCGGGTTCACGGTCATGATGGCATTTCTCCCGAAATGAAAAAGCGAGCCACCGAATGGCGACTCGCTCGAAGATAGGGGGGCGAGAGCCCCGCGAAAAGAGCCTTGCCGTCAATCCCTCGGCGCAGGCTGCAGGAAATGGCTCGGCGGATCTGTCAGACTGCGGCGCGTAAGGCCCTGTGCCTCTGAGCCATCACCCCGCATCTGGCGCTGGAAAGCCTCGCGCTGCTCTCGGGTCAAACGCGGAGGCGGTTCGTCGCCCCATTGATTGTTCAGATCAATGCGTGGTGCCGTCCCAGCGCCACGCGGCAGGCGCAAATTCGGTACTTCAGCGGTCACGCCGTCACCGGATCGCACCTGATCCTGGTAGCGCTCCAGCTCCCGCTGCTCTTCGCGCGCGACCCTGTCGCGGCGATCCTGCGGCCAGTTGGGTGCGCCGCCGATCTGCTCCGGCGCGCGCGGCGGCGGCAGATCGCGAGACGGCGGCACCACCAATGGTGCGCGCTCGCGATATTCGATCTGCGGCTGCTCCGGCTCCATGATGCCGATGCGCCCGAAGATGTCGCGCAGAAGCGTACCCTCCTGCGCCTGGGCGGGAAGGGCGATACCGAGCCCGAGTGCGAGGGCCAGCCCGGTGAAGGTGGCGCGCGTGAAGAATGTGCGCGGCATGATGAGAACCCCCTGGTTCCAGAATTCAGCGATGGTGCTCAACCGGATGAACCGGAATCACGGCCATCATGTGACGAAGCGTCGGCTCGCACTTGCTCTGCCGCACGGTTGCGCCGCGGCTCGAGCACGAAGGAGTCATAAACGAGACCGAGCACGCCCGCAACGATGGCGGCATCGGCAATATTGAATACGTACCAGGAAAACCCGCCCCAGAACACATGCACGAAGTCGAAAACGGCTCCGTAGGCGATCCGGTCGATCGCATTGCCGATGGCGCCGCCGACGATCAGGGCCAGCGATACGGCCAGGAAGCGATGCGGCGTTCGCAGCATCCAGACGCCGAGGCCGAGCGCCGCGGCGAGCGAAAAGACGATGAGCCCCCAGCGGCCGAGCTCGCTTTCCTGTTGCAGCAACCCGTAGGATATCCCGCGATTCCATACCGTGATCAGTTCCACGAACGGCCCCAGCCGCACCGGCTCGTTGAGGAACAACTCGTAGACGAAAAGCAGATATAGCTTCGACGCCTGATCGAGCGCAAGCGTGACCAGGGCGACGATGATGGACGAACGTGCGGCGCTCATGCGCTCCCCGTAGCTGATTTCGCGCCCCGATATGCCCGTTCGGGCGGGCAATCGCAACCCGCGTCCGTTGTCGCTCCGTTGTCGCCATGTGCAACCGGCACAACGCTGATCGCGCGAGGAACCCGCCGGGGGCTTTGCACAAAACGATCCTGCGCATCTGCCGGACCATCCGCATCTTGTGTTTCCGTGTCGCGGGCTTAAGGTCCGGCGGGTTGATGCGGGAGATGGATGATGAGTCTCAAGGTTGCGGTGCAGATGGATCCGATCGCGGCGATCAAGGTCGCGGGCGATACGACATTCGCACTCCTGCTCGAAGCGCAGAAGCGCGGGCATGAACTGCACTATTACACGCCCGATCATCTCTCCATGCGCGACGGCAAGGTCGTCGCCGGGCTGCAGAGCCTGAAGGTGAAGGATGTCCAGGGCGAGCATGCAGAGTTGGGCCCGCTCACGCGCATGCCGCTTGACGCGATGGATGTGGTGCTTATGCGCCAGGATCCGCCCTTCGATCTCTCCTACATCACCGCAACGCACCTTCTGGAGCGCATTCACCCACGCACCCTCGTGGTGAACGACCCGGCCCATGTGCGCAACGCGCCCGAGAAGATCTTCGTCACGCTCTTCCCCGAACTGATGCCGCCGACGCTGATCAGCCGCGACAAGGAAGAGATCCAGGATTTCCGCAAGGAGCATGGCGCGGTCGTCATGAAGCCGCTGCATGGCCATGGCGGCGCCGCCGTGGTGCGCCTGATGCCGGATGATCCGAATTTCGGCTCGCTGTTCGATCTCTTCGCCGTCACCTTCCGCGAGCCCTGGGTCATCCAGCGCTTCCTGCCGCAGATCACCGAGGGCGACAAGCGCATCATCCTCGTCGATGGCGAAGCGCGCGGCGCCATCAACCGCGTGCCGGCGGTGGGCGATATCCGCTCTAACATGGTGCGCGGCGGCGCGGCGACGACGACGCAGTTCACGGACCGTGAACGCGAGATCTGCGAGACGATCGGCCCGCATCTGCGCGATATGGGCCTCACCCTCGTGGGGATCGACGTGATCGACGGCAATCTCACCGAGATCAATGTCACATCGCCCACGGGCATCCGTGCCATCGCCAAACTCGGCGGCCCGGATCTCGCGGTGGATGTGTGGGACAGCATCGAGGCCAAACGCTCAGCAGGCGGGGAGGGGGTCTGATGATCGATCCGGCATTGTTCAAGGACGAGGCCATCGCGCCGGAGACCCGCGCGCTCAACGCCGAGATCGTCGAGAAGCTCTCGACCCTGCCCGACCAGTGGTCGTTTCCCGTCGACGTGGTGCGCAAGGCGCGGCGCGAGGGGCGCGGGCCCTTTCCCGCCCTGCCGCATTCCCCGCGCGCCCGCTGGATCGAGATCGACGGCCCCGCCGGCGCGATCGATCTGCGCGTGCTGGCGCCGGACGGCGCGCGCGCGGTCTACCTGCATATCCATGGCGGCGGCTGGACCTGGGGCTCGCCCGACGAGCAGGATCCCGAACTCGAGCGCCTCGCGGAGCAGGGTGTCGCGACCGTCTCGGTGCGCTACCGGCTCGCACCCGAAAACCCCTATCCGGCGGCGCCCGATGATTGCGAGGCGGCGGCGCTCTGGCTGGTGCGGGAGGCGCAGAGCCTGTTCGGCACGCAGGTGCTGATGATCGGCGGCGAATCCGCCGGCGCGCATCTCGCGCTTGTCACCATGCTGCGCCTGCGCGACGGCCACGGCCTGACGCCGTTTGCCGGCGCCAATCTCTTCGCCGGCTGCTACGATCTCGCCCTGTCGCCGAGCGTGCGCAACTGGGGCACCGAGAAGCTGATCCTGAACGCCCGCGATATCACCATATTCGCGCAGAACCTGTGCGGCGACCACGACCGCGCCGACCCGGATCTCTCGCCGCTTCTGGCTGATCTCAAGGGCCTGCCGCCGGTGCTCATCAGCATCGGCACCCGCGACCCGCTCCTCGACGACAGCCTCTTCCTCGCCGCCCGCCTCGCCACCGCGAACGTCCCCGTCGACCTCGCCATCTATCCCGGCGGCTGCCACATGTTCCAGCGCTTCGGCATCCCGCTCTCGGAACAAGCGCTGACCCGCGTGGACGGGTTTTTCAGGGAGCGGGTGGGGTGAGGTATTTTTGCTACTTCAGGTAGCGAAACGGTTCGTCCTATAATGTATGCGGCAGGCGATTCGCGCCTTTGTTTTCGATGAGACATTTCCCGGAGTTGATAATGGCCCGATCGCTTTGCTTGTCCCTTCTCGCCGGCGCCGCCCTCGCCACCCTCGCCATCGCGCCCGCCCAGGCGCAGCACAGCCACGGCCATGGCCATGGCGCGTCGGATACGTCCGCGACCGAGCGTCCGGCGCTGCCGCAGGATGCGCTGGCGCCTTTCGTCGATCCGCTGACGATCCCGCCGCGGGCGGAGCCGGTGGGGGAGCATGAGGGGAGGCCGCTCTACGAGGTCACAATGAAGATGGTCTCGCAGAAGGTGCATCGCGATCTGCCGCCGACGCCGGTCTTCGCCTATGACGGGGTTTGGCCCGGGCCGACTTTCGACATCCCGGTCGACCAGCCGATCGCCGTCAACTGGGTCAACGATCTGCCCGAGGAATATCCGGACTGGCTCCCCGTCGAGATCGGTCATCACGTGCCCGACAAGGTCGTGCGCACGGTGGTGCATCTGCATGGGGGGATCACGCCGAGCGAGCATGACGGCTATCCCGAATGGATGTGGGATCCGGGCGAGGCGGAGCTCTACGAATACCCCAATCTCGACCATCAGGGCGACGGCGCCATGCTCTGGTATCACGACCACGCCATGGGAAATACGCGCCTGAACGTCTATGCCGGGCTGCAGGGCTTCTATCTGCTGCGCAACCGGGAGAAGGAGGAGGCGCTCGGTCTGCCTTCCGGCGATTACGAGGTCCCGCTCGTGCTTCAGGATCGCAATTTCGCCGAGGATGGCAGCCTCGTCTATGACGGTGTGTGCCGCAATTTCGGTACCGTGAACGGCACCGTTTTTCCCTACAAGGAGATCGAACCGCGCCGCTATCGCTTCCGCATCCTCAACGGCGCGAATTTCCGCATCATGCGGCTGGCCTTGTCGAACGGGGCGAAGATGTCGGTTATCGGCGTCGATGACGGCTTCCTCGACGAGACGGTGGAGACGGACGAGTTGCTGCTCGCGCCGGCGGAGCGGGCCGATGTGATCATCGATTTCACGGATATGGCCGGTGAAGAGATCACGCTGCTCAACACCACCTCCTGCTTCGGCCCGCAGCGGGAGCAGGATACCCGCTCCGGCGATACCGACCTGCCGCATCTGATGCAGTTTCGCGTCGGTGACAGCGTGTCGGAACCCGATACCAGCGCCGTCCCCACCCATCCGACGACGAGCGAAGGCGTGCTCGAAACGCTTCTCGCCCAGGCCAGCGTCACCCGCGACATCACGCTCGACAATCCGGAAGGCTTCACTTTCCTCCTGGAGAACAAGGGTTTTGACGCACCCGTCTCGATCGAGCCGCATCTGGGCGATACCGAGATCTGGAACCTGATCAACCTGACCGACGAAGCGCACCCGATCCACGTCCATCTGATCAGCTATCGGATTGTCGAGCGTATTCCCTTCCGCGAAAACGGCGTCGAGGATTACATCGCCGATCGTGATGCCGGCACGCTGGCTCCGCTGGAGAGCTATCTCGACATGGATGCGGCCGAGCCTGCGCATCCGACGGAGCGCGGTCCGAAGGACGTGGCGCTCGCGCCCTTCGACCATGTCACGCGCATCGCGATCGAGTGGTATGGCTTCGAGGGGCTCTATGTGATCCACTGCCATATCCTCGATCACGAGGATGACGACATGATGCGGCCGATCCGGGTGCTCGCGCCGCGTGAATAGGGGCGCAGAAGGGAGGCGGATGTGAGTGCAACGGGCAGGAAGAGGCAGACCGCCCTGACGATTCGCAGCGACGGGCCGGGTCTCACCGAGTTCACCCCCATCGTCTCCCTCTTCGTGCGCGAAAGCGGGGTCGAGACCGGATTGGTGACCCTGTTCGTGCGCCATACCTCATGCTCGCTCCTGATCCAGGAGAATGCCGATCCGGACGTGCGCGCCGATCTGCAGGAATTCTTCGCCCGGCTCGTGCCCGAGGGCATGGAATGGGTGGTTCACCGGATCGAGGGACCCGACGACATGCCCGCTCATATCAAGGCCGCCCTGACGCAGACATCCCTGACGATTCCGATCATGGACGGACAGCTCGCGCTGGGCACGTGGCAGGGGATCTATCTGTTCGAGCATCGCGCGCACGCTCACGACCGTGAGGTGGTGCTGCATATTTCGGCATGATTGATAAACGTGCACGGATACCCATCCCGCTTTCCGGTTTCGTGCAAAACACGGCGAAAAAGTGGCGCGCACCACAGTGCCACTGCTCCCATCCCCTTGGATTGACATGGTTTTGTCGATGATTCCGCAGCGCGGGGGGCAAATCGTCGGGATTTGACGCGTGGGGTCGAAATCTCTCTAATCATGGCAGGAGTCGGGTGGCGCGAGCGATCCCGCATCCCGGGCCACAAGAAGCCCGATACGAGTCCAGAAACCAGAGGGACGATCATGATTCAGAAAAAGACAGGGCGCGCGCTCGCCTCGACCGCGCTGGCACTGCTGCTCAGCGCCGGTGTCGTGGCGATGCAGCCGCAGGACGCCAAGGCCGAGCCGCAGCGCGGCGGAACCGTGCAGCTTGCCGTCACCCCGGAGCCGCCGAGCCTGATGCTGGGCCTGTTCCAGAACGGCCCCACCCAGATGATTGCGGGCGATATCTACGAATCGCTCCTGCGTTATGACACCGATCTGACGCCGCAGCCCTCGCTGGCCGAGAGCTGGGAAATCTCCGACGACCAGCTCGTCTATACCTTCACCTTGCGCGAAGGCGTGCTCTGGCACGATGGCGAGCCCTTTACCGCCGACGACGTGGTCTTCTCCCTCGACGTCTTCCTGCGCGAAGTCCATCCGCGCTGGCGCCCGACGGTGAATGCGCAGGTCGCTTCCATCGAGAAGACCGGCGATTACGAAGTGACGATCACGCTCAACGAGCCGTTCGAGCCGATCATGCTCAGCTTCGAGGTCGGCACCACGCCGATCATTCCCAAGCACATCTACGAGGGCACCGATTACCGCACCAACGAGATGAACTCGACGCCGATCGGCACCGGTCCGATGAAGTTCGTCGAATGGGACAGCGGCTCCTACGTGCACCTCGAGCGCAACGAGGATTACTACCTCGAAGGCCGTCCCTATATCGACGAAGTCTATTACCGCTTCATCCCCGACGCCGCCTCGCGCGCCGTGGCATTCGAGACCGGCACGATCGACGTGCTGACCGGCGGTTCGGTCGAGATCTTCGACGTTCCGCGTCTCGAAGCACAGGACAATGTCTGCGTCACCACGGCCGGCTGGGAGCTGTTCGCGCCGCATTCATGGCTCGCCGTCAACGTCCGCGAGGGCGCGCTGGCGGACAAGACCTTCCGTCAGGCCATGATGTACGCCATCGATCGCGAATTCGCCCGTGACGTCGTCTGGTCGGGATTCGGCACTGTCGCCAACAGCCCGATCTCCTCGCGCACGCTGTTCCATTCCGAGGATCTGCACGAATATACCTACGATCCGGATCGCGCGCGGGAACTGGTCGCGGAATCGAGCTATGACGGCGAGACGCTGGAATTCCTGGTGATGCCTTACGGCGAGACCTGGACGCGCTGGGCGGAAGCCACGCGTCAGAATCTCGAGGATGTCGGCATCAACGTGAACCTCGTCACGACCGACGTGGCCGGCTGGTCGGAGCGTCTGGGGACCTTCAACTTCCAGCTCACCCACAACTTCCTCTACCAGTACGGTGATCCGGCGCTGGGCGTGTCGCGCTCCTACGTGGCGAGCAACATCGTCGAGGGCAACCCGTTCGCCAACGTGATGGGCTATGCCAATGAGGAAGTCGACGCGCTCTTTGCCGAGGCGGCCAACGCACCCTCGGAAGATCGTCCGGCGCTCTACCAGCGGGCCCAGGAGATCCTGGTCGACGAGCTGCCCGTGTTGTGGATGATCGAGATGGACTTCCCCACGGTCTATCGTTGCGACCTGCAGGACTTCATCACCACCGCGATCGGTGTCAACGACACCTTCCGTGACGCATGGCTGCAGCAGTAAGCAGCTGCCTGTGAGACGCTTCCGGGGCGCACTTGCCCCGGAAGTATTCCCTGCTTGCCGCGCGTGCGGCGCCATCGGCTTCAATCAGCGTGGGTGACAGATGCCTCTTTTGCGATTCATCGCGGGGCGGCTGGTCAAGGGCGTTATCGTCCTGATCGCCATCGCGACCATGAACTTCTTCCTGATACGCGCCGCGCCGGGCGATCCGGCCTCGGTGCTCGCCGGCGAGGCGGGTGCTGCCGACGAGGAATTCCTGCGCCAGTTGCGGCAGCAATTCGGTCTCGACCAGCCGATCACGACGCAGCTCTGGATCTATCTGACCGACATCATCACCCTCGATCTCGGCTTCTCCTACCGCCAGGGAAGGCCGGTGCTCGATCTCATCCTGGAGCGCCTGCCGGCGACGCTGCTGCTGACCGGCGCCGCCTTCATATTCTCGCTGACGCTCGGCATCATCTTCGGCATCCTGGCCGCCCGCCGCGCCGGCAAATGGTCGGATTCGGTGATCACCACCGGCGCACTCTTCTTCTACGCCACGCCGCTTTTCTGGATCGCGCTGATGAGCCAGATCATCTTCGCGCTCTGGCTGGGTTGGCTGCCCAATACCGGGTTCCGGACCATCGGTGCTGGCTATACGGGGCTGCGATATGCGCTCGATGTGGGCTTGCACCTGATCCTGCCCGCGACCACGCTCGGGCTGTTCTTCACCGCGCTCTATACCCGCATGATGCGCGCTTCGATGCTGGAGATCGCGGGATCCGATTTCGTCAAGACGGCCCGCGCCAAGGGTGTGCCGGAAGGGCGCATCGTGCGCCGGCACATCGCGCGTAACGCCATCCTTCCGGTGGTGACGCTGGCCGGTCTCCAGGCCGGGCAGATCGTCGGCGGCGCCGTCCTGACCGAGACGGTGTTCGGTTGGCCGGGTATCGGGAGGCTCATGTTCGAGGCGCTCTCGCAGCGCGACTACCAGGTGCTGCTGGGCGTGTTCTTCGTCTCCTCGGCCATGGTGGTCCTGTTCAATCTGATCACGGACGTCGTCTATCGCGTAGCCGATCCGCGAATCGAGGTGGGACGATGAAGGCATTCTTCAAACGCTTTGCCCGCAACAAGGGCGCGGTGATCGGCCTGATCATTCTGGCGATCATCCTCGCAGCGGCGGTGCTCGCACCGTATTTCTATCCGACCTCGCCCTGGCGGATGGTCACCCGGCCGTTCCTCGCGCCCATGGCGATGGACGGGTACTGGCTGGGCACTGATGCGCTCGGCCGTGACGTCGCTTCCGGTGTGATGCACGGGGCGCGGGTCTCGCTGATCATCGGGCTGGTCTCGACCCTGACCGCGCTCGCGATCGGTATCCCGATCGGTGCGCTTGCGGGTTATTTCGGTGGTCTGCTCGACGATGCGCTGATGCGTTTCACCGAGTTCTTCCAGACCATTCCCGCCTTCGCGCTCGCCATCGTCATCGTGGCGATCCTGCAGCCGTCGCTGTTCTCGATCGTGATCGCCATCGCCATCGTGTCATGGCCACCAGTGGCGCGCCTGGTGCGCGGGGAGGTGCTTTCGCTACGCTCGCGTGAATACGTGCAGGCGGCGGTCGTGATCGGGCAATCGACGCCGCGCATCATCCTGACGCAGGTGCTGCCCAATACGATCGCGCCGATCACGGTGATGGCCTCGATCATGGTCGCCTCCGCGATCCTGCTCGAATCGGCACTCTCGTTCCTCGGCCTTGGAGATCCCAACATGATGACCTGGGGCTACATGATCGGCGCGGGCCGCACCCGGCTGATCGAGGCCTGGTGGATCAGCTTCTTCCCCGGCGTGGCGATATTCCTCACGGTGCTCGCTCTCAACCTGGTCGGCGAGGGCCTCAACGACGCGCTCAATCCGCGTCTCTCGCGGGAGGGTGGCTGATGACCGTTCTGGCAATCGACAATCTCTCCCTCGCCCTGCCCAAGCTGGCCGATCGCACTTATGCGGTCGAGGGCCTCAGTCTCGATATCGATGCCGGCGAGACCTTGTGCGTGGTCGGCGAATCGGGGTCGGGCAAGTCGATGACGGCACATGCCGTGATCGGGCTCCTGCCCAGTGCCGTGAAGCCTGCGGGCGGCTCGATCAAGCTCGCCGGGCGCGAGCTCATCGGGCTGTCCGACGGCGAGATGCGCAAGCTGCGCGGGCGCGATGTCGGCATGATCTTCCAGGA
Organism: Salinarimonas sp.; assembly: GCA_020832565.1. Classification (GTDB taxonomy): domain Bacteria; phylum Pseudomonadota; class Alphaproteobacteria; order Rhizobiales; family Beijerinckiaceae; genus Saliniramus. Next base: position 30,709 of record JAFIEI010000011.1, on the reverse strand, counting down.
GCCGATGACCTCGCTCAACCCGGTCATGCGGATCTCCGACCAGATCCTCGAAACCTTCGAATCCCACCGCATGTTCAATGCGCAGCAACGCATGCGCCGGACCTTCGAGCTGCTCGAGGAGGTCGGTCTTCCCGATCCCAAATACATCGCCCGCGCGTTCCCGCACGAACTCTCCGGCGGTCAGCGCCAGCGGGTGATGATCGCCGTGGCGCTCGCGCTCGAGCCCAAGCTGCTGATCGCCGACGAGCCCACCACGGCACTCGACGTGACGACGCAGGCGCAGATCCTCAAGCTGATCGACGAGCTGCGCCGCAAGCACGGCACGGCGGTGCTGTTCATCACCCATGATTTCGGCGTCGTTGCCGAGATCGCCGATGATGTCGCGGTGCTGCAGAACGGGCTGTGCGTCGAGAGTGGTCGCGCTGAAGAGGTGCTGCAGAAACCCACGCATGACTATACCAAGCGCCTTCTCGCGGCGGTGCCCTCCCTGACACCGCCCCCTCCCAAGGATCTCTCGGGCGAACCGGATGCCCTGATCGTGCGCAATCTGCACAAGACCTATGGCGGGCGCGGCTTCTTCGGTGGCGGGTCGCGCAAGGTGGTGGCGGCAAAGGATGTCGCATTCACCATCAAACGCGGCGAAACGCTCGGCCTCGTCGGCGAATCCGGTTCCGGCAAATCCACCGTCGGTCGCTGCATCCTGCGCCTGATCGAGCCGGATGACGGCTTTATCAAGGTCGGCGATACCGAGTTTCACGGCGTGCCGGTGCGCCAGCTGCGCCCGTTGCGCAAGCGGATCCAGATGGTGTTCCAGGACCCCTATGCCTCGCTCAACCCGCGCCGCACGGTGGGCCGGATCATCGCCGAGGGGCCGGAGGCGCAGGACGTGCCGCGCGCCGATGCCGAGAAGCGCGCCCGCGAACTGCTCGACCTGGTGGGTCTTGGTGCGTCATCGGCTCACCGCTACCCGCATGAGTTCTCCGGCGGTCAGCGCCAGCGCATCGGGATCGCCCGCGCGCTCGCGCTCGATCCGGACGTGCTGGTGGCGGACGAGCCCGTCTCGGCGCTCGACGTCTCGGTGCAGGCCCAGATCCTCGATCTGATCCAAGACCTCCAGAAGCGTCTCGGCCTCGCCATCCTCTTCGTCACCCATGACTTGCGCGTGGCGGCACAGGTCTGTGACCGGATTGCGGTGATGCAGCGCGGCGAGATCGTCGAGCTGGAGCCCACGGCACAGCTCTTTGCCAATCCCAAGCACCCTTATACCCGCTCGCTCCTCGCGGCGGTGCCGGGGGCGCATGTGAAGGTGGCGGCGGCCTGAAGCGGCGTCCTGCAGGCGCTCATACCGCCTCCGCCTGCTCCACGGCGATCGAGGCGGCCTCTTCGCGCAGCTTCGCCTTCTGGATCTTGCCGGTCGAGGAGGCGGGCAGGGCGGGCAGTGCGATGATGCGTGTTGGGCGCTTGTAGGGGGCGAGGCGCTCTGCGCAGAAGGCGCGCATCGCCTGCTCTTCGTATTCGGCGCCGGGGCGAAGTTGCACGAAGGCCCAGACTTCCTCGTTGCCTTCCACATTGCGCCCGACGACGGCGGTGAGCGTTACGTCGGGATGGCTGGCGATGACGCCCTCGATCTCCTCGGGATAGACGTTGAAGCCCGAGCGTATGATCAGATCCTTGGCTCGCCCGACGATATACAGCGCGCCATCTTCGCCGAAACGGGCGAGGTCGCCGGTGTCGAACCAGCCGTCGGCACTCTTCACGAGCGAAGTGAGTTCCGGGTTGCGGTAATAACCGAGCATCACCGTCGGGCCGCGTACCTGCAGCGTGCCGATCTCGCCGGCGGGGAGGGGGGCGCCCTCGCCATCGACGACACGCGCCTCGATCCCGGGCAGGAGCGGACCGGTCGCATCGTCCTTGCGCGGCGCATCCATGCGCGTCTGCGAGACGGTCGGCGCAAGCTCGGTCATGCCGTAGCCGTTGTGCAGCGCCACGCCAAGCGCGGCTTCGACCCGCGTCTTCAAGGCGAGATCCAGCGGTGAGCCGCCGGCAGAGGCGTAGCGCAGGGCCGGCGCCTCGATCGGGCGCCCGGTCTGGCGGGCATGCTCGATGAGGCGCGCGAACATGGCCGGGACGCCCTGGAAAACGGTGAGTTCTTCGTCGCGCAGCAGGCGCAGCGCTTCCGATGGGTCGAAGCGCGGCACGAGATAGTTCGTCGCGCCGTAGAGGGCAGAGCCGAGAAACATCGAGGCGAGGCCGAAGACATGGCTCACGGGAAGGCAGCCATAGACGCGCTCGCCGGGGGCCAAGCCGCGGAGATAGCCGGAATTGCGTGCCACATGCATCAGATTGCCATGGCTGAGCATGACGCCCTTCGGCGCGCCCGTGGTGCCGGATGTGTAGATCATGGCCGCGACATCGCGCGCGGGATCGTCATGGACCGGCTCCGGCTCGCAATCCGCTGCGACCGTGAGGCGGAAGGACGGCAGGCCCTCGAAATCGACATGCTCGGTTTCGAACGCCCCGGCATGGCGCTCGGCATCCGGGGAGATATCTGTGCCGAACGCGATCAGGCGGGGTTGCGCATGCGTGGTGATCGCCTCGACTTCGCGTTCGGAAAGGCGTGCATTGAGGATGACGGGCCAGGCTTTCGCCCGCGCAGCCGCAAGCGCGAGAACGATGACGACGATGCCGTTCTCGCCGAGAATCATGAACCGGTCGCCGGGGCGCAGCCCGGCTTCCTGCAGCCGCGCGGCGCTCGACGCGACGCATTGCTCCCATTCCGCAAAGGTAATGTGCCGCTCGCCGATAACGAACGCCGTCGCATCGGGCCGCTCGCGCGCACCCTCCTGCGGGATGGCATCGATCGTGGTGATATGGGCAAGCGTCTGCGGTGTGGCGACGGACATCGGAAAGCTCCTCGCGCGAATGGTGAAGCGTGCGGACGTTAGTGACTGGCACCGGAAGCGTCAAGAAACGTGAAACAATATTCCGCATAGCGAAAGTGTTTTGCAATATGGGCATATTCGATGGGCAAGGACGCCCGATCTGCGAACGCGTATTTTGTCTTGCGAAACACAATTTCGCAATTACTCTGTCCCAGCCGTCGGAGGAGCCTGATCCTCCGCAGCCAAAAGCAATGCGCGCCGCGCCGCCTTTTCGGCGACGTCGCACAAGCGCCGCGAGAGCCGAATGCTCCCGGTGTCCCGATGAAGAAACTGGAGGAAACCCTATGCTGGATCGCAGAAACCTGCTCGCTTCCGCTGCCGCGATCGCCATTGCCGGCGCGCTCGCAGCCTCGCCCGCCGCCGCCGAACCGCAACTCCCGAGCCAGATCTCCTGGACGGCCTACGATGTCGGCTCCGCCGGCTACAACCAGGCAGTCGCCATCGGTGGCGCATTGCGCAACGAGATGGATGTGAACCTTCGCGTCCTGCCGGGCCGCAACGATATCGCCCGCCAGATTCCCCTGCGCGACGGGCGCGTCGATTTCTCGGCGACGGGCCTCGGTGCGAGCTTCTTCTCGCAGGAAGGCATGTTCGAATTCGGTGACGCGACCTGGGGTCCGCAGGAAGTGCGCGTGCTGATCGCGTCGAATGCCGATTCCAACCTCACCATCGGCGCCGCCGGTGATCTGGGTATCGAGACCGTGGCCGATCTCGAAGGCAAGCGCGTCGCCTGGGTCGTGGGTTCGCCCTCGCTGAACGAGAATATCGGCGCGATCCTGCGCTTTGCCGATCTGACCTGGGACGATGTCGAGCGCGTCGAATTTCCCGGCTTCGGTGCAGCCTGGGAAGGCATCATCAACAACCAGGCCGATGCCGCCTTCGCCGTGACCACCTCCGGCCAGGCCTTCCAGCTCGAAGCCTCGCCGCGCGGCATCGTCTGGCCGACGCTGCCCTTCGATGACGAGGAAGGCTGGGCGCGCCTAAACGAAGCCGCGCCGTTCTTCGTGCCGAACCGGGCGACGATCGGTGCCGGGCTCTCTGAGGACAACCCGCATGAGGGACCGAACTACCCCTATCCGATCCTGCTCTCCTATGCGGACCAGGACACGGACAAGGTCTATGCCATGACCAAGGCCATGGTCGAGCTCTTCCCCGTCTATGATGGCGCCGCGCCCGGTATTGCCGGCTGGCATATCGACCGGCAGCAGTTCGACTGGGTGGTGCCCTATCACGAGGGTGCGATCCGCTATTTCGAGGAGATCGGCGTGTGGACGCCCGAATATCAGGCCCATAACGACGGCCTGATCGAGCGCCAACAGGTGCTGATGGCTGCCTGGGAGGATTTCGTCGCCGAAGGCATCACGGATGAAGACGAATTCCGCGAGGGCTGGATGCAGGCGCGCCGCGAGGCGCTCGAAGCGGCCGGCAAGAACCCGATCTGGAACTGACGGGTCTCTGGTCCGGCGCTGATGCCGGGCCATCCCCAATGAAAGCCGCGCCGCGCGTTCCCTTCGCGCGGCGCGCGCGGATAGTTCACGCCCTCTCGCATGGCATGTTTTCGTGCCCGCCGGGAGAGAGCTGCGCCCCGATCAGCCCGTATGCAGGTCAGCCATGAACGACACCAAGCGTCCCGAGGTCACCAATCCCCTGAACGAAGCGCCGGTCGTACCGCTGACGTCGACAGGAGCAAAACCCGCCATCGAGGAGGAGGCACGGTTTCGCGAGGTCACCGGCTGGGTCAAGGGCGTGTTCGTGGCGCTGACCCTCACGGCCATCTTCCTTGCGGTGAACCAGCTGTTCAACCTGCGCCTGTTCGTCGGCGTCGTGATCATCGAGAATCGCTATCTCTATCTGCTTGCGGGAATCTTCCTGGCGCTCGCATATGCCGCCTTTCCGATCAGCCAGCGGGCCCGGGGCGGGACGACTCCGTGGTATGATCTGATCCTCGCCGCCCTGTCGCTCGGTGCATGTGGCTATTTCACCTTCACCGCCCATCGCAGCCTGATGGAGGGCTGGGAGTATTCCGCCCCGCCGATGGCGATGGCGATGAGTTTTCTGCTCTGGCTGCTGATCATCGAAGCGACGCGCCGCACCGGCGGGCTGGTGATCGCGGTCATCGTCTTTTTCTTCTCGCTCTATCCGGTCTTTGCCGATGTCGTACCCGGCCCGATCTCGGGCTTTGCGCAGCCCTTCGATGATACCATCGCCTATCACCTGATCTCCAACGAGAGCTCGTTCGGGATTCCGATGAAGGCTTTCGGGCAGCTCGTGATCGGCTTCATCCTCTTCGGTGCGACGCTGCAGTTCACCGGGGGCGGGCGTTTCTTCAACAATCTGGCGCTCGCGCTCGTCGGCGGATTCCGTGGTGGCGCGGCGAAAGTTGCGATCTTCGCCTCGGGCTTCATGGGCTCGATGAGCGGCTCGGTCGTCTCCAACGTTCTCACCACTGGCGTCGTCTCGATCCCCGCGATGAAGCGCGCAGGCTTCTCCTCGCGCTATGCCGCTGGCACGGAGGCCTGCGCCTCGACGGGGGGCGTGCTCATGCCGCCGGTCATGGGCACGACGGCCTTCGTCATGGCCTCGTTCCTGGGCATGCCCTACAGCCAGATCATCATCGCCGCCGCGATTCCCTCGATCCTCTACTATCTCGGCCTGTTCGTGCAGATCGACGCCTATGCCGCCCGCAACGGGCTGAAGGGAATGCCGCGCTCGGAACTGCCCTCGCTGAAGGAGACCTTCAGGGAGGGCTGGCACTACATCTTCGTCTTCGCGATCCTGATCGTGATGATGATCGTGTTCCGGCAGGAGACGCTCGCGCCCTTCTACGCCACGGCGGCGCTGATCGTGATCAACCAGATCCACAAGAGCACGCGGCTCAACGTCAACGGCTTCATAAATCTCCTGACCGGTGTCGGGCGCTCGCTCGCGGAACTCGTTGCGATCCTGCTCGGTGTCGGCCTGATCATCGGCGCCTTCTCGGCGACCGGGCTTGCGGGCACGCTCGCCAATGATCTCGTCTTCCTTGCCGGCAACAACGTCTTCGTCCTGCTGATCATGGGCGCGCTCACCGCCTTCATCTTCGGCATGGGGATGACCGTGACCGCCTGCTACATCTTCCTCGCGGTCGTGCTCGCGCCGGCCTTGATGCGTGCGGGGCTGGATCCGCTCGCGGTGCATCTGTTCATCATGTACTGGGGCATGGTCTCGTTCATCACCCCGCCGGTGGCACTCGGCGCCTTCGCAGCGGCGACGATCGCGCGGACCAGCCCGATCATGGCGGGCTTGCAGGCGATGCGGCTCGGCTCGATCATTTACGTCGTGCCCTTCTTCTTCGTCTTGAACCCGGCCCTGATCGGTCGTGGCAGCACCTATGAAGTCGTTACCGTGCTGATCACCGCTTTGATCGGGGTGTGGTTCATCGGCTCCTCGTTGCAGGGCTATCTGGCGGGCGTGGGTGATATCGGGCGTGGCGCGCTCGCCATGCTGCGCCGGCTCATGCTGGCGATCGGCGGGTTGTTCCTCGCCGCACCGGGCCATATCGGGCTCGGCCTCGATCACATGCAGATGACGCTGATCGGGCTGGCCTTTGCGGTGCCGGTGATCCTGCTGCGGGTCATGCGCAAGGCTGACGCTCCGGCGCGCTCGTGAGGGGTTTCAGAGATGTGCTTGCAACTGTAATGGAGTATGCGAAAACCTCCCGCTGGACCGGGTTGTGGAAGGGCTGGGTTTGATGAAGGCCGAAATTGTTCACGCATCCGAGGCGGATATTCCCGCTTCGTCCGACGAGGGAGAAGACGTCCCGGCGAAGGATCGCCAGTTCGTCACCGCGCTGGCGCGGGGATTGTCGGTGCTGCGCGCCTTCACGAGCTCCACCGAGGTCCTGGGCAACCAGGAGATCGCCCGACGCACGGGGCTCCCCAAGCCGACCGTCTCGCGACTCACCCATACACTGCGCGAGCTCGACTACCTGCGCATCGTGAAGGATCGCGACAAGTACCAGCTGGGCCCGGCGGTATTGGCACTCGGCATGTCCTTCTTCCGCGCGAACTCCTTCGCCCAGATCGCGCGCCCGTTTCTGCAGGAGCTCGCCAATGCGACCCAGGCGCATGTGGCGCTCGGCATCCGCGAGGGGCTCAACAGCGTCTATATGCAGCTCTGGCGCGGGCGCGGGCAGAGCATCACCATCTCGCGCGAGATCGGCTTCAACCTGCCGCTTGCGAAATCGGCGATGGGGCTCGCCATGGTGGCCGCTCTCGATCCGGATGAGCGACCCGGCGTGATCGCGGGGCTGCGCGGGCAACTCGGCGATGATTGGCCCCGCCTCGAAGCCGAGCTGGCGCGCGGGCGTCGCGAAATCGAGGAGACCGGATACTGCATCGCGCTCGGCGCCTGGAACCGAGAGATCAATGCCGTGGCCGCGCCGCTGATCGCACCGGAGACGGGTACGCTCTACGTGGTGAACGTCTCCGGCCCTGCATTCATCCTCACCGAGCGCATGCTGCACGAGGAGACCGGGCCCAGATTGCGCGCGACGATCGAGCGTATGCGCGAAACCGGAGCGGTCGAATGGCCGCCGGTGGTCGGGCGCCCGCGCAGCTTCTATTGAGGCCGGGTATCAGATCACACCCTTCTGCTTGAGCGCATCGCTGATCTCGTCGAGGATCGCGGGATCGTCGATGGTGGCGGGTATCGACCATTCGTCGCGGTCGGCGATCTTCTTCATTGTGGCGCGCAGGATCTTGCCGGAGCGCGTCTTGGGAAGGCGCGGCACGGTGACGGCGAGCTTGAAGGCGGCCACGGGGCCGATCTTCTCGCGCACGAGGCCCACGAGCTCCTTTTCGATCGTCTCGACCGGCTCCATGATCCCGGATTTGAGCACGACGAACCCGCAGGGTACCTCGCCCTTGAGCGCATCCTTCACCCCGATCACGGCGCATTCGGCGACGGCGGGGTGGGCCGAGAGAACCTCCTCCATGCCGCCCGTCGAGAGGCGGTGGCCGGCGACGTTTATGATGTCGTCGGTGCGGCCCATGATGAAGAGATAGCCGTCCTCGTCCTTGAAGCCCGCATCCGAGGTCGAATAATAGCCCGGATAGGCCGCGAGATAGCTCTCGACGAAGCGCTCGGGCGCGTGCCACAGCGTCGGCAGGGCGCCCGGCGGCAGCGGCAGGCGAATGACGACGGCGCCCATCTCGCCGGGCCCGACCTCCTTGCCGCCCTCGTCGAGAATGCACACGTCATAGCCCGGCATCGGCACCGAGGGCGAGCCGTGCTTGACCGGCAGCATGCCGATCCCGACCGGGTTGCCGACGATCGGCCAGCCGGTCTCGGTCTGCCACCAGTGATCGATCACAGGCACGCCCAGAATCCGCTCGGCCCATTGCACCGTATCCGGATCGGCGCGCTCGCCGGCGAGGAAGAGTGTGCGGAAATGGGTCAGATCGTAATCGGCCAGCAGCTTTGCCTGGGAATCCTCCTTCTTGATCGCGCGAAAGGCGGTGGGTGCGGTAAACAGCGCGGCGACGCGATGCTCGGCGATGACGCGCCAGAAGGCGCCGGCATCGGGGGTGCCCACGGGCTTTCCTTCATAGACTATGCTGGCGCAGCCATGCAGCAGCGGCGCGTAGACGATATAGGAATGGCCGACCACCCAGCCGACATCGGAGGCCGCCCAGAACACCTCGCCGGGCTTGATGCCGTAATGATTTTCCATGGTCCATTTGAGCGCCACCATGTGCCCGCCATTATCGCGGACCACGCCCTTCGGCTTGCCGGTGGTTCCGGAAGTGTAGAGCACGTAGAGCGGATCGGTCGCCGCGACGGGGACGCAATCGGCGGCGCGCCCTGCGGCCTTCGCCTGCGCGACGGATTCCTGCCAATCGCGATCACGGGACTTGTCGAGGGCGGCTTCGCCCTCCGGGCGCTGGAAGACAAGGCAGGCGCCGGGCTTGTGTGTGGCGAGCTCAACGGCGCCGTCGAGCAGCGGCTTGTAGGCGACCACGCGCCCCGGCTCCAGCCCGCAGGAGGCGGCGAGGATTGCCTTCGGATGGGAATCATCGATGCGGGTGGCAAGCTCCTTGGCCGCAAATCCGCCGAAGACGACCGAATGAACCGCCCCGATCCGGGCGCAGGCCAGCATCGCCATCACCGCCTCGGGGATCATCGGCATGTAGATGATCACCCGGTCGCCCTTCTCGACACCCAGATCCTGCAGCACGGCCCCGAGCGCTGCCAACTCGTCGCGCAGCTCGCGATAGGTGATGGCGCGCTTGGCGCCGGTCATGGGGCTGTCGTAGATCAGCGCCGGCTGGTCGCCGCGCGTCTCGACATGGCGGTCGACGGCGTTGTGGCAGGTATTGCAGGTCGCGCCTTCGAACCAGCGTCCATAGGCGCCGGCCCTGGCATCGAATATCTGCTCGGGGGGATGATACCAGTCGATGGCCTTTGCCGCCTCGGCCCAGAAGCCTTCCGGGTCGCTCCTCCAGCGCTCGTAGATCGCCGCGTAGGCGCTATCGTTGATCCTGGCCATCTGTGTCGCCTCCCGTGATCGCGGCGCGCTTGAAGGATCAATGATCCGGGGCGCCGGTGATTTTCGGGCATGGTGACGAGATAACCTCGATCTGACAAGCTGGCCGAAAGTTTGCAATTCGGCTCGATGGCCGGACGGTCGGGAGCACCGACGGCGCGCGGGATTGTCGCACTCTGGATGGGTGGCGTTGCTGCGGCCCAGTGTCAAATGACGACGCTCGTGGTGCGCGGCAGTGGCTCGGCGCAGGCGGCGGCATCAGGCCGCGACAACATCGAGCGTATCAATCACCTGACGGGGCGCCCGGCCGCATCCCACCGGTCAGGGCAGGGCTGAAATCCGGGTGCGCCCTTGATCTTTGCACGCATCCGCGCGGGCAAAGCGCGTGTCGATGACGGCGCCCATGGCCATCGTCACCAATCCTTCTGTGGCGATGAAGTAGTTGAATGTTTATCGCCTCGGCCTGCAGGGCGCTCCATACGATTACTCGGGGAAATTTGCACTATGGAAAAGGCCGTTCGCATTGCTCTGCGTGTATAAGATGGCACGCACTTCATTGGAGCATTTAGGTTATTTCGTGGATTGTCATTCGCAATATATGATCTTTATTCAGATAATTGATGATATACTGGCGATAATCAATCTGGCATTTGCGTCAATAATTATGAGATAATTCTTTGATCGTTTTAAAAATACTCTTAAATCGTCATATTTTTAATCGGTATGCATAAAATTTAAGCTTTGTAGGATGAGATAATTTGGTATTGATGTGTGCATATTTGATTTGGAGATTTTAATGATCAATACTCGTTCAATGCCGCATCATCGCGGCGATGCATCCATTATTGCGAACGGCTCATCCGCAGGTAAGGGCTTCAATGTTGGCTTCAGTCTGGAGCGGGCCGAAGCCGCTACGTCGAAATTCCCCTCCGACATCGGAGGCAATCCGGAACACGAGGGCATTCTTTCCGGAAAAAGCCTTGGGAGCCATGCAGTATTGGTGGCGCAAAGCCCTGAAACCGATCCCCTCAGCCGCGAATTCCGGCGTATCTCCTGCGGCCAGAGCGTGCGTGAACTCATCCATGAAATGGCGCAGATTCAGGATATGCTGATCATGGATTCGCGAGATCCATGGGCTGATATTCAGCGTCGCACAGCGTTGCTTGATCCTGGTTTTCGCGAGATTCTGGAGCGGCACATGGCCCGAGCTGCGGCGCTCATCGAGCGGATCGAGCGCGATTGCGGCGATGTATTGTCGCCCGAAGAGCTTGCGGAATGCGAGCGTTTGAAAGATGCGTTCGAGCGCATGCGCCGCTATGTCAGTGTCGATCTCATCACTGCCGGCGGTGAACTCGTCGAGACGGCCTATCAGCGGCTGGTTGGAACATTACGCGACGTGTCCGCCGGGGTGTCCGATTTTCTCGGGGTGGTGATTGCTGGCCTCGGAGCTTCGGCCGCATTCCTGATGGAGCACCTGCTGAATCGTCATGCTTATTGATGAACAATAAATAATAATTTTTGATTATATAAAATTGATTATTTACATATAATAATAAGCAGTTAATAAATATGGTTAACAGTTTCATATCGATTCGATTTGCGAGGTGCGATTATGAGCGTTGGTGCGATCAGCAGCATGCCGTTTCCCGTCGCCGCGTCTGCAGCCGGTCCGGCTGCAGACCAGGCTTTCAGCCTGAAGGCCGCGGAAAGGACGGGCGATACCCGCGTTGCCTCGGATTCCATTCCTAAAGATCCGAGTGGAATGCCGGATTTTTGTGAGAACTTTTTCAACAGCGTCGTGCGCGATGTGAATGAGCTCTTCGATCTGCTTGCAACTGATGATCCGTCCCTTGAAGCGAAGCTCGACCAGCTCGATTTGCGGATCAACACTCTGATCACGTTCTGTGGGGAGTACCTCCCGAAATCGGCTCTGGACAAGCTGCGCGGCATGCGGGAACTCATTGATGCGATGCGCGGGGCGCTCGGATTCGTGTCGCCGCAGGGCGGTGAATTCACGTTGCCGCAACCTGATACGGGTGGTGTGGGGCGTATCCTGAGCGGCATCTGGGAGGCACTTCACGTGCTTGCGCCGTTTTTCGGCAGCAGACTTGGAGAGCGGCCGGGACTTGGGTCTCCATAACCGAGCTTCCAATGACCTCTGATGCCCGCCATCAGTCGTCTTCGGGGGTGCGTATTGCGTAATTTCTGATTTCTATTACTGCGCCTTCCCGTACCGGGAGGCGCCTATCCTTGCATTTTCTAAGCTGTTTTGAAGGAAAAGACGTATCATGACGATGAATATTACAAATCCGGTCGTGCATGCCGGATTTCCTGCCGGATCTCCTGCGAAATTGGCTGGATCCCAAAATGAATTTTCGGCATCACTGGCCGGGGCGCGCAACGAGAGCAAAGCGCCTGAAAGCGCTCCGCTCAAGCAGAATGAAGATTTCCGCATTCCGCGGGCACGCATGGAGGCTTTCTGCACCAATACTTACAACGAGGCCGCCTCAATCGCGAATGGCGTTGTCCTGCGGCTGCTCGTGGAGGGGCCGGAAGAGCTGCGTCGCATGTTCGCGGATCCTGACAACCGCGCCGTCGTGGAGGCAAGCCTCAACCGCCTTGAGGAGGCTCTCGACATTCTGGAGCGCGACTGTGGCGATTTCCTCCCGGCTGATGCGATGGAGGAAGTGCGGGGCATGAGGGAAACGCTCGGGCGGCTGCGCGATGCGATGCGCATGAATCTGTGGGAACGGGTTAAGGCTTTTGCCGAGGTGCTCTGGGATGGGCTCATGGCGCTCGGTAACGTACTGCGCTCCGTGGGTGCACAGGTGCTTCCGTTGATACGCAATGCGGCCGAAGGCGCAATCCAAAGGCAGCATTGATGCGCCTCGCGCGACCATAATTCCACTCCACCGGTGTCGGGTGCCTCTGAATGGACGGCGCGCCGACAATTGTCATTTTGAAACTGTTTGATTGAAATGAAAGGTAATTCTTGACATGTTTTCCATGAAACCGCTCGACAGCACGAACATTGCGAGCACGATCAAGCCAGACACCGCGCAGCCGGCTTTTACTCTGGATGCTCAATCCGCCCCGGCCGGACCGTCGTCGACGATGCCCCGACTCGTCGGCGCCAAGAACGTGGACAGCATGGATGAACCGCTCGATCCAAGCGCGCGGCAGCGCATGGATTTTTGTGAGTATCGCTACAATGAGATCATGATAAAGCTCGCCGAAATCGAGGAAAAGATGACGTCTTCCGGCAGCGTCGACTGGGGAGAGAATATCACGGATGCCGACAAGCGCCTCAAATTGCTGAAAGACTTCGACGATCTGATGGAACTGATCGACGGTTTCTTCGACGCATGCCGCGACTTCATGCCTGCCGAGGCCGTTGCCGATATTCGCGGCGTGCGCGTCGATGCGGAGCGCCTGCGCCGCGCCCTCCTTATCGAAGACAATGATCCGAATCCTCTGGCGACCGTGGCAGAGCGTCTGGGGACGACGGCCCGTGGTCTCGCAAGTGTTTTCTCCGACGGTTTCTCAGCGCTCGCCGGTAGTCTGCTGGCCATCGGAGCATGGCTGTCGGAGCGGCTTGTCCCCACGCATGCCCACTGACGATCGCAAGCACCTGCGCCTTCGCACATAGAAGGCAGGCGAAGACGGGGCGGGGGGCGATCGTTCCGGCGGGATAACCGAATTACGTCTTCAGAGCATCGGTCATTCTTGTCATCGAAGGTGCATTTTGTGGTGCAGGTATTCCGGCCGATGCTGCTCCCGTCTTAGAGAGCGGTGCAATGGCCGCAACCTCGAAAATTGAAAGGATAGTATTGTCTATGTCGAATATTTCTGGAAACTCATGTCTGAAATTTGGATCTTTGCATGATCATCAGAATGCAAACTCCGATGAATTCTCGAAGATGATGGCGTCGCCGCCTGCGAGTGCTCTCAGGAAGCAGAGCGACGATATGTCTATACCCGACGACGCCAGGAAGAATGCTTGCCTGGGCTATTATGCGGAGGCAATGCAGATCGTTGGTAACGTCGTAGCGCCTCTCGCGAACGCGGATCCGGAGCGCCTGAACGGGTTAGTGTCGGATCCGGAGGTTAGTGCCCGTACGCAAGAGAGCCTCGACACGCTCGAGATGCTTCTCGATCTGCTGGAAAATCAATGCGGTGATGTTCTCAACGAGGGCATGATGGGCCAGGTGCGTGATCTGAGGGACCAGCTTGAGCAACTCCGCAACGGCATGCGCATGGGGTTGGTCGAACAGATTCTGGACGCAGGAGCAAAGCTCGTGGACGGGTTTTTCACGCTCGGTAGGCTGGTGGCTGGTGCCCTCGGCGCCAGTGGTGCCTTCATCCTCAACATGATTGAGCAAATGCGGCGCCTCAGCCCGGCGCACTGACGTCTTGTTTGGGCAACTCGAACCCGTCCGCGCCTTCGCGCACAGAAGATGCGTGAAGGCGCGGGGCGAACTTTCCGGCGGGATGGCTAGGATGCGTCGCGAGAGCATCCGTCATGATTTCAGATCCCGCCTTCTATCTCGCCGCGATTCCAGCGGTCATCCTCGTCGGTTTCGCCAAGGGCGGCTTTGCCGGTCTCGGCCTGCTGGCGCTGCCCCTGATGGCGCTGACGATTTCGCCCGTCCAGGCGCTCGCGATCATGCTGCCGATCCTGATGGTGCAGGATGTCGTGACGGTCTGGTCCTATCGCCATTCATGGGACAAGACGAATATCCGACGGCTCCTGCCAGGGGCGCTGCTCGGGATCGGCGCTGGATATTTCCTCGCCGCTTATGTCTCGGAGGATGCGGTCGCGCTGACAATCGGCATCGTTTCGGTGAGTTTCGCCCTGCGCCGTCTCGTGCTGGAGCGCCGCGCAAGCCCGCCCGCCGCGACGGTGGCCGGGCCCATCGGCGGTGCGTTCTTCGGCCTGCTCTCCGGCTTTACATCGATGGTCGCCCATGCCGGCGGACCGCCGTTCCAGGTTTATGTGCTGCCGCAGCGCCTGCACCGTGAGATCGTGGTCGGGACCGGCGCGATCTTCTTTGCGATCCTGAACGTCGTGAAGGTCGCGCCGTTCTTCATGCTGGGGCAGTTCTCGATGGAAAATCTCACGACATCCCTAGCGTTGTTCCCGCTGGCCGTTGCCGCGACGATCGCGGGGATCTGGTTGATCCGCCGGATCGACAGCGCGCGTTTCTACACGCTGATCTACATCCTGCTGCTCGGCGTGGGTGGCAAGCTCATCCATGACGGGCTCACCGGGATGCTCGGTTGATCGTACGAAGCCACGCCACATGCGGCTTTCCGCGATCCGATGCGCGCATCCCGGCCATTGCCAAAGCCCCGCCTGCCATTCCATCCTCGCGACAAACAAGCGGCATCCGATGGTGGCGCAAGGAAGAAAGGGGAGGGACGCAATGACCGGGCGACTTGCAGGAAAGATTGCCGTGGTGACGGCGGCAGGGCAGGGGATCGGGCGGGCGATCGCCGAGAGTTTCGCGGCGCAGGGCGCGCAGGTGCATGCCAGTGATCTCGATGCCGGCAAGCTCGACGGCCTGGCCTGTGCCAGCGCCCATGCCCTCGACATGACCGACGGCGCGGCAATCGCAGCCTATGGCGAGAAGATCGGCGGCGTCGATATTCTGGTGAACTGTGCCGGCTATGTCGCGCACGGCACGGCGCTCGATTGCGACGACGACGCCTGGGATTTCTCCTTCGACATCAACGTGAAATCCGCCCACCGCGCGATCCGCGCCTTCCTGCCCGGCATGCGCACGCGCGGCGGCGGCTCGATCGTCAACATCGCCTCCGCCGCATCCTCGGTGAAGGGCGCGCCGAACCGTTATGTCTATGGCGCGACGAAGGCGGCGCTGATCGGGCTGACCAAGGCGGTCGCGGTTGATTTCGCGCGCGAGCGCGTGCGTTGCAACGCGATCTGCCCCGGCACGATCGAGTCGCCCTCGCTCGAACAGCGCATCGTCGATCTCGCACGCATGCAGGGCGTGTCCGAGCAGGAGGCGAAGGCGCAATTCGTCGCACGCCAGATCATGGGGCGGCTCGGTACCGCCGAGGAGGTGGCCTGGCTCGCGCTTTATCTCGCCAGCGACGAAAGCGCATTCACCACGGGCGCGATCCATATGGTCGACGGCGGCTGGAGCGCCTGATTCCAAAAATTGGAACTGCCATGCTTGTACCGCGTTATGACGCCATGACAGGATGCCCAGGAGAGGCGGGCACAGGTTAATCTGGCAGTTTCATGGCGGTAGGTGATGGGTGTGGGGTCGATCAGAGTAACTTATCGTCTGGCGCAGATGCGTCTGCTGGTTTGGCGGGCGCTTGAAGCGAATGCGATGTTCCTGTTCTTCTCCGCGATCTATATCGCCCTCGCATTCATCGTCAGCTTCTTCTACGAGACGCGTTTTTCGCTGGCCGTCTACAATGCGATGTGGATCGGCGGCGCCGTTTTCGTCTTCATCATCGCCTTCGTCGCCAACAAGCGGCGGGACCGGTTCCTGACGAGCATTCCCTTCCTTTCGCCAGGCGAGGATCGGCGGGGGCGGCTGCTTCTATGGAAGCGCCTTGCGGTCGCGGCGCCGGTATTCCTGGTGCTGCCGCTATTCGTCTCCGCCTTCACCTCGCTGAAGGCTTCGATCGGAGCGATCAACCCCTACGCGCTCGATCATGTCTTCATGGAGGTGGACCGCTTCCTGCACGGGGGCGTCTCCGTCTGGCGGATCCTGCATCCCGTTTTCGGCTATCCGTTGGTCACGGCGGTGATATCGTTCCTCTACGAAGCGTGGTTCCCGATCATGGCCTTCACCGTCTTCGCGGTAACGCTCTGGACGGAACGCCCGGCCCTGCGGAACCAGTTCCTGATCGCGTTCATCCTGACCTGGGCCGTGCTCGGCACCTTCGCTGCCTTGATCCTCTCCTCCGCTGGCCCGTGCTTCTACGGCCTGATGTTTCCCTATCGCGACAACCCCTATGCACCGCTGATGACCTATCTGCAGCAGGCCGACGAGATCTACCGCGTGCGTGCGCTCGACATGCAGGACCTGCTCTGGGAGCAGTTCGAGGCGGGGGACCTGCGTCCGGGCGGCGGCATTTCGGCGACGCCGAGCATGCATGTCGCGATTTCGACGCTGCTCACGTTGCTGGCCTGGCGGGTATCGCGCTGGCTGGGTATCGCGGCGACGCTGTTCCTGCTCGTCACCCTGGTCGCGACGGTGCATCTGGGTTGGCACTATGCCATCGACGGCTACATCTCCCTTGCCGTCGTGCCCGCCATCTGGGCCTTTGCCGGGCGCGTCGCGGAGTTCAACCTGCGCGGCGTACGCATCGAGCGCAATATCACACCCGGGGTTCCCGCCGTTTCCGATCTGCAGGTACGTGACGGGCGTCGCGACAGCGCGCGGGCCGGCATCCGCTTCCCTCCCGGCTGAGGCTCTTGCCCGGGCGGGTGAGCGAATGCGCATCGTGGTTTTCGCCGCCACGACCCTTCTCGCCTGTGCAGGCAACCGCTACACCTTGCGGGAAAGCGCCGGAAGGCGCAGTGCCTGAAGGGAGCGCCCAATGAGTTTCGTCTTTCCGCCGTCCGAACGTGCGGCCCTGCCCATCGCCGGTACGGATGCGCTGTTTCCGGTGCGGCGCGTCTATTGCGTCGGTCGCAATTACGCGGCGCACGGGATCGAGATGGGTGGTGACCCGTCGCGCGAGCCGCCCTTCTTCTTCATGAAGCCTGCTGATGCGCTGCAGCCCGTGCCCGCCGGTCAGACCGCCGAGCATCCTTATCCGCCCGGAACGCAGAACTATCATTTCGAAATCGAGATGGTGGTGGCGCTCAAATCCGGCGGACGCGACATTCCCGTGGATGCGGCGCTCGATTGCGTCTTCGGCTATGCCGTCGGGATCGACATGACCCGTCGCGACCTTCAGGAGGAAGCCAAGCAGATGCGCCGGCCCTGGGAACTCGCCAAGGGTGGCGACAATTCCGGTCCGGTCGGCCCGCTGCATCCCGTGTCACAGGTCGGCCATCCCGCACGCGGCGCGATCTCCCTCGCCGTCGACGGCGCCATGCGCCAGGATGCGGATCTTGCTGAGATGATCTGGTCCGTGGCGGAGCAGGTCTCCTATCTCTCGCGCTATTTCGAGGTGATGCCCGGCGACGTGATTTTCTCCGGAACGCCCGCGGGTGTCGGCGCCGTGGCGCGTGGGGAAACCATGACGGCATCGATCGACGGGCTCGGCAGCATCGCATTGCGTGTCGTGTGATCCACGAGCGCGAGCATTCAGCGAAAGGAAATTCATGATGACCCCGGTTACTGCCCTGCGCGAAGGCCTTGATGCCGGCAAGCCGCTCCTGAGTGCCTGGTGCGGCCTGCCGGAACCCTCGATCCCGGCTCTGCTGGCGAAGGAGGAGTTCGATCTCGTCACCCTCGACATGCAGCACGGCGCCGTCGATTTCGCCCAGACCCTTCGGGCGCTGCCGCTCGTCGCCGCCGCGGGCAAACCGATGCTGGCGCGCATACCCGTCGGCGATTTCGCCACCGCGTCACGCCTGCTCGATGCCGGCGCCTGCGGTGTCATCGCGCCGATGATCAACACGATGGATGACGCGCAGCGTTTCGCAAAGGCGATGAACTTCCCGCCCAGGGGTGAGCGCAGCTGGGGTCCGCACGGCGCGCTGAGCCTCTCGGGGCTCGGCCCGGACGCGTATTTCGCCCAGGCGAACGGTTTCTCGGTCGCCCTGGCAATGGTGGAAACCCGCGAGTCGCTGGCGATCATCGACGACATCCTCGCGACCTCGGGCATCGATGGCGTGTTCATCGGTCCGGCTGATCTCTCGATCGCCCTGTCGGACGGGCGCGGGGTGGATGCCCAGTCGCCGGAGGTCGAAGCGGCGCTCGATCATGCGCTCGCGCGGGCACGCGATGCCGGCAAGGCGGCGGCCGTGTATGCGGCGACGCCCGAGCGTGCCGGTGCGCTAATGCAGCGCGGTTTCGACATCGTCGCACTCGGCTCCGACGTCAACCTGCTGCGCGCGGGTGCCAAGGCGTGGATCGGCACCGCACGGGGCGGCTGAAGGTTCGGTGCGCGGCGTCGGATACCGGCATCGCCGGAAAATGAAAAAGCCTCCCGAAAGGGAGGCTTTTCTTGTTGGGCGGATTGCCGTGAACGCGTCGTGGCGGCTTCAGCTCGCCACGCGTTCCTCGGCCTCGTTGGGCTCGCGCAGCACGTATCCGCGCCCCCAGACGGTCTCGATGTAGTTCTTGCCCTGGGAGGCGTTGGCGAGCTTCTTGCGCAGCTTGCAGATGAAGACGTCGATGATCTTCAGTTCGGGCTCGTCCATACCACCATAAAGGTGGTTGAGGAACATTTCCTTGGTGAGCGTCGTCCCCTTGCGCAGGGAGAGCAACTCCAGCATCTGGTATTCCTTGCCCGTCAGATGCACCCTGGCGCCGCCGACTTCGACGGTCTTGGTGTCGAGATTGACGACGAGGTCGCCCGTCGTGATCACCGATTGGGCGTGGCCCTTGGAACGGCGTACGATCGCATGAATGCGAGCGACCAGTTCGTCTTTGTGGAAGGGCTTGGTCAGGTAGTCGTCGGCGCCGAAACCAAGGCCGCGGACCTTGTCCTCGATACCGGCCATGCCGGAGAGGATCAGGATCGGTGTCTTGATCTTGGCAACTCGCAACGTGCGCAACACCTCGTATCCCGACATGTCGGGCAGGTTGAGATCGAGGAGGATGATATCGTAATCGTAGAGCTTGCCGAGATCGACACCCTCTTCGCCGAGATCGGTGGTGTAGACGTTGAAATCTTCGGATTTCAACATCAATTCGATGCTTTGCGCCGTTGCGCCATCGTCCTCGATGAGAAGTACGCGCATGTTTCAGATCCCCAGCATGGCTCGAGCGTGTTCGGGCAAAGCGTCCTCACCCGTTCACCACGGTGACCCCGTGGCGAGCGCCCCTTTCCGTCCGATTCGCAACGCTATGCCTCAATGGTTAACAAAACCTGATTCCGGTGCGCAAGCAGATAAATGCCGATTGCGAGCGAATCGGTATAATATCTTGAGGCGCCGTCAGTTTTTGTCCTCCGCGAGCTTAACGTTCCGCATGAAGAAATCCAGCTAAGCGATTCACGAGACTCGCTTTCGCCCCGAGCTAACGAACCATGGCCCGTTAATCTCGGCTTCAGCAGTCTTAACGAAGCGAGTAAACGAAAGGTTAGCATCCGTGAAAGAATCAGCGCCACGCGACGGCAAATTTGCGGCAGCCCGTCGTGCACTCGAAGACATTGACAATTTGGACGTGTACGGACGCGTTGTCGCGGTACGCGGGCTGCTGATCGAGATCGCCGGACCGGTCGGCGCGATGCGGCTCGGTGGGCGCATCGAGATCGATATCGATGGCGGGGCGAGCGTGCCCTGCGAGGTCATCGGGTTCGAGGGTGACCGCGCGCTCGCCATGCCCTTCGGCAATCTCGACGGTGTGCGGCGGGGATGCGCGGCGCATGTGCGGCGCGCTGCGGGTTCGGTGCGCCCGGGCCCGGCATGGCTGGGCCGCGTCGTCGATGCGCTGGGGCGCCCGGTGGACGGGGGGCCGCCGCTCCCCGAAGGCGGATCGGCTTATCCGTTTCGGGCCGAGCCGCCGCCTGCCCATGCCCGGCAACGCGTCGGCCCGCCGCTCGATCTGGGTGTGCGCGCGCTCAACACCTTCGCGACCTGCTGCTCCGGTCAGCGTATGGGTATTTTTGCCGGATCGGGTGTGGGGAAATCGGTCCTGCTCTCGATGCTGGCGCGCTACACCGCCGCCGATGTCGCAGTGATCGGGCTCGTCGGCGAACGCGGGCGCGAGGTTCAGGAATTCCTCCAGGACGATCTCGGCCCCGAGGGGCTCGCGCGCTCCGTCGTCGTCGTCGCCACATCTGACGAGCCGGCGCTGATGCGGCGCAACGCCGCCTATCTCACGCTGACGCTCGCGGAATATTTCCGCGATCAGGGCCAATCCGTGCTGTGCATGATCGACTCGATCACCCGTTTTGCCATGGCCCAGCGCGATATCGGCCTCGCCGGCGGCGAGCCGCCGACTGCCAAGGGCTACACGCCGACGGTCTTTTCCGAGCTGCCCCGGCTGCTCGAGCGCGCCGGGCCGGGGACCGGGCAGGGCGCGATCACCGGTCTCTTCACGGTGCTCGTCGAGGGCGATGATCACAACGAACCCGTCGCCGATGCGGTGCGCGGCATCCTCGACGGCCATATCGTGATGGAGCGCGCGATTGCGGAGCGCGGGCGCTATCCCGCCATCAACGTGCTGAAATCCGTCTCGCGCACCATGCCCAAATCCTGCGATCCGGAATACCGGCCGGTGGTCCAGCGCGCACGGCAGGTGCTCGCGACCTATTCGGATATGGAAGAGCTGATCCGGCTCGGTGCCTATCGGCCCGGTTCCTCCGAGGAAGTCGACGAGGCGATTCGCCTCAACCCGGAATTGGAGAGCTTCCTCGGTCAAGGTAAGGAAGAGTCAACTTCCATCCTTCATGGTTACCAACGACTGGCGCAGATCCTTTCGGCGTCGCAGACATAATGTCGTGTTGGGTGGAGTTTAGAGACGATGAAATCGCGTGACACGCTCATTCGCCTGAAGCGCTTTCAGGTCGACGAGAAGCGCCGGCGGGTGGCGCAGATCGAGATGATGATTGCGGACTTCGAGCGCATGGCCGGCGATCTCGAGGCCGAGATCGCATCGGAAGAGCAGAAGGCCGGGATCACGGACACGGCGCATTTCGCCTATCCCACCTATGCCAAGGCCGCGGCACAGCGCCGCGAAAACCTTCTGCAATCGGCTGCCAACCTCAAGGGCGAGCTCGATGATGCGAAAGGCGAACTCGCCGAGGCCTTCGAGGAACTCAAGAAGGTCGAGATCCTGGAAGATCGCGAGAAAGGCGCCGAGCGCAGTGCCGCCGGCGCGCGCGAACAGGCGCAGATGGACCAGCTCGGTCTCTCGCGCGCCGTGCGCGGCTACTGATCGGCCGTCGACGTATCGGCGTCCGGCAGGGGGATGAACGGCACATGCTTCGCCGCCCCCTCCGGCAGCAGCCCCCCATGGCGGGGATCGTCCATGATCTCGATCGCCAGCTTGTAGGGCATGAAACCGCTTCGGCGGTAAAAGGCGAGGGCGCCCGGATGATCGAAATGGCAGGTATGCACGAAAAAGCGTGAAATTGGTCGTGCAAAGGCGCGCAGGATCGCGAAATCCATCAGGAAGCGCCCATTGCCGCTTCCGACCGCTTCCGGAACCAGGCCGAAATAAGCCAGTTCACAGGCATCGTCTTCCCGAAAATCGAGTTCCAGGAGACCTGCGGGGCGATCCTGCATGAAGAGCGCGAAGCGCTCGAAGCCCGAATCCGCCAGCAACGCGTCAAGCTCGGCATCCGTATGGCGTAACCGTCCCGTCCAAAGCCACTCTTCGCCGATGGCCCGAAACAACTCCCGGTAACTGTCACGATCGGGGGTATAGGGGTGGATCTCGACATCCGGCGGCGCGGATGCCGGCATGCGCTCCGGCGGGGCCGCCATCTCCAGATAAGTCACGAGCGTCGCGAGCTTGCCGGGCGGCAGATCGGTGTAACCGTCGAGCCGGCAGGCGAGCATGGTATCAGGCGGGTTGCGTTCTTGCGACATCGTGCAGCGATAGCAGAATCATTCCCCGAGGCAAAGCGCCCGTGCATTCACGTCGGGGTCGTCGCTTCCGCTGAAGCGGCGAGAATTGCCGCAAATTGCTTCATGTCTGCATAAATTAGATGCAAGCTTGGCCGTACATCTCAACGTGATATTAACCGCTATCTAAAATAGTTCGTTCTACTAAAGATGCAATTGTTTCGGCGGACATACGGGGCGGAGATATGGCGGCAGCGGCGACGAAACAGGTCGATGAGCAACAAGCAAGCAGCCTGCACGATATTGCGCGCGTAACCGGGGAGGTTCGCGGGCTCGCGGCGGAAAAGACACGCCGGATTCAGCAGGTGACCGGTCAGATGCGGATTCTCGCGCTCAATGCGATGATCGAGGCGACGCGTGCGGGCGAGTACGGGCGGGGCTTCTCCGTCGTCGCCCAGGAGGTGCGCAGCGTCGGCAGCGAGATCGAAGGGGTGGCGAAGGAGCTCGAGGCGCATCTCACGCAGCGCATTCTGGAGTTGCAGAACCAGGTCGAGTGCCTCGCCGCCGAGGCGCAGGGCGAACGGCTCGTCGATCTCTCGCTCAACGCCATCGAACTGATCGACCGCAATCTCTTCGAGCGAACCTGCGACGTGCGCTGGTGGGCAACCGATTCCGCCGTGGTCGACTGCGCGCGTGAACCCGATCAGGCTGCCGTCGATTATGCTTGCCGCAGGCTCGGCGTGATCCTGGATGCCTATACCGTCTATCTCGATCTCTGGCTTTGCGATCTCGACGGAAACGTCATCGCCAATGCCCGTCCGGACCGCTATGGCGTGATCGGTCGGAACGTGGCGCAGGAATCCTGGTTCCGAAGCGCCGTGGATCTGCCTTCAGGCGACGACTACGCCGTCGGCAGTGTCGGCACGCAACGCGAACTCAATAGCGGCCAGGCGCTGACCTATTGCGCCAGCGTTCGGGAAAACGGCGAGGTCCACGGCGCGCCACTGGGCGTGCTTGCGGTCCATTTCGATTGGGAGCCGCAAGCACGTGCCATCGTCGACGGTGTGCGCATCGCACCCGAAGAGCGCGACATGACCCGCGTCATGCTCGTCGATGCCGATCACCGGGTCATTGCTTCCTCGGACGGACAGGGCATCCTCTCCGAGCGGCTCCGCCTGCGCACGAACAACCGGCGATCCGGCCACTACCGCGAGGCCGACGGCACCACGATCGCCTTCCATGCGACGCCCGGCTATGAAACCTATGCGGGGCTCGGCTGGTTTGGCGTCATCATGCGGAGCCCCGGTTAGGCCGATGCGGGAGGCCGATACCGCGTTGCTCCGGGACGCGGGAACTGGGATTTGCGTTCGCGGGGCTTGGCATACGCGATCTTGCCGAGCGCTCCGCTCCCGTCGATGGTGGCGCGCGAAACCCGTGGAGATTCGCGCATGATGGCATTGCCTTTTCTTATTTCGTTCATCGGACTGGCCTTCGCGTGGGGTGGCCATCGGGGTTGGGCGCTGGGAAGCGGCCTTCTGGCGATCGCGACGACCCTCGCGCTCTTCCGCCTGCACGCCACCGACAGCCTCGCGCTGTCGTTCTGAAGGGGGAAGCCATGATCGATGCCGGCATTGCCCGAAGCCTGAATGCGCTCGCCCTGATCGCGATCTCGGCCATCCTCGCCGCAGCTTTCTATACGCAGATCGTCGCCCGTGAACTGCCATGCCCCCTCTGCATCCTGCAACGGGCGGGCTTCGTCGTCGTCGGCCTCGGCCTTGCGATGAACCTTTTGATCGGGCCGCGCCCGGGTCATTATGCGCTGATGATCCTCGCCGCGCTCGCCGGCGGCGCAGTGTCCCTGCGCCAGATGGCGCTCCATATCGTCCCTGGTACCGGCGCCTATGGCGATCCCGTTCTCGGCCTGCATCTCTATAGCTGGGCGGCGCTGATTTTTGCCGCGATCATCCTCGGCGCGGCATTGATGCTCTTCTTCGAGAAGCAGTTCAGGCCATCCGCCGGGGAGGGCACACGCGGTCCGCTCATCCTCGCCGCACTCGCCTTCTTCGCACTGATGGCGCTCGGCAATGGTGCGTCTACCCTGCTCGAATGCGGCACCGGCCTCTGCCCGGATGACCCGGTCGCGTATGAATGGCTGCCGGGGTGATCGCTGGTTTGGTGATGGGGCTATGCTCCATCAAGGGCGACACACCCCACCCCTACCCCTCCCGTTAGGGGAGGGATTAAGGGTGGGGTGACTTTGCGCGATGGTGCGCAATGATCACTCACGCGATAAACGCGCGGATGATCATCGCGACGATGGTCAGCGCAACGAAGCCGCCGATCCAGAGCAGGGCGAACCAGCCGAGCCGCTTCCAGAGCGGGCCCGGCATCTCGTCCCGGTCGGGCGTATTCTCCTCGCCCATCAATGATACCCGTGTTCCGGATCGACCTTGCCCCGGAAGACCCAATAGGCATAACCGGTATAGATCAGGATCATCGGGACCAGCACCACGGCGCCCACGAGCAGGAAGAGCAGGCTCTCATCCGGCGCCGCAGCCTGCCATATGGTCAGGTCGTGGGGGACCATGTTGGGATAGAAGCTGATACCCAGCCCCACGAAGGACAGGGTGAAGGCGATCAGCGTCGCGAGGAAGGGCCAGGCGTCGCGCTCCTCGCGCAGGCCGCGCACGAAGAACCAGGCGGCGACGAGAAGAAGTGCGGGCACCCAGAGCGTGAACAGCACGTTGGGCATGTCGAACCAGCGCGACAGATAGGCCGGATGCAGGAACGGCGTGATCAGGCTCACCAGCCCGATCGCCACGAAAGTTCCGATCCCGGTGATCCAGGCGAAGCGTATGCCGCACTCGCGCACATAGCCGTCCGTCTTCATCACGAGCCATGTGGCGCCGAGGAGCGCGTAGCCGATCACCAGCGAGACGCCGGTGAGGATCGAGAACGGGGTGAGCCAGTCCCAGTTGCCGCCGCCATAGCCGCGCCCTTCGATGGTGATGCCCTGCACCAGTGCGCCCAGCGCCACGCCCTGGGCGAAGGCGGCCATGATCGAGCCACCGAAGAACGACCAGTCCCACAGGAACTTGCCGCGCTCCGTGCGCCAGCGGAATTCGAAGGCGACGCCCCGGAAGACCAGCGCGAGCAGCATGGCGATGATGGGCGCGTAGAGTGCCGGCATCACCACCGCATAGGCAAGCGGGAACACGGCGAACAGACCTCCGCCACCCAGCACCAGCCAGGTCTCGTTGCCGTCCCAGACCGGGGCGACGGTGTTCATGGCGAGATCCTTGTGCTTCTCGCCCCTGATCAGCGGGAAGAGGATCCCGACGCCGAGATCGAACCCGTCGAGAATGACATAGGCGAGGATCGCGAAGGCGATGATCCCGGCCCAGATGAGAGCAAGATCGAGTTCCATGGCGTGCTCCTCACTCGGCGGGGATGAATTTCTTGTCGGCGGCGGGGGCGGGCGTGATGCCTGCCGTGCGGGTCGGCCCGAGATCCTCGATCCGCGGCCCGGCATCCGGCGGCTTCTTCATCAACCGGAAGAGATAGAAGGTGCCGGCGCCGAAGACGAAGAAATACACCACGATGAAGGCGATCAGCGAGGTCGATACCGCCTCGACCTGCAAGGGTGCGGCGCTGTCCACCGTCTTGAGGTGGCCGTAGATCGTATAGGGCTGGCGCCCGACCTCCGTCACGATCCAGCCGGAAAGCACCGCGATGAAACCCGCCGGGCCCATCGCCACCGCCGACCAGAGCAGCCGCCGGCTGCTGTAGAGATCGCCGCGCCAGCGCCGCCAGCCGCCCCACAGGGCCAGCGTCAGCATCAGCAGGCCGAGGCCGACCATAACCCGGAAAGCATAGAAGACGAGGAAGGCGTTGGGGCGCTCGTCTCGCGGGAAATCCTTCAGGCCAGGCACTTCGCCGTCGAGGGAATGGGTCAGGATCAGCGAGCCGAGCTTGGGGATGCCGATCGCATAGCGGGTGACTTCCGCCTCGTCGTCGGGGATGCCGAAGAGGATCAGCGGCGCGCCGGCCTGGCGCTCGTAATGGCCTTCCATCGCCGCGATCTTGGCCGGCTGGTGTTCGAGCGTGTTGAGCCCGTGCATGTCGCCGGCGAAAATCTGCAGCGGCGCGACCAGCAGGATCATGCCCATGGCCATGGCGAACATCTTGCGCGCGCCCGCATCGCCCGTATCGCGCAACAGATGCCAGGCGCCGACGGCGCCGACCACGAGCGCCGTGGTGAGATAGGCCGCGAGTACCATATGCACGAGGCGGTAGGGGAAGGAGGGGTTGAAGATTGCCGCCCGCCAATCGGCGGGCACGAACTGGCCGACTTCGTTGATGGCAAAGCCCGCCGGCGTGTGCATCCAGGAGTTCACGCTCAGGATCCAGAAGGCGGAGCCGAGCGTGCCGACAGCCACCATCAGCGTCGCGAAGAAATGCAGCTTCGGCCCGACCTTCTCGCGCCCGAAAAGCATCACGCCAAGAAAGCCGGCCTCAAGGAAGAAGGCCGAGAGCACTTCATAGCCCATCAAGGGCCCGATGATCGGCCCGGCCTTGTCGGAGAAGACCGACCAGTTGGTGCCGAATTGATAGGACATGGTGATGCCGGAGACGACGCCCATGCCGAAGCTGACCGCGAAGATAGTCTTCCAGTAATTGAACAGCTTCAGATAGATATCCTGCTTCGTCCACAGATGCAGGCCGTTCAGCACGGCCAGATAGCTCGCCAGCCCGATGGTGAAGGCGGGGAAAATGATGTGGAAGGACACCGTGAAGGCGAACTGGAACCGCGCCAGTTCGATTGCGTCATACCCGAACATGGCCGCTCCTGGGAAAAAGAGGCTGCGAATCTCGCCGCTTCGATTGTAGCACTTTCGCGAATTCATGGCCGCAGAAACTTGACGCACGGGAGGGGCCGTGTTTCGGCAGTTTTCGCCTTGGCGTCTCAATCGCATCGAGCGCGCGGGAGACGATCAGCGACGGGGGAAATCAGACGCGCGGCGGCTGGTCGCTTTCGGTGAGCCGGGCGAGCAATCCCTGCGCGCCGGCGGTCACGTCGGCCCAGGTCACGGCGAAGCCGACCGGGCCGCCGAAATAGGGATCGGCCACCGGCTCGCCCTCCCGCCCGGGGACGTGATCGAGCAGCAGCGAGAGCTCCGCATCGGCCGCCGCAGGGCGCAGCCGCTGCAGGTTCGCCAGATTTTCGTGATCGAGCGCGATGATATGGCTGAAGCGGGTGAAATCCGCCGATGTGACCTGTCGCACTCGGTAATGCCCGATCTCCACGTCATGGGCCCGGGCGATCGCCTGCGCGCGCGGATCGGGTGCGGCGCCGACATGCCAGTCGCCGGTCCCGGCGGAATCGATCTCGAGGGCAACACCGCGACGCCGCGCCTCCTCCCGCAATGCGGCCTCGGCCAGGGGCGAGCGACAGATGTTGCCGAGGCAGACGAACAGAATGGCCGGCATCGTGCGCATCGCGTGTTCCTCCAGGCTGCGTTTTCTGCGGCAGCGTAAGCGTTGAACTCGGTTGCCGCAAATCCGGCGAAATCCTCCGAAGTTTACGTTTCGCTATGCAATCCAGAATTAGCAATGTAAACCGAAGCCCCCAATCGCGCCCATTCAGAACGAGGATCCCATGGTCGGTGAGCAGCCGGACAGTCTGACGCGGGACGTGTCGCTATGGAGGCGTCTGTGGACACGCTGGAAGGCGTGGCGGCGGCCGCGCAAGCATTTCTTCGTGAACACGCGGGTGACGATCTTCTTCGGGCTGGTCTTCATGCTGGATATCCGGCTGATCGTGGGACTGACGATCATCGCCGCGACACTCGACAGCTACACCTTCCTCGCCGGGCAGGACCGCGCCAAGGGCGAGGCGGAGATCCCGTTCTGGTTGTCGTTGAAGCCGGCCATGTATATCTGGGCAGCGCTCGCGATTCTGATTCCCCTGGCCGCACCGTTTTTCCGGAACGCGTGCCTTCCTTCTGATTCGGTTTGGACGGAACTATTCGGCTTTGCGCTTTGGACAGTGGAGCGCTCAGGCGGCTTGTGCGCCTACAGATACTCGACTTACATGTTTTTTGTCGAGGCGATATTCTCGATGGCGATAATAATATACTTTTATTTTTCAAATTTTATTGCGCAAAGGAATATAAGATCTTTATTTTTTAAAATATATGAGAAACAGGAGATTGAGGCTTCAATAAAAGGAGAAAAGAAGCCGAAAATAGTAAATCCATTTGTATTTGTTGTATTGTTTATGTTGCCAATATATCTTCCGTATGGAAATACTATTAGTCCCGGGAGAATGCCTGATCCCCATTATTCTTTTGCTGGAATTGTATTTTATCCGATATTAATTTTATTTAGTCCAGTCTTTGGGGTTACAATGTATTTTCGTACATATGGATGGTGGAGGCTTCCATGAAATTGGTCATTGAATGTTATTAATTTAGAAATAAGAGTTAATTATCAGTCCAACTTATTTTTAAGCTTTGTGGAAATGGAAGCATAAATTTACTCGCTTCCTCAAATTTGGTTGATAAATTGCAATATTAACAATTTAAGATTGTTTTTGTACCCCCCTCATGAGCCTGTAGGTTGGGCGTTAGGAAAAGGGTTGGCTGCCCAATTTTGCAGGTGAGCCTGCCATTGAATTGGCCCTTCGCTGCATCGGTCGTTGAAGCGCAAAGAGCGAAATGGAGTTTGTTGTGAGTGGTTATCCCTGCGATCCAAATAAAGACAATTCTGCAATAAATAATTGGATAAGTTATGGCACAACAATTTTTGGTTCAATAATGGCCGGTGTTCAGAATTTTTTTCTGACACAAGTTGCTGGTGCTTCCTCAGGTATTGCACGGGGAATGATTAATACTGTTAGTTTAATAAAAAGTTTGTCTTCTGGGGCGCTTGGGGGTGCTGCTGGGCAAGATAATGCTGCAAACGGAGTGGCTGCTTCACTTATAGGTGGAATGATTACTGCATCTATTGCTTTTAGTGTTGCTTCATTCGGATTTACAATTGCACCGATAGTAATGGCAGTTGGAATAAGTGTTGTGACTGCTTTTGTAACGATGGGGATCGAGAATTTTTTAGAGCGGCACAACATTAATTTTTACGATCCTCTGCAGGCTATATCGGATATGGGGGCGGGCTAAGAGATGATTTTAATTTCGTGAGAGATTTGATAAGTGAGCTGACCAGCAGGGACAATGGATTTGCGAGAGAGCTGGAGGGCATTAACGACCCTGCAGCTATCCAGAACGATTTCGAGCTGCTGAGGAATTGGGTGGAGAAGCTGCCGGAAGATCTGCGACAACAGGCGCTCGACAAAATCGATGAAGTCGAGGCGGATGAGAACTTCGATCCACAACGATTTCAGGACCTCGCCGAAGAGTTGCTGAATGGCGGTCCGGATGATCCGGATTGCGATGAACGCCGCACCCCTCCGTGGAGATTTCCCGACCTGTTCGAGAATCCGCCGGTTTCCCCGCTCGCGCTCGATCTGACGGGGCAGGGCCTCGAAATCATCGACCTCGATGATTCCAATGCCTATTTCGATCTCGACAATAACGGCTTTGCCAGTCACACGGCCTGGCTCGGCGGCGGCAGCGGGTTCCTTGCGCTCGATGTCAACGGCAATGGCCGGATCGACGATCAGAGCGAGTTGTTCGGCGCCGTCAGCTTCGACGGGCCGGATGATCACGGCTTCGCCAAGCTTGCGCTCTATGACGAGAATGGTGACGGAGTCATCGACGCGCAGGATTCCGTCTTCGCGGATCTGCGGATCTGGCGCGATTTCAACGGTGACGGCCTGACCGACGAGGGCGAATTGTTCACGCTCGACGAGCTCGGCATCGTCTCGATCTCACTCGATGCGCAATTCGTCGACACCTGGGAGGGGGCCAACTGGATCAGCCACACGGCCACCTTCACCATGGCCGACGGCACCGTGCGCGAGATCCACGACATCTGGTTCGACCATTCCCAGATGCTGACGCGTTACGCCTGGGGCCAGGATTTCGACTTCCATCCTGATATCGACTTCCTGCCCGATCTTGCCGGCTACGGGACGCTCAAGGATCTGCGCTTCGCCATCTCCCTCGATGACGATCTGCGGCTCGCCCTGCGCGATCTGGTTCTCGACGCGCCGGATCTGACCGCGCTCGAAATCCGTGACCGCTTCGAGACCTTCCTGCATGACTGGGCAGGTGTGACCGATGTCGATCCGGCCTCGCGCGGTTCGAATGTCGACGGCCGCAAGCTCGCGGTTCTCGAAGTCCTCCACGGTCGCCAGTTCGTGAACTGGGTGGGCGGAGAGAGCATCGGCTCGAATGCCGGTCGTCAGCTGATGGAGCAGTACGAGCTGATGCTGTCGGCCTATCTCGTCTCCTTCATGACGCAGCAGCCCTTCGCCCAACTGATGATCGGTAACGATATCGAGGCGGCCCTCGACAACCCGTGGATCGGGTTCTCGTATCTCGAATATGATGTGCTGCGTGACCGGGTCAGCGCCGATGCCGATGCCTTCGTGCAGACGATGGTCGA
>JAFIEI010000057.1 GCA_020832565.1 Salinarimonas sp. | reverse complement strand
GTCTGGGCCTGGCGGATGTTGTCGCCGAACTTCGTGCCGGAAGCCCGGCCCTATGCGCCGGGGCATCGCAAGATCGTGATCCTTATGACGGACGGATTCAATGATTTCGTGCCGCAAAACAACAACTGGAATCGATCGGATTATTCGGGCACCGGTTATGTCGAGCGCCAGCGTTTCGGAGCCCGAAATCGCACGCAGATCATGAATACACTCGATCAGCGAACCGCCGAGGTCTGCGAGCGGATCAAGGGACGTGATATCGAGCTCTATACGGTGCTGTTCGACCCCCAGGGCTATACCGATGTCTCGAATGTCGAAGCATTGCTCGAGCAATGCGCGACGACGCCCAACCGGCATGTCTACCGGGCGGATTCGGGCGAGGCGCTGGTTTCCGCGTTCCGCCATATCGGCAACCAGATCAATGCCTTGCGAATCTCACGTTGAGGCGTGACACGACAACCGACCGGGCGGAGCGCCGTATGCGCACTCCGCCCGGCCCGTTTCGGAAGAGGACGCGATGAAGCTCGAAGCCTTCTTGATCGACGGACACAGCCTGGAAATGCGCCCGGCGCCCGTCGATCGGCAATGGATGGACGAGACGACGAACCGTTTCGCCTATCGCTGCCTGCCGCTGGCCATCGCCAATGCCCATGGCTGGGAACTCCTGTGCCCCCATGAGACGCATGCCGTCTGGGATGGCGGTATCGGGCTCGACGCGATCCGCGTCACCGGCGCGCCCGGGCAGCCGACCGCGGCGGTTTCCCATTTCGGGCACGGCGTCCTGACCTTCCACGTGCCGGTGATCTTCCGCACCGAACCGGGCTGGGATCTGATGGTGGGTGGTCCGATCAATGCGCCCAAGGATGCCATCGCGCCGCTATCGGGCGTCGTCGAGACCGATTGGGCCCCGTTCAGCTTCACCATGAACTGGCGTTTCACCCGCAGCGCGCAACGCGTCACATTCGCGGCGGGCGAGCCGTTCTGCCATCTGTACCCTGTGCAGCGCGGTGCCCTGGAGGACTTCGCTCCGAGCATGCGGTCGCTCTCCTCCGACCCGGATCTCGAGCGCCGTCACCGCGAATGGTCGCAAAGCCGGGACGCCTTCAACCGCGATCTGGCGAAGCCCGACAGCGATGCGACGCGCGCGGGCTGGCAAAAGCTCTATCACCGCGGGCAGGATGCGGCCGGCGAGCGGCTGGGGGCGCAGGGCCACCGCACGCGCTTGCGGCTGCAACCTTTCACAAAGGACTGAGCGCGAACGGGTCAACTGCGTCCGAGCCGGTATCGGACGTTGATGAAACCGGGCATGCCGACCTGAACATTCATGGATGGCGATAGAACCGCGTTGCCGTCCAGGTGAATGCCCATCTCAACTTCACGACGATCCATCAACGCGGTGACGCGCCCTTCCGTCTGCATGCTGATCAAGGCATTGATGGGCAGGGAGACGCGCTTGATCTCGATATAGTCGTAACCCGAGTCGGCGAAGACATCGATCGCAGATGCCCGGATGTGGTCGATAAGAAGCAGATGGCCGACGCCGTAGATAACGCCGACAATGAGCCAAGTTTTGATCATAAGTCGCAGCATGGAAATCATCCTGACTTCGACGGCAGCAGTCTACGAATTGCACAAATAATTTAATATTCATTGAATCTAAATTTATGAAAAATGAAATGATACAGCTTCGAATTGCATTTGTTGTACACAATCAAAAATTGTTTCCTGTATGATTCATCTTGCGCTCGATTCTTGCGTGAGTGCTTGCGCGTGATCGAAGAAAATATCCTGGATTGATAGGTTATTCATTGTATAAGAATAGATATATCTTAATCAATACTGATATTGGGCTGCTATGTCGTATTCTGACAGAAGAAGTCAAGTAACGATGCACGCTGCATTCACGCTTTGTTTACTCTGCGCTCCATACAAACCAAAGGTAGGCAAATGCTGCAGCAAGGGGCATCAGAGCATGTTCGGTTCACGCTTCGACGAAAGGGTTGCGCGCCTGGCTGCGCTGGACCGTTCCATGGCGGTCATCGCCTTCGATCTGGACGGTCATATTCTGGATGCCAACACGAATTTTCTGGACGCGACCGGTTACCGGCTGGACGAGATCGTCGGTCGCCACCATCGGATATTCGTCGATCCCGACGAAGCCGCATCACGCGCGTACACGGAGTTCTGGGCCACCTTGCGTCGTGGGGAGTTTCGCCGCGGCGAATTCCGACGTTTTCGCAAGGACGGGAACGAGATCTGGATTGAGGCGAGTTACAATCCGATCCTCGACGCATCGGGAAAGCCCCTGAAGATCGTAAAGTTCGCCGGTGACATTACTGCGCGAAAACATGCCGAGGCAGATCGTGCGGGGCAGATCGCAGCGATTCGAAAGGCGCAAGCCGTGATCAGCTTCGATCTGGACGGGACGATTCTCGAGGCAAATGAAAACTTCTGTCGTACCGTCGGCTATCGAGAAGACGAAATCAAAGGGCGGCATCATCGTATCTTCGTCGATCGGATACAGGCGGCCAGCGAGGAATATGCCGCATTCTGGCGAAACCTCGCGAACGGCAGGTTCCAGGCCGGTCAGTTCAGACGCCTTGCCAAGGACGGCAGCGAGATCTGGATCGAGGCTACTTATAATCCGATCCTCGATCCTTCGGGGCGTCCCTACAAGATCGTCAAGTTCGCCAGCGACATCACGACCCAGAAGCGCATTTCGCTCCGATTGCGGCTGATGATCGACGAGAATTTCCGCGATATCGACAATGCCGTCCAGCGTTCGAACGGCGAGTCCCATGAGGCCCTTGCGGCTGCACGCGGAACTGCCGGGAACGTCCAGACCATGGCGGCGGCAGCGGAGGAACTGGCGGCTTCGATCTCCGAGATTGCCGATACCATGGCGAAATCGCGCGGTGCCACGGAGAACGCCTTCTCCCGTGCGCAACAGGCCGGAGCATCGACGCGCAGGCTGGCGGATGCCGCAGCCGCGATGGGCAATATCGTCGGACTGATCCAGACCATCGCCGGCCAGATCAACCTGCTGGCGCTCAACGCGACCATCGAATCGGCGCGCGCCGGAGAGGCCGGGCGCGGCTTCGCCGTCGTGGCGCAGGAAGTGAAGAACCTCGCCAATCAGGCCGCCCGGGCGACGGAGCAGATCGCGTCGGAAATATCGGGTGTCCAGGCCGTATCGCAGGATGTCGCGCAGGCACTCGAAGCGATTTCCGATGCCGTCGGCGGCATGCGCGATCATGTGGTGAGCAGTGCCAGTGCCGTCGAAGAGCAAAGCGCGGTGACGCGCGACATATCCACCAACATGCAAGACATGTCAGGCTCGGTGGCGCGCATATCCGAGGCGCTTACCACGGTCTCCGGTGCAATCGACGAAGTCGGGCGTGCCGTTAACGGGACACGCGAGGCGGCGGCGAAGCTGGCCTCCTGAGCCAGCTTCGCCGGTCGCATGTGCTTATTCGGGGCGCAGCCGCACCATCGGCGCGTCGGAATCGTCTACGACGACGTAGATGTATCCGTCATCCGGGCTGACCGCGACATCACGGATGCGCCATTCCTGGTCTTCCAGGAGGCGCCCGGTCTGCTCGACCTCGTGTCCGTCGACGCTGAAGCGGCCCAGATAGCGGTGGGCGAGGTTGCCCATGAACATGTCGCCCTCCCAATCGGGGAAAGCGTCACCGAAATAGAAGGCGAGCCCTGAAGGCGGGAAACCTTCCGGGTGGTCGGACTCCCACCAGTAGACCGGATCGACGGTGCCCTCGACTTCCGGCGGTGTCGGCGCGAAACGCTCACCGGTGCGATAGTCGACGCCCCAGGTCGCGATCGGCCAGCCGAAATTGCCGCCGGTCTGGATCACGTTGATCTCGTCGCCGTTGTTCTCGCCGTGCTCGTTCGACCAGAGCTCGCCGGTCTGCGGATGGGTGGCGAGGCCCTGCGGGTTGCGGTGGCCGTAGGAATAGATCGCGTCATCGGCATCCGGGTCATCGACGAATGGATTGTCGGAGGGAATCGAGCCGTCGGCGTTCAGGCGCAGGATCGAGCCGAGGCCGTTGCTGCGGTCCTGCGAATAATGCTGCGGGCCGAAATCCTTCGAGTTGCGGTCACCGACGGTGACGAAGAGGTAGCCGTCATCATCGAAGACGATGCGCGAGCCGAAATGCCCGTTGCTGTCGAGGAAGGGTTCGACCATGTGCAGCACGTCGATATCGCCGAGTGTGCGCTCATCCATGTCGAGCGGGGCACGTGCGACATAGGTCGTCGACAGGCCTTGAGCATCGGCGCCCGAGAAGCTCATGTAAACCCATGGCTCATCCGGGAAGTCGGGATGCAGCGCCAGATCGAGGAGCCCCCCCTGGCCCTGCGCATGGACTTCCGGCACGCCCGAGATCTCATGCATCTCGCCGCTGTCACGATCGATCAGCTGGATGCGCCCCGGACGCTCGGATACCAGGACCATGCGCGTATCGGGCACGAAGGCGATCGACCAGGGATGCTCCAGGTTTTCCGCCACTGTCTCGACCGAGTAATCGGCCTGCGCCGCTGCGGGCATGATCGCAGCGGTGGCGATGCCACCGGCCAGGACGAGCGAAAGCGGAGCCGCCTTCCTCAATGCGCGCTGGAGCCGGCTGTCCGGTGCTTCTCGGATCGCAAGTGATTGGTTTCGAGAATTCGGATTGTTCGGCCTTGCCTGCATGATTCACTCCTTTCGTGAAATGACGCCCAACCAATCCGCTCGGGGAAGAGGCAGTTCCATGCAGGGATGCGAAGTCGCGGTTTCGTGTACGCAAGATCTGCCCTGATCACACCGGCCATGCCTGCCCTGGCATCCGGGTGGCAGACGTCTCACATGCTTGCGTGAGACGTCTTTGGGCATGCGCGATCAGAAGCTCATGATCCGCGCATTCGGCGCGACGATACGGCGCCCCATCTCGGCGGGATCGGCTGCCGTCACGCCCTCGATCAGCGCCTCGGGACCGACGCCCTTGTTGGGCAGGTAGATGGCGCAGACCTCGACCTGCGTGCCGGTCTGATCCATGATCGTGCGCATCAGACCCTGCGGGCTCATGTCGCGCGGCGCCTGCGGAGCCGTGGCGGTTTCCGGCGCATCCTGGAGCGCCATGTCGGCTGCGGGTCCGCAGAGAAGGATATGGGCGGAAGCGCCGGCCTGGATCGACTGCATGGTCAGCACCATCGCCATCAGCTGGGTCTGGGCATCGGGTGCGGTGAGAATCGTGACGAGGTCGACATCGTCTTCGGCGATAGCCGGGGTGGCGGCGAAAATGGCGGCTGTGACGGCCATTGCTGCAAATGTCTTCTTCATGGGTTTCTCCGTTTTCCATTGCATCGTTCGAAGTGGCTCACGTCATCGTCGAAACAATTAGTGAGTGATTGTATTCTAAAATATATGGATGCTCGCTGCATTGATCCGTGTCATCAAAGAGCATGGGCGCGACAACGCGCCGCGACCGGTGCGGGGCATTCGCGGCCGTTGCGCGGGACTGGGGCGTGGAACGTCGGCGGATTGCTCCGCGTTTCTCCACCAAGGCTAACAGCCGAAGGAGAACACGACATGCGGTATACGCCCGATACGAATCCGACCCGTTTCAGCCGTCTCGCATCGCTGCTGGCCGGCGGGGGCGCCATCGTGGCGCTGGCGATCACTGCGCCGGTCATGACCGCGCCGGTGATGGCGCAGTCCACCCCCTCGGCAGGTGAAACCGTGCAGCCCGAGGCCGATAACGGCATGGTTCCGGCGGCGGATCTGCAGATGCAGGGCGATTTCATCGTGGCTCAAACCCCCGGCCACGTTCTCGGCACCAACCTGATCGGCGCGGATGTCGTCACGGCCGATGGTGACGTTATCGGGCCGGTGGCCGATATCATCATCGATCAGGAGCGCGAGCTGGTCGGCATCACGGTTTCCGTCGGCGGGTTCCTCGGCATCGGTGACCGGGAGATCGGCATTCCGGCTTCCGCCATGGTCGTCGCGCCGGATGTCGAGACGACCGGGTCGATCGTCGAGCGCGGCGATCCGTTCACCGGCCCGGTCTCGGACGTGGTGATCACGATGAATTCCGATGAAATCGAACAGGCGCCCGAATTCGCCCGGCTCGAGGATATTCCCGGATTCGAGAACGGCGCGCCTGCGCCCGCATCGCCGAACGGAACGCCGATCGGTGAGCCTCAGGTCGACTGACGCGCGCGAACCGATCGGCGGCGTCACTCGGCGCCTTGTGAATCCCGGCCCGGCACAGCTTCCCGGCCGGGATTTTTTTGCCTCGGGCGCAGCGACACGCCGGCGACACGCAAACCGACCAGCAACGCACCGCCATAGAGTACCGCACCACTCACCGCGAGGATCATCAATGCACCCTCCGCCGCCATGGCGCCGAGATAGCGCGAGGCGATGACGAGGGCGGGGGCCTGCATGGTCCAGACGAGCGCGGCGAGCATCAGGCACCCGATGAGCGACACGGCGAGGGTCTTGCCCAGGAGCGCATTCGCGGCACTCCATTCGCGCCGATGGGCGATGAGAAGCAGCAGGCCGAGATTGACCCAGGCCCCGATCGCCGTGGCGAGCGCCAGGCCGACCACGCCGAACGGACCGGTGAGCACGATCTTGAAGCCGACGTTCACCGCGACCGCCGTGAGCGAGATCTTCAGGGGCGTCACCGTGTCGGAGCGCGCATAGAAGCTGGACAGCGCCGAGCGCATCAGCACCACGGCGGGCAAAGCCAGCGCATAGGCGGCAAGGATGGCACCGGAGGCCGCCGCATCCTGCGCGGTGAAGGCGCCGCGTCCGAACAGCGCCAGCATGATCAGATCGGGAATCATCACGAAGGCCACGGTACAGGGCAGGGCGAGCGCGAGGATGATCGCCGCCGCCTGGTTCTGCGAGCGATGCGCGCCGGCAATGTCGCCCTCGGCGATGCGCCGGCTCATCTCAGGCAAGAGCACCGTGCCCGCCGCGATGCCGATCACGCCGACGGGAAGCTGGTAGAGACGATCGGCGTAATACAAGGCCGATACGGCGCCGACGGGCATAAGCGAGGCGATGATCGTATCGGCAAACATCGCGATCTGCACGCCGGCAGAACCGATCACGGCAGGGCCGAAGGTCTTGAAGAAATGGATCAGCGCCTTGTCCGGGCGGGGGATCGCGAGTTCCGGGGCAAGGCCTGCACGGCGTGCCGCCACCCAGACCAGCAGCAATTCGAGCACCCCCGCCACCGCGACACCCCAGGCTGCGGCATGGCCGGCCGTGGGGAAGAGGAAGGCGAGGGCGAGCGCGGCGATCAGCGACACGTTCAGGAGAATCGGCGCTGCTGCAGCCGCCGCGAAACGGTCATGCGCGTTGAGCAGCGCGGAGAGCATCGTCACCAGCGTGACGAAAAGCAGATAGGGAAAGGTGATGCGCGTCAGTGTCACCGTGAGGTCGAAACGCTGTTCGTCACCCACGACACCAGGCGCGAGGGCGGAGACGAGCCAGGGCATGAAGGCCAGCGCCAGCGCGAGCAGCAGGATCTGGATGGCGAGCAGCAGCGTCCAGATCCGGCTGGCGAAGAGATGGCCGGCCTGCGTGCCGTTCTTCTCGCGGGTCTGGGCGTAGGTCGGGATGAAGGCGGCGTTGAAGGCGCCTTCGCCGAAAATCGTTCGGAAATGGTTGGGCAGGCGAAGCGCGATGACGAAGGCGTCGGCGACCGGGCCCACGCCCATGATGGCCGCCATGACGACATCGCGCACGAAACCCGTGATCCGCGAGACCATCGTCCAGCTACCGACCGAGGCGATCTTCCTGAGCATCCCGCGAATCCGATTCGACCGGCGCCCGCGCCGGCATATGCTGTTTGGCGCAAGGCAGTGCGCGATGGCAAGGCCGCAGCCTCAATCGGCGCTTCTTGCGCGCAACTTGTTGCGTGTGCGGCTCGAGGGCCTCATGCTTGCAAGCGCGCGTCGGCGCCTTTACGTAAAATCGGGTGCAGGACGAGGATCGACGGCAATGAACGATCGACGGCAGGACGGCAACGAAGAGATGGTCAGCGATCCGCTGAAGCTGCGCGCGCTCGACAGCGACGATCTCGCGGTGATGTCGGCGCATCTGCAGCATGCGCAGCTGCGGGTCAGCGACCTCGCTTATCTGCCCCATGAACAGCGCTTCGTATTCTGCGCGGGACGCTATGAATGGGAGCACGATCCGCGCACGCCCCGCCGCCGGCGCCTTACCGGCTTTCATTTCGAGCGGGTCCAGGGCGCGCAGATGCGCAATATCGACCCGCGCATCAGCGAGACGGAACTGGAATTGATCGCCATCGGTTTCGAGCCGGGCGATGCGCCTTCGGGCTCCGTCATCCTGTTCTTTGCCGATGATCGCACCCTGCGGCTCGAAGTCGAGTGCATCGAAGCGCAGATGCGTGATATGGGCCCGGTCTGGCAGGCGGATCCGCCGCCGCCGATCGACGAGGAGGATAATCAGTGATGCCCATGCGGCTCGATGCGCGCCAGGATGATTTCGATGCGGCCTTCGCGGCCTTTCTCACCACCAAACGCGAGGTTTCCGAAGAGGTCGACGATACCGTGCGCGACATTATTGCCGATGTCGTGGCACGTGGTGATGCGGCGATCATCGACTATACCAGCCGCTTCGACCGGCTCGACCTGACGCCGCGGACCCTGCGCGTCAGCGAGGACGAGATCGCACAGGCGCGCGCGGCCTGCGATTCGAAGACGCTGGAGGCGCTGGAGCTGGCGCATCAGCGCATCGTGCGCTTCCACGAGACCCAGAAACCCGCCGATCATCGCATGACCGACGATCTCGGCGTGACCATGGGCTGGCGCTGGTCGGCCATTGAGGCGGTCGGCCTCTACGTGCCCGGCGGCACCGCGAGCTATCCCTCTTCGGTGCTGATGAATGCCGCGCCGGCGCGCGTGGCCGGTGTCGAGCGCATCGTCATGGTCTCGCCGACGCCCGACGGCAAGATCAACCCGCTCGTGCTGGTTGCCGCACAGATCGCGGGTATCGACGAGATCTACCGCATCGGCGGCGCCCAGGCCGTGGCGGCGCTGGCCTACGGCACGCAGACGATCGCCCCGGTCGCCAAGATCGTGGGGCCCGGCAATGCCTATGTCGCCGCCGCCAAGCGCCGGGTCTTCGGCCAGGTCGGGATCGACATGATCGCCGGGCCCTCCGAAGTGCTGATCATGGCTGACGCGACCGCCAATCCCGACTGGGTCGCCGCTGATCTCCTGGCCCAGGCCGAGCACGATCCCGCCTCGCAATCGATCCTCGTCACCGATGACGCGGAGCTCGCGGATGCCGTCTGCAACGCCGTCGAGCGCCATCTCGCCACGATGAAGCGGGCGGAGATCGCGCGGGCCAGCTGGAACGATTACGGCGCGGTGATCCTCGTGCCCGATCTCGCCGGCGCGCTGCCGCTCGTCAATCGCATCGCTCCCGAGCATCTCGAAATCGAGACGCGCGATCCGGAAGCCCTCGTGGCAGGCGTGCGCAATGCCGGCTCGATCTTCCTCGGCGCGCATACGCCCGAGGCGATCGGCGATTATGTCGGCGGCCCCAACCACGTCCTGCCGACGGCCCGTTCGGCGCGTTTCTCCTCCGGGCTCGGCGTGCTCGATTTCATGAAACGCTCCTCGATCCTGCACTGTACCCCCGACGCCCTGCGCGCGCTCGGCCCCGCCGCCATCGCGCTCGGCGAATCGGAGGGGCTGGAGGGGCATGCGCGTTCGGTCGCGATCAGGCTCAATCTGTGAGGCATCGGGCATGAGCAGCGGCGGGGGCAGCGAGGAGACCAATTTTCGCGAGAGCGACCGCCTCGTCGCCCTGACCCTCGACGAGCAATCGATCGGACGCGGCAGCCCCGATCAGGAGCACGAACGCGCCGTCGCGATCTACGACATCCTCGAATCGAATCATTTCCGCATCGCCGAGCATGATGCCGGGCCGTATTGGCTCAAGCTCGGCATCGTGGAGCGCCGCCTCGCCTTCGAGATCATGACCCAGGACGGCGCGCCGGTGATGACGCATCTGCTCTCGCTGACGCCGTTCCGGCGCATCATCCGCGATTACGGCATCGTCTGCGACAATTACTACAATGCCATCCGCACCGCCTCGGCGGCCCAGATCGAGGCGATCGACATGGGGCGGCGCGGCCTGCACAACGAGGCGGCGGATCTGCTGGCGCAGCGGCTCGACGGCAAGGTCAAGGTCGATTTCGACACGGCACGGCGGATCTTCACGCTGATCTTCGCCCTGCACTGGAAAGGCTGAGCGCCGTGAGCGCCGCAGACGCGAAATCCCCGGTGCAATCCGTCCTGTTCGTCTGCGGCTACAACGTCATCCGTTCGCCCATGGCGGAGGGGCTGGCGCGGCATTACTTCGGCAAATCTGCCTATATCCAGTCTGCGGGCGTGCGCAAGGGCGAACCGGACGGCTTCATGAGCACGGTGATGGACGAGATCGGCATCGATGCCGGTCGCCACAAGCCGCGCACGCTCGACGAGCTGGAGGAATGGGAGGGGCTGAATTTCGACCTGATCATCACCCTCACCCCCGAAGCTCATCACGCCGCCCTCGAACTCACCCGCACCATCGCGGCGGATGTCGAATACTGGCCCACGCCCGACCCTTCCCTCGAGCAGGGTTCGCGCGAGCAGCGGCTCGACGCCTATCGCGATGTGCGCGACGGGCTCTCGCAGCGTATCCGCAAGGTTCTCAAGGCGCGTCTGGGACCCTGACCGGCCCGTGACGATGCGCCCATCCCTCTGCTGCGCCGCTTGGCACATGCACGGGCTATGCGCAGCGCCATGATCGGCTATGCTGGCCGAAACGCTGAAGCAATCAAGGGGAGATCAGCCCATGGACATGTCAGACACGCGCACCATCGCCGCACCGCGCGAGGTGGTCTGGGCCGCCCTGAACGATCCCGACGTGCTCAAGGCCTCGATTCCCGGCTGCGAGGAGATCGAGAAACACTCCGATACCGAGATGGCGGCGAAAGTCACCCTCAAGATCGGTCCGGTAAAGGCATCCTTCAAAGGCCAGGTGACGCTCTCCGATATGGATCCGCCCAAGGGCTACACCATCAGCGGCGAGGGCACCGGCGGTGCGGCAGGCCATGCCAAGGGCTCGGCTTCGGTGCAGCTGGAGGAAGATGGCGACAACACCATCCTGCGCTACGACGTGAAGGCACAGGTCGGCGGCAAGATCGCCCAGCTCGGCGGGCGCCTGATCGATTCGACCGCGAAGAAGCTCGCTGGCCAGTTCTTCGACAATTTCTCCAGCATCGTCGCGCCCCCGCCCGAAGGCGAGGAAACCGCAGAGGCCGCCGACGGCAATAAAAAAGGCTGGTTCGGCAAGATGTTCGGCAAGAAGGGCGCAGCCGAAGGCGGATCGCAATCGTGAGCATGGCCGGCCTCGACGTGCGTGAGGCGATCGCCGGGCGCCGCTCGGTGCGCGCCTTCCGGCCCGATCCCGTGCCGCGCGAGACCGTCGCGGAGATTCTCGCCCTGGCCTCGCGTGCGCCGTCCGGCACCAACATGCAGCCATGGCGGGTCCATGTGCTGGCTGGTGCGGCGAAGGAGGCGCTGTCGCAGGCCGTTCTCGCCGCCCATGATGCCGGCGCGGCGGGCGGGGCGGAATATCGCTATTATCCGGAGAAATTCTTCGAACCCTATCTTTCCCGCCGCCGCAAGGTGGGTTGGGACATGTACGGGCTGATCGGCATCGAGAAGGGCGACAAGGAGCGCATGCATGCCCAGCACGGGCGCAATTACGTTTTCTTCGATGCACCCGTGGGCATGATCTTCACCATCGACCGGCGCCTCGAAATCGGCTCCTGGCTCGATTACGGGATGTTCCTGCAGAATGTCTCCCTGGCCGCACGCGGCTTCGGGCTCGAGACCTGTCCGCAGGCGGCGTTTGCCCCGCATCAAGAGGTTGTGCGCGGAGTATTGCAACTCGATGAGGCGGAAGTCGTTGTCTGTGGCATGGCGCTCGGTTACGAAGATCGCGATGCGCCGATCAACGCCCTGCGCACGCAGCGTGCACCCGTCACGGAATTTG
Source organism: Salinarimonas sp. (assembly GCA_020832565.1). Taxonomy (GTDB): domain Bacteria; phylum Pseudomonadota; class Alphaproteobacteria; order Rhizobiales; family Beijerinckiaceae; genus Saliniramus. The sequence continues at coordinate 10,239 of JAFIEI010000057.1, read as the reverse complement.
CCGATTTTTCCGGTTTCGACGAGCCGCAGGCCTGACGGCGCAGGGCAGCCGGCCGCTGCGCAATATCGGCGGCATTGGGAGCCGAGATGAAACTGTTTTCCTGCGGCGTGTGCGGATCCACCGTGCATTTCGAATCGATTCGCTGCGAGAATTGCGGGACGGCGCTCGGCTTCGCGCCGGATATCTGCGACATTGCCGTTTTTCGCGCCGATTCCGGCCTTGCCGAGGATCGCCTCGGTGGGCGCTGGCGCCGCTGCGTGCACAACACGCCCGACGAGGGCTGCAACTGGCTCGTGGCCGAGGCGGATGGTGATCCCTGGTGCCAGTCCTGCCGGCTCAACCGCGTCATCCCCAACCTCGCCGATCCGCGCCATCGCGATCTGTGGAAGCGGCTGGAGGGCGAGAAGCGGCGCTTCGTCTATTCGGCCTTGCGGCTGGGCCTTCCGATCACGCCGAAATCCCGCGATCGCGACGGGCTCGCCTTCGATTTCCTCGCCGACGGGCCGGGTTTCTCCGAGCGGGTCCTGACCGGTCACGCTGACGGCGTGATCACCATCAACATCGCCGAGGCCGATCCCGTCGAGCGTGAGCGCATGCGCCAGGAGATGGACGAGCCCTACCGCACCATCCTCGGCCATTTCCGCCACGAGTCCGGCCATTACTACTGGGATCGGCTGGTGCGCGACACGGCCCTGCTCGAACCCTGCCGCGCGCTGTTCGGCGACGAGCGCTGGGATTACGGCGCGGCGCTCCAGGCGCATTACGAAAACGGCCCCCCGCCCGACTGGGGCGCGCGATTCGTCTCCGCTTATGCCGCCTGCCATCCATGGGAGGACTGGGCGGAAAGCTGGAGCCATTATTTCCACATGGTCGACACGCTGGAAACGGCCTTCGCCTACGGCATGCGGCTGACCCCACGCACCGGCCTGACCGGGGTACTCAGCGTCGATGCCGGTATCGATCCCTACGAGACGACGGATTTCGATACGCTTTTGGCGCAATGGCTGCCGTTGACGCTGGCGCTGAACTCGCTTTCGCGCAGCATGGGGCATGCCCACGCCTATCCGTTCACGCTACCGAGCCCGGTCATCGACAAACTGCGTTTCGTTCACCAGGTGATTCACGGACAGGTAGTCCGCCCGGCTGCAGCCGTGGCCTAGCGAAATACGACGAAGGAGCAGATCGCATGAGCGAACAGGCTGAAATCGTCATCATCGGATCGGGAACGGCGGGGCTCTCGGCCCTGCGGGAGGTGCGCCGGCGCACGCAGGATGTGCTCCTGATCAATGACGGGCATTGGGGCACGACTTGCGCGGCGGTAGGCTGCATGCCCTCCAAGGCGCTGATTGCCGCCGCAAACGCCTTCCATGCGCGCACGGATCTGGCCGCGTTCGGGATATCCGGCGCCGAACATCTCGCAATCGACATCCCCGCCGTGTTGCGCCGCGTGCGGCGGCTGCGGGACGGCTTCGTCAAGGGGCCGCAAAGCGTGCGCGAGACGCTGGGCGATCGCGCAATCGCGGGACGCGCGCGCCTTGCCGGGCCGCAGGAGGTGATCGTCGGCGACAGGCGCATTCGCGCCGGCAAGATCATTCTGGCGCCCGGCAGCACGCCGGTGGTGCCGAAGCCGTGGCAGGCATTCGGTGAGCGTATCCTCACCAGCGATACCCTGTTCGAGCAGGCGGATCTGCCGCGCCGCATCGCCGTGATCGGGCTCGGCGCCATCGGCGTCGAGCTGGCCCAGGCGCTCGTGCGGCTCGGGATCGACGTCGCGGGGTTCGATGCGCTCGAAACCGTGGCGGGTATCAGCGATCCGAAGGTGCGCGACAGCGCGATCGCCGCTCTACGCAAGGATTGCGAGCTGCATCTCGGCGCGTCGGCGGAGCTCGAAGCGCAGGGCGATGTTATCCGTGTCACCGGCGCGGGTGCGTCTTTCGAAGCCGATGCCGTGCTCGCATCGCTCGGCCGCCGCCCGCAGCTCGACGGGCTCGGACTCGATACGCTCGGTGTCGCGCTCGACGACAAGGGCCAGCCGCCGGTCGATCCCAATACGATGCAGATCGCTGATCTGCCGGTCTATCTCGCCGGCGACGCGAATGGCAGCCGCGCCCTCCTGCACGAGGCGGCGGATGAGGGGCATATCGCCGGGCGGCATGCCGTGGCCACGAAGGCCGAGCGCCTGGAACGCCGCCCGGCCATGGCGATCACCTTCGCCGAGCCGAATATCGGCAGTGTGGGCGCGCGTTTCGACGAGCTCGATTCGGATACCACGCTGATCGGCGAGGTCGATTTCGCCCGCCAGGGGCGGGCGCGGATCATGGTCGTCGATCACGGGATGATGCGGCTTTATGCCGACAGGCGCGACGGGCGTTTTCTCGGAGCCGAGTTCTGCGCGCCGGCCGGCGAGCATATGGCGCATCTGCTGGGCCTTGCTGTAACCCGCGACATGCGAATCTGCGACCTGCTTGCCATGCCCTTCTATCACCCCGTGCTGGAAGAGGGCCTGCGCACGGCCCTGCGCGAGATCGATCGGCAATTGCCCGATCAGGGCCGCTCCGACCTCTCACAATGCCAGCCTCTCGGGATCGACGCGCTGGAGTGAAGCCGGCGCGCCGTTTTGCAATGACGCATTCTCGCCGCGAAGATGCGTCATGGGTCGCATCGCCGTCGCAATTGACCCTTGGTAAAGCCGGTTTCGCTGTCGATAACCCGATCAGAAATCGTTCCGGCTCCTTGACGGGCCGGTGAAGTGCTTGAAATGCCAAGCTGTTACCGTCTAGTCTGGCAAAAGATGCGACAGCGACTGAAACGGCGCCGGGCACCGTCGGCAGTTCGATGGTGTCGGTTCGATGTGGAGTGCAAAGCGCGATTCCATGAAACGGTTCTCGGTGAAACGCATCGTCGTTCTACTCATCGCAGTGCTTGCCATTGGCGGCGTGGTGCTCGCGCTCGCGCCGTGGACGGTGTCGTCGCGCGCGCTGACGGCGGATGTGTCGGAGCAGCTGCGTGAAGAATTCGGTATCGAGCTCGATGTCGCGGGACGTACCGTCATCGCCTTCCTGCCCTTGCCACGCTTGAAGTTCGAGGATGTTACCCTGACATCGCGCGACGGGACGCCGCTGGCGCGGGGCGGGGAGTTGCGCGGTCAGCTGGCCGTGCGCCCGCTGCTGTTCGGCCGCATCGCCCTCGACGAAATATCTCTGTCGAACAGCCGTCTCGACGTCAGCATCGATGAGCATGGCGAGGGTCCCTGGAGCCCATTGGTCGCCGATGCGCGTCAGCGGCTCGACAGCGGAGCAGGTCCGCTTGCCATTTCCCGCATCAGTGTGAACAACGTCCAGATCTTCTACGACGATGCGCGTGACGGAACGCGGCAGGTGTTGCGCAACGTCGACATGGCGCTCTATTGGCCGCGCGCCCAGGGGCCCGTCACGCTCAACGGGAGCCTGCGCATCCGTGGCGAAACGCTGGATATTGCCCTTTCGGATCTGCGCCCCGCCGCGCTTCTGGCTGACGAGACGTCGCCGATGGATCTGCGCCTGAGCACGCGTTTTGGGCGACTTCTCGTCGCGGGCACCGTATCGCGCGGAATCGATTCGCCGTGGCTGAGCGGGCGGGCATCCTTCGAGACCCGCGCGATGCGCGATCTGCTCGTCTGGAGCGGGCAGGAGCTGCCGCTCGGGCCGTTGCTCGGCGCATTGTCGCTTGAGGGCGAGGTCAGCGGTGTCGGGCGGGTCGTGTCATGGCCTTCGGTTCGCGTGACGATGGGCGGGGATCGCCTCGAAGGCGCGCTTACCGCGCGACTGGAGGGTGAGCGGCTCGCGATCAACGGCACGCTCGCCGCCGATACCCTGCGGCTCGATGATTTCGCCGCGCCCTTCCTCGATGCCGCCATGCCGTCCGGCCCATGGCGCTTCCAGCGCTACGACCTGTCGCAGACCAGCGCCGCCGATCTCGATCTGCGCGTATCGGCGAGCGAGGCGCGGCTGCGCGGGCTGCGCATGAGTGATGTCGCCATGAGCGTTCTGGTGAAGGAGGGTCGGATCGAGACCGCCCTCAGCCGCGCCATGATTCATGGTGGGACAGCGCGCGGCCGGTTGGCGCTGACGCGTTTGGCGGAGGGCGACGGGGTCGAATTGCGGGCGCAGGGCTCGGTCGAGGCGATGGATCTCGGCGCCACATTCCGCGAGACCGGCGGCACGACCTGGGTGACTGGTCGGGCCGATGGCGAGTTCAACCTGCAGGCGCGCGGCCACCACGCCTTCGACATGGCGCGCCGCGCGGTGGGGGAGGGGCGCGTGAAGGTGCGCAACGGCCAGTTCGTCGGCATCGCCCTCGATGACGCGATCCGGCGTTTCGAGCATCAGCCGTTGACGGCATCGCGCAATCTGCGCAGCGGCATGACCGCCTTCGACGAAGCCCATGCCGGCATTCGCGTGGAAAACGGTCTCGGCAAGGTCGTCGATGCAGGCTTCGCAGCCCCCTCGATATCAGGTGTGGTGCAGGGTATCTTCTTCATCCCCGATCGCCGGATTTCCGCCCGTGCTGCAGTGCAAAGCAAGGAGGCGGTTGCCGATGGAGACATGGTCTCGGCCCTGTCCTTCGACATTCAGGGACCTTGGCACGACATCGCCATCCTGCCCGATGCCAATGCGCTGATCCAGCGCTCGGGCGCCGCGCGGCTGCTGCTCGGCCCGACGGTGGAGGCGGTGCCGCTCGACGAACTCCCCGCGCAGTGATCGATACGCTTTTTTACAGCTTTCTACGGCATTGCAGGGCATGATCGGTCCACCCCCTCGGCGAGGTTTCCTGCCGGTCGATTTCGGAAGGCCCCGATTGCATGAGCGTCAGCCATCAGTTTCACGAAGGTGAGAATTGCTGGCGGGTTGCTCATGCCGCGCAGGTCGCCTGCCTGATCGATGGCGAGGCCTATTTCCGCGCCTTCAAGCGCGCCGCCCTGAATGCGCGACGCTCCATCCTGATCATCGGCTGGGACGTCAACAGCCGCATCGCGCTCGAATATCCGGACCGGGCGATGCCGGACGTCCCCAACCGGCTCGGCGCCTTCCTCACCTATCTGCTCGAGCGCCGCAAGGATTTGCGCATCCACGTGCTCAACTGGGATTCACCCCTGCTCTACAAGAGCGACCGCGAATGGCTGCCGCGCCTGCGGATCGACTGGCTCAACCACCGGCGCGCCTTCTACGCCCTCGACAACCAGCATCCGCTGGGTGCGGCACAGCACCAGAAAATGGTCGTGATCGACGATACCGTGGCGTTTGTCGGCGGGATCGATTTCTCGTCCGGCCGCCTCGACAGCCGTGCCCATGATCCGAATGACGAGGGACGGCGCGAGCCGGGCGGGGGCGAGATTCCGCAACCGCACCACGATATCCAGATCGCCGTCGCGGGGGCGGCGGCGCGGTGCATCGGGGAGATTGCCCGCGAGCGCTGGGAGGTCGCGACCGGTGAACGGATCGCGCCGCCGGCAGCACCGGATGATCAGGCGATCTGGCCGGAGGAGCTTGCGGCGGATTTCAACGATCGCCCCGTCGCCATCGCGCGTACCCGCCCGGCCTGGAAGGATCTCACCGAGATGCGCCAGGTGGAGGCGCTCTACAGATCCTCGATCGCGGCGGCGCGGGACTGGATCCATATCGAGAACCAGTATGTGACCTCGACGAGTATCGGCGAGGTGCTGGCGGCCCGGTTGCGCGAGAGCGGCGGGCCGGAGATCGTCATGATTCTGCCGCGCGAACCCTCGGGCTGGATCGAGCAGACGGCGATGGGGATGAACCAGCGCCGCATCCTCGCCATGCTGCGCGAGGCCGATCACGAGGGGCGGCTGCATGTCTACATGCCGATGACCGGGGAGGCGGGCGATATGCCGATCATGGTCCATGCCAAGACCATGGTAATCGACGGTGTCTTCCTGCGCATCGGCTCGTCCAATCTCAACAACCGCTCGATGGGGCTCGACAGCGAGTGCGACATCGCGCTGACGGCCGAGCCCGACAGTGACGATGCGCGGCGGATCATCCGCTACCGCGATGATCTGCTCGCCGAGCATCTTTCGAGCGATATCGATACGGTCGTCGCCGCCATCGCAAGGACGGGATCGATTGCAGGCGCGATCGACCGGCTGCGGCCGCGCAAGGGGCGCACCCTCGTCGATTTTCCGAGCACGCCGCCCGATCAGCTCGATACGATCATCGGCGATACCGGCATTCTCGACCCGACCGGAACGCCCGAGCCCGAGCGTCTGGCCGATTCGCTCACTGCGGGCCCTTTCGCACGCGGGCAACTGCGCAGTGCCTTGATCGGCCTTGCCGCGACACTCGTCGCGCTGATGGCCTTTGCCGTGTTCTGGCAGACGGCGCCCGGCCAGGCGCTGGACGAGGCCGGGCGGCTCAATGCCGCCGGTCTGGCACCGTCCTGGTGGGGCGGTGTGGCGTTGATGCTCGGTGCGTACTTGATCGCGGGGCTGGTGATGTTCCCGCTGCTCATCCTGATCCTCGCCACCGGATTGATCTACGGCCCCTTCATCGGCCTTGCGATCGCCATGACGGGCGCGATCGCCTCGGCCTCGATGGGATATGCGATCGGGCTGCTGGTCGGGCGCAAGCGCCTGCGGCGCCTGACGCGCGGGCGGCTCGAACATGTCGGGCAGGCGCTGATGCGTCATGGCAGCCTCTCCGTGCTCCTGATCAGACTGATCCCGGTCGCTCCCTTCGGTCTCGTGAACCTGATGGCCGGGGCACGGCGGATCCGCTTCGCAACCTATTTTCTGGGCACCGCCATCGGTCTGACGCCGGGGGTGATCGCGATCACCCTGTTTTCCGGGCAATTGGGGGCGCTGATCGAAGATCCGAGCCTTTACAATATCGCGCTGTTCGGTTTCGTTCTGGCCGTGATCGTGGGGATCGGCGCCTGGATCTGGCGCCGTTTCGCGGAACGCGTCGCGAGCGGCGGGCGTTGATCGGCAAAGGGTTTGACGTGTTTCACCGTTTTCGTGCCGCTTCCTACAACATCCACCGCACAATCGGTCCGGATCGCCGGCATGACCCGCAGAGGGTCGCGCAGGTGATCAGCGAGGTCGGCGCGCCGGTGATCGGCCTGCAGGAGGTGAACTGGCGGCCCGAACGCGCGCTCGGAGGTGAATCGCAGGCGGAATTCCTTGCGCATCTGCCTGGGTTCGAGGCGATCGCCGGCTCGAACCTGATCGAGCATCGCGGCCATTACGGCAACATGCTGCTGACGCGCTATCCCGTCCTCGGCGTGCGCCGCCACTCCATCCTATACAAGGCGCGCGAACCGCGTGGCGTCGTCGACGTGACGCTCGACATTGCCGGTCAACCCTTGCGCGTCCTGGTGACGCATTTCGGCCTGTCCCTCCGCGAGCGGCGGTTCCAGGCGAACCGTCTGGTGGAGATCGTCGCGCAGGCGGCCCCGGAGCCCGTCCTGCTGCTCGGCGATCTCAATGACTGGCTCCCCGGCAGCCCTACCATCCGCCCGCTTCTGGCGGATTGTGACCCCACACGCACGCCTGCGAGCTTCCCGTCGCTACTGCCGATCTTTTCCCTCGACAGGATCATCACCTGGCGACTGGGCGCGCCGCTACGCGTTTACGCCCACCGCTCCGCGAAGGCGCGATGGGCGTCGGATCACGTGCCGGTGGTGGCCGAGATCGGCATCCCGGACCCTCAGTGATCCCCCGAGCTCATGTATTTCGCGATGAAGGCCGGCTCGCCCATGCGCTTGAGCAGGTCGAGTTGCAGGTCGAGCCATTCGGCATGGCCTTCCTCGTCGAGAATGATGCGCTCGAAGATCGCCTTGGTGCCGATGTCGCCGTCTTCCATCGCTTCGGTATAGGCCTTCGTGTAGAAGCTGATTGCCCCTTGCTCCTCTTTCAGGTCGGAGGCGAACAGCGCCTCGAGGGTCTTTGCGCGCTTGGGCGCCTTTTCCTCGGAGACGACCGGCTCGCCATCGAGGAAGAGAATACGCTCGATGAATTCGCTGGCATGGCCGAGCTCCTCCTGCATCTCTTCGCGCATTTTCGCCGCGAGCTTGTCGAGACCCCAATCGTCGAGGACATGCGCGTGCAGCAGATATTGATGGACGGCAGTAAGTTCCATCGACAGGGCTTTCTGCAGGTTCTTCTGGCTGCGCTCTTTCTTGGCCATGGTCTCCTCGTCTTTGTCGGTCGCTGGTGCCGAAGCTCACTTTCGCGTGCTAGAACGGCTGGGCATGAAACGTTCGCGCCGAGAAATGGTTGCATTCAGAACCCCTGGAGGCACGGCTTTTCGTTGCGAGCTATGACAGGGCATGAGGGTACAGGCTCGGTGCGCGCGGCACCCGGAAATGAGAGGCAGGCCGGTCTTGGCTGAGAAAACCGACGCGAACACGAAATTGCTCATCGACCCCCGCAAGGGGGATGTCGAAGACGATGCCGCCAGCCCGCGCGACCGCTCGCTCCTGATCATGGCCGGCGCAATGCTGGTGGAGATCAATTTCCTGAAGCTGGCACTCGCGATCGTGCTGCTGATCATCGTTCCCGCGATCCTGCTCGGGCTCGCGCCGCTCGTCGTGACGGGCTGGTACGCACAGGTTTCGCGCGGCTTCACGACCCTGACCACCGGTCTCATACCGGCACTGGCCACGCTGGTCGTCGTCGCACTCGCGGCATGGTTCGGCGGCAAGCCGCTGTTTCGCACCGCAGAGCGCAGCTTCTGGTCGCTGATCTCGCTGGTGGTCCAGCCCGGTTACGCCTTCCTGCGCGAGGGGCTTCGTCACATCGGCGAGCGGGTGATACCCTACGGTACCGCGCCGCGTACGCGCCGCGCCTTCAGTGCCATCGCCACGGCGATCGCCGGGCTTACCCTGTCTGCCATCGCACTCTGGCTGGCCTGGCTCGCCTGGCCGGAAACCCGGTGGGTGGGGAGCATCTGGGATCTGCGCTTTCCCCAGCGCCTGATCCTGCCCACGCTCGCCAACAGCGCGGTTCTCATCGGCCTGTTCCTGGCCGTAGCCTCGCTGGTCTGGAGCCTCGCCGATGCGACCATGGATCAGCCGCGCGACTTCGAGGATTTCGACGACGAAGTGTCGGGCAGGCCCGTCTGGCGGGTCGCACAGCTCTCCGATCTGCACGCGGTAGGCAGCACCTTCGAATTCCGCATCGAGGCCGGGCGGCGCGGCCCGCGCGGCAACGAGAAGATCGAGACCGCCCTTGCGGCGCTGTCGCGGGCGCATGCGGATGAGGCAGTCGATCTTGTGCTGATGAGCGGCGACATGACCGATTGCGGACGATCGGCCGAATGGGCGGAGTTCTTCGCCATTCTCGACCGCTACCCGGATCTGCGCGAGCGCTGCCTGATGCTGCCGGGCAACCACGATCTCAATGTCGTGGATCGCACCAACCCGGCGCGGCTGGAACTGCCGACGAGCATCGGCAAGAGCTTGCGGCAGATGCGTGCGCTATCTGCCATGGCGGCGGTGCAGGGGGATCGGGTTCTGGTGATGGACAGACGCTCCGGGCGTTTCGCCCGTACCCTCACCACCGCCCTCGCGCCGCATCGGGAGGATATTGCGGCCTTCGCCGATACCGGAAGCTTCCGCCTGTCGATGCGGGTGTCGCAAATCTGGGACGACATGTTCCCCATGATCGTGCCTCCGCGCCCCGAGGACGGGCTCGGCGTGATCCTGCTCAATTCCAACGCCGAGGCGAATTTCTCGTTCACCAATGCCCTCGGCCTCGTGCCGTCGGAACAGATGCGTGATCTCACGATCGCCATGGAGCAGTTTCCCCGGGCGCGCTGGCTGATCGCGCTGCATCATCACCTCATCGAATACCCCAAGCCCGTATCCGCCTTCGCGGCGCGCATCGGCACGGCACTGATCAACGGCAGCGCCTTCGTGCGCAAGATAAAGCCGCTCGGACGACGCGCCGTCGCCCTGCACGGGCACCGCCATATCGACTGGATCGGCGCCTGCGGTCCGATGCGCATCATTTCAGCGCCCTCTCCGGTGATGAGCCCCATGCCGGAGCCCTATTTCTATATCCACCGGTTCGCACCCGGGCATGGTGGTGCGCTCGATCTGCTCGCGCCGGAGCGGGTTTCCGTGACGGCGCAGGTCCCGGTTCACGCCCCGGCGGATGATCCGGTGCCGACTTGACCTGTCGCAAGGAAAGCTTTGCCGGCTCGTCGTATTCACGGGGATGCGGCATGGTTCTTCCCGAGG
>JAFIEI010000010.1 GCA_020832565.1 Salinarimonas sp. | reverse complement strand
AACGGCTTCGGGCGCATCGGGCGCAACATCCTGCGCGCCATCGCCGAGAGCGGGCGCACGGATATCAAGGTCGTCGCCATCAACGATCTCGGCCCGGTCGAGACCAATGCGCATCTCCTGCGCTACGATTCGGTGCATGGTCGTTATCCCGGCGAGGTCAAGGTCGACGGCGATACCATCGATGTCGGCTCCGGCCCGATCAAGGTGACGGCGGTGCGCAATCCCGCCGAACTGCCCCACAAGGAACTCGGCGTCGATATCGCGCTCGAATGCACCGGCATCTTCACCGATCGCGACAAGGCGGCGGCGCATCTGGAAGCGGGCGCCAAGCGCGTGATCGTCTCCGCGCCGGCATCGGGGGCGGATCTGACGCTGGTCTACGGCGTCAACCATGACAAGCTGACGAAGGACCACCTCGTCATCTCGAATGCGTCCTGCACCACCAACTGCCTCGCGCCGGTTGCCAAGGTGCTCAACGATGCTGTCGGGATCGATCACGGTTTCATGACCACGATCCACTCCTATACCAACGACCAGCCTTCCCTCGACCAGATGCACAAGGACCTCTATCGCGGTCGCGCGGCGGCGGTCTCGATGATCCCGACCTCGACCGGTGCGGCCAAGGCGGTCGGCCTCGTCCTGCCGGAGCTCAACGGCAAGCTCGACGGCACGGCGATCCGCGTGCCGACGCCGAACGTCTCGGTGGTCGATTTCAAGTTCGTCGCCAAGCGCGCCACAACGGTCGACGAGATCAACGCCGCGATCAAGCAGGCTGCCGACGGCCCGATGAAGGGCGTACTCGGCTATACGCTGGAGCCGAATGTCTCCATCGATTTCAACCATGATCCGCATTCTTCGGTCTTCCATATGGACCAGACCAAGGTCGTCGAAGGCACACTGGTGCGGATCCTGACCTGGTACGACAACGAATGGGGCTTCTCCAACCGCATGGCCGACACCGCCGTGCTGATGGGCAAGACCCTCTGAGGCAGACGATCCGCCCGGGAGGCCGCGCCGCCGCCCGGGCAATCGATCACGCCTGATATCTGCCTGGTTACTCCCTTCCACCTGCGAACTTCGCGGAGCCCTGTTGATGAGCGATTTCAAGACCCTCGACGATGTCTCGTTCCAGGGTAAGCGCGTTTTGCTGCGCGTCGATCTCAACGTCCCGATGGAGGATGGCAAGGTCAGCGACAAGACCCGGATCATCCGCGTCGCGGATACCATCCGCGAGATCGCCGGCAAGGGCGGACGCGTGGTGCTTCTGGCCCATTTCGGGCGGCCCAAGGGCAAGCGCGTGGAGGGCGACAGCCTCGCGCCTGTCGCCGAAGCGGTCTCCGAGATCCTCGACCGCAAGGTCGGCTTCGCGCAGGATTGTATCGGGGAAGCCGCGAAGCAGGCGGTCGACGCCCTCGATGACGGCGAGATCGTGCTCCTGGAAAATACCCGCTTCCATCCGGGCGAAGAGAAGAACGATCCGGATTTCGCCAAGGCACTCGCGGAAAACGGTGACATCTACGTCAACGACGCCTTTTCCGCCGCTCATCGCGCCCATGCCTCGACCGAGGGTCTCGCGCATCTGCTTCCCGCCTATGCCGGGCGCGCCATGCAGAAGGAGCTTGAGGCGCTCACCAAGGGGCTGGAGAAGCCGACGCGGCTGCTTTGCGCCATCGTCGGCGGCGCCAAGATCTCCACCAAGATCGATCTTCTTGAGAATCTGGTCGGCAGGGTCGACAAGCTCGTCATCGGTGGTGGCATGGCCAACACCTTCCTGCATGCCAAGGGCGTGGCCATCGGCAAGTCCCTCGCCGAACGCGATCTCGCGGAGACCGCGCTCAGGATCATGGCGCGGGCGAAGGAGACGGGCTGCGAGATCGTCCTGCCCGTCGATGCCGTGGTGGCCAAGGAATTCAAGGCCGGAGCCCCGCACAACGTGCACATGATCAACACCATCCCGGAAGACGGCATGATCCTCGATCTCGGCCCGGCCTCGGTCGAGCGGGTCAAGGCGGCGATCAGCGATTCGCGCACCATCGTCTGGAACGGGCCGCTCGGCGCCTTCGAGATCAAGCCCTTCGACAAGGGAACCGTGGGCGCGGCGCGCTACGCCGCCGGGCGCACCCAGGCGAAGGCGATCGTCACCGTCGCCGGCGGCGGCGATACCGTCGCCGCGCTCAACCATGCCGGCGTGGCCGATGAATTCACCTATGTCTCGACCGCCGGCGGCGCCTTCCTCGAATGGCTGGAAGGCAAGGTGCTGCCCGGCGTGGAGGCGCTACGCAAGGCATGATGCGAGACGTCATGCAGGTCACATGTGGCAAGCCACGAGGCAAGTCGTGATGCCGGTTCCCGGCGCCATTTTCGCTAGAACAGGGGATGAAACGTCATGAATCTGGATCAACTGACCGATATCGCGGAGAAGATGGTCGCGCCCGGCAAGGGCATCCTCGCTGCCGACGAGAGCTCGGGCACGATCAAGAAGCGCTTCGATGCGATCAAGGTGGAATCGACGCAAGACAGCCGTCGCGATTACCGCGAGATGCTGTTTCGCACCGAGAGCGCCATGAAGGAGAATATCTCCGGCGTGATTCTCTACGACGAGACCATCCGCCAGAAGGCTGCTGACGGCACGGCGCTGGTCAAGCTGATCGAGGCGGCCGGATCCATCCCCGGCATCAAGGTCGATGCCGGCGCCAAGCCGCTTCCCGCCTGCCCGGGCGAGACGGTGACGGAGGGGCTCGACGGTTTGCGCGAGCGGCTGAAGGATTATTACGAGCTCGGCGCCCGCTTCGCCAAATGGCGCGCGGTGATCGACATCGCCGACGGCATCCCGACCTGGACCTGCGTCAAGACCAACGCCCATGCGCTCGCGCGCTATGCCGCCCTGTGCCAGGAGGCGAATATCGTCCCGATCGTCGAGCCGGAAGTGCTGATGGACGGCGATCACGACATCCAGCGCTGCGCCGATGTCACCGAATGGGTGCTCAAGACGGTCTTCCAGGAACTCTACGAGCAGCGCGTCGTGCTCGAGGGCACCGTGCTCAAGCCGAACATGATCGTGCCGGGCAAGAAGTGCCCGAACCAGGCCTCCGTCGAGGAGGTGGCCGAGCGCACCATCATGGTGCTTGAGCGCTGCGTTCCCGTCGCGGTACCGGGCATCGCCTATCTCTCCGGCGGCCAGTCGGACGAGCTCGCGACCGCCCATCTCGACGCGATGAACAAGATCGGCGGCTTCCCCTGGAACATGACCTTCTCCTATGGCCGCGCCCTCCAGGCCGCGCCGCAGAAGGCCTGGGCCGGCAAGAAGGAGAACGTCCCCGCCGCGCAGAAGGCCTTCGCGCATCGCGCGAAGATGAACGGGCTCGCCTCACGCGGCGAGTGGAGCAAGGACCTCGAAAATGCCTGATGGCGGTATGCGCGGAGCTTACGCGCATCTTGACAACGTGGGCCGCTTGTCGTAGCCACGGCGCTTCAGCAAAACTCGCACGTTTTGCATGCGCCGTGTGCCGCTTCGGTGGTGCACATTCATGATAGCCGGAAACTGCAAAGAAGCCGGCCCCGACGGTCACCACCGCCGGAGAGCCGGATCGAACACGAGGAAAAAAACGATGTTCGCAGTGATCAAGACCGGCGGCAAGCAGTACCGCGTCGCCGCCGATGATGTCATTACGGTCGAGCGCCTCTCCGTCGAAGCAGGCGAGAGCGTCACGCTCACCGATGTGCTGATGCTGGCCAATGGCGACGACGTGAAGGTCGGTGCGCCGGTGGTCGAAGGCGCCTCCGTGGTGGCCGAGGTGGTCGAGCAGACCCGCGGCCCCAAGGTCATCGCCTTCAAGAAGCGTCGCCGCCAGAATTCGAAGCGCAAGCGCGGTCACCGTCAGGATCTGACCACCCTGCGCATCACCGAGATTCTCGCCGACGGGGCCAAACCCTCCGGCAAGAAGTCGACGGCGAAGAAGACGGCAGCCAAGAAGGCGCCTGCCAAGGCCAAGGCAGCAGAGGCCAAGGCAGCCGACGCCAAGGCAGCCGAGGCCGACTCCGCCGGTGACACCGCCGCCGAACAGAAATCCGCGTGAGACGCGACCGCTTCGGGCGTCATACGCAAGCAGTATTAGGGAAGTAGACCCATGGCACACAAGAAAGCAGGCGGCTCGTCCCGTAACGGTCGCGATTCCGCAGGCCGCCGTCTCGGCGTGAAGAAGTTCGGCAACGAGCGCGTCGTCGCCGGCAACATCATCATTCGCCAGCGGGGCACGAAGGTGCATCCGGGGGTGAATGTCGGTCTCGGCAAGGATCATACGATCTTCGCGCTCTGTGACGGGCGCGTGGAGTTCGGCAAGAAACTCGGCCGATCGATCGTATCCGTAGTACCGGCCCAGGAGGCCGCAGAGTAAACCGGCGAGAGCAAAGTCCGACGAAGGAGCTCCCGCCGGGTCCCACACCCCCCCGGCGGTTCGAAGCTCCAGATGCGGCACAATGCCTCGCCAGAGAGCTCCGAAAGACCCCGGGGGAGGTGGAACACCACCTCCCCTTCGTCGTTTTCAAGCGGATTCCCCGGAAAACCCGGATACCGCATGATCGGAGCTGAATGCATGTTCCCCGACCTGACCCGTGACGACGTCTTCCGTCTCGAAACCGCCCGCCTCTGGCTGCGTTGGCCGCGCCAGAGCGACGCCCGAGCCGTGCAGGATCTCGCAGCGGCCAAAGAGGTAGCGGACATGATGACCAAGCTGCCTCATGCCTATCCGCATGAGGGCGCCGATGGCTTCATCCTCTCCACCCGCCATACCAATATGGATGGATCCGGGCTCACCCTCGCGATCGCCCCGAAGGCGCGCCCCACAATGCCGATCGGCATGATCGGGGTGTTTCCCTCGCCAGATGAAACGGATTCGGAACTCGCCTTCTGGATCGGCCGCCCCTATTGGGGCGAGGGCTTCATGACCGAGGCGGTCGAAGTCATGCGCGACGCCGCTTTCCGCCTGTCCGCCACGCAGACGCTCACGGCGCGCGCGGCCATGGACAATCCCGCCTCCCGCCGCGTTCTGGCGAAATGCGGCTTCCAGCCGGCGCCCGGCGATGGTGCGGACCGGTTCCGCATGACGCGGCCGCAATGGCAGGAACTCACGGAGGCCCTGCGGGAAAAGCCGCTGCGCGCGTCGCATTCGCTCCTTCGGGGCTTGACGGCGCGCGCGGGCACTGAAAACGATCTGCCGCAGGCCGCCGAATAAGTCCGGCGGGCATTGCCGACCCCCAGATACCGTCCCGGCGCGCCCGGGGCGGTTCGCATTCCAAAAGACGAAGACCGATGAAGTTTCTCGACCAGGCCAAGATTTTCATCCGTTCCGGCGATGGCGGGGCGGGCTGCGTCTCGTTCCGGCGCGAGAAATATATCGAGTTCGGCGGGCCGGACGGCGGCGATGGCGGGCGCGGCGGCGATGTCTGGGCGGAATGCGTCGAGGGGCTGAACACGCTGATCGACTATCGCTACCAGCAGCATTTCAAGGCGCAGAAGGGCGTGCACGGCATGGGCCGCAACCGCACCGGCGCTTCCGGCGACGACGTGGTCCTCAAGCTCCCGGCCGGCACGCAGATCCTCGACGAGGACGGCGAGACGGTCATCGCCGATCTCACCGAAATCGGACAACGAGTGAAGCTGGCGCGCGGCGGCAATGGCGGCTTCGGCAACGCGCATTTCGTCTCGTCCACGAACCGTGCCCCGCGCCGCGCCAATTCCGGCCAGGAGGGCGAAGAGCGCTGGATCTGGCTGCGCCTCAAGCTGATTGCCGATGCCGGGCTGGTGGGGCTGCCCAATGCCGGCAAATCAACCTTCCTCGCCACCGTCACGGCGGCCAAGCCGAAGATCGCCGATTATCCCTTCACCACCCTGCATCCGGGGCTCGGCGTGGTGCGCATCGACGGGCGCGAATTCGTCCTTGCCGATATTCCGGGCCTGATCGAGGGCGCGCATGAAGGGGTCGGTCTCGGCGACCGCTTCCTCGCCCATGTGGAGCGCTGCCGGGTGATCCTGCATCTCGTCGAGGGCACCAGCGAGCATGCCGGCAAGGCGTATAAGACCGTGCGCGAAGAGATCGAGGCCTATGAGCACGGGCTCGCCGACAAGCCCGAGATCGTCGCGCTTTCGAAGACCGATGCGCTCGATGCCGAGACGCTGAAGAAACAGCGTGACCGCCTGCGCCGCGCCTGCGGCAAGGCTCCGCTCCTGCTCTCCTCAGCCGCCGGGACTGGCGTCACCGAGGCTCTGCGTGCACTCGCCGATACCATCGCCGAGACCCGTGGCGACGAAATCCGCTCGGAGAAAGAGGCGACCTGGTCGCCGGTTTGATAACCTCGCAGAAAATCCGCCCTCGAAGGAATTGCCGTATGGCCCGCAAGCTTTCCGGAACCATCGTCATCGCCACCCATAATGCCGGAAAGCTGCGCGAGATGCGCGAATTGCTCGCGCCTTTCGGGATCGAGGCGACCTCCGCCGGCGAGCGGGGCCTGCCGGTACCAGATGAGACCGGGCACATGTTTTCCGAAAATGCCGCGATCAAGGCCCATGCAGCGGCCAAGGCGACGGGCCTGCCGGCTATTTCCGACGATTCCGGCCTGTGCGTCGCCGCGCTCGATTGCGCGCCGGGGCTGTTTTCTGCCGATTGGGCGGTGAACAAGGATTTCGCGCCGGCCATGGAGAAGGTCGAGCGCGAATTGCAAAAGCGTGGCGCGATCACGCCGGAGCAACGCCGCGCCTATTTCGTCTCCGCCCTCGTCGTCGCCTGGCCCGACGGGCACGAGGAAATCTTCGAAGGGCGGGTGCATGGCGAGGTCGTCTGGCCGCCGCGCGGCGAGAAGGGCTTCGGCTATGATCCGATCTTCGTCCCGGACGGCTCCGCGCGCTCCTTCGGCGAAATGAGCGCGGAAGAAAAACACGGCATCGACTGGCTGGCCGCGCCCGACAACGCCCTCTCCCACCGCGCACGCGCTTTCGTCGCGCTGGCCCGCGCCTGTCTCGAAGAGCGCTGAACCCGGCAAGGCGCGCGAATCAGGGCAGGATCTGCCGCAGATAGGGCCGGATGCCGCGCTGCGGCTTCCATTGCCTCGGATAGCCCAGCGAGACTTCCTCGAAGCGCGTGCCGTCGCGCATGTCGCTGCGGCGCACATGCAGGTGACCGCTGATTGCCACGCGGGCATCGAAACGCCTGTGCCAGTCATGGGTCGCGCGCGTGCCGCACCAGGGCGTGAAGCGCGGGATGCGCGGAATGTGGATGAGGTCTTCGCGCAAGGGATAATGGTTGACGAGGATCGTCGGCAGGCCGTGGGGGCGTGCTTCCAGCCGCGCGGCGCTGAGCGCCAGCCGCTGTGCGCACCAGTCTTCCCGCGAGGCATGGGGCTCCGGATCGAGCCGGATCTCGTCGGCGCAAACGGCGCGGCCCTCGCGCGCCCAGGCGACGACATCCGCGCGCGACACGTCGTGTGGGCGGAAGCTGTAATCGTAGAGCAGGAAGAGCGGCGCGATCAGACAGGGCCCGCCGGGCCCCTCCCAGACCGGATAGGGATCTTCCGGCGTCACGATTCCCGCGCCGCGCGCCATTTCCACCAGCGCGTGATACTTGGCCTCACCCCCGAGCGCCGGGCGTCCGTTTTCCGGCGCGGTCGTCCAGAGTTCGTGATTGCCGGGAACCCAGATCACCCGGGCAAACCGCTCGGCAAGGCGCGCAAAGGCGAAGGCCACGGTTTCCGGCTTCTCCGCGACGTCGCCGGCGACGATGAGCCAATCCTGCGGATGTGCCGGCAGGGCATCGAACGCCTCGCGATTGGTCGCATGCGCGAGATGCAGGTCGCTGATGGCGAAGAGTTGCATGCTTGCTCACCGGGGTATCTGCGGAGTTTCGGGCATCGTGCGGATAGGGCTCATACCATCGGCCCGGGTGGCGGCACGAAGCTTTCGTCTTCCTTCACCACCTTGGTGACGACATAGGTGAAATAGCGGTCGATGCCGATATCACGGGCGAGCCAGCCGTCGATGATGCTCTGGTACTCGCCGATATCGCGCACCACGATGCGCACGAGATAATCGATTCCGCCGCCGAGCGACCAGCAGGCCGCGACCCGGGGATGCGCGCAGACGACGGATTCGAAACGCTCCGAATCGGCCAGCGAGTGGCTGCGCAGGGTCACCTCAAGCATCACGGTGGTAACCGGGCCGAAGGCGTCCGGGGCGATGCGGGCATGATAGCCCGTGATCAGCCCTGCCTTTTCCAGCCGTGACAGCCGTGTCCAGCAGGGTGTCGGCGACAATCCGACCGCCTCCGCGAGCGCCCGTTTCGTGATGCGGCCTTTCCGTGCGACGGTGGCGAGAATGCGCAGATCGTAGGCGTCGAGCTTGATGCTTGTCATCGCTGCATCTCATGGCCACACTGGCGCCATCCACGAGTCACAGCATCGGCCCGGCCTGCCCGGGCGCGAAGCGTATCGGAGCGACAATGAGCGATGCGCATCTGAAATTCAGCCGCGCGGAATATGCCGAGCGGCTGGCCAGAACCCGTGCGGCCATGGCCGAGCAGGAGCTCGATCTCCTGATCGTCAGCGATCCGTCCAACATGGCCTGGCTCACCGGTTATGACGGCTGGTCCTTCTACGTTCACCAATGTGTCCTCGTCTCGCATGAGGGGGAACCCGTCTGGTACGGGCGGCTGCAGGATGCCAACGGAGCCCGCCGTACCGTCTACCTGCAGCATGACAACATACTCTCCTATCCCGATCACTATGTGCAATCCACCGACCATCACCCGATGGACCTTCTCGCGGCAATCCTCGAATCGCGCGGCTTCGACAAGGCACGGATCGGGGTCGAGCTCGACAATTACTATTTCACCGCCGCCGCTTATGCCTCGCTGACCACGAATCTGCCCAATGCGCTCTTCCTGGATGCCACCGCGCTGGTGAACTGGCGCCGCGCCATCAAGAGCGAGGCCGAGATCGGCTTCATGCGCAAGGCCGCGCGCATCGTCGAGGCGATGCACCAGCGCATTCTGGAAAAGGCCGAGCCCGGGATCCGCAAATGCGATCTCGTCGCCGAGATCTATGATGTCGGCATTCGCGGGGTCTCGGAGACCGGTGGCGACTACCCGGCCATCGTGCCGCTCCTGCCGTCGGGCCCCGACGCCGCCGCGCCGCATCTCACCTGGAACGACCAGCCCCTGCGCGCGGGCGAGGGGACCTTCTTCGAAATCGCCGGCTGCGTGAACCGCTATCATTGCCCGCTCTCGCGCACGGTCTTCCTCGGCAAGCCGCCGCAGGCCTTCCGCGATGCGGAGAAGGCGGTGCTGGAGGGCATGGAAGCGGGGCTGGAGAATGCGCGCCCGGGCATGACCTGCGAGGATATCGCCTTCGGCTTCTTCAGCGTGCTGGAGCGCCACGGCATCATCAAGGACAACCGCACCGGCTATTCCATCGGCCTGAGCTATCCGCCCGACTGGGGCGAGCGCACCATGAGCCTGCGCTCAGGCGACCGCACCGTGCTCGAACCGGGCATGACCTTCCATTTCATGAGCGGGTTGTGGCTGGCCGATATGGGGCTCGAGATCACCGAGAGCATCCTGATCACCGAAACGGGCGTGGAATGCCTCGCCGACGTGCCGCGCGAACTCTTCGTCAAGGATTGAAGCCGCATTCATGACCGATACGCTTGCCCCTTCACCGATCAGTTGCGATCTGGATTTCGAGCGCGACGGCGCCCGGCACGGCTTCCTGCGGCTTCCCTGGAGCCGCGACGATTCGGCTTGGGGTGCGGTGATGATCCCGATCTGCGTCATCCGCAACGGCGACGGCCCCACCGCGCTGCTCACCGGCGGCAATCACGGGGACGAATACGAAGGCCCGATCGCTCTTTACGATCTCGCCGCGACCCTTGATCCGGCACGCATCAGCGGGCGGATCATCATCCTGCCGACGATGAACGCGCCGGCCTTCCGGGCCGGTACGCGCACCTCGCCGATCGATGGCGGCAATCTCAACCGCAGCTTTCCCGGTCGCCCCGATGGCACGCCGACGCAGAAGATCGCCGATTACGTCACGCGCCATCTGCTGCCGCTCGCCGATTGCGTGCTCGATTTCCATTCCGGTGGCAAGACGCTCGATTTCCTGCCGCTGGCTGCCTGCCATATCCTCCCCGACAAGGCGCTCGAAGCGCGCTGCCGCGCCGCGGTCGAGGCGTTCGGTGCGCCTTATGCGCTGCAGATGGTGGAGATGGATGCGGTGGGCATGTTCGACACCACCGCCGAGGCCATGGGCAAGACCTTCGTCACCACCGAGCTCGGCGGGGCCGGCACGGCGAGCCCGCACAGCATCGCCGTCGCGAAACGGGGCGTGCGCGGCTTCCTCGCGCAGGCGGGGATCCTCACCGGCGACGAGGCGCCTTCCGATCCGGCGGCGGGGCCGACCACCTGGCTCGACATGCCCGATGGCGATTGCTTCCTCGTCAGCGAGGAGGAGGGCTTGATCGAGCCCCTCGTCACGCTGGGTGACGCGGTGGCGCGCGGGGACGTGGTTGCGCGGATCCATCCCTTCGGGCGCACCGGACGCGCGCCCCTGCCCTGCCATGCGCGCCGTTCCGGGATCGTGATGGCGCGCCATGTGCCCGGTCTCGTGAAACCCGGCGACTGCATTGCCGTCTTCGCCGTGCCGGTGCCGTGACCGGGAATCAGGAGCGAAACAGCCGCGTATACTGGGTTTCGTGACGGATCGCGCCGAGATCCGAGGCGAAGGCGCAGCCGCCGAGGTTCTCGTCGAGGCCGGTTTCGTCATGGGCGGCGATCAGCGCGGCGGCGCGTTCCGGCAGGCCGGGGAGTAGGCCCGCAATGATGCGCTGTCCGTCGGTCTGGCCCACAGCGCCGAGGCGGATCGCGGCTGAGACGAGATTGCCGATGAAACCGGCGAGATAGGCTTCCACCACCGCCGGCAGCGGCAGGCCGTGCCCGGCTGAGGCGATGCCGACGGCGACCGGGTAGGGCGTCGCTTCGGGCTCTTCGCCTTGCGCCTGCGCCTCCTCCTCGCGCGCGGCGTGCCACGCAGTCACCGGTGCGCAGGGCCAGGCCGAAGCGATTGCCGTGAGGAAGGCATCGCCCTGCATGCAGGTCTCGAGCCGGCGCTCGCTCGAACCTGCCAGCGCGCGCGCCAGAGCCGCCACGCCGGCGAGCCGCGCCGGGTCATCGGCAGCCTGATAGGCGGCAATCAGGAACAGCGCGTCGTTGCGCCCCGATCCGTGATCGATGAGATCAGCGAGCCAGTCGCCGAGGGAAGCCGCGCCGGTGATCTCGCTGGTCTCGCAGGCCCATTCCAGCCCGTGGGAATAGGCGAAGGCGCCCACCGGAAAACCCGGCGAGAACCAGATCATCAGGGGCAGATGCGCATGCATCAGCGATGGCCGTGGCCATGATGATGGTCGTGATCGTGGGCGTGGTCGTGCCCGTGATCATGATGGTGATGCCCATGGCCGTGATGGTGATGGTGGTGGTGACCATGACCGTGGTCATGCCCACAATCGTGATCATAGGCCCCGCGCTCCGGCTGGAACGGGCGCTCGACCGGCGTCGCGATACCGCCCTGGCCACGCACCATTTCGGCCAGCACGTGATCCGCCTCGATATAGATCGCATCCGCCGTGATCTCGGCCGGGGTGTGGCGGTTGCCGATATGCCAGGCGAGGCGCAGGAGTCGCAGCGGGTTCTCGGCGCGGATTTCGAGCAGGGGCTGCGGCGCAGCGACGACGCGCACCAGCTGCCCGTCTTCGAGCTTGAGCGCATCCCCGTCAGCGAGCGCCACCGCCTTGTCGAGATCGAGCAGGAAATCGAGCCCGCCATCGCCCTTTAGAGCGACCCGCCGGCGATGGCGGCCCTCATGGTCGAGAGTGACGCTGTCGACGACCTTGTCCGCCTTGACGGCGGGTTTGCGGATAACCTTGGTGGCGCGCAGCATCGGGACCTCGTTGCGGCTTTTCATGGAGTTGCGGGTGCAGGTTAGGCGAGGGCGCGACGGAAGGGAAGGGCATGCCCGACCTCCCTCCCCGGCGGAGAGGGAACGCGGGTGGGGAGAGCGGCAAGCCCGTATCACGGCTCGAGTTCGGTATCCCAGTAGAGATAGTCGAGCCAGCTCTCGTGCAGATAGTTTGGCGGGAAGTGGCGTCCGTTCTGATGCAGTTGATGCACGCTCGGCGCGAAGGGAGCCTGCCGGGGCAGCATGTCGGCCTGGCGGGGCATCCGGTCGGCCTTCTTCAGATTGCAGGGAGCGCAGGCGGTGACGACGTTCTCCCAGGTGGTCTGTCCGCCCCGGGAGCGGGGAATCACGTGATCGAAGGTGAGATCTTCGCGGTCGCCGCAATACTGGCAGGTGAATCGATCGCGCAGGAAGACGTTGAAGCGGGTGAAGGCGGGGTTGCGCGAGGGCTGGATATAGGTCTTGAGCGAAACGACGGAAGGCAGGCGCATCTCGAAGCCCGGACTTCGCACCCGCCGATCATAATGCGAGACGATGTTAACCCGATCGAGAAACACCGCCTTGATCGTGTCCTGCCATGACCAGATCGAAAGGGGGTAATAGCTCAACGGTCTGAAATCCGCGTTGAGCACGAGGGCCGGACAGGCTTCCGGCGAGACGGTTCGCTGAACATGAACGTTCACACCACCTCCTCCAGCAGATGGCGATATGCATCTGCGTGGGCAGTATTAAGCCGCAGGACGACAGAAATGTGAAGCCTCCCCGTGGTCGCAGGGAGAAATCTTGCACAGGCCAAGGTTTTGCATGGGCCAAGGTTTTGCACGGGCCAAGGTTTTGCACGGGCCAGGCCGTCTGCGCAGATGAAGCGCTTGGGCGGGCGGAGTGCTCGGCACGGGCGAACCGGCGCGAATTTCAGGGATGCGTTTGACTGGAACCGGGCGGCCTTTGCCATCAGGTGCGTGCAAATGCGCAGCGCTGCTACAGCGCGAATCGCTGAGCTTGATTTCGCCTCGGTCGGAAGGCGCGCCTAAACCGAAATATCGATGTTGCGGCCCTGCCCGGGCGGTGGCGCGGAACGGGCCGACTCCTCGCTGGCGCGAGGCTGGCTGCTCTCGCGCGCCGGTGCGGGTTCGTCGACGGGCCCGGCGGGTGCCCCCGACCCGCCCCGCTCGGAACGAAGCTCCTGGGCGTTGTTGACCTGCTGCGCAGCCAGAGATGCGGGATCTCGCGGCTGCGTGGCCCAACTGGCATTCATTCCGGCGGTGGCGTCCATCGACATAACAAGCGGCTCCGTGACGAGGTCACCATGCCAGCTTCGATTTACGACGAAGTTTGCGCGCGCATGCGGATTTGATTCAAATGCGACCTATCATCGCTTTTTTCGACACCACGATTCAGCGTGTCGGCACCGGCGTTTCGCCGCGATAATCGTAGAAACCGCGCTTGGTCTTGCGGCCGAGCCAGCCGGCCTCGACATATTTCACCAGGAGCGGGCAGGGGCGATATTTCGTATCCGCGAGCCCGTCATGCAGCACCTGCATCACCGAGAGGCAGGTATCGAGACCGATGAAATCGGCAAGTTGCAGCGGGCCCATCGGATGATTGGCGCCCAGCCGCATGGCCGTGTCGATCGATTCGACCGAGCCGACCCCCTCATAGAGGGTGTAGATCGCCTCGTTGATCATGGGCAGCAGGATGCGGTTGACGATGAAGGCGGGGAAATCCTCCGCCACCGTCGCCGTCTTACCGAGCCGCGCGATAAAGGCCTTGGCGGCCTCGAAGGTCGGATCTTCCGTGGCGATGCCCCGGATCAGCTCCACGAGCTGCATCAGGGGAACCGGATTCATGAAATGAATGCCGATGAAGCGCTCGGGCCGGTCCGTCGATGCGGCGAGCCGGGTGATCGAGATCGAGGAGGTGTTGCTGGCGAGAATCGTGTCGGGGCCGAGCGACGGGCACAGGGCCTGGAAGATCTTGCGCTTTATTTCTTCGTTCTCGGTGGCGGCCTCGATGATCAGGTCGCAGGGCGCGAGATCGTCATAGGTCGGGGCGGGCTTGATCCGCTCCAGCGCCGCCTGGCGCTCGCCTTCCTCGATGATCTTCTTGGAGACCTGACGCTGCATGTTGCCGTTGATCGTGGCGAGGCCGGCGGCGATGCGCTCCTCGTCAAGATCGTTGAGCATGACGTTCATGCCCGCAAGCGCGCAGACATGGGCGATTCCGCTGCCCATCTGCCCGGCGCCGATAATGCCGACAGTCTTGATCTCCATGGTTGCGCGCCCCGTCTGTCATGTGGCGAAGCCGGTCCGTACGGGCGCCGGCTTCGCGGGATTGCAATTTGGCCCTGCGCCTCTAGCGCCCGGCCTTGGTCAGTTCTTCCTGCAATTCGGGCAGGATCTGGAACAGATCGCCCACGAGGCCGTAATCGGCAACCTGGAAGATCGGCGCTTCCTCGTCCTTGTTGATGGCGACGATGACGCGCGAGTCCTTCATACCTGCCAAATGCTGAATGGCACCTGAAATTCCCACCGCGATATACAGATCCGGCGCCACGACCTTGCCGGTCTGGCCGACCTGCCAGTCATTGGGGGCAAAGCCCGCATCGACCGCCGCGCGCGAGGCGCCCATGGCTGCGCCGAGCTTGTCGGCGATCGGCTCGATATATTTCTCGAAGTTTTCCGCCGAGGCCAGCGAGCGCCCGCCCGAGATGATGATCTTGGCCGATGCGAGTTCGGGACGATCGGACTGGGCGATCTCCTGGCTCTTGAACTGCGAGAGGCCGGGATCATCCGAGGGCGTCGCGTCCTCGATCGCAGCCGACCCGCCTTCGCCGGTGGCCTGGAAGGAGGAGGTGCGCACCGTGATGACCTTCTTGGCATCGGTGGATTGCACGGTCTGGATGGCGTTTCCGGCATAGATCGGACGCTCGAACGTATCGGCCGAGACCACCTTCGAGATATCGGAGACCTGCATCACGTCGAGAAGTGCCGCGACGCGCGGCATCACGTTCTTGCCGGTGGTGGTGGCCGGTGCCATCAGCACGTCGTAGCCGTCCGCAAGCCCCTCGAGCAGCGCCGCGAGCGGCTCCGCGAGATTGTGCTCGTAGGCCGGTGCATCGGCGACGAGCACCTTCTCGACGCCCTCGATCTTCGCGGCTTCCTCCGCAGCGGGCTTGCAGCCGGCGCCGGCGACGAGGATGTGGATCGGACCGCCGATCTGGGCGGCTGCCGTGACGGCCTTGTGGGTCGCGTCCTTGAGAGCGGAATTGTCGTGTTCCGCGAGGAGAAGGATGGCCATGGTCAGATCACTCCCGCTTCGTTTTTCAGCTTCTCGACGAGTTCGGCGGTGGAGCCGACCTTCACACCGGCTTCGCGCTTGGGCGGCTCGGCGGTCGAGAGCACCTTGAGGCGCTGGGCCACGTCGACGCCGAGATCCTCCGGCGAGGTCTCGTCGAGGGGCTTCTTCTTGGCCTTCATGATATTGGGCAGCGACGCGTAACGCGGCTCGTTGAGGCGCAGATCCGTGGTGACGATCGCCGGCATGTTGAGCGTCACGGTCTGCAGGCCGCCATCGACCTCGCGCGTCACATCGACCTTGCCGTCGGCGATCTCGATCCTGGAGGCGAAAGTGCCCTGGGCCCAGCCGAGCAGGGCGGCGAGCATCTGGCCGGTCTGGTTGGAATCGTCGTCGATCGCCTGCTTGCCCATGATGACGAGACCCGGCTCTTCCTTGCCGATCACTTTCTTGAGGATCTTGGCGACGGCGAGCGGCTCGACGGCGGCATCGGTCTTCACCAGGATGCCGCGATCGGCGCCCATGGCGAGCCCGGTGCGCAGGGTCTCCTGCGCTTGCTGCGGCCCGATCGAGATGACGACGATCTCCTCGGCCTGGCCCTTTTCCTTGAGGCGGATGGCCTCTTCGACGGCGATCTCGTCGAAGGGGTTCATCGACATCTTCACATTGGCGAGTTCGACGCCCGATCCGTCCGGCTTGACACGGATCTTGACGTTGTAATCGACGACCCGTTTCACAGGTACGAGGATCTTCATCGGCTTCCATCCCTTCGACTGTTGGCGGTCCCGGCATCACGGCGCCGCGCCGTGCCGCCGACCGCGGCTCTTTGCGGGAGCGGCTCCGGGCGCGGGGAAAGTGCGCAATCACCACGCACAATACCGATCGCACGCCGAAAACCACAGGCTTCGAGCGCGCGGGGACCGTAGCGAGGCACATTCGCGCTTGTCAACGCACGACCGGAGCGGGCTTCATGCCGAATCGCATCAGGTATTTTGGCACCGCAACACGCAACCGACAGACCGGTTCACCCCGATGCTTCACCGGTTCTTGCCCGGGACCCAGAGCACGTCGCCCGCTCCACCGTTATTGACATAGCGCGAAGCGACGAAGAGAAAATCCGAGAGCCGGTTGAGATATTGCAACGAGGCATCCGAGACCGTCTCGTTCTGGCGATGGGCGAGTTCGACGACGCAGCGCTCGGCCCGCCGGCAGACGGTGCGCGCGAGATGCAGTGCGGCGGCAGCCGGTGTTCCGCCCGGCAGGACGAAGGAGCGCAGCGGCTGCAGCGCGGCGTTGAGTGTGTCGATCTCCTTCTCCAGGCGCTCGACCTGGGCCGGCACGATTCGCAGGGGCTCGTATTCGAGCTTCTCCCCGGTATCGGGCGTGGCGAGATCGGCCCCGAGATCGAACAGATCGTTCTGGATGCGCCCGAGCATCGCATCGACATCGCTGTCACTCTGGCCCGTATGCAGCCGAACCATGCCGATACAGGCATTGGTCTCGTCGACCGTGCCATAGGCCTCGACCCGCAGATCGTATTTCGGACGCCTTGACCCGGTCGCGAGCGCGGTATCTCCGCCATCTCCGGTTCGGGTGTAGATCTTGTTGAGAACGACCACGTCCGCCTCCCTGTCTGCGAGCCTTGATTGCGATAATGGGCAGTTAGGCAGAGTGGGTGATCAAGGCAAGGTGCGCAAGATCGAGACTGAAGAAGGAAGGCGCTTCATGAAGGACGCGGTGCGGCGGATCCGGCGTTCGGCGTCAGAAAGTGTAGCCGAAGCGGGCGCCGATATTGGTCAGGCCGCGATTCTCCGAGCAGAGGCCCGCATTGCCGTAATGCTCGACCGTCGCCATGAAGGAGAGCCGTTCGCTGAAGCGGTAGCCGAGCGAGGCACTCTCGCGAAACAGGGGCGCACAGCCCAGTGCTGCCTGATCGTCACGTACGACACCGCCGCGATGCCCGTCATGCAGCGCGCCGCCGAACGTCGCCTCGATAAAGACGCGTGGCGACAGGTCGATGTTCCAGCTCAGCCCGGCAAAGACGAAACTCGTGCGTGAGCCCAGATTGAACGACGCGCCGATATGCGGCTGCGGCGTAAAATAGCGCATCAGCGGGTCGGTGGGGGTGAATGGGCGCGCAAACAGCAATTCAGCGTGCAGCGCCCCGGTCTGGGCCTCGGGGCTCCACGGATCCTGCGCGAGAAGGCCGAACCGCGTCTCGGCGATGAAGGATGTGCGCATGGCGACGGGCTTGTCCAGCGCCTTCGGCGTGCGTCCCAACGGTTGCAGGCCGTGGGATCCTCGCGCCGCTTCCGGCGCGGAGGCAAAGCTCGCGGGAACCGGGGCGGGTACGCCTGTGATCTCCGTGGCATGCACCGGACCACCCCAGGTGATCGCGCAATGGGCGGCAAGGAGCAGGGCCAAGGCCGGGGTCAGGGTAGAACACGCGCTGCGCATTGCGGCAGGCGATCGCGGCACGGAGCCGGCGGCCCCGTATCCTTGAGAGATTGTCGTCGCCGCGCCATCGAAGCGCTTACTGACAGACATATGGTTGCCACCCCTTACGCCGTACTGACCGCCACGTCCCGGTAACGGAATCTTAGCACGTTCTTTACGCATAACCGCCTCAATTGAGGCGAAAACAGGGCGCTGAGGTAGCACGCGCTGTGCGAGGCGGCAATCAAATAAGGCTTTCTTGTTAATAATTCATTCATAAATTGTAATTGCGGATCCACCCTCATGCTCTGGCCGCGTCCGCACGTTCCCCCCCATTGGCAGGCCGGACGGCGGCTTGCATCATGGCCGATACAGACCCGTATGCGATCGCGACGGGCGCCCGGTAAACCCGGCAACGAAGGAAGCCGTACATGAGCCCGAATGCCACGCCGCACAGCCCTGCTGCACCCGAATCCGCCCTCGCCGAGAAGATTGCCCGCGCCGTCGATGACGGTTTCGCCGAGCAGATCGCCTTCACGCAGGATCTCGTGCGCAAGCCGTCGCTGCGCGGCGAGGAGCACACGGCGCAGGACCTGATGTTTCGCGCGATGCGCGAGCGCGGTCTCGCCATGGACCGGTTTCAGATGGATCATGCGGCGATCGCGGCCCATCCCGGTGGTTCGGAAATCGCGCCGGAGCATTCCGATGCCCCGATCGTGGTGGGCACGCATCGGCCCCGCGACGAGCGCGGGCGCTCGCTGATCCTGCAGGGCCATGTCGACGTGGTGCCTGCTGGCCCTGCCGACATGTGGACGCATGCGCCCTTCGATCCGGTGATCCGCGACGGCTGGATGTACGGGCGCGGCGCCGCCGACATGAAGGCCGGAGTCGCGGCCAATCTCTTCTGTCTCGATGCCCTGCGCCGCATCGGCATGCAGCCCGCCGCGACATTGCATGTCGAATCGGTGGTCGAGGAGGAATCGACCGGCAACGGCGCGCTGATGACGCATCTGCGCGGCTACCGGGCCGATGCCGCCCTGATCCCCGAGCCGGAGGACGAGATGATCGTGCGCGCCAATGTCGGCGTCGTCTGGTTCACCGTGGAGGTGCGCGGCGTCGCCGTGCATGTGCGCGAGATGGGCGCGGGCGCCAATGCCATCGATGCCGCCTATCGCGTGATCGGCGCCCTGCGCGGGCTGGAGGAGAGCTGGAACGCGCAGAAGGCCGAACATCCGCGTTTTCGCGACGAACCCCATCCGATCAATTTCAATGTCGGCAAGATCGAGGGTGGCGACTGGGCCTCGTCGGTGCCCTCCTGGTGCCGGGTCCACGGGCGGATCTCGCTCTATCCGGGCATCGACAAGGCAATGGCGATGCGCGCCATCGAAGACTGCGTGCGCGCCCATGCCCGCGAGGATGCCTTCCTCGCCAACAACCCGCCGCGCGTCGTGTTCAACGGCTTCACCGTGCAGGGATATGCGCTGGAGGAAGGTTCGGCGGCGGAAGCCGTGCTCGCCGAGGCGCATCAGACCGCAACCGGGCGCGCGCTGGAGAGTTTCGTCAGCCTGGCCTATCTCGATGCGCGCGTGCATGCGCTCTATGACGGCATCCCCGCGCTGTGCTACGGGCCGACGGGCAAGGGCATCCACGGTGTCGACGAGCGCGTCGAGCTCGAATCGGTCAAGCGCATCACCACGGCGATGGCCCTGTTCATCGCAGGCTGGTGCGGCCTGGAGCCCGCCTAGGCGACGGGGCGGGTGCAACCGGTGAAAGCGCTTCTTGACTTGTTGTCGCACCCGGATAGCATTGATTGCGTGCGCAACCAATAACGACCCGGGCAATGCCCCCGGGAGGGAACGGTCAATTCCAATCAGGGAGGACAATTTGATGATCAGGAACATGTTGCTTGCTGCCGGTCTCGCCGGTGGTGTCGCGCTCGGCGCCCTCGTCACCGCCACCGCGCCGGCACAGGCGCAGGAAGTCACCCTGCGGGTGCATCACTTCCTCCCGGCCCCGGCGCCGGTCCCGGCCAATTTCATCACGCCCTGGGCGGAAAAGATCGAGGAAGAATCGGACGGGCGTATCGCCGTCGAGGTCTATCCCGCCATGCAGCTGGGCGGTGCGCCGCCCAATCTGATCGACCAGGTCCGCGACGGCGTGGTCGACGTGGTCTGGACGCTGCCGGGCTATACGCCGGGCCGCTTCCCGCGCGCGGAGGTCTTCGATCTTCCCTTCGTCGCCGCTGATGCCGAGACCACCTCGCGCGCCGCCTGGCGCTTCTATGAAGAGCACCTCAGGGAAGAATTCGCCGACATCCATCCCATCGCCGTGCATGTGCACGGGCCGGGCAATTTCCACATGAAGGCCCCGGCCGTGGAGAGCCTCGAGGATCTGGAGGGCCGTGCCGTACGCGGGCCGACCCGCATGATCACGCGGTTGCTCGAGACGCTGGGCGCCACGCCCGTCGGCATGCCCGTGCCGCAGGTGCCCGAATCGCTCTCGCGCAACGTCATCGACGGCACGGTGATCCCCTGGGAGGTGACGCGCGCCCTGCGCGTGGCGGAGCTCGTCGATACGCATACCGAGTTCGGCGGCGACCGCTCCTTTTACACCACCTTCTTCGTCTTTGCGATGAACCGCGACACCTATGACGGCCTGCCCGATGATCTCAAGGAGGTGATCGACGCCAATTCCGGCATCGAGACCTCGGCCTGGGTCGGTCGCGTCATGGATGAGGGCGACGAACCGGCACGCGATATCGCGGTGGAGCGCGGCAATACCATCGCCACCATCGACGGTGAAGAGCTGGAGCGCTGGCAGGCAGCCGCCGAGCCGGTGGTCGCGAGCTGGATCGCCGATATGGAGGGCGAAGGGATCGACGCGCAGGCGCTGATCGATTCGCTCGCCGCCATTCTCGCCGAGGAAGAAGCCCGCTGAGGCGTGCTTTCGATCGGCGGCGGCGCGGTTGCATCCGTGCCGCCGCCGTCACCCGTTGCAGCATGGAGCGGCTACCCATGGGCGGTTTGCCATGACGGTCATCATTGCCGGCGCGGGTATCGGCGGCCTCACCCTGGCGCTCAGCCTGCACCAGGCCGGGATCGCCGTGCGCATCATCGAACAGGCCGAGGAGATCCGCCCGCTCGGGGTCGGCATCAACGTGCTGCCGCATGCGGTGCGCGAGCTCGACGAACTCGGTCTGCTCGAAGATCTCGCCGCCACGGCCATCCCCACCGCCGAACTCGCCTATTATTCCAAGCGCGGCCAGTTGATCTGGTCGGAGCCGCGCGGGCGCGAGGCGGGCTATCACTGGCCGCAATTCTCGATCCATCGCGGCGCGCTGCAGATGATCCTGCTGGAAGCCGTGCAGGCGCGCCTCGGTGCCGATTGCATCATGGCCGGGCGCAAGGTCGTCGCCGCGCATCAGGATGCGCAGGGCGTGCGCGTCGATCTCGCCGATCGCCACGGAAATTCACAGGGGAGCCTCGCGGGCGACGTCCTGATCGCCTGCGACGGCATTCATTCCACCATCCGCGCGCAATTCTATCCCGATGAAGGCCCGCCGATCTGGAACGGCGCCATCCTGTGGCGCGGCGTCACCGAGGCCGCGCCCTTCCTCACCGGGCGTTCGATGATCATGGCCGGCCACGAATTCCAGAAATTCGTCGCCTATCCGATCTCGCTCGCCGCCGCGCGCGAGGGCAAGGCGGTGATCAACTGGATCGCTGAGAAAAAATTCTCCCCCGATCACGATTGGCGGCGCGAGGACTGGAACCGCCCCGGTGATCCGGCGGATTTCCTGCCCGATTTCGAAAGCTGGCGCTTCGACTGGCTCGACGTGCCGGATCTGATCCGCCGCGCCAGCGCGATCTACGAGTTCCCCATGGTCGATCGCGATCCGCTGCCGCACTGGACGCACGGGCGCATCACGCTTCTCGGCGATGCGGCGCATCCGATGTATCCGATCGGCTCGAACGGCGCGAGCCAGGCCATTCTCGATGCCCGTATCCTCACCGCCGCCTTCCTGCGCGACGGCGTCAGCGAAGCCGCGCTCGCCGCTTATGAGGAGGAGCGCCGCCCGGCTACGGCGGCGGTGGTGGCGGCCAACCGGGCCAATGGTCCCGAGCAGGTGATGCAGGCGGTTGAGAGTCGCGCGCCCGATGGTTTCGACGATGTCGATGCCATCATCAGCCGCGAGGAGCGCGAAGAGACGGCGCGCGGCTACAAGCGCATTGCCGGTTTCGATGTCGAGACGCTCAATGCGCGCCCCGCGATCGTACGGGTGGCCGGGAGCGCTCCATGAACGCGCAGGAGACGCGCAAGGGTGGCGGCTACGCTGTGTTTCCCCGGGCCGAGGCCGTGATCGGCCTCTGGATCGGGCGTTTCGCCGGGGCGCTCGCCGTGCTCGGCGGGGCGGTACTGACCCTGGTGACGATCACGGCGGTGGTCTCGATCATCGGGCGCTATGCCTCGCGCACGCGCTGGCCGATCTTCGACGGGCTCGGCCCGATCCCGGGGGATTTCGAACTGGTCTCGATGGGGGCGGGCTTTGCCGTGTTCAGCTTCCTCGCCTGGTGCCAGTTCAATCGCGGGCACGTCACGGTCGACATCTTCGTCTCCTGGATGGGCCCGCGCGCTTTGGCGGCGCTCTCGACATTCACAAATCTCGTGCTGACCTTCGTCGTGGTGCTGATCGCCTGGCAGCACGGGCTCGGCCTGCATGACAAGATGCGGTTTCGCGAGACCACGACCATCCTGCAGATCCCGGTCTGGTGGGGCTATGCGGGCGGGATGATCGGTTTGTGGAGTTTCGCGCTGGTGAGCGCCTACACGGTCTGGCGCAGCCTCAATGAGGCGCTCGGGGCGGGTGAGCCCGAGGGGGACGGCGCATGAACGGGGACGGTGGATGAGCGGGTTGACCATTGCGGGGCTGTATTTCGGGCTCCTGCTCTTTCTGATCTTCGCGCGCATGCCGATCGGGCTCGCCATGCTGGTCTGCGGCATGCTCGGCTCCTACACGATTTTCGGGCGCTGGGCGCCGGTCTTCGCCCAGCTCAAGCATCACGCCTTCGAGACATTCTCCAGCTATTCGCTCTCCGTCGTGCCGCTCTTCCTGCTGATGGGCGCCTTCGCCATGAAGGGCGGGCTCTCGGAAGCCCTGTTTCGCGCGGCTGCAGCCTGGCTCGGGCACCGGCGTGGCGGCGTCGCCATGGCGGGTGTGGGTGCCTCGGCAGGTTTCGGCGCGATCTGCGGATCGTCGCTCGCTACCGCCGCCACGATGGGCCGCGTCGCCTTGCCGGAATTGCGCCGGCACGGTTATTCCGGCGCGCTTGCCACCGGTTCGCTCGCCGCCGGCGGG
Source organism: Salinarimonas sp. (assembly GCA_020832565.1). Lineage (GTDB taxonomy): Bacteria > Pseudomonadota > Alphaproteobacteria > Rhizobiales > Beijerinckiaceae > Saliniramus. The sequence goes on along the minus strand of JAFIEI010000010.1, from coordinate 56,145 downwards.
ACACTCGGCATCCTGATCCCGCCCTCGATCGTACTGGTGATCTACGCCATTCTCACCGAGCAGAACATCGCAAAGCTCTTCGTCGCGGCGATGATCCCGGGCCTGCTTGCCGCGCTCGGCTACATGCTGACCGTGGCCGTGATGGTGCGGCTCAATCCTGATGACGCGGTGCGCACGCCGCGCATGCCGATCATGCAGCGCCTGAAGGCGCTGGGCGAGATCTGGCCGGTCGTGGCGATCTTCGTGGTGATGATCGGCGGCATGAATATGGGGGTGTTCACCCCCACCGAGGGAGCAGCATTCGGCGCGGCGGGGACGGGGCTCGTTGCCGCCCTGCGCGGGCGGCTCGGCTTTCGCGAGCTGGTCGACTGCTTTCGCTCCACCGCCGCCTCCACGGGGATGATCTTCTTCATCGTGCTCGGCGCGGGCGCCTTCAACAGTTTTCTCGCCATTACCCGCCTGCCGGTCTTCGCCGCAGACTGGGTGGGCGGGCTGGCAGTGGCGCCGGTCGTGGTGCTTTTGGTGATCCTCCTGATCTATCTGATCTTTGGCTGCGTGATGGATTCGCTGTCGATGATCCTGCTCACCGTGCCGATCTTCTTTCCCATCATCATGACGCTCGATTTCGGCCTCAGCCCGGAAGAGACGGCGCTCTGGTTCGGCATTCTCGTCCTGATCGTGGTGGAGGTGGGGCTGATAACGCCACCCGTTGGGATGAATCTCTTCATCATCAATTCCATGGCGCCGGGGGTGAGCATGGTGCAGACCTATCGCGGCGTGATCCCCTTCGTTGCCTCAGACATCATCCGCACGGGCATCCTGATCGCCCTGCCGCCACTGACGCTCGGGCTGGTCTGGCTGTTGTTCTAGCGCGGGTGATTCGCGCGCAGGCCCGCGCGCATGAAAAATCCCCGGCGCCTGCGGCACCGGGGATTCGTTTCCTCAAACCGGTCTGTGATCGCTGATCAGCGCAGGAGCTGCAGCACCGACTGGTCGTTCTGGATGGCGAGGCTCAATGCCGACTGGCCGAGCTGCTGGCGGGTCTGGAGTGCCAGATTGTTGGCCGCTTCCTCGTTCATGTCGGCAAGCGTCAGCCCGTCCGCGCCGGCCTTGAGCGTGTTCACCAGTTCCTTGGTGAAGTTCTCGCGGTTCTCGATAATGGTCTGGGCGGTACCCATCTGGGCCGACAGGCTGCGCAACTCGCCGATGCCGTTCTGGAGACCTTCGAGGCGCTGTTCCAGCTGGTAATCCGATGCGAACATCTCCGCGTTTGCCTCGATTGCACCGAGGCGGTCACCAGTCACATTTCCGAAAAACTCACCATCGGCCTGGCGTGCACGAACTGTATACGAGGTGCGGTTCTCGCCGGTAAGTTCGTTGAAGATCACCTCAAGCGTGTCGCCCATCAGCAGGTTGTTGCCGTTATAGCCGGCATCGCGTGCAAGCTGGTTCAATTCGTTGCGCAGATCGTTGAAATTGTTCATCAGCGAGCGGCGGACGTCGCTCATGCCTTCGAGGTCGGTTTCGTCGGCGGCTGCGAGTTCGGTCACAGATCCGCCAAACGCCTCCTCCGTACCATCGTCCGCAAACGTCACGTCCAACCCGGATGCGTTGACGATAGTCACATTCGTCGCAGGATCGCCGGTTGGCTCAGCGGTGATACCGTATTGGCGAAGTGTCGCATCACCATTGATCAACCCAGCGAGGTACTGCGCTCGTTCGGTCGGCGCCATACCGTTGGTGTCGAAATCGATCTCGACAGGATCGTCCAGTCCGGGAATCGTGAACGTCATCGTCCCTTCGTTGTCGTCTTGAGCCGCTCCCATATCCGTCCGCGAACCAACCCCGCCCGGATCCTGCAGCGCCTGGCGCACGGTGCCGACGAGGTTCTCCATCGTCTTGGTGATCGCCGAGAGGCCCTTCGACGCGGCATCGATTGTCTTCATCCCGTTCTGCATGCCCTGCATGATCGAGGAGAGATCGTTGGCGCGCCCGTTCAGGCCGCGTGCGGTGAAGAAGGCAGCGGCATCGTCGAGCGGACCATTGACCTTCTTGCCCGTCGAAAGACGCTCCTGAGTCTTGTCGAGCATCGAGGCCGTCCCCTGCAGGGACAAGAGGTTGGAACGGACGCCGGCGGAAAGGGTGATATCCGACATGGGATTCCTCGTGGACGCATGATCGCGGCACCAGATGCCGCGTGGTTACGAAACATGATGAACCCAATCTTGCGGATTAACCTTACGATTTCGTAAAGCCGGCGTGCCCGGCCCAGTCCTTTCTCTGATCGCACGGTCTGTGGCCGTGCAACCAAAGCGATCAGTCGCGCAGGCCGGAAGGCGCGAGACCATCAAGCAGGGCCGGCAACCCCACGATCGAGGGAATCACGTAATCGGCAAAGGGCGCGACTTCCACGCGTGCCGCTTCCCCGCGCGGACCCGAGAGCACGGCGATCGCGCAGATTCCGGCGGCGCGCGCCGCATGCAGGTCATGCAGCGAATCCCCGACCAGCGCCACCCGCGCGGGCGCCATGGCATGGGCGGCGACGAAAGCGGTGATCATGCCGGGTTCCGGCTTCGAGCCATGCCCCGAATCATAGCCGGCGACGAACCGCATCTGCGCATCGATCCCGAGCGCCCGGGCCTGCGCTTGCGCCGAAGCCTGCGAGTCGTTGGTGGCGATGCCGAGCAGGTAGCCGCGCCGTTCGAGATCGCGGCACAGAGCCTGCGGATCGCCGATCGGCGCGAGATGAACGAGCCCCGCTTCGAGAAAGAGCCTGTCCATCAGGGCGAGGAAGTCTGCGTCGCAGCCGCGTCCCAGCGCCTGCGCCCAGAGCGGCCCGTAATGGGCCGAGGAACCTGCGACCAGCGGCGAACTCGGCAGGAAGCGGCGCTCTGCGAGCACGTATTCGCTGACCCGCATCAGCTCCTCGAGGGCGGCACCGTCTCCATCGGCGAGATTCGCCATCACCGCGAAGGCCGCCGGGCCCCAGGTCGCGTCGAAATCGATCAGGGTCCCGTCCTTGTCGAACAGGATCGCATCGAAGGGGGCGTTCTGATCCCAGGCTTGCACGAACCATCCCTTCCATCTGTCGCCAGCGTGCAGAATCACACCAGATCATCTGCGATGCTGCGCACTTGTGGTCAAGTTGCGAATATCCGATCCTCCCGCCCAACAAGAAATGCAAGAACGTGATCGGGAGGAATACGCGATGCGCAGCGATCTTCGGGAGCGGCTGTCGATGGCGGGCGGCGCGCTGACATGAGCGCGCCCTTGATGGTACCGGCGGCGCTGCTCAAGCAACAACTCGTCGCGATCTTCCGGGCCTGGGGGGTCCCCGACGACCAGGCCGACGTCACCGCCGAGACCCTGACCCGGGCGGATCTTCTCGGCATCGACAGCCATGGCATCACCCTGATCCCGCTCTATGCCGATCTGCTAGCCTCCGGCAAGGTCACGCCGGGGGCGCAGATCACCGTGGCACGCTCCTTCGGCGCGACCGCCGTGATCGATGGCGGAGCCGGTTTCGGCGAAGCGCCGGCGGTGCGGGCCATGGATCTCGCCGTGGATCTCGCCGAGGCGCACGGGATCGGCGCCGTCGGCGTGCGCAACTCCAATCACTACGGCGCGGCAGGCGTCTATGCCCTGCAGGCAGCGGCGCGGGGCTTCATCGGCCTGTCGATGACGGCGGTCTACGGGGCCTCGATCGTGCCCACTTTCGGGCGCGAGCCACGCATGGGCACCAACCCGATCGCGCTCGCGGCGCCGGCTTCGCGCAACCGTCCCTTCCTGCTCGACATGGCGACGAGCACCATCGCCATCGGCAAGCTCAAGCTCGCCATGCGCACCGGAAAGCGCCTCCCCGAAGGCTGGGCGCTCGACAGCGCTGGCCAGCCCCAGCACGATCCTGAACAGGCGCTCAAGGACAAGCTGATGACGCCGCTCGGCGGCTCGCGCGAAATGGGCGGCCACAAGGGCTACGGGCTCGCCGCCATGGTCGAGGTCCTGTGCACCATGCTCTCGGGCTCGAGCTACGCGCCGCTGCGGCCCGCCGATGCCGCAGCCTATAATGTCGGCCATTTCCAGCTCGCGATCCACCCGGAAGCCTTCCGCGACAAGGGTGATTTCGAGGCGGATCTCGACGATTTCCTCGATTGCCTGCGCGCCACCCGCTCGGTGGATCCCGACCAGCCCGTGCTGGCGCCGGGCGACCCCGAACATGCCGCTTTCGAGCGCCGTTCGCGCGAGGGCATCCCGGTCCCCGCGACCCTCCTCGAACAGGTCCGCGCCATCGCGCTGAAGGCCGGCGCTGCGTTCCCGCTCGACGAAGCCGGATCGTGATCGCGTTCGACTTTGACGGTCGACTTTCGCCGCCGGATGGGAAATAACTGCCGCAATGCAGAGGCCGTTTCGGGCAGGGCAGCAGGGTCTGGATGATGAGCGATGCGATCACGCATGCGGTGACCGAGACGGAACTCAAGCTGCTCTGCACGCCCGAGGATCTCACCGCGTTGCGCCGGCACAAGCGCTTGCGCGACGCCTTTTCCGGGCCGGCCCCACGGCATCTGCGCGCCACCTATTACGACACGCCGGATCTTCGCCTGCGCGCGGCGGGTTTCGGCTTGCGGCTGCGCCGCGACGCGGCAAGCGGCGCCGTCAGGCAGACGCTCAAGGCTGCCGGCAAGGGAGGCGGCAAGGGGGGCGGACTATTCCAGCGCGATGAATGGGAGGTCGCCGTTCCCGGCGAGCATCTCGACCGTGATGCTCTGGCGCAGACACCGCTTCCCGCGATCCTCGAAAGCGATGATCCGGCCTCCCTGCTCGTGCCGGTCTTTATCGTCGAGGCGGAGCGCGAGAGCGCTACCGTCAAGAGCGGCGACAGCGTCGTCGAGGTGACGCTCGACCAGGGCGCGGCGATCGCGGGGACGGCGCGCAGCGCGATCTGCGAGGTCGAACTCGAACTGGTCAGCGGCAAACCCCGGGATCTGTTCGCCCTCGCCCGCAGGCTCGCCCGCGCGGCCTCCCTGCATCTGGGCGCGCGCAGCAAGGCGGAAGTCGGCTACGCGCTCTATGCGGGCGAAGAGCCCGGGCCGGTCAAGGCCTTCGATGCGGGTGTCGACCCGGATATGACGGTCGGCGATGCTTTCGGCGCGATCGCGCGCGCCAGCCTGCAACAGCTTCTGGCCAACGAGCCGGCCCTGCTTCAGGCGCAGGATCCCGGCGCCGTGCACCAGATGCGTGTCGCCATACGGCGCCTGCGCGCCGCCATCGCCCTGTTTCGTCCGGCCATTCGCGACCGGGCGCGCAAGCGCATCGCCCGGGAATTGCGCTGGCTGGCGCGCAGCCTCGGCGATGCGCGCGAGCTCGACGTGTTCCTCAAGACCGACGTGGCGCGGATGCGCCGCAAGCGCCCCGGGAGCAGCGATGCCGCGGCGCTGGCAGCGCATTTCGAGGGTGCCCGCAAGCAGGCCTATGGCCGGATCATGGAGATCACCGACGGACCGCGTTATCGCGCCCTCCTGCTCGACACCCTGGCCTGGATCGAATGCGGCAAGTGGCACCGCAAATCCGCCACGCGCGAGGCGCGGGCAATGCCGGTCTCGGCGCTCGCCCGCGACAATCTCGCCCGCCGCAGCGCCGATGTGCGCCGGCGCGCGCGCATTCTCTCCTCCCTCGAAGTCGAGGAGCGTCATGCCCTGCGCCTCGATGTGAAGAAGCTGCGCTATGCCGGCGAATTCTTCGCTCCCGTCTTCGCCATGCGCGACGAGAAGAGCGCGAAACGCGCTGCGAAATTCATCAAGGCGCTGGAACAGATGCAGGAGCGGCTGGGCGAGCTCAATGACGCGGCCACCAGCCTCTCGCTCACCGGCAGGCTGGACCGCAACGACGAGGCAGGGCGCCGTGCGGCGAAGCTGATCGCGGAAGACCATGTGGGGCGCGCAGCCAAGTCCCTCGCCGAAGCTCGCGACGCCTGCGCCGCCTTCATCAAGGCGAAGCCGTTCTGGAAGGAACGCGGGTAGAGATTTGACGCGCTGATGCCCTGGCCGAAATTAGGAATCAAGTATCCGCACTCAACCAATAAATTCCCTCCATGCAAATAATAAAATACCAGAAATTAGGATAATAAAAGAAATTACTAATCTATCTAAAGAATAAAAAAATTTTGGCAAAAATCCTTGACCCATTGCAGAAATAAAGCTGTCCAACAAAAATATTGCGAATGCCTCAAGAATTCCAAATTTGAATCCAAAATATATGAGAAATCCGTATGTAAGTAATATTAAAGGGAACCCAATTGCAGTATAATTGTGACAGCATCATCAGTTTTTGGGCTCAATTTTCCCTCGTTAACTCGGGCTTCCTGCTGGACGATAGTCACTCCAAGTGACCCCAACTGCGAAACAATTAAAGCCACAACGATAAAGTAGTCGCCATTAATCTTGAAGAATTCTGACATAGACGGCGCACAGCCTTTCTCAAAACAATGCTACGAATGTGCTAGACTTTGCGAGCAGATTCAACGTAATTTTAGCCTCTGGCAAATCGAAAACTCACTCGCGCGTCCGCGCGGCGCCCTCCGTGACCGCAAGCCGGACGATCCTGAGATCGGGATCGTCGGGATCGGCGCGCAGCGCGAAGCCGAGCTTGCGGCACATGTCGAGCATGGTCGTATTCTCGCGCAGGACCTGGCCTTCGATGACCGACAGGCCTTCCGCCTCCGCCCAGGCGATGATCATGCGCATCAGCCGCCAGCCGAGGCCGATTCCCTTGAGATCGGAGCGCAGCAGGATGGCATATTCGCCGGTCTCCATATCGGCATCCGCATGCAGGCGCACGGCACCCAGCATCTCCCCGCTCTCCCGGTCGACTGCCGTGAAGGCGATGGCGCGTGCGTAGTCGATCTGGATCAGCCGGGCGATGAAGGCGTGCGAGAAATCACGCACGGGCGCGAAGAAGCGCAGCCGCAGATCATCGGTGGTGACCTTCGCGAAGAAGGCCTTGAACAATTCCTCGTCTTCCGGGCGCACCGGGCGGATCAGCACGTCGCGCCCGTCGCGGGTGGTGAAGGGCGTCTCCCATTCCTCGGGATAGGGGCGGATGGCGAGGCGCAGATGGCCGGAACCGCGCCGCAGCCCCTCCGGCACCGGCGCGACGGCGATGCGCGCATCGACGGCGATCACGCCCTGGCCATCGGCGAGCAGCGGATTGACGTCGAGCTCGCGCAGCTCGGGCAGATCCGCCGCCATCTGCGACAAAGCCACCAGAACCTCCTGTACCGCCTGCAGGTCGGCGGCAGGCACGTCGCGATAGGCAGCGAGGATGCGCGAGACGCGGGTGCGCCCGATCAGGTCGGCGGCGAGATTGGCATCGAGCGGCGGCAGCGCGAGCGCCTTGTCGTCGATCTGCTCCACCGCCGTGCCACCGCGCCCGAATACGATCACGGGGCCGAAAGTGGGATCATCGGCGATGCCGCAGATCAATTCGCGCGCCTTGGGGCGCCGCATCATCGGCTGCACGCTCAGCCCCGCGATCCGCGCTTCGGGGCGCTTCTCGCGGGCACGTTCCAGGATCGCCCCGGCGGCCCGGCGCACAGCATCCACGCTGGTCAGATCGAGTTCGACGCCGCCGACATCCGATTTGTGGGGGATGTCCTGCGAGAGGATCTTCACCGCGACCGTGCCGCCGGCATCCAGGATCGGCGCCGCGATCCGCGCCGCCTCCTCCGGATCGCCGGCACGGCGCGTCGGCGTGGTCGAGATCCCATAGGCGGCGAGCAATTCCATCGCCTCGATCGGATCGAGCCAGCGCCGGCCGCCGGCGAGCACGCCTTCGATGATCGCCCGGGCGCGGTCGCGGTCGGGCGGGCTCTGCGGCGCGAGCGTCCGGGGCGTCTGCATGAGCTGGTGCAAGCCCTCGCGATAGCGCACGAGATGCATGAAGCCGCGCACCGCCTCCGATTCGCTGGCAAAACACGAAATCCCCACCTCCTCGAAGCGCTTCATGCTCTGCGGGCCCGCGCCCGGCCAGACGGCGAAGACGGGTTTGCGGCGAAAGCCCCTGCGCCGATCGGCGGTCACCGCCTCGGCCACGGCGCGCGCCGCGGCGTCCGTATCGGCCAGCGCATTGGGCAGGTTGAGGGTGAGCACGGCATCGACGCCGGGATCGGCGAGCAGCTTTGCGAGCGCCTGTTCATATGCCTGCGCACCCGCGCCGCCGCCCAGATCGACGGGCGCGCAGGCGCCGCTCTCGTGTAGCCGTGCCGCTTCGCCGCCTTCGGCTTCGAGCGCGTCCATGGCCAGCGCTCCGAGGCCGCGCCCGTTGGTCAGGATGGCGAGCTTCCTGCCGTCGAAGGGTTTCTGGCGACCCAGCGTCTCGGCAGCGTCGAAGAGCTCGTCGAGGCTTTCCACCGGCAGCAGGCCGCAGCGCCGGAAAGCGGCTTCGTGGACATGTTCGGTGCGGGCCAGCGCGGCGGTGTGGGTGGCCGGGGAAGCCTGCCGGGGCGTGCCGTGGCGCGGCTTGACGATCACCACCGGCTTGACCCGCGCGGCGGCGCGCGCCGCCGACATGAACTTGCGCGGCATGGTCAGCGTCTCGACATGCATGAGGATCGCGCGGGTCTGGTGATCCCTCGCAAAATGGTCGAGCAGATCGCCGATATCGACATCGCGCTTGTCCCCGACGGAGACGATGGCGGAGAAGCCGAGATTGCGCCTTGCGCCCCATTCCAGCATGCCGGCGGCGATGGCGCCGGATTGGGTGACGAGGGCGAGATCCCCCGCGACCGGCGCGGCTGCCGCGATCCCGGCATTCAGGCCGATGCGGGGCACCATCACACCGAACGAGTTCGGCCCGATCAGGCGCAGCCCGTGTCGCCGGGCGATCCTGGCAGCCCTGGCACCGTACGAATCGGGCCCGCGATCGTTCTCGGCCGCGACGATGATCGCGGCGGATACCCCCTTGCGGCCGGCCGCCTCGACGATGCGCGGCCACAGGCGCGCCGGTGCAGTGATCACCACCAGATCCGGGACGAAATCGAGGCTGGTCAGATCGGGCCGGCAGGGCTCGCCGTCAATGGTGTCGTAGCGTGGATTGATCAGAGCGATCTGCCCGCCGAAACCGCCGGCGCGCAGGTTCCTCAAGACCGCGTTTCCAAGGCCATCCACACGCGGGCTCGCACCGATCAGGGCGACCGAAGCGGGGGTGAAGACCCTGTCGAGGCGATAGGTGCTCATCGGCGGCGCTTCCTGCTCGGATACGAACTCTTGTCGGAGATCACACCCATACGCAACCCGAAAGACATGTCCCGGTTCGGCGAACAGGGCCTTCGGATCCCGCTATGGTTCGAAGCGCCCCGGCCGGCTGCCGTCGATATCATCGATGCCGTAGCGCGCAGCGAGATCGGCGGCATGCACCACGCTACCGGCGAATCTCGTCGCCTCGTCCCGCTGCAGCATGGCGGCGATGCCGCGCCCGAGATAGAGCGGGCTCTCGCCTTCATCCGCGCCCATCCCCGCCTCCAGCGCACGCTCCGTGCGCACCCGGCCCGGAGCGAGGGCGAGCGAAGTCACGCCGGTTTCCGCCAGCTCCTGCGCACAGGCATAGGCAAGCCGCGCCACGCTCGCCTTGGCGATGTCGTAGGTGAGATCGCCCAGATAGCCGGAATCGGGATCGAAGGTGACGAAGCCGATCACCCCCGAGCGCGCCGCGACCATTGCCGGCGTGACCGCATGAGCGAGCACCAAAGCCGCGTAGAGCCCGGTCTCCATCGCCGGTGCGAACCGGTTCAGCGGACGGCGCCAATAGGGATCGCCCCAGCGCGAACCGTCATCGTAGCGCTCGCCGTCGAAACCTTCATTGCCGCCCCAGACGGCGCAGATCGCGGCGTCGATGCGCCCGAAACGGCGCAGGCACCAGGCGGTGAGCCCGCCGACATCGCGGGCATCGGTATGGTCGCAGGCGTAGGGATAGGCGCTGCCTCCCGCCGCGATGATCGCGCGGGCGGTGTCCTCGATGGTTTCATGCCGCGCCTCGGTGATGCGTCCGGCTTCGCTGGAGCGCCCGGTCACCACCACGCGCATTCCCGCCTCGCCGAGCGCGAGCGCGATGCCGCGCCCCACGCCGCGCGAGGCACCTGCCACGATCACGACGGGGGCGGATTGCGGATCGGGACCAAGCGAATCGTTTGCGGCGCGGCTCTCCATGCGGGCAAGCTAGCCGGGCGGGCCCGTCCCGACAATGATTGCGGGGCAGCTTGCCGGGAACCACGGCATTGCCCGCCGTGTTGGTGCGATTCATTCACGAGCGTGCGATGACGGGCGTGCGATTATGGGAGTGCGATCATGCCGAAGCTCGAACGGATCCTCGAAACCGTGCTCTATGTGAAGGATCTGGAGCGCGCTGCCGATTTCTACGAGGAATTCATGGAATTGCCCGTGCTCTTTACCGACAAGCGCATGCGCGCCTTCGATGTCGGGGGCAACGGCACGCTCCTGCTCTTCGTGACCGGCCAGTCCCGGCGCCCGGTGGAAACGCCGATGGGGACCATTCCGCCCCATGACGGCGAAGGCCCGGTGCATATCGCCTTCTCCATCGCCAAGAACGAGCTCGCCGCCTGGGAGAAGCATCTGGACAAGGGCGGCATCCCCATCGAGAGCCGGATGGAATGGCCGCGCGGCGGGGTCAGCATCTATTTCCGCGATCCCGACGAGCATCTGCTCGAGCTCGCCACGCCCGGCCTTTGGAAGGGCTATTGAGGGCGCGTGACTGCGTCAAACCCGCACGCGGGCGGCGATTTTGCCGGTCGTTGCGTTATCTGGTCGTGGAGCGGCTCCGTAGGGCTACGCTATCGATGAGACCACGCGCGTGTTAGGCTTGTATCCATGAATGACCGACGCAGAAACCCGTTCGATCTGGCCTATGAGGATCAAACCCCGCGCGGCGGTATCCTGACGCGCCTGCGTGGTGCACCGCGCCTGGTCTTCGCCGTGCTGTGTCTGCTGCTCGGTTTCGGCATCGCGCTTGCCGATGAATTGCTGCGCGATGTCGAGCGCGAAGCAGAGCGTGTGCAGGAAACCCCGGTCGAGGAAGCCACGCCGCTCGAAATCACCCGCGCCGTCGTCGCCGATCTCGACGGCGGAATCGGCCCGGCGGTGACCATGCTGATCGAGGAGGGGCTGGAAGAGGCGCGCAGTCTCGGCGACGCCATGCTGGTGATCCGCATGAACACCCCCGGCGGCCTCGATTCATCCACCCGCGACATCATCCGCCTGATTCTCGCCAGTGACATTCCGGTGATGACCTATGTCGCGCCCAGCGGCGCCCGGGCGGCGAGCGCGGGCACCTATATCCTCTATGCCAGCCACATCGCCGCGATGGCGCCCTCGACCAATCTCGGCGCGGCGACACCGGTGCAGATGGGCGGCGGTTTCGGTGGCGGTGACGATGACGGCGAGGATGCGATGACGCGCAAGGTCGTCAACGATTCCGTCGCCTTCATCCGTGGCCTCGCCGAATTGCGCGGGCGCAATGCCGATTGGGCCGAGGAGGCCGTGCGCGAAGGCTCCAGCGTCACGTCCAGCGTGGCCGTGGAGGAAAACGTCGCCGATTATATCGCCGCCGATCTGCGCGAGGCGATCGACGGGGCCGACGGCCGCGTCATCAATCTGCCGCGCGGCGCCTTCGTGCTGGAGACCGCTGGCGCGCAGGTGGTGGAGTTCGAGGCGAGCTTCATGACGCGCTTCCTCGGGGTGATCACCAATCCCAATGTCGCCTATATCCTGATGCTGATCGGGATCTACGGGCTGATCTTCGAATTCGCCAATCCGGGCATCGTCTTTTCCGGCGTGATCGGTGCGATCTCGCTCATTCTGGGCCTGTTTGCGCTCAATCTCCTGCCGGTGAATTACGCGGCCTTCGCGCTCGTGGGTCTGGGGGTGGCCCTGATGATCGCGGAGGTGTTCTCACCATCCTTCGGCATCATGGGGATCGGCGGCGCCATCGCCTTCGCGCTCGGCTCCATGATGATCTTCGACGGCGAAGTGCCCGGATTCGAGCTGGATACCAGCGTGGTCATCGCAGCCACCGCCGTGACGGCGCTGATCATCTTCATCGCGCTCACCGCCGCATTGCGCTCCTTCCGGGCGCGCACGGTCAGCGGTGATCAGGGCTTGCGCGACGAGATCGGCACCGTGCTGAGCTGGTCGGGTGACGAAGGCGAGATCATGATCCACAGCGAGCGCTGGCATGCGGTTTCCGACGAGCCGCTCGCTCCGGGCGATACGGTGCGCGTGCTCGGCCGCGAGGGCCTGAAACTGCGCGTCGTCGCTGCCGCCGCCCCGGCGGGCGTGGATGACGACGCGTCCAAGATGCCAACCACCTGAATGCGAACCACCTGAGGAGGACCCAGATGCCGATCGATTTCGCCGCCTATATTCTTCTGGCCGCGCTGGTCATCGTCGTGATCGGCTCGGCGATCAAGATCATGCGCGAATACGAGCGCGCCGTGGTCTTCACCCTCGGGCGCTTCACGGGCGTGAAGGGGCCCGGCCTGATCATCATCATTCCCTTCGTGCAGCAGATCGTGCGGGTCGACCTGCGCACCATCACCCTCGACGTGCCGAGCCAGGACGTGATCTCGCGCGACAACGTCTCGGTGAAGGTGAATGCGGTGATCTATTTCCGTGTCATCGATCCCGACCGCGCGATCATCCAGGTCGAGAATTTCATGGTCGCCACCAGCGAACTGGCCCAGACGACGCTCCGCTCGGTGCTCGGCAAGCACGAGCTCGACGAGATGCTGGCCGAGCGTGACAAGCTCAACGAGGATATCCAGGAGATCCTCGACAAGCAGACCGATGCATGGGGCATCAAGGTCGCCAATGTCGAGATCAAGCATGTCGATATCGACGAGAGCATGGTGCGCGCCATCGCCCGCCAGGCCGAGGCCGAGCGTAACCGCCGCGCGCGCATCATCAATGCCGAGGGTGAATTCCAGGCCGCCGAGAAGCTCGTCGATGCCGCCAAGCTCCTCGGGACCGCGCCCGAAGCCATGCAGCTGCGTCTGCTCAACTCGCTCTACGACATTGCCGGCGACAAGAGCTCGACCATCGTCTTCCCGGTTCCGATCGACATGCTCAAGGGCATTTTCGGCAACAACGCCAACACACCTGCCCCCTTCGTCATGGGCGGCGACCAGACGGGGCAATCCGCGCCCACAGCCGGCGGCGAAACCTCGCCGAACAAGGACGCCTGACCCGGCGGCGCATACCATTCGCCTGCAGGATTTTCAGCGGGATCGGGCCAAACGCCCGATCCCGCTTTTGATTTGCGCTCCCGTCACACCCTGCCCGCCATCCCCTCGCGATGCTAGAGTGCCGAAAACGACACGCTGCATCACATGCCGCACACCATGCGAGGGAGGTTGCATGATCCGTCATCTCAAGGAAGGCGCCCCGGCCGAGGCGCTGGCCGCTGCCGACAAGAAGACCCGCCAGACCGTCGAGGCGATCCTGGAGGATATCGAGACGCGCGGCGACGAGGCGGTGCGCGACTATTCGCGCAAGTTCGATAAATGGGACCCGCCGCAATTCCGGCTGAGTCAGGCCGAGATCGACGCGGCGATCGCCAGCGTTCCGGCCCAGGCCATCGAGGATATCCGCGTTGCCCGCGAGCAGGTGAAGCGTTTCGCCGAGGCGCAGCGCGCGAGCATGAAGGATGTCGAGGTCGAGACCCTGCCCGGCGTGGTGCTCGGCCACCGTCACATCCCGATGGATTCGGTGGGCTGCTACGTGCCCGGCGGCAAATACCCGCTGATCGCCTCGGCGCTGATGTCGATCGTCACGGCCAAGGTCGCCGGCGTGCGCCGCGTCGCGGCGGCGGCCCCGCCCCATGGCGGCGCGCCCAACCCCTACGTGATTGCCGCGATGACCATGGCGGGTGCCGACGAGATCTATGCTTTCGGTGGCGTGCAGGCCATGGCGGCGCTCGCCATCGGCACGCAGGATATCGCCCCCGTCGACATGCTGGTCGGTGCCGGCAACGCCTTCGTGGCCGAGGCCAAGCGCCAGCTTTTCGGGCGGGTGGGGATCGACCTGCTCGCGGGCCCGACGGAAACTCTCGTCATTGCGGATGATTCCTGCGATGCCGAGACCTGCGCCACCGATCTGCTCGGCCAGGCCGAACACGGCCCGACTTCGCCCGCAGCCATGATCACCGACAGCGAGGATCTCGCCCGTGCCACCCTCGTCGAGATCGAGAAGCAGCTCGCGACCCTGCCCACGGCGGAGGTCGCGCGTCAGGCCTGGGCGGATTACGGCCAGATCATCGTCTGCGATACCCGCGAGGAAATGCTGCAGATGGCCGATGAACTGGCCTATGAGCATGTCCAGGTGATGACCCGTCACGATGACTGGTTCCTCGAGAACATGCGCAATTACGGCTCGCTCTTCATCGGCCACGAGACGAACGTGGCCTATGGCGACAAGGTGATCGGCACCAACCACACCCTGCCGACGAAGCGCGCCGCGCGCTATACCGGCGGGCTGTGGGTCGGCAAGTATCTCAAGACCGTGACGCATCAGCGCGTGAAGCCGGAAGCCACCGCGATTCTCGGCGAATATTGCTCGCGCATCTGCGCCATGGAGGGATTTGCCGGCCACAAGGCCCAGGCCGATCTGCGCGTGGCGCGCTACGGCAACCAGCGCGATCCCGCCGTGGCGGAGGCGATGGCCGCCGATCCCGCCCCCGCCGGCAAACCCGTCTACAAGCCGATCTGACGGTCCTGTCGATCCGGCTTGCTTCCGCAAGGTCATGCACCGGCGGCGGGCCTTCGCCGCCGGTGTCGTCTTCCATGATTGCGGAATTTTTGGCCCGATTCGGGCCGCGATCACGTTTGCCCGCTTGACGCATCCGTGCGATCCGGGCAAATCTCGCGGCCATGACGAGGCTCACGCTCATTTGCTGCGGGATCATTATCAGCTAGCGCCAAACGCTGGCCGGAGCCGTCCTGTTCTCTTTTCACAGACAGACAAACTCCCGGGCCGGCGGCCAGACGGGGGAATACGCATGTCGCAGGGTCTGACCCTCTACAACACGCTCACGCGCCGAAAGGAGCTCTTCGAGCCCATCGATGCCGCGCATGTGCGCATGTATGTCTGCGGGCCGACGGTCTATGACTATGCCCATATCGGCAATGCCCGCCCGATCATCGTCTTCGACGTGCTCTTCCGCCTGCTGCGCCATCTCTACGGCACCGATCACGTCACTTACGCGCGCAACATCACCGACGTCGATGACAAGATCAACGCCCGCGCCGCGCGCGATTACCCCGATCTGCCGCTCAACGAGGCGATCGCGAAGGTCACGGCGGCCACCGAGGCGCAGTTCAAGGCCGATGCGCGGGCGCTCCGCTGCCTCGAGCCCGATGTGGAGCCCCGCGCTACCGAGCATATCGGCGAGATGCGCGCCATCATCGAGCGCCTGATCGAACGCGGCGCGGCCTATGTCGCAGAGGATCACGTGCTCTTTTCGGTGAGCGCCATGGAAAAGCTGCCGCGCATGCCTGCTTACGGCTCGCTGGCGCGCCGCTCCCTCGACGAGATGCTCGCCGGCGCCCGTGTCGACGTGGCGCCCTACAAGCGCGACGCCATGGATTTCGTTCTGTGGAAGCCCTCGAAAGCCGGCGAGCCCGGCTGGGACTCGCCGGGCGGCATCGCCGGGAAGGGGCGCCCGGGCTGGCATATCGAATGCTCGGCCATGTCGTGGAAACACCTGATCGAGGCCTTCGATACGCGCATCCAGTGCGACGATGCCGAGCGCAACGTCTTCGACATCCATGCCGGCGGCATCGATCTCGTCTTTCCGCATCATGAGAACGAAATCGCCCAAAGCTGCTGCGCCTTCGGCTCGGACCGGATGGCGAATGTCTGGATGCATAACGGTTTTTTGCAGGTCGAGGGCGAGAAGATGTCGAAATCGCTCGGCAACTTCATCACGATCAACGAACTGCTGGAGACGGAGAAATTTGGTGGCCGCGCCTGGCCCGGCGCAGTGCTGCGTCTGGCCATGCTCAAGACGCAATACCGCGCCCCGATCGACTGGACCGTTCGCGGCCTGGAGGAGGCGCTGGCCAATCTGAAGGCCTGGCATGCGGCGGAGGGGATCGGGGAGATATCGCCTTCCGACGTGCCGCCCGAGGGCCTCGTCGCGGCGTTGAGCGACGATCTCAACACCCCCGGCGCGATCGCCGAATTGCATCGCCTGCGCAAGGCCGGCGAGACGGCCGAACTCGCCGCCGGCCTCGCCTTTCTAGGCCTGTTCGACCCCGCGACCTACGGCCCCGGCGCCTCCGCCGAGATCGATCCTGACCTGCACGCACGCATCGACGCCCTCGTCACTGCCCGCAGCCGGGCCCGCGCCGCGAAGGATTTCGCGGAGGCCGACCGCCTGCGCGACGAGCTCACCGCGCTCGGTGTCGTCGTGAAGGACAACAAGGACGGCACCGCGACCTGGGAGATCAGGGAATGAGCGATTGCCGCCACCCCACCCTTGATCCCTCCCCTGCGGGGAGGGAAATCGGGCGCGCGCTTCATGGAGCACTTCCCTCCCCTAAGGGGAGGGGTAGGGGTGGGGTGTTTTCGCGCGTGAGCGCGAAGGGGCGTCGTCATCGGGCGGGCCGCCTTGTCCTTCTCGCCCATCGCCGCCACCCCACCCTTGATCCCTCCCCTGAGGGGAGGGAGATCCGGCGAGACCTTCATGCAGGCCCGAAGGAGCACCGATCATGACTCTTCCGACAGTCACGCTCCGCCCCTATCTGCCCGAGGATGCGCCGGTGCTGGCGGCGTTGTATCAGGCTGCGATCATGGTGCTCACGGAAGAGGATTATTCGCATGACCAGCGCGAGGCCTGGGCGGCGGTGGCGGATGACGTGGAAGCGTTCGGCGAGTCGCTGACCAAGCATCTCACCCTGATCGCCGCGATCGACGGTGATCCGGCGGGATTCGCCACGCTCAAGGATAACCGCGAGGTCGAAATGCTCTATGTGCATCCCGATTGCGCGGGGATGGGTGTGGGCGCGTCGCTGCTCGATGCGCTGGAGAAGCTCGCCGGGGCGCGCGGCGTCGATGCGCTTTCCGTCGACGCCAGCGAGACGGCTTTGCTCTTCTTCGAGAAACACGGGTACGAGCCGCAAAAGCGCAATACGGTCATCCGAAACGGCGAATGGCTTTCCAATACAACGATGACCAAACGGCTCGGAAACGAGCCGCCACGAAAGGTGACGTCATGAGCGAACGGCTCTATCTCTTCGACACCACCCTGCGCGACGGGGCGCAGACCACAGGCATCGATTTCTCCCTCGCCGACAAGATCGCGATCGCGAACCTCCTCGACCAGCTCGGTATCGACTATGTCGAGGGCGGTTATCCTGGCGCGAACCCGCTCGATACCGAGTTCTTCGCGCAGAAACGCACCCGCAGGGCCCGGTTCACGGCCTTCGGCATGACCAAGCGCGCCGGACGCTCGGTCGCCAACGATCCCGGCATCGCGGCGCTGCTCGATGCGGATGCGGATGCGATCTGCTTCGTGGCGAAATCCTGGGATTACCACGTGCATGTGGCGCTGGAGATCAGCCTCGAGGACAATCTCGCCGGCATTCGCGAGAGCGTCGAGGCAGCGAAAGCGCGCGGACGTGAGGTGATGCTCGATTGCGAGCATTTCTTCGACGGCTACAAGGCCAATCCGGAATACGCGCTGGCCTGCGCGAAAACCGCCTTCGAGGCCGGCGCGCGCTGGGTGGTCCTGTGCGATACCAATGGCGGCACGCTCCCGGAGGAGGTGGCACGCATCGTCGCGGATGTGCGCAATCACGTGCCGGGCGAGAATCTCGGCATCCACGCCCATGACGATTGCGGCTGCGCGGTAGCGAATTCCCTGGCCGCGGTCGAGGCGGGGGTGCGCCAGATCCAGGGCACGCTGAACGGGCTCGGCGAGCGCTGCGGCAATGCCAATCTCGTCACGCTTCTGGCGACACTCGCCCTGAAGCAGCCCTGGGCGGACCGCTTTTCGCTCAATCCCGGCCCGCAGGAGCTGGCGCGCCTCACCCAGGTCTCGCGCGCCCTCGACGAATTGCTCAACCGCGCGCCCAACCGCCACGCCCCCTATGTCGGCGCCTCGGCCTTCGCCACCAAGGCCGGCATCCACGCCTCCGCCGTCTTGAAGGATCCGAAGACCTACGAGCATGTCGATCCCGAGCATGTCGGCAATCTGCGCCGCGTGCTGGTCTCCGATCAGGGCGGCAAGTCGAATATCCGCGCGGAGCTGGAGCGCATCGGCATCAATCTCGACAAGAACGATGCCCGCCTCAACCGGGTTTTGGAGGAGGTCAAGCGCAAGGAGGCGCAGGGCTACGCCTATGAAGGGGCGGACGCGTCATTCTATCTGCTGGTCAAGCGCGTGCTCGGCGAGGTGCCGGCCTATTTCCTCGTCGACCGGTTCAGCGTCAATGTCGAGCGGCGCTACAACGCCATCGGCGAATTGACCACCGTTGCCGAGGCCATCGTCAAGGTGATTCTCGACGGCGAGGTGATGATCTCGGCGGCCGAGGGCAACGGCCCGGTCAATGCGCTCGATGTCGCTTTGCGAAAGGATCTCGGCAAGTATCAGAGCTTCATCGACGATCTCGAACTGGTGGATTACAAGGTCCGTGTCTTCCAAGGCGGCACCGATGCCGTGACCCGCGTGCTGATCGAATCGCGCGACCGCAACGGCGATATCTGGGCGACGGTGGGCGTTTCGCCCAATATTATCGACGCCTCCTTCGAGGCCCTGCTCGATTCCATCGTCTACAAGCTCGTGATGCGCGGCGCGCCGGCCTGAGCGCGCATCATATCCTTCCCCGGCGATCGCGCGCTTGACACGGCGCGGCGTCCCAAACAGCGTAACGGAAACGGGGTGGCAAAACCCCTTGTTGGGGAGCGAGACGGGAGGAGCGGGCCATGGCGGGCGCGACGAAGGCTATGCGTGGGATCCAAGGGGGAATTCCAAGGGGAATTAAAGGGCCGGGGCTATTCCTGGCCCAGTTCGCAGGCGATGACGCGCCTTTCAATGATTTCGCCGCGATCTGCCGCTGGGCGGCGGATTGCGGTTATGCCGGCGTGCAGATCCCGAGCTGGGACAAGCGGCTGTTCGATCTCGACCGCGCCGCCGCGTCGCAGGATTATTGCGACGAGATCACCGGCATCGCCGCGCAGGCCGGGCTTGCCGTCACCGAACTCTCCGCGCATCTGCAGGGCCAGCTCGTCGCCGTGCATCCCGCCTATGACGAAGCCTTTGACGGTTTCGCCCCGCCGGAACTGCGCGGGCGCCCCGCCGCGCGCCAGGAATGGGCGGTCGATCAGGTGGGCAAGGCGCTCATCGCGTCACGGCGCCTTGGCCTCGATGCGCTCGCGACATTTTCCGGTGCGCTTGCCTGGCCCTATTTCTACCCTTGGCCGCAGCGCCCGCCCGGATTGATCGAGACCGCCTTCGCCGAGCTCGCTCGGCGCTGGCGCCCGCTTCTCGATCGGGCGGAGGAGAGCGGGGTCGATCTCGCCTACGAGATCCATCCCGGCGAGGATCTGCATGACGGGGTGAGCTTCGAGACCTTCCTCGCGGCGGTCGGTGATCATCCGCGCTGCAACATGCTCTACGATCCCTCGCATTACCTGCTCCAGCAGATGGATTATCTGGCGCATATTGACATCTATCACGAACGCATCCGTGCCTTTCACGTCAAAGATGCCGAGTTCAACCCGGATGGCCGTCAGGGCGTCTATGGCGGCTTCCGGCCCTGGCTGGAACGCGCCGGGCGTTTCCGCAGCCCCGGTGACGGCCAGGTCGATTTCGCCGGCATCTTCTCGCGGCTCACCAGCTACGGCTTCGACGGCTGGGCCGTGGTGGAATGGGAATGCTGCCTCAAGCACCCGGAGGACGGGGCCCGCGAGGGCGCCGCCTTCGTGCGCGACCACATCATCCGCGTCACCGACCGCGCCTTCGACGATTTCGCAGGAAGCGGGGCGGACGAGGCCGCCAATCGCCGCATGCTCGGGCTCGACCGGGAGGGCGGGGCATGAGTGACATTGGTGGCATGAGCGGGGAGCGCAAGCCGTTTCGCCGCATCCGGCTGGGCATGGTCGGCGGCGGGCGCGAGGCCTTCATCGGTGGCGTGCACCGCATCGCCGCGCGGCTCGACGACCGGTTCACGCTCATGGCGGGGGCGCTCTCCTCCGATCGGGTCCGTGCCCGTGAATCCGGCGCCGATCTCGGCCTCGATCCGAAGCGCTGCTACGATGATTACCGCAAGATGGCGCAGCGCGAAGCCCGGCTTGCCGAGGGGATCGAGGCGGTGGCCGTCGTCACGCCGAACCACCTGCATGCGCCGGTCGCGAAGGAATTCCTGCGCAGTGGCATCCACGTCATCTGCGACAAGCCGCTGACCGGAACCCTGCGCGAGGCGCGCGGCCTCGCCGCCGCCGCGCGCAAGAGCAGCGCCCGGCTCATTGTTACCTATAATTACTCGGCTTATCCGATGATCCGCCAGGCCCGCGCCATGATCCGCGACGGGGCGTTGGGAGCGCTGCGGATCGTGCGCGCGGAATATGCGCAGGACTGGCTCGCCGCGCCGCTCGAGCGCGAGGGGCAGAAACAGGCCTCATGGCGCACCGATCCCGCGCGCAGCGGCGGCGGCGGGGCGATCGGCGATATCGGCACCCACGCGTTCCAGCTGATCGGTTTCGTCACCGGCCTGCGGGTGGCGCGGCTGAGTGCCGATCTCGACAGTTTCGTCCCGGGCCGCACCGTCGACGACAATGCCCATATCAGGCTCGACTTCGCGGAAGGTGCGCGCGGCACGATCTGGGCGAGCCAGGTCGCGGTGGGTTGCGAGAACGGGTTGAGCCTGCGCATTTTCGGCGAGAAAGGCGCGCTGTCATGGTCGCAGGAGGAGCCGAACCGGCTCGTGCATGCGCCGCTCGGCGAAGCACCGCGCCTCGTCACGCGCGGCGGGGCGGGTGCGGGCGCTGAGGCGGCGGCGGTGACGCGCGTGCCGGCGGGGCATCCGGAGGGCTATCTCGAAGCCTTCGCCACGCTCTATCGCGAAGCTGCGGACGCGATTCTCGGCGCCCCAACGTCCGGGGAGACGCTGCCCGGTCTCGCCGACGGCTATGCCGGCGTCGCCTTCGTCGATGCCTGCCTGCGCTCGGGTCGCGCCGACGGGCGCTGGGTGGTCCCCGCGCTCGACCCGCCCTGAAGCGGTCGGCTGCTCATTCCGGTGGCGGCTTGCCGCGCAAGGCCTTGATCTTCCCCTGATGGGTCTTGCCGGCGAGGCGGCGTTTCTTGGAACCGAGCGTCGGGCGGGTGGGAATGCGCGGGCGCTGGCGGATCGTCGCCTTGCGGATCAGATCGACCAGCCGCTCCAGCGCCTCGGCGCGATTGCGCTCCTGGCTGCGGTGGCTCTGCGCGGTGATGACGATGACCCCGTCGCGGGTCAGGCGCTGGCCGGCGAGCTGGACGAGGCGCTGCTTCACCGCCGCCGGCAGGGATGGCGAACGCGCCATGTCGAAGCGCAGCTGCACCGCGCTCGCCACCTTGTTGACGTTCTGCCCGCCCGGTCCGGATGCCCGGATGAAATGCTCCTCGATCTCATCCGGATGCAGGGCGATGGTCTGCGTGATTTGAATCATGCTTTCGCCATACCATATGACGAGTGTAGGCTCACGCGAAGACGCTGAATACGGGATCAAGACAATGCTGCGCTATGTGAAATACGTGAACGGTGAGCCGCGCGTGGTGACGGTGCCGCGCTGGGCGATCGTTCTGGGCGTGCTCGCGGCATTGCTGGTCGGCTTCCTCGTGCTGATCCTCGCCGCCAGCGTCGCCCTCGTCGTGATCCCGCTTGCGCTGATCGCTGCCGCCGTCGCCGCCTGGTTCGGTCGCGGGCGTCGCCCGAGACCGCAAGCCGAGAGCGATCCCGACATCATCGATGCCGAGTATCGCGTCATTGATCGCTCCGAGCGCGAGCAGAACAAGCGCGACGATCGCGGACGCTGAACCGCCCCCCGGACCGGCATGAAACTGCCGGTCAGATGCGCATTTTCCGAGCTTCATGAGCGTTTTGCGAGGCGCCTGAACGTTGCTGCGGCCTGCGCGCGGCGCGTCGATACGCGGTATAGTGCGGACACACTTAAGTCTAATTGCGCCAAACCGGCAAGTGTAGTCGAATCACGACCATGTTGTCGTGTGCCGGAAAGGCTGTGCCCTTCATCTGCTGCGGCAATACCAAAGTGATCGGGAAACCCGCGCCGAAGCGGGAACAATAAACTACGGAACGTCGTGCAGCGCCGCTGTATTCGATTGTCTTCGTGTGTCTTCGCGATGCACGGGATCGGGCGTTCGACTGACTGAAGGGGGAGGCATACCGGCGTTTGCACGCGCAGCTCAGCAACTGGATGCGTAGAAGCAATCAAGGATTACTCATGCATTGCATGAAGTGATCCCTGATCGGCGTTTTCGCCTGCCCGGAATCTGCTGTCGGGGTTCTCCAGAGGGAAGCCGGATCGGCCCGAGCACGGGAGTTGATCGGGCGTTTCAATAAAGAAAGGGAGTAAACGTTCATGTCTGACAAGTCGTCGTCCAACGACGCCTACTGGAAGGCCAATGTCCGGATCATCACCATCTGCTTGATCATCTGGGCATTCGTCTCTTTCGGGCTGGGCATCGTGTTTCGTCCGCTGATCTCCTGGATACCGATCGGGGGCACCGATCTCGGATTCTGGTTCGCGCAGCAAGGCTCGATCCTGACCTTCATCGCGCTGATCTTCTATTACACCTGGTACATGAACCGGCTCGATCGCGAGCACGACGTGGACGAGCAGTGAGGGCGCAACGATGGATCAATTTACGCTCAACCTCCTCGTCGTCGGCGCGTCCTTCGCGCTTTATGTCGGCATCGCCATCTGGGCGCGGGCCGGTACGACGGCGGATTTCTACGCCGCCAGCCGCGGCGTCAACCCGATCGTCAACGGTGCGGCCACTGCCGCCGACTGGATGTCGGCGGCTTCGTTCATTTCGATGGCGGGCCTGATCGCCTTCGTCGGCTACGGCAATTCGAGCTTCCTGATGGGCTGGACCGGCGGCTACGTGCTGCTGGCGCTGCTGCTTGCGCCCTATCTGCGCAAGTTCGGGCGCTTTACCGTTCCCGAATTCATCGGTGACCGCTTCTACAGCCAGACCGCCCGCATCGTGGCGGTGATCTGCCTTCTGGTGATCTCGATTACCTACGTGATCGGGCAGATGACCGGCGCCGGCGTTGCCTTCTCGCGCTTCCTCGAAGTGGAGAGCTGGCAGGGCCTGCTGATCGCCTCGGGCGTAGTGTTCATCTATGCCGTTCTCGGCGGCATGAAGGGCATCACCTATACGCAGCTGGCGCAGTATTGCGTGCTGATCACGGCCTATACGATCCCCGCCGTGTTCATCTCGTTCCAGCTAACCAACAACCCGGTCCCGGCATTGGGCCTGTTCTCGACCCATGCGGAATCCGGTCTGCCGCTGCTTGCCAAGCTCGACCAGGTCCTGCTCGAACTCGGCTTCCAGGATTATACCGGCAATCACGGCTCGACCTTCAACATGGTGCTCTTCACCATGTCCTTGATGATCGGTACCGCCGGCCTGCCGCACGTGATCATCCGCTTCTTTACCGTGCCGCGCGTGGCCGATGCCCGCAAATCGGCCGGCTGGGCGCTGATTTTCATCGCGCTTCTCTACCTGACGGCTCCGGCGGTCGGTGCGATGGCGCGCCTGAACATCATCACCACGATCTTCCCCAACGGCACACAGGAGCAGCCGATCGCCTATGACGAGCGGCCCGACTGGATGTTGAACTGGGAGCAGACCGGCCTTCTCGCTTTCGAGGACAAGAACAATGACGGTCTGATCCAGTACTACAACGACCGTTCGGAGGAGTTCGCCTCGGTGGCTGCCGAGCGCGGCTGGGAAGGCAACGAGATGGTCACCTTCAACCAGGACATCCTGGTGCTGGCCAACCCGGAAATCGCGCAGCTGCCCGGATGGGTGATCGCGCTGATTGCGGCGGGCGGCCTCGCAGCCGCACTCTCAACCGCGGCCGGCCTGTTGCTCGCCATCTCCTCGGCGGTCAGTCACGACCTGCTCAAATCCACCTTCATGAAGGGGATCAGCGAAAAGAACGAGTTGTGGGCCGCACGCATATCGATGGCGGGTGCGATCGCACTGGCGACCTATCTGGGCCTGAACCCGCCCGGATTCGCCGCACAGGTGGTGGCACTGGCCTTCGGTCTTGCGGCGGCGACATTGTTCCCGGTGTTGATGATGGGCATCTTCTCGATGAAGATGAATACGGAAGGTGCCGTGGCGGGGATGCTGGCAGGTCTGTTCTCGACCGTGCTCTACATCTTCACCTATCTCGGCTGGTTCTTCATCCCGGGCACCAACATGCTCCCCAACACGCCGGATAACTGGATCCTGGGGATCTCGCCGCTCTCCTTCGGGACGATCGGTGCGATCATCAACTTCGCCGTGGCCTATGCGGTGATGAGCGTGACCCGCGAACCGCCGCAGGAGATCCAGGAACTGGTCTACTCCATCCGCGTGCCGCGCGGGGCTGCGGGTGCGATCGAGCACTGATACGATGGATGCGGGCCGGGGTGAAAGCCGGCCCGCATCACCCTCCTTCCAGGATCACCGCCATGGCCGAGGATCGAGACACGCGTGACACGATCATCGCCTTTCTGGAGACGGTGCATCCCTACGATTCCCTGCCACGCGAGGAACTCTCCCGCGTGGCAGGCCTGTTTCAGGCGCTCGAGCCCGGCGCCGGCGAGACGATCTATGCCTTTGGCGAGATTCTCGACGGGCTCTATCTCATCCGCAGCGGGCGAATCGAGATCCATGACCGCAACGGCGCGCTGGTCTCGCTGCTCGGTCCGCGCAACAGTTTCGGCGAGCGCGGACTGCTGCGCGACGGCAAGGCGGCGACTTCCGCCCGCGTCGCCGAGGATGCCCGGCTGCTGCTCCTGCCCGCTTCCGATCTGCAGCGCCTGATAGCAGAGCAGCCCGCCTTCGCCCGCTTCTTCGAGCGCCTGCGCCCGCCCGAGCCGCGCAGCGGTGATCTGTCGACGCTCAAGGTCTCGCAATTGATGACCCGCGACCCGGTCACCTGCACGCCCTCTACCCCCGTCGTGGAGGCGGCGAAGGTGATGCGCGACCGTGGCATATCCAGCATCTGCGTGGCCGAGGCGGGCAAGCTCGCCGGCATCCTCACCACCGGCGATCTGGCCGGACGCGTCGTAGCCGAGGGATTGTCGCCCGATACGCCGGTCGCACAGGTGATGACCGCCGATCCGCTCACCCTGACGCCCGAACAGCTCGGCTCGGATATCCTGCATCGCATGCTCGAGCGCCGGATCGGGCATTTCCCGGTGATCGCGCGCGGCAAGCTCGCGGGCATCGTCACCCAGACCGATCTGACCCGCTTCCAGGCGGTCTCCTCCGCCCAGCTCGTGCGCGACGCCGCCCGGGCCGAATCGATTGCCGCGCTCGCGCAGGTCACGGCGCGCATCCCGCAATTGCTCAAGCAACTGGTCGGCGCCCATAACGCCCACGAGATCGTCACCCGGCTGATCACCGACATCGCCGACACCGCGACGCGCCGCCTGCTCGCCATGGCGGAGGCCGAACTCGGCCCCCCGCCGGTGCCCTATCTGTGGCTCGCCTGCGGTTCGCAGGGGCGCCAGGAGCAGACCGGCGTCTCCGATCAGGACAATTGCCTTTTTCTCGACGACAGCGTCGGCGATGCCGACTTGCCCTATTTCGAAAAGCTCGCGCGCTTCGTCTGCGACGGGCTCGATCAGATCGGCTATGTCTATTGCCCCGGCGAGATGATGGCGGTGACGCCGCGCTGGCGCCAGCCGGTGCGGGTCTGGCGCGATTATTTCCGCCGCTGGATCGACAGCCCCACCCCGGAAGCGCAGATGCTGGCATCGGTGATGTTCGATCTGCGCCCGATCGGCGGGAACCACGCGTTGTTTGCCGATCTGCAGCAGGAGACGCTCGCAAGAGCGCGACGCAATTCGATATTCGTGGCGCATATGATCGCCAACTCGCTCGGCCACAGCCCGCCGCTCGGCCTGTTGCGCGGCATCGCCACCATCCGCTCGGGCGAGCACCGCGACCAGATCGACATGAAGCTGAGCGGGGTGATCCCCATCGTCGATCTCGGGCGCGTCTATGCGCTGCAGGCCGGCGCGCGGGCGATCAATACGCGTTCGCGCCTGATCGCGGCGGGTGAACGCGGGGTCATCAGCGAATCGGGTGCGCGCGAATTGCTGGCCGCCTACGACCTCATCGCCGGCATGCGGCTGCGCAGCCAGGCGGCGCAGGTGGGTTCAGGGACGAAGCCCGACAATTACATGGCGCCCGCCGCGCTCACCGATTTCGAGCGCAGTCATCTGCGCGACGCCTTCGTCGTGGTGCGGACCATGCAATCCGCGATCGGGCAGGGCAAAGGTGGGCTGGTTTGACGGGCGGGCTCATATGCTAGGCTGCACAATATCAAGGTCGTGAAAAACGGCCATGCCAATATCAAGGTCGTGAAAAACGACCATGCAAAGACAGATACGGGAAGAAGCGTTCAAGGAGTAGAGGCACATGATCCTGGAATTCATCGCGGCCATTGCCGTCGGCCTCGCCGTCGGCGGTATCGTGCACCTGCTGCGGCGCGGCTCTCCCGGGCGCATCGCACCCTGGGCCGTGCCCGCAGCAGCGGGCGCCGCGATGATCGGCTTCGCCGTCTATATGGAATACACCTGGGCCGGGCGCACCATCGACGCCCTGCCGGACGAGGCCGTGGTCGCCTCGCAGAACGCGGTGAATTCCTGGTACCGGCCCTGGACTTATCTTTTCCCGCTCACCAACCGGATGATCGTCGTCGATCACCGTTTCACCCGACGCAACGAAGCCCATCCCGATCACGTGCTCACGGGGGTGGTGATGCTCGGGCGTTTCGAGCCGGGGCGGCAGATTCCCGTCGTCTTCGATTGCGCCGAAGGCCGGCGCGCCGAGCTCGATGCGCAGGTGAGCTTCTCGGACGATGGCGCCCTGGAAGGTGCCGATTGGCGCCCGCTCGCCGCAGACGATCCGATCCTGCGCGCGGCTTGCGGCAGCACATGAGGGAGGAGGGCGCCATGGAGGGTTCCACCAGGCAGGCTTCCCGCGACGAGGCCGCGCCGCGTTCGTTCCCAGCCGGCCCGTTTCCGCGAGACGCCTATGCGGACGAGATTGCGGCCAAGCGTCCTGCCGGGAGTGGCCCGGTCGGGCCGCTTCCCGCGTCGTTCGGGGTAAGCGCCGCGGCAGGCAACGCGGGCCGGCAGGGGCCGCTCGACCGGATCGCCCGGCGCTTCAGCCTGCGGGCGCGGGTCCTTGCGATGTTTTGCCTCGTCGCAGCCGGGGCGGTGGCGGCGCTCGTTGCCGGCCTCGCCTTCGGCTTTGCCCGCCTGCCCACAGGCCTGCAGGAGGACGCGGCTCTGCGCGCCGGCTTCATGCAGGGCGCCATCCTCGGCGGTTTCCTGATCCTCGGCCTCGTCACCTGGATCTGGTGGCTGTTCGACCAGCATGTCGCCGGTGCCGTCGAGAAGCTCGCCGCGAGCCTGCGGGTGAGCGCCGATGCCGGCGCGCCGGGCGGCATCAGCCCGGATACCGCGCGCTATCTCGGTGACCTCGCCCCCGCGATTTCCGACGCCGCCCGACATCTGGGCGCATGCCGCATCGCGCTGTCGGATGCGGTGGCCGAGGCCACGCATCAGCTCACCCGGGAAAAGGCCTGGCTCGAGACGCTGCTCGCCGACGTGCCGGCGGCGGTGCTGGTCTGTTCCGCGGAACACGAGATCGTCTTCTACAACGCGCCCGCCGCCGAAATCCTGGGCTCGGAGATCAGGCCAGGTCTGGCACGTCCGCTCGGTGATTTCCTTGCCGACGAGCCGATCCGCCGCGCCCGGGCGCGGCTTGCCGCGACGAGCGGGCCCGAAGCGCATGCGGATCTGCTTTGCACCAGCCGCGACGGCAGCCTCGTGCTGGAGGGCCGGCTGCGGCTCGTCGAGGAGGGCGAGGCGTCGGGCAGCGGCTACGTGCTCAGCCTGACCGACGTCACCGCGACCCATGCCGCCATGGCCGCGCGCGAGGCGCGTATCGCGGATGCCATGCCGCGTCTGGATGCGGCACGGCGCGCCCTGCATGATCGCGACGGGGATCCGGCCCGCGCAGGCGACGAAGCGGCCGAAATCGTGGCCGAGCTGTCGCATTTGCTCGCCTATGCACCGGCCCTGCCGGAATTCCGCTCGGCTGATCTCGTGGACGCCCTGCAGGCGCGCCTCGCAGCGCGCGGCATTGCGCTCACCGCTTCCGGGCCGGATCTGTTCCTGAGCGTCGACGGATACGCCTTCCTCGCCATGCTCGGCCATCTCGTGGGCCGGCTCGCGGAGGAGGATGCGCGCACGGGGTTCCTCCTCGACGTGATCGAGGAGGACGGGCCCGGTGCCGCGATCGCGCTGCGCTGGAGGGGTGGGGCGCTCGACGCGCATGCGCGCGATGGCCTGACCCGTGAGCCCATCGACCCGCAGGCGCCCGAACTCACCGCCGCGATGGTACTCGCACGCCACGGCAGCGCGCTGGCAGGTGATCCCGATGGCTGCGGCCTGCGCATCGGATTGCGGCGGGCGCGTCGCGCAGTGGCGCCGCCGGCACCGCTGCGGCGCTGTGCTGTCTATGATTTCGCCCTGCTCGACCGCGCCCGCAGCGCCGGGATCGCGCAGACGGATCTCGAGAATCTCGCCTATGTCGTCTTCGATACCGAGACCACCGGGCTCGATCCGCAGCGGGACGAGATCGTGCAGCTCGCGGCGGTGCGGGTGGTCAATGGCCGCATCGTCGATGGCGAGATGTTCGAAACGCTGATCGATCCGCAGCGCCCTATCCCGCCCGGCGCCACCGCCGTGCACGGCATCACGCCCCAGATGGTGATCGGCGCCCCGCAGATCGCCGAAGCCGGCGCGCGCTTCCATCGCTTCGCGGCGGGCGCGGTGCTGGTCGCGCATAACGCGCCTTTCGACATGGCCTTCCTGCGCCGGCACGAGCCGGATATCTGCCAGCGTTTCGACAACCCGGTCCTCGATACGGTGCTCGCTTCCGCCGTCCTGTTCGGCCAAGGCGAGAGCCATTCGCTGGATGCGCTGGCCGCGCGCTTCGGCATCGTCATCCCCGAAGCCGCCCGCCACACCGCGCTCGGCGATGCCGAAGCGACGGCGCAGGTTCTGGTGCGCATGCTCCCGATGCTGCGCGCCCGCGGCTTTCGCACCTTCGGCGACCTCGTCGGCGAAATGCGCCGATACGGCAGATTGTTGAAGGATCTCAATCCGGTTCGCTGATGCCTGTATCCGAGGGCTCCCCCTCATCCCCGCACCGCTCCAGCCAGCCGCGATAGCGCACGACGAGCCCGTGTGTGAGGGGCGCGCGGATGGTGACGTCGAAGCGGCAACGTGATCCGTCTGCGGTCTCGCGGGCCTCGCCGGCGGGAAGCAGCGCCGCCGGCAGGCGAACGGGGCCGAGCCATGCGGCCGTTACCGGATAGTCCAGCCCGCCATCGCGCAGCTGCAGGCCGATCGCGAAGGTGAAGGGGCCGAAGCGTTCGCTCAGGCCGCTCTCCCTTGCCGCGAAATGCGAGCGGAAACGGCGGCTACCGAAGCGCCGCAGCCAGATTTCTCCGGCTTCCTCGCCCTCACCGGTCGTGAGCTTGCGCACGGTGACCGGGATACCCGAGCCCGCCTTCGGGAAACCGAAGATGCGCGCGATCAGGCGCGACCAGAGCCCGGTGCCGCGCGTTACTTCGGCCCGCCCTTCCCAGATTGCGCGATCGGCGCTGCGATGGATCGCCTGCAAGGCCGGGGGAAGGAACTCGAAATCCGTCCCGAGTATGCGTTTGAAAAAGGGAATGTCGGGTGTGTTCCGCCGTTCGGTGACGACGCGCAGATCGGACATCGCCGCTTCGAGCTCGGATAATCCGATCACGGCGAGGGCCGGACCGGCGCCGGCCGGCAGCCGGGCTCTGCGCAGGAGGGCGCGCGCGGGAATCGCGGGGATGAAGGGGCCGTCACCGTCCTCGGCAAGCAGCCGCCAGACGCGCCGCTCCCCATCCGTGACCACCGTCACCGACATGCCGCCGCGTCCGGTGCCGAAAGGTGTGAGCGCATCGGCGGCAAGCTTGAACAGCATCACCACGGGACGGGTCACCGGAAAAGGCAGGGCCCGGCGGATCAGTGCGAAGGCGGCTAGCCCGTAGCGCATGATCCACAATTCGAGGCCCGCCCTGAACACCACCGTCCGCGCGCCGAAAAAGGCGGGAAACAAGCGAGTGTCGGGCACCTCGATCAGCCATCCCTGGCGCACCAGCCCGTCCGGCAATGCGTAGCGTTTCGGCTCGGACCAGCCCGTGGCCGGCTCGCGGCGATTCGCGCGCCACAGCTGCATGCCCTGCCCGGCCTGGGACAGGATCGCATGCATGACCGAATATCCGCGCGGGCTGCGGTTGCCGGGCAGGATCGCCGTATCGATGACATGGATCGCATCATCACCCGCAAGGGCGCGCACGGCCGCCGAGGACAAAGCCGGCACCGACGACAATCCCGACAGCAGGCAGGTTCCCGCGGCTTTCGCCTGCGCATCGAGCGCCGCGATGCCCTCGCAGAAGGCGGCATTCTCCGACAGATCGAGATAATGCACCCGCGCCGCGATTGCCGCACGGGCCAGCCGATAGGGATCTTCGCCCCCGGCGTGAAACGGGCCGGCTGCGTCGATGACGACCGCGAAATCCTGCAGGGAAGACAGCTCGCCATTGCGGTCGAAGACGGCTGCCCGGGCGCCGATCTCGTCCGCGAGCCGTTGCGCTGCGCCACCGTCCCGCCCGGCAATGCAGAGATCGTGGCCGTCGCGCACGAGCAGGCGCGCGAGCCGCGAACCGAAGACGCCGTAGCCGCCGATGAGCAGGACGTTCACAGCAAGAGCCGCCTGCGGAAGGAGGGATCGGGCAGGGCGCACAGATCGTCGCGCCCGAACAGGGCATAGCGGTTGCGCGCCACGAGCCGGTACAGCCGATCGCGAACGGGCCCGGGAAGGATCCGCAGGATGCCGGCCAGCCGGCCCCAGCCGCGCAAGCGCCGGCCGAGCGCGATCACTGCGTCGAGATCGCGATAAGCGATGCCTTCCTCGATGAAGAGCCAGGATGCGCGGTCCTCCGGGCACAGGCCGTAATGGCGCATGAGTGCGGCCCCGCGCGGGGTCTGGACCGGACAGATCCGCACCATGCCATCACGGTCGAGCCGGTGGATCATGCGTGCGCCCCAGCTGCACAGGGCGCACTCGGCATCCATCACCGCGAGCGGGGCGGATTCGTCGAAATCGGGCACCTGCGGATCGTCACGATAGGAATAGGCTTGCAGCATGGCGGTCGAGCATCGCGCGGAGACGGGGCGGGTTCAAGCAAAACCATCCTGAATGCATGCGGATGAGTGCGCGCAATCGAAAATAATCGTGATCTCCGCGCCCGCCCCGCCGGTTCCCTCCACGCCCCGGTCCCGCTATCGTGCGCCGGCCCGTCGCATTCCGCATCGGCGCGTAACAAATGCAGGGATCAACCGAACTGGGGGATATGATGGCTCATCCGGACGAGGAGGTCTGGGCCGGGATGTTACGCGATGCTCTTGCCGGTGACGAAACCCGTTACCGCTCGTTTCTGGAGGCGATCACGCCGCCGCTGCGGCGGCTGGTGGCGGTGCGCGCCGGTGGCATGGGTGCGGCGGAATGCGAGGATATCCTGCAGGACACGCTGCTCGCGGTGCATCTCAAGCGCCATACCTGGCGCACGGACGAGCCGATCCGCCCCTGGCTCTTCGCCATCGCGCGCTACAAGATCGTGGATGCGTTCCGCGCACGCGGGCGCAGGGTCACGATCGATATCGCGGATTTCGCGGAGACGCTCCCCGCGCCGCCGGAGGAGGATCCCACCGATGCGGGCGATATCGAGCGGGTCATCGGCCATCTCGATGACCGTTCCGCGAAGATCGTGCGGGCCATCGGTATCGAAGGGGTCGGCATCGCCGAAACCGGCGAGCGTTTCGGCATGAGCGAGGGCGCCGTGCGCGTCGCACTGCATCGTGGCCTGAAGAAGCTCGCCGCCCTGCGCAGGAGTATGCTGGAATGAAGACCGATCAACTGATTGCCATGCTCGCGCGTGACGGCGCGCCGCGCCGGCCCCTGCGCGATACCTTCTGTCTCGCCAGTGCGGCTGGACTGGCCGTGGCGCTGGTCGTGTTCTTCGTTATCTACGGTTTCCGGCCCGACCTCGCCGCAGCTTCCGGCGATATCCGGCTCTGGGTGAAGATCGCGACGCCGGTCCTGCTCGCGGCGGGTGCCGGGCTGGCAATGGCGGCGACGTTGCGTCCCGAAAGCCATGCCCGCCGCATGGCGCTCATCGCCGCCCCGCTCCTGATCAGCCTCGCCGTGATCGGGGAATTGTTTGCTCTTCCCGCCGCCCAATGGGGCAGTGCGCTCGTCGGCGACAATGCCGTGAAATGCCTCGTCTCGATTCCGCTCCTCGCGGCTGCGCCTTTCATCGCCCTGATGCAGGCGGCGCGCTCAGGGGCATCGACACGGCCCGCACTCACCGGCGCGGTGATCGGCCTTGCCGCCGCCGGCTGCGGCGCAGCCCTTTACGCTTTGTTCTGCCCCGACGACAGCCCGCTTTTCGTCGCCACCTGGTACAGCCTCGCGGCTCTGGGCATGGCCGGGATCGGCGCGCTCGTTGGGCAGCGGTGGCTGCGCTGGTGAAAAATCCGCTATTCTTCCCGCGCGGGCGGTGCTAATCCCCCGCCATGCTCGAAGGATTGCACCCCGCCCGCCCCACCCATGTCATGCGCATCGAGACGGATGAGCGCGCTGCGCGCACCCTGACCGATCTCGTCGGCGAAGTCTTCGACCCGACGCAGACCGCCGTCGCGGCCTTCGAAACGCATGATGACGGGCCGTGGCTCCTCGAAGTCTATTTCGCCAATCCGCCGGACGAGGCGGCGATGCGTGATCTGATCGGAACGGTCATAGGCCCGCGCGCCGAGACCGCCATCTTCACCGCCCTCGACGAGAAGGACTGGGTCAAGGCTTCGCTCGAGGGCCTCGCCCCCGTGCCGGCCGGGCGCTTCGTCGTGCATGGCGCGCATGATCGCGCTACTTTGCGCCCCAACCAGATCGGCATCGAGATCGAAGCTGCGCTGGCTTTCGGCACCGGCCATCACGGCACCACGCGCGGCTGCCTTCTGCTCCTCGGCGATATCCTGAAGCAGCGCCGGCCCCGGCATGTGCTCGATGTCGGCACCGGTACCGGCGTGCTCGCCTTTGCCGCCGCGAAAGCGACGCGGCGCAAGGTCGTGGCGGGCGATATCGATCCCGTTGCAGTGCAGGTGGCGCGCGAGAATGCCCGGCTCAACGGCATCGGTAACCTGGTCGAACTCTATGTGGCGCCCGGCATCGATCACGCTAAGGCGCGCCGCATGCGCCATTTCGATCTCGTTTTCGCCAATATCCTGGCGCGCCCGCTGCGCCGACTCGCGCCGGATCTCGCGCGCGTGACCAGCGATGACGGCGTGCTGGTGCTCTCCGGGCTGCTTGCCCACGACGTGCCCGGCGTGCTCTCGGCCTATCGCGAACAGGGCTTTGCCCTCCATTCCCGCCGCGATCTCGACGGCTGGGCGGCGCTGATGCTGACGCGTACGGGGCGTGATCCGCGGCCTTTGGCCTGACATTGGAGCGGCGCGCAGGCCGGTTGCGAGCCTGCGCCCCTGCGCCTCGCTTCCTCCCCGTGAGTTGAATGGTTAAACGGGGGAACCGGTGGAACGCAGGGAGGACAGTATGGTTGCGGCACAGCATGCGGATGTGGTGATCGCGGGCGGCGCGGCGATGGGGTCGTCGCTGGCCTATCATCTCGCGAGCCATCCCGGATTTACCGGACGCATCATCGTGGTCGAGAAGGATCCCGGCTATGCCCGCTCCGCCTCCGCGCTCTCGGCCGCCTCGATCCGCCAGCAATTCTCGAGCCCCGTCAATATCCGCATCTCGCTCCACGGCATCGCCTTCCTGCGCAATATCGGCCAGCATCTCGCGGTGGATGGCGAGGCGCCGGTGATTGATCTCAAGGAAGGCGGGTATCTCTATCTCGGCCATGCGGGCAGCATCGGCGTGATGCGTGAGGTCAACGCGCTTCAGCGCGCGGAAGGCGCCGATATCGCGCTCTTCGACGCCGATGCCTTGCGCGCGCGGTTCCCCTGGCTCGAACCGGGGGAGGATGTGGTGATCGGCTCGCTGGGGCTCACGGGCGAAGGCTGGTTCGACGGCTGGGCCCTGTTGCAAGCGTTTCGCCGCAAGGCACGCGCATCGGGCGTGGAATATCGCACAGGCCAGGTGAGCGAGGTCGAAACCGCCGGCGGCGCCGTTTCGGCGGTGCGCCTCGCCGATGGCTCGCGCATTGCCTGCGGCACGCTCGTCAATTGCGCCGGGTCGGGCGGGCGTGCGCTCGCCGCCGGCGCCGGGATCGATCTGCCGGTGCACGCACGCCGGCGCTACGTCTTCAGCTTTACCTGCAAGGCCGATATCCCCAATTGCCCGCTGATGATCGATACGACGGGCGTCTATGTCCGCCCTGAAGGCGAGAGCGCCGAGGGGCGGATGTTCATCTGCGGCGTCTCGCCCTCGCCGGAGGAAGACGAGGCGCTCGGCTGGGACGATGCCGACGAGGACAGCCAGCAGGTCGATTACAGCTATTTCGAGGAGCGCATCTGGCCGTCATTGGCCAACCGCGTCCCCGGATTCGAGGCGATCCGCCCGGGCCGCGCCTGGGCCGGGCCCTATGACATGTGCACCCTCGACCACAACGCGATCATCGGCCCGGCGGGACCTGACGGATTCTACCTCTGCAACGGCTTCTCCGGTCACGGCCTGCAGCAATCGCCGGCGGTGGGCCGGGGGCTCGCCGAGCATATCGTCGAGGGGTGCTACACGACGCTCGATCTGGGCGAGCTCGGCTATGCGCGCGTCGTCGAAAACCGCCCGTTGCGCGAGCGCAACGTGATCTGAGACCGGCATTCCCGATCCTCGCATGCCTTGCCATTCTTGGTATGCGGGGGCTATGTCGGGCGCGTAGCCAATGACCTGAACCTTCCGGAGAACCGCATGCGCGGACGCGCCCTTCCCCTGAGCCCGGCCCGCACCCTGATGGCGGACCTGTCCTGGATGGCGCGCAGGGTGCCGATCGGTGTCATCAGGCGCCGTATCGATCTCTCGACGGTGATCGCCGCGCGCCGTGCCATGCCGGCGCCGCGCGTGCCGTTTACCGCGATGACGGCGAAGGCCTTCGCCCTCGTCGCCCGCGATATCCCGGAGCTGCGGCGCAGCTACGCGCCGTTTCCGCGTGCGCATCTCTACGAAGTCGGCGTCAGCGTTGCCTCGATCATGATCGAGCGCGAGATCGACGGTGAGCGCGCGGTGATCCCGGTGCGGGTGCGCGACCCGGCGGGGTTTTCCCTGCGCGAGATCACCACGATCCTCGAGAATGCGCGCGCGGGGGAGGGGGCGGAAGCGGCGCATCTGGCCAAGCTGATGCGGATTTCGCGGCTGCCCCTGCCGCTGCGGCGCCTGCTCTGGCTCTGGGGTTTCAACAGCGGGCGCCAGCGCCCCAATTATTTCGGGACATTCGGCGTCTCCGTGCTCGGTCATATCGGTGGCGAGATCGTGCGTCCGGTCTCACCCCTGACGAGTTTCGTCAGCTACGGCCCCTTCGATGCGGATGGCAGGACCGAGATGACCATGGCCTTCGACCACCGGGTGATGGACGGTGCGCTGATCGTCGAGGCAATCGGTGGGATCGAAGCGGCACTCAACGGGCCCATCCGGGACGAGTTGGCGGGCTGAGCCGATCATTCAGCCGCGTTGCGGTTGAGCTGCCAGCGGGTGAGCAGGGCGCGCAGGGCTGCGGGCTTGAGGGGCTTGTTGAGAAGCTGGATGCCCTTGGCCGCCGCATCCTCGCGCACACGGGGCGAGCGATCCGCCGTCAGCAGCACCGCCGGCAGATCCGCACCCAGATGCCAGCGCAAGGCGAGAATCGCTTCGATGCCGTCACCCTGATCGAGGTGATAATCGGCGATCACGACATCCGGTGCGAATTCGCCGCCGCGCAGCAGCGCCTGGGCCTCCGCGAGGCCATGGGCGCCGAACACCTCGCACCCCCAGCCGCCGAGCAGCTCTCGCATGCCCGCCAGAATGGCCGGCTCGTTGTCGATGGCGAGTACACGCAGCCCGTCGAGCCCCGCGCTAGCGGTGCGTACAGGCGCCTCGGGCACCGCGCCGAGCGGGATGGAAGCGGCGCGCGGCAGGGTTACGGAGAAGCAAGACCCGCGCCCCGGATGCGAAACGAGGTTCAGCGGATGCTCGAGCACGCGGGCGATGCGCTCCACGATCGACAGGCCGAGCCCGAGCCCCTGCGCGATCTGCGCGCCCTGATCGAGCCGTTTGAATTCGCGGAAGATCAGCCGCTGTTTCGAGGCGGGAATGCCGAGCCCGGTATCGTGCACCTGCAAGGCGACGGCCTCTGCATGACGGCGCGCACCGACGAGGATCCGGCCCGACGGCGTGTATTTGATCGCATTCGAGATCAGGTTCTGGACCAGGCGACGCAGCAATTTGCGGTCCGAACGCACGCTGATCGCCGGGGTCACGACGCGCAGGCGGAGTCCCTTCGCATTGGCGGAGGGTTCGAATTCCCGCATGAGCTGCTGCAGGAACGTGTCGAGACGAAAGACCTCGATTTCGGGCTTGAGCGCGCCGCTGTCGAGGCGGGAGATGTCGAGCAGGGCGGTCAGGATCTCCTCCACTGCATCGAGCGATGCATTGACATTTTCGGCCAGTTCCGCCGCACCCTCCTTGCGGTCGCGCTCGACCAGCGCCGTGGCGTAGAGACGCGCGGCGTTGAGGGGCTGCAGGATGTCGTGGCTGGCTGCGGCGAGGAACTGAGTCTTGGAGACATTAGCCGATTCCGCTTCGGCCTTGGCGTGGGTCAGCGCCTCGTTCAGGCGCGTGAGCTCCTCGGTGCGCTCGCGCACCCGCCGTTCGAGCTCTTCGGCGACCCGAGCGCGTGCCTCTTCCGCCGCCACCGCCTCGGTCACGTCGGTATAGGTCGTGACGAAACCGCCATCGGGCAGCGGGTTGGTGCGGATCTCGATGACGCGTTCATTGGGATAGAGCCGCAGGCGCACGGGCTCGGTCTCGTGGATGAAGCTGTCGATTCGCGCCGCGATCTGTTCATCCATCGTGCCCGGCCCATAGGCGCCGCGCGCGGCGTTGAATCGCACGATCTCACCCAGCGATATGCCGACGCGCACGAATTCCGGCGGCAATTCGTAGAGATCGACGAAGGCCTGGTTCCAGCACAGCAGGTGCAGATCGGAATCGAGCACGGTGATCCCCTGCCGGGCATGGTCGAGGGCGTGCTGGAGCAGGTCGCGGTTGTACTGGATCGCCGCAGAGGCATCGTCGAGGAGCTTGAGGGCGTCCTGGGTGGAGACGTTACGGCGCTTGAGCACCAGCGAGAGGGCAAGACGCGCGGAGGCCGCGCCGATGGCCGAGGCGAGCAGATGCTCGGCATAGCGCAGCAGATGGATATCGGCGGGTCCCATCCGCGCGAGATCGACACCGCGCATGCGCGCAAAACCTTCGAAGGAGCGTGTGGCGCGCTCTTCGCCCAGATAGCGCGCCACCGTCGCCTGCAGCTCCGAGACCGTGACCGCGGTGCGAAACAGCCGGAAGGATTGTGCGGCGGGTGCGTCTTCCGCGCCGATGAAGGCATCGGCCTGCATGCGCTCGACCGATGTCGTGGCGCGCATCAGCGAGACGATCACATAGGCGGCGAGATTGACGCCGAGGCTCCAGAGCACGCCATGGGTCAGCTGCGGCAGATCCAGCCCGAACATGGCGGTCGGGCGCAGCCAGGCGAGGCCGAACGGGCCATAGGTGATCAGATCGGCAAAGGGGCGCACCTCCCATGCGATCGAGGGCAGGAGCAGCGTGTAGACCCAGACGGCGAAGCCCAGCGACAAGCCGGCAACAGCCCCGGCAGCCGTGCCACGGCGCCAGATCAACCCGCCCAGAAAGGCCGGAGCGATCTGCGCCACGGCGGCGAAAGAGAGCAGCCCGATCGCCGCGAGCGCGGCATCGCCGGCGGCGCGGAAATAGACATAGCCGAGCAGGATCACCACGAAGATCGCGACACGGCGCACACCCAGAACCATGCCGCCCAGATCCTGCGGCAGGGAGCGCTCCGCCGCCGCTCCCTCGGGCAGTGCCCCGCGCCGGCGCAGCATCAGCGGGATCACGAGATGATTCGAGATCATGATGGCGAGCGCGACCGATTCGACGATCACCATGGCGGTCGCCGCGGAAAGGCCACCCAGAAAGGCGATCAGCGCCATCTCGCCGGCTCCCGCCGCGAGCGGCAATGCGAGCACGGTCATGTCGCGATCCAACGTGCCCGGCGCGAAGGTCGCGTAGCCGGCGAGCGCGAGCGGGATGACGAAGATGTTGATCAGTATGAGGTAGAGCGGAAACAGCCAGGCGGCACGCGCCACGTCCGAGAGCGAGCGATTCTCCACCACGCTGACATGGAACTGGCGCGGCAGCATCAAGATCGCCATGCCCGAGAGCGCAACGATGGTCAGGAATACCCCCGCTCCCGAGGTGCGACCGAGCAGATCGAGCCCGCCATCTTCCATGCTCTCGACCCGCGCGACGATATCGCCGACACCGCCGAACATGTGGAAGGTGACGTAGTAGCCGACCATCAGGAAGGCGACGAGCTTGACCCCGGATTCCAGCGAGATCGCGAGGATCAGCCCGTTCTGGTGCTCAGTGGCATCGGCCTGGCGTGTGCCGAAGCCGACGGCGAAGACCGCGAGTACGACGGCAACGAGCAGGGCGAGATCGCCGAAAGGCGCCGCCATGGCCGGTGCGAGCGTATCCTGCGCATCGGTGGCCAGGAACACGTTGAGCGAGGAGGAGACCGCCTTGAGCTGCAGGGCGATATAGGGCACCGAGCCGACCACCGCGATCAGGCTGACGATGGCGGCGACGCGCTCGCTCTTGCCGTAGCGCGCGGCGACGAAATCGGCCACGGAGGTGATATTCTGCGCCTTGGCGATGGTGACGATGCGCTGGACGAGCTTGTAGCCGATCCCGATGACGAGGATCGGGCCGAGATAGACGGCGAGGAAGTCGAGCCCCGATTGGGTGGCGAGCCCCACCGAGCCGAAAAACGTCCAGGAGGTGCAGTAGATCGCCAGCCCCAGCGCATAGATCGTCGCGCGCAGGCTGCCGTCGAGAATGCGCTTGCCCTGCCGGTCGCCCCAGAAGGCGACGGCGAAGAGCAGGCAGAGATAGACAAGGGCCGTGCCGACGACGACCCAGCCTGCGATCATGACGGGCGCCTTCCCCCAAACTGGACGCACCGGCCTGGTTGCGAGAGCCGGTTTATCCCGAGCCTAACCCGCTTGTCGCCGCACGGCCAAGTGGAAAGCGCGGCCGGTTCAGTAGAGCCGCCCGCCGATCTCGGCCTCCCGGGAGGGCGTGATCAGCACCACCTCGCCATCGGCATCCGGCACGCCTAGGGTCAGCACTTCCGACATCATCGGCCCGATCTGGCGCGGCGGGAAATTCACCACGGCGAGCACCAGCATGCCCGGCAGGTCCTCCAGCGCGTGGTTGCGGGTAATCTGGGCCGAGGAGCGCTTGGTGCCGATCTGCGGCCCGAAATCGATGGTGAGCTTGTAGGCCGGCTTGCGGGCCTCGGGAAACGGTTCGGCCGAAACGATCCGCCCGACGCGGATGTCCACGGCGAGAAAATCCTCGAAGCCGATCAGCGGCTGGATGGATTCCGGCTTTGCCATATGCCCCCCGATACTACGTTCTTCACTGCTGAAATTCAGATCGCCGCTGCCGGATCGCGATCCTCGCCGGGGCGATCGATATCCGTATCGATATTCTTGTCGAACCCTGCATTCTCGTCGCCCTGATCCCCGGTATCGCTTTCATGACGCCGGCGGCGCATCCGTGCGCCGCTCTCCATGATGGCCTGGCCGATCGCACGGAAGGGCGCCGTCATGCGGTGGACGTCGGCGGCGCGCTCCATGAAACGTTCGGCGCGCCCCAGTTCCCGGTCGAGCCGGGCCATGGTACGGGCGAGATCGGGATCATCGTCGTCGAGCCAGGTTTCCAGTGTGCGCGCCATGGTCAGGACCGAACCCTGCAGCTTGATCGGACCGAGCGCGTCCTCGGTGGGGATATGGGCTGCCGCCAGCATGTAGCGGTGAGAATTCAACGCCACCTGGTTCAGCGCTGCGATGGTCAGAGGCTCGCGGCGCACCGCATAGGCGATGCGGCGCAGAGCCGGCTTGTAGGGCGTGAGCGCATCGATATAGCGCATATAGACGTCGAAGAGGCGCTCGCGGGCAGGTTCGCCGATGAGATCATCGGAACTGCCGGTGAGCACCGTCATGTCGATCTTGCGGGCAAAGCCACCGAGCACTGCCCCCTTCGAGGGGAAATGCTCACGCAGGTCCGCCAGCGTGATTTCCGCCGCCTCGGCGATGTCGCCGAGCTCGATATCGTCCCAGGGGCGATCCGCGGCCAGCGCCATGGTCGCCTCGACGATCTCGTCGCGTCCCGGTTTCTTCCTGCTGGTGGCCATGCCGCTCTCCCGTTTTCGCCGGTCCCGTTGTCAACCCGCCGCATTTCCGCGCCGGGCCGCATGGTGATGATAACGCGGGCGGACCGGCTGTGTAGGGCAAAACGCCCGAATCACGCACCCATCGGGGGTTAATCGTGCAATGCCGGTATGATCGCTCGGCTGACGCGACCTTCAACTCCGCGATTCACCCGGTGCCGGGTGGAAACCTCCTAACCCGAAAGCTCCCCCGCCCGGCGCTTGGCTGCGGCGACGGCATCGCGCAGAAGCGGGCGGAAACCGTTTTCGGCCATCAGCACTTCGAGCGCGGCGGCCGTGGTGCCGCCCTTCGACGTCACGTTCTCGCGCAAGGTTCCTGACGGAAGCGGGCTTTGCGCCAGCATGGCGCCGGCACCCGCGACCGTGGCACGGGCGAGCTTCTGGGCGAGCTCTTCCGGCAGCCCGGCATCGACGCCCGCCCGGGCCAGCTCTTCCGCCAACAGAAAGACGTAGGCCGGGCCGGAACCGGATACGGCCGTGCAGGCATCGATCAACCCCTCGTCCTCCACCCAGGCGACAACGCCGATCGCGTTGAGAAGCGCATCCGCCATGGCCCGGCGCGCCTCGTCGAGGCCGGGCGAGGTGCAGGCGCCGGTGGCGCCCTGGGCGATCGCGGCGGGAAGATTGGGGATCGAACGCACGATGCCGCCACAGCCGGGAATAGCCGCGTCGAGATCGGCGATTGTCTTGCCGGCGAGAACCGAGATCAGCGTGGTGCGGGAATCGACCAGGGGCGCGACCTCCGGTCCGACCTCGCCGAGCACCTGTGGCTTGATCGCGAGAACGAGCGCCTCGGGGGGCGCGATGGTGTCGCGCGCGGGATTGAGGGCGACGCCCTTCGCCGCGCAGAGCTGTTGCAGTTCGGGGCCGGGATGCGGTTCGATCACGGTCGCCGCCGCGCCGCGCAGACCCACCCGCAGCCAGCCTTCGAGCATGGCCCCACCCATCTTGCCGCCGCCTACGAGCAGCAGTGATCCGGGCAGGTTCTTCGCCTGGCCGATCATTTCAAC
Source organism: Salinarimonas sp. (assembly GCA_020832565.1). Lineage (GTDB taxonomy): Bacteria > Pseudomonadota > Alphaproteobacteria > Rhizobiales > Beijerinckiaceae > Saliniramus. Next base: position 14,211 of record JAFIEI010000010.1, on the reverse strand, counting down.
ACTCATCGCCTTCGCTCCGCTTTCCTGATCCGTCTCTGGCGCGCAGCCGGATTCAGGCCTCACCTTCGGTCTCGAAGAGCACGCTGTCCAGTGCCTCGCGGGCGGATTTTCCGGCCCAGAGCACGAATTGGAATGCCTGATAGTGCCGCTCGCATGCATCGATCGCCGATTTCATCAGCATCTCGCATTGCGCGCGCGCGGGCATGGTGCCGCCGGTGAGAAGCAGTGCATGGCGATACATTGCCACCTGTTCGGCGCCCCAGAGATCGAAATGGCCGACCCAGAGCTGCTCGTTGATCATCGAGACCAGATGAAGGAGTTCGGTCCGCCGGCGCTCCTGCACCTTGAGATCGAAGGCGCAGGCGATGTGCAGCGCCTCGACCTCCGGTATCCAGGTGAAGGCGATCTGATAATCGGCCCAGCGCCCGGAAACCGATACGCACATCTCATCCGCATCGAAACGCTCGAAGATCCAGTGCTCGTTCGCGGCGAGGCGTTCGACCTCGTCGAGCGGATGTTCGGCGCGATCGTCTTGAAGCAGCAGCGGGGTCATGGTCATCCGTCGAAGCGCGTGCGGGCGGTCGAATTGGGCAAGACGCATCACCGATGCGCGCAGCCGGCGCGTGAAGGGCCCGTCCCGTCGGCAGAATGCCGCCTGAGGCGCGAATCACCTTCATCTCGACTATATCCCGCGCGACTCCCGCCGATCAAAGTGCTTTCCGAGGCCGGGAATCGACTATCGACAACAATCGGCGCCGCGAATCCGTCATGTCGGGTTGGGGCCGATCGGCGAAATCGCAGCCGATCGCCCTGGAAACCCATGTTTCTGGCGGGTGCGCGGCGCGTGCGAATCCAAACGCGACTCCAAAGGGGACTCTCGCGCTGCCATTCGCGCGGATCTCGCGCGCCGATATGCATCGTGCAGAAAACTGGGGAAATCCCCGCAGCGCGCGACCGGGCTGCCTAGGCGTCGTCGCTGCCGGTCTCTCGTGCGAGTGCGCGCCATCCGATATCGGAGCGGCAGAACCCCTCCGGCCAGTGGATCTCCGACACGCCGCGATAGGCGCGCTCACGCGCCTGCGCCACATCGGCACCGAGCCCCGTCACGGCCAGCACCCGCCCGCCATGGGCGGTGAGCATGCCCTCGTTCATGCGCGTGCCGGCATGGAAGACCAGGGTGTCGGGAAGGGCGCCGGCTTGCTCGACGCCGCGGATTTCGCTGCCGTTTTCCACCTTGCCCGGATAGCCGCGCGTGGCCAGCACCACGGTCAGCGCAGTCTCCTCACGCCAGCGCAGGGGCGGCAGATCGGCAAGCTTGCCGTGGGCTGCCGCCATGAACAGCGTGGCGAGATCGCTTGCGAGACGCGGGATCAGCACCTGCGTTTCGGGATCGCCGAAGCGGACATTGTATTCGATCAGTTGCGGGCCTTCCCCGGTGATCATCAGCCCCGCATAGAGAATGCCGGTAAAGGGTGTACCGCGATCAGCCATGGCGCGCAGGGTCGGCGCGATGATCTCGCGCATCACCTGTGCCTCCAACGCCGGGGTCATCACCGGTGCGGGCGAATAGGCGCCCATGCCGCCCGTATTGGGGCCGGTATCGCCGTCGAAGGCGCGCTTGTGATCCTGCGCCGAGGCGAGTGGCAGCGCGGTCCGACCGTCGCAGATGGCGAAGAAGCTCGCTTCCTCGCCTTCGAGGAAATCCTCGATCACGACGCTCGCCCCGGCCTCGCCGAGGCCGCCGGCGAACATGAATTCCACCGCAGCCTCGGCCTCGTCCATGGTCATGGCCACGACGACGCCCTTGCCGGCGGCGAGCCCGTCGGCCTTGATCACGATCGGCGCCCCGCGCCGGCGGATTTCCGCCATGGCGCTCTCGCGATCGTCGCAGCGGGCATAGCCGGCGGTCGGAATTCCGTAAGCGGCGCAGATTTCCTTGGTGAAGGCTTTCGAGCCTTCGAGCTGCGCCGCCGCGCGGCGGGGGCCGAAACATGCGATCCCGGCATCGGTCAGGCTGTCCACGAGCCCGTCGACGAGCGGTGCTTCCGGGCCGATCACGACGAGATCGATCGCCTGTTCGTCGCAGAAGGTGCGCATCGCCGCGTGATCGCTCAGCGGCAAGTCCCGGTTCTCGCCCAAAGCCGCCGTTCCGGGATTGCCGGGGGCGATGAAGAGCCGCTCGCAGAGCGGGCTGGCGGCGAGGCCGTGGGCCAGCGCATGCTCACGACCGCCCGAACCGATCAGCAGGATCTTCATCGCTCAACTCCCGTGCCGCGCACAAAACGGCGCGTCGAATCAGCCGCCGGTGCGCCCCAGAGCCGGATAGACCCGGTGCACGCTGGTGGCAACAGAGGCAGCGGCCACCGCCTTGATCAGGTCGCCGGGTATGAAGGCGAGCGAACCCGTCGTGGCCGTCCAGAGCGGCACGCCGGCCACCACGGCGAGCCAGGCGATGCCGCCGGCATAGATCACCACGATACCGCCGACTATGCTGGCAAGGAATGCCGGAACGAAGGCGCCTTCGCGCCCGTAGCGCTCCATCAGCCAGCCGATGACGAAGGCGCCGATCGGCCATGCCAGGAGGAAGCCCGCAGTCGGGCCCATGAAGACAGCGATACCGCCGCGACCGCCGGGCAGAAGCGGCATGCCGATGGCGACGAGGGCAAGGAAGACGAGCACGGCGAGCGCACCGCGCCAGCCGCCGAGCACGGCGCCGGCGAGCATCACGCCGAGCGTCTGTGCCGTGATCGGCACGGGCAGGAATGGGATCGGAATCGCGGGCACGAGGCCGAGCACTGCGATGATGGCCGCAAACAACGCGATGCGCGCGAGGTCGACGGTGCGCATCACCTCGGTGGGGCGAGAACCGGGTTCGGACGGCTGCTGGTCGGGGGAATTCGTCATTGGAATCTCACAAACGATGCAGGGATTGTTTCGGTTGCATATGGCGAGGTCTCGCCTGCGTCAATTGTTTCGCGCCGAGAAAACATGCCGATAGCGGGCGCAATCCGCCGTGAGATGACCTATCTTGAGCGAAGAACGCAAGCGCATCGCACGAAGCGGACCGAATGCTGCAAGCGTCGCCCGCAAGTCTCAAAGGGAGAAAGCCATATGCCGACCAACCGCCGCTGGGTGCTTGCCGCCCGTCCGCAAGGGGAGCCGGTGCCGGGGGATTTCCGGCTGGAGACGGACGAAATCGACGCGTCCGCCCCGCAGGACATGGTGCTCGTCCGCAACCGTCATCTCTCCCTCGATCCCTATATGCGCCTGCGCATGAACGAGGGGAAATCCTACGTGCCGCCCTATGAGATTGGGGAAACACTCGGCGGCCAGACTGTAGGCGAGGTCGTTGCCTCGGGCAGCGCCGATTTCAATCCCGGCGACAGCGTCATCGCTTCGGGCGGATGGCAGGATTACGCGCTCCTGCCGGCGAAGGCTGTGCGGCGCATCGATCCCGACCTGATTCCGCCCCCGGCCTGGCTCGGCGTCATGGGCATGCCGGGCTTTACCGCATGGATCGGGCTCGATCTCGTCGGCGGCGTCAAGGCAGGCGAGACCTTCGTCGTCGGTGCGGCCACCGGGCCCGTGGGTTCCATGTCCGGGCAGCTCGCAAAGCGCGCCGGTGCCCGCACGGTCGCGATTGCCGGCGGCGCGGAGAAATGCGCGCTCGCCCGCGAGACCTTCGGTTTCGACCAGGCCATCGATCACCGTGATCCCGATTTCGCGAAAAATCTCGCCGCCGCCTGCCCGGACGGGATCGACGTCTATTTCGAGAATATCGGCGGGCCGGTGCTCGAAACCGTGCTGCCACTCCTCAACGACTTCGCCCGCATCCCGGTCTGCGGCCTGGTCTCCCATTACAATGAAAGCGCCGCACCGGCCGATGCCACCCCGCTCGCACGGTTGATGCGCCAGGTCCTGGTGCAGCGCCTCAGCTTGCGCGGCTTCATCGTCTCGGATCAAAGCGCACGCTACCCGGATTTTCTGGGCGAGGTCGCCCCGCTTGTGGGCAAGGGCGAGATTCGCGGGCTGGAAGACGTCGTCGCGGGACTGGAAAACGCACCGCAGGCGCTGATCGGCCTGCTCGCCGGGCGCAACCGGGGCAAATGCGTGATCGCCATCGCTTGATCCGATCCGCGACTGATGCCAACCGCGCGCCGGCGGCGCTTCCTCCACGGAAAAATGTCGCCGGCGTGCTCACGCGTGATTTCATCGCAGCGCGAAACCCTCTATCCAGTCGCCATGACGGCGCTCGCTCTTGATTCGTCGAACCCCCTCGACACGGCCCGCGCAGCCATGCGCGAGACCTTCGGCTATCCGGATTTCCGCCCCGGGCAGGACGAGGTGATCGCCGCCGTACTGGACGGGCGCGATGTGCTCGCGGTGATGCCCACGGGTGCGGGCAAATCCATGTGCTACCAGCTCCCCGCACTCATGCGCGACGGGCTGACCGTGGTGGTCTCGCCGCTGATCGCACTGATGCGGGACCAGGTGGCGCAGTTGCGCACCAACGGCGTCGCGGCGGGGGCGCTCAATTCCGCCAATGACCAGGACGAGAACGACCGCGTGCGCGATGCCCTGCGCGCGGGGGCGCTGCGGCTGCTCTACATCTCGCCGGAGCGGCTGGTGAATAACGGCACGGCGGAATGGCTCGCGCGATCCGGTGCGCGGCTGCTCGCCATCGACGAGGCCCATTGCGTCTCGCAATGGGGGCACGATTTCCGACCCGAATATGCGGCTCTCGGCGATGTCCGCCGCCGCCTCGGCGACATCCAGACCATCGCGCTCACAGCGACTGCCGACATCGCCACGCGCGGCGACATTGCCGGCCAACTCTTCACGCAGGAGCCGACCACTTTCGTCCATGGTTTCGACCGGCCCAATCTCTATCTCGCCATGGAGCCGCGCACCGATCGCAGCCGCCAGATCCTGCGCTTTCTCGAAAAGCATCGCGGCGAGAGCGGCATCGTCTATTGCGCCTCGCGCAAGGCGACGGAGTCGCTGGCGCAGACGTTGTCAGACAAAGGCGTCACGGCGCTCGCCTATCATGCCGGCATCGAATCGCAGGAGCGCTCGCGCCGGCAGGACCGGTTCCTGCGCGAGGACGGGATCGTGATGGTGGCGACGGTCGCTTTCGGCATGGGGATCGACAAGCCGGATGTGCGCTTCGTGGTGCATGCCGCCCTGCCGAAATCGATCGAGGCCTATTATCAGGAGATCGGCCGCGCCGGGCGCGATGGCGCCCCGGCCGATACGCTCTCGCTCTATGGTCTGGAAGATATCCGGCTGCGCCGCACGCAGATCGAGGAATCCAACGCGTCCGACGAGCAAAAGCGCATCGAGCGCCAGCGCCTCGACGCGCTGGTCTCGCTCTGCGAGGCGCCGCAATGCCGCAGGCAGACGCTGCTTTCGTATTTCGGCGAGGAATCGCAGCCCTGCGGGCATTGCGATCTGTGCCTGGGCGGGGTGACGCGTTTCGATGCCACCATCGAGGCGCAGAAGATCCTCTCCGCCATCGCGCGCACGGGCGAGCGCTTCGGGGCCGAGCACGTGGTCGCGATCCTCGTCGGCGAGGAGACCGAGCAGGTCCGCCGCCACGGCCATCACGGGCTGAAGACCTTCGGGGTCGGCAAGGATCGCCCGAAACAGGCCTGGCGCTCCCTGATGCGCCAGATCTATGCGGCCGGGCTCGTCCAGATCGCGATCGACGATCACGGGCGCTGGCGCATTACCGAGCGTGGCGACGCCGTCCTGCGCGGGCGTGAGACGGTAACCCTGCGCTCGGACGTGCTGGAGAGCACCAGGCGCGGCAAGGGCGAGAAGCAGCGCCGCGCCGGCGCCATCGCGGAATCGGGGATCGCGCCGGACGATCCGGTGCTGGCGCGGCTCAAGGCCCTGCGCATGCAGCTCGCCCGCGAGCAGGAAGTGCCGGCCTATGTCATCTTCACCGACCGCTCCCTCGTTGACATGGCGCTCATGCGCCCGCGCGACCGCACCGAACTCGCCGCCTGCCACGGCGTCGGCCAGGCCAAGCTCACCCGCTACGGCGATGTTTTCCTGGAGGCGCTGCGCGAGGTGCAGGCGTGACGATCAGTCGTAGCTGCGCTCGTCGGCAATCACCTTGCCGTCATTGGGCAAGCTGCCCGGCGCCGCGAAGGTGACCTTGCCGCGCAGCTTGAGAATGCTCTGCAGGCTCGCGCCGACTTCCTGCGCCAGGGCGTCGTCGCCGGATTGCACCTCGCATTGCAGCGTCATCGCATCGCTCTCCCCCTCGCGGGTGACGACGAGGCGGGCCTTGCCGATCTGCGGATGCGCGGCGAGGACCGCGGCGATCTGCTCGGGGCGGACGAACATGCCCTTGATCTTGGTCGTCTGGTCGGCCCGGCCCATCCAGCCGCGAATGCGGATATTGGTGCGCCCGCAGGGGCTCGGCTCGTCCATTTGTGCGGTGAGATCGCCCAAGGCGAGACGGATCACGGGATGGTGCTGGTCGAGGGTGGTGACGACGATCTCGCCGACTTCGCCCGGCGCCACCGGGTCGCCGGTGCCGGGGCGTACGATCTCCAGAATGATGTCCTCGTTGACAACGAGCCCGTCATGCGTGCCGGTCTCATAGGCGATGAAGCCGACATCCGCCGTGGCATAGGCCTGATGCGCCACGATCCCGCGCTCGGCAAAGGCAGCCTGCAGGGATTTGGGGAAGGCGGCGCCGGAAACCCCGGCCTTCTTGATGCTCGAGACGTCGCGCCCCTTCTCGGCGGCGGCATCGAGCAGGATCTTGAGGAAATCAGGTGTACCGGCATAGACATTGGGGCGAAACGCCTCGATCAGGTCGAGCTGCGCTTCCGTATTGCCCGGGCCGGCGGGAATCACGGCGCAGCCCAGCGCGCGTGCACCGGAATCCATCAGGAAACCGCCGGGCGTCATATGGTAGGAGAAGGTGTTGAGCACGATATCGCCCGGGCGCAAACCCATCGCATGCAGCCCGCGCGCGGCGCGCCACGGGTCGTCCTCGCGCCCCTCCGGCTCGTAGATCGGACCGGGTGAGGTGAACAGGCGCCCGAAGGCGCCGGGCGAAGCGGGAACGAAGCCACCAAACGGCAGGGCCTGCCTCTGCAATCCGGGCAGATCGCTCTTGCGCAGGATCGGCAGGCGCGCGAGCGCGGCGCGATCGGTGACCTTATCGATGTCGATCTCGCCCAGATGGCCCGCATAGCCCGGCGCGCGCATGGCGGCATCGAGGGCCTGCGGCAGGCGTGCGAAGAGTTCGGCCTCGCGCGTGGCGCGATCGCGCGTCTCGCGGTTGTCGAAATGGTCGCTCATGGTCGTAATCCTCCCCGGCGCGCTGTGGCGCGTGCTTTTCAGCGTCCGATCAGATCGCGCGCGACGATCAGGCGCATGATTTCGTTGGTGCCTTCGAGAATCTGATGCACGCGCAGATCGCGCACGATCTTCTCGATCCCGTAGTCGGCGAGATAACCGTAGCCGCCATGCAATTGGAGCGCCTTGTTGGCGACGTCGAAGCCGGTATCGGTGGCGATGCGCTTGGCCATGGCGCACAGCCGCGTGGCATCCGGCGTCTTCGCATCGAGCGCGGCGGCGGCCCGCCACAGAAACGTGCGCGCGGCCTCGAGCTCCGTCGCCATGTCGGCGAGCGTGAATTGCAGCGCCTGGAACTGCGCGATGGCGCGCCCGAAGGCGTGGCGCTCGCGCATGTAGTCGAGGCTGCGCTCGAGCGCGGTCTGGGCGCCGCCCAGCGAGCAGGCGCCGATATTCAGCCGCCCGCCATCGAGCCCGGCCATGGCAATGCGAAAGCCGATCCCCTCGTCGCCCAGACGGTTGGCGACCGGCACGCGCGCATCCTCGAAGACCACCTGCCGCGTCGGCTGGGCATTCCAGCCCATCTTCTTTTCCTCGGCGCCGAAGCTCAGGCCCGGCGTGTCCTTGTGGACCACCAGCGTCGAGATCCCGCCCGCTCCCTCGGCGCCGGTGCGCACCATGGTGACGTAGAGATCCGAAACGCCCGCGCCGGAGATGAACTGCTTCACGCCGTTGACGACGTAATCATCGCCATCGCGTACCGCGCGGGTCTTGAGGGCGGCGGCATCCGAGCCCGCACCGGGTTCAGTGAGGCAGTAGGAGGCCAGCAGATCCATGCTGCACAGGCCGGGCAGCCATTGCCGGCGCTGGGTATCATTGCCGTAGCTGTCGATCATCCAGGCGGACATGTTGTGGATCGAGATATAGGCGGAGACGGTCGGGCAACCCTTCGCCAGCGCTTCGAAGATCAGCGCGGCATCGAGGCGGGTGAGGCCCGATCCGCCGACATCCTCGCTGACATAGACTCCGCCCATGCCGAGTGCTGCCGCCTCGCGCATCACGTCGACGGGGAAATGCTTTTCCTCGTCCCAGCGCACCGCATCCGGGGCCAGCCGCTCGGCGGCAAAGGTTTCGGCCATGTCCCGGATGGCGATCCGGTCTTCGTCCAGAGCGAACATGTTCCCTCGCGTTTCCTCGCGGCGGTTTTCCGCCCGATCATTTTGCCGAGATCATAGTCAATGCGCCCGACGGCGCAAACACCGCCCTTCGGCGCATATCCCCCGGTCGCGTATCCCTTTCACCATCGGGCGCGGCTGGCGATGGCCACGCCGCAGGCTGCGAGCGCCATGCCGGCGATCTGGACCGGTGCGAGTGTCTCGCCGAAAAGCAGCCAGGCCATCAGGGCCGAGCAGGGTGGCACGAGATAGAGCAAGGCCGCCACGCCGGCCACCGCGCCACGCCGGATCAGCGCCAGCAACAGGAAAATCCCGCCGATCGACATAACGAGCACCGACCAGGCGAGCCCGAAGATGACGTCGGGGACCATCGGCACGCGGTTATCCTCGAGAAGGAGCGCCACGGGCAGGGTGACGAGGGTCGCGCCGATGAAATGCACCACGGTGTTGGTGCGCACGTCCTGCGCCCCGCCGGTGCGCTTCTGCCAGATCGTGCCCAGCGTGATCGCGAGCATCGAGACGAGCACGATCCCCACCTGCGTCGGCGGCAGGCCGGTCTGCACGCCCAGACGCGGCAGGATCACCAGCAGCGCGCCGGCGAAGCCGATAATGATGCCGAGCCAGCGCAGGGGCGAGACACGTTCTCCCAGGGTCAGCCCAACGAGCAGGGCCGTTGCGAGCGGCTGCAACCCCACGATCAGCGCCGCGATGCCGGCGGGAAGGCCGTTATCGACTGCCCAGAACACGCCGCCGAGATAGATTCCGTGCAAAAGAACGCCGGCGATCAGCCCGTCGCGCCAGTCGCGGGCGGTTGCCGGCCATTGCGCCCCGAACCACCAGGCCACGGGCGCGAGCAGCGCGATCACCAGAAGATAACGCAGGGCCAGAAAGCTCAACGGGTCGGCATAGGGGGTGACCAATCGCGCCATGATGAAGCCGGTCGACCAGATCAGCACGAACATGGCGGGAGCAAGCTGCGCCAGCATGTCCTGCTGGCTGCGTGCCGAATCGGTTCGTGCCGGTTTGACCATGAATCTCCTCCGCTTCAGGCACCCCGCTCGCGGCAATGCCGGCCGATCATCGGCGCGAACGGGTGTAGCAGCTTGCACGATGCGCGCACATGGAGAAGCTTGCACGGTGCGCACGTGCGCAAAAAGGCTTGCACCGGGTCCCCCCATGACCCATCTGCGGTACAGGAGACCAGTGACCTTGCACGTGTTCCGCCAGAGTTTCGCGATATTGATGCTCGCCTATAACCGCATGAATCTGCATGACGGCTGGGCGATTGCGAGCCATATCGCGCTCTCGGCCCTGTTTTCGTTCTTCCCCTTCCTGATCCTGCTCACGGCGCTGGCGAGCTTCTTCGGCGCCGGCGCGCTCGCCGACGACGCGGCGGGGCTGATCCTGCAGGTGTTGCCGAATGAAATCGGCGTCCCGATCGCGCAGGAGGTGCGCAGCGTGCTCACCGATTGGCGCGGGGACCTGCTCACGATCGGTGCGGTGCTCGCGCTCTATTTCTCCTCGAACGGGATCGAGGCGCTGCGGGTCGGGCTCAACCGTGCCTATGGAGTCCGCGAGAACCGCTCCTTCGTGGTGACGCGGCTGGAATCGATCTTCTATGTGATCATCGGCGCGACGGTGATGCTCGCCTTCGCCTTCGGCATCGTTCTCGGGCCGCTGGTCTGGGGTACGCTGCTGAATTACTTCCCGGCCCTGATCGATTTCACCCGCATCGTCGATATCGTTCGTCTGGGTGGGACGTCATTGCTCGTGGTGGTGGCGCTGCTGATCACGCACAAATACCTGGCCGCCGGCCGGCGCAGCTTCCTGAGCGTGCTGCCCGGGGTCTTCGTGACCCTGTTCCTCTGGCTGCTCGGCGGCTTCGTCTTCGGCTTCTACCTCGCCCAGTTTCCCCAGGCCTACGCGACGACCTATGGCGGCCTCGCCACGGCTATGATGTCGCTGATCTTTCTCTACACCCTCGCCGTGATCTATATCTTCGGCGGCGAGATCAACGGCTCGATCGCCGCGATGCGGCGCGCCGCCGCCAAACGGCGCCGGTCTCGCGCCACGCAGTATCAGGACGGATTCTACTGGTGAGGATGACGATGGCGAAGACGGATGATCACGCCGATCTGAAGGCGCCCGATCAGGCGGCGATCCAGGCCATCGCCGATGCCGCCTTCGCCGATCTGCCGGAGGAATTCCGCAAACTCTGCGGCGAGATCGTCATCCAGATCGCGGAATTTCCCGCCGAGGAGGTTTTGCGGGATCTGGAGGCGGAATCACCCTTCGATATACTCGGCCTGTTCCAGGGGATCGGGCTTGCCCAGGGCGGCGGCATCGACGGCTTGTTCTCCGCCGGGCACGAGCCCAATCTGATCTGGCTCTATCGCCGCCCGATCCTCGACTACTGGGCCGAGCATGATGAGACCCTCGGCGCCATCGTCTCGCACGTCCTGATCCACGAGATCGGCCACCATTTCGGCCTTTCCGACGAGGACATGGAAGCCATCGAGGCCGCCGCTGGCGATGAGTGAGACCAACAAGCGGGTGAATTTGCCTACGCGATAAGCAGTCGGTGCTTTACATGATGCAATTCAATATTGCATGAGCCCATGCAGGATCGCCGACGAGGTTCGCCACGATGACAGCTCCTGCAGTGCCGCAAACAGATGACTGCTTCTCCGGCTGGGCTGTCGCCTCGACGACCGACGCCTTCCCGCAGCCGGGCCGCGCGCCGATGGGGCGCCATGTTGCCGGAGATGGATTCCTCAAGGGGATTTCCCGCCACGGCTTTGATGCGCCGATTACCGGTTTCGGCGATCCGCGTGAGAAGGACGCTTTCATCGCGCGTATTCGCGCATCCGATCCGCAGGCAAAGACCGCATTCATTGATCACCGCTTTCCTGAACAGCTCGCTGATCCCGGTCATCTGATCACCCATGCTCCGGATCTCGCTGTACGGGCCTGGCACAGATCCCGGCGCGCACCGGACGCTTACAGCTTGATCGGTGTTACCCATTCGCTCTCCGGTTCGCTGGTACGCGAGGCGATCTGCGGCATGACGAGCGCACCCGTTGCCGGGCATGACGCGCTCGTCTGTACCTCCCGCGCGGCGCGTGATGTGGTGACACGGTTGCTGGACGCGCAGGAGGAGGATCTGCGGCAGCGCCTCGGCGCGACGCGGTTCAGCCGGCCGCATCTGCCAATCATCCCGCTGGGGATCGAAACCGGGCGTCTTTCCCCCGAATATCCACAGAATCAAGCGCTTAGGGCGCGCGAGCGCGAAAGACTCGGCCTGTCGGATGACGACGTGCTCGTGCTTTCGGTCGGGCGCCTCGATCCGCTGACCAAGGCTTATCCGATGCCGCTATTGGTCGCGCTGGCGCGGGTCGCAGAAGCAGGCCGTGTTACGCTTCTCATGGCCGGGTCAAGCCCGCCGCAGGCGCCGGGTGCTGCCGGCGATACCGGGGCCGTCACCGCGCATCTGCAGGAAACGGCCCGTGCGATCGATCCGCGCCTTCGCATCGAGGTGCGGCCCGACCTGCCTGCAGAAGACATGCGCGCCTGTTATGCAGCTGCAGACATCTTCGTCTCGCTCTCGGACAACATTCAGGAGACCTTCGGCATTGCCGTGGTCGAGGCCATGGCGGCCGGTTTGCCGGTCGTGGTTTCGGACTGGAGCGGTTACCGGGATCTCGTCCGTGACGGCATCGACGGCTATCGCATCCCCACGCGAATCCCGCCGGAGAGTTTTTCCGAGCGCGTTGCGGGTCTCTATGAGGCGCATCAGATCGGCTATCGCGAATATGTCGGCGCCATTGCGGCGCTCACGGTCGTCGATATCGATGCAACAGCAGAGCGGATCGGCGCCCTGAGCGCGGATCGGAATCTGCGGGCGCGCATGGGCGAGTCGGGCAGGGCCCGGGCCGTGGCAGAATATGATTGGGGGCGGGTGATCGCGCAATATCGCGACCTGATCTGTGCCTGTGCGGAGCGTCGCAAAGCGATCAACAGCCCGCGTCGAGCCGCGCCGGCGCATCCATCGCCGTTCGGGCTCTTCGGGGATTTCTCCGGCACGCGTCTTGAGATGACCACCCTCGTGGCGCCCGGGGATGTTGAACTGATCGAGGCGGCGCGGATGCAGCCGGCGCCGCTATGTGCGTATTACGGAACGCAGGCCGTCGCGATCCTGAACCGGCTCGGGTCGGAGCCGGTCCCCTTGAGCGACATCCTCGGACGCTGCCGCGAATTCGAGCCCGGGCGGGTCACGGCCTCGGTGATGGCGTTGGCCAAGATCGGCGCCTTGCGCCTGAAATGATCGGCGCCTTGCGCTGCCGGTCGGGCTTGCGGTATTCGCGCCCGACCGATCTTCTGCCTGATCACACCACCTGATCGTAATTGACGAAGCTGAGATCGGAGCGGGTCGCGCCGGTCAGGCCGATGAACCAGAACTCGGTGCCGTCGGCAGCCACGAGGGCGGAGCCTCCGCCGAAATCGGTGAGCGTCAGATCCTCCTCGTCGAGATCATCGAGAGCGATGCGGTCCTGCGTGACGTCGAAATTCTCGATCACGTTCTGCCCGTCGCCGAGGCGGAAGACAAAAGTGTCCTGGCCGGCTCCGCTCGTCATGAAATCATTGCCGGTGCCGCCATCCAGCAGGTTGTCGCCACCGACGCCGAAGAGATAATCATCGCCGGCATCGCCGATGATGTGGTTGTTTTGCGTTGAAGAACCGACCAGTGTGTCATCGCCTGTCGTGCCCTGAAGCACGATCAGCGGCTCTTCGCTCGCGAGCGGGTTGCCGTCCATGTCGACGAAGGAGAGATCGCCGAGCGCAACGCCCGTCAGGCCGATGAACCAGAATTCGGTGCCGTCGGCGGCGAGGAGCTGGGCACCGTCGGAGAGGCTGTTGAGGTTCAGCTCCGAAGGGGCGAGCCCGTCGAGCGCGATAAGATCCTGTGAAATGTCGAAATTCTCGATCACGTTCTGCCCGTCGCCGAGGCGGAAGACGAAGGTATCCTGTCCGGAGCCGCTGCGCATGAAGTCGTTGCCGGTGCCGCCATCGAGGATGTTGTCACCGCCGACACCGAAGAGATAATCATCGCCGTCACCGCCCATGATGTGATTGTCCGCGCCGGAGGTGCCCACGAGAATGTCGTCGCCCGCAGTGCCTTCGAGCATCACGGGGCCGCTTTCGACGCCCAGCGGATTGCCCGCCATGTCGACGAAGCTGAAATCGTCGAGGCTGGCATCGATCAGATCCTCAAAGAAGAAATCCGTGCCGTCCGCCAGATAGATCTGTGCGCCGTTCCAGTACTGATAAAACGAGATATCCCCGAGCACGACACCATCAAGGGCGATGCGGTCCCGGGTCGGATCAAAGCCGATCACGTCGTTCATCCCGTCACCGGCGCGGAAGACGAAGGTGTCGGCCCCGGCGCCGGAATGCAGGATGTCGTTGCCGGTGCCGCCGTCGAGAATGTTCTCGCCGCCCACGGCGTGGATCGTGTCGTTGCCGGCGCCGCCGATGATCAATTGATCGCGCTCCGCGTCCCCGAACAGCACGTCATCGCCATCGGTCCCCTCCAGCAATTCGAGTTCGGGCTCGGGTTCGGGCTCCGGCTCGGGTTCGGGTTCGGGGTCGGGTTCGGGGGCAGTCTCGGTCTCAGGTTGCGGGTCGGGTTCGGGTTCGGGCTCGGGTTGGGGTTCGG
>JAFIEI010000056.1 GCA_020832565.1 Salinarimonas sp. | reverse complement strand
TGCGCATGCCCGATTTCCTGCCCCGGATCGGGCGCCTGCGCGCCCGCCCGGCCATCCGCTTCTTCGAGGAGGTGGTCGGCGAATTGATCACCCGCCGGCGCGCGCTGATCGAGAGCGGCGCCGACGTCCCGCGCGACCTGCTCACCCTGCTCCTCGAAGCGCGCGACCCGGAAACGGGCGAGCCGCTCGACGAGATCTCCGTCCAGGCCAATATCGTCACCTTCATCGGTGCGGGCCACGAAACCACCGCCAATGCGCTGACCTGGAGCCTCTATCTGCTCGCCCGCGCGCCGGAATGGGCAGGCACCATTCGCGCGGAGGCCGATGCCGTTCTCGGCGACGATCCGGCAACGCCGCAGGCACTGGAGCAGCTCGTCAATACCCGCGCCGTCCTTGAGGAATCCATGCGGCTCTACCCGCCCGTGCCCTTCATGAGCCGCGAGGCGCTGGGGCCGGATCGGATCGCCGGGATCCGCGTACCGAAGGGCACGCTGGTCACCATCGCACCCTGGGTGCTGCACCGTCACGAGACCCTGTGGGAGGAACCCGGCCTGTTCGATCCGACGCGCTTCCTGCCCGAGAATCGCGCGAAAATTGCGCGCTTTGCCTACCTGCCTTTCGGCGCCGGACCGCGTGTCTGCATCGGGCAGAGCTTTTCCATGCAGGAAGCGACCCTGATCCTCGCGCGGGTCCTGCGTGCCGTCGATCTCGCGCTGGCGGGCGATGGCAAGGTCGAACCGCTGCACCGCGTGACCCTGCGCCCGGATCGACCGGTGGTGATGCACCTGCGCGCAAGACGCGACTGACCGACATCCAAGCCATAACAAAAAAAGGGCCGCTCCGGAGAGCGGCCCAAGTCTAGGGAGGAAACGCCCAAGGAGGGCGATGAGTACCGCGACACCGTCGCGTTACCGCACTGCAATAATATAGATCCTGCCCGCTTATGCGCCAAGGTGAAAAGGTCAGCATACCTGCCCGTATTTTAATCCCGGTGCCGCAATTCCGAACGCCTGTCGCGCATTTCCTGCGGCTGTTAATCCCACCATAGAACAACCTTAAATCAATATTCACTCTGTTTCGGTAGCGTATGCATCATGATTCAGCCCGATTCACCCCCTATCCGGCCACCCTGTCAGCTTCGCGCCGGACGAAGCGCATTCAACGATCGGTGATGCGTATGACCACCCGCGACCAGAACCATGCTCACGAGCGCCCGATCAACACCGCTGCACCGCAAGCCGCAGGCCTCACGCAAAGCGTGAATGCGGCCATCGACGAAATCCGCGCCTGTCTCGACGAGCGCGGCCAATCCCCGGTGAGTCTCGCCAGGCGGCGCCTCGCGGCCCATCATGCGGCGGCCCGCCTGCGGCGCAATCTCGGCCGCGAGGCTCAGGCGTAGCGGTGCAACCCGCTGCCGTGGCGCTTGAGCCAGGCCTCCGCCTGATCCGTATGCGGGCAGATATCGCGCAGGATCGCCCAATAGCGCGGCGAATGGTTCATCTCGGCCAGATGCGCCACCTCATGGGCGGCGAGATAGTCGAGCACCATCGGCGGCGCCAGGATCAGGCGCCAGGAAAACGACAGATCGCCCCGCGCGGTGCATGATCCCCAGCGCGAGCGCGTGTCGCGCAGATTGATCCGCCGGGCCGGGCGCCCGAGCGCCGCCGTATATCGCGCCACAGCATCCGTCAGATCGGCGCGCGCCTCGCGCTGCAGGAACTCCCGCACGCGCTTGGCGACGAATTCCTGCGGGCCCGACACTGCTATGATGGCCTGCCCCGCCGCATCATGCGTCACCCGTGTCGGCCCGCGCACCCGTGACCAGTGGACGATCCGGTGAGGGACGTCGCGCAGCGGTACCGGCGCCCCATGCTCCAGCGCGACGCGGTCGGGCAGGCGTGCCACGCGGCTTGCGATCCAGCCGCCGTGAGCGCGCGCGAAAGCGACCGCCCTGTCGAGCGACACGCCCTCCGGCATCGACAGCACGACCTCCCCGCTCGCCTGGCTCACGCGCAGGCTGATACGGCGCGCGCGGGCCGATCGCTTGAGGCGCACGCGGTAGGACGTCTCGCGATGGGCGATGGCGATATGGTCGGGCTCCGATTCCGTATCTCGTCGGGCGATCAGGCCGAAGAGTGTCTCGCGCATGCAGCACTCCGATAGCGCCGAATCGTCGGCAATTCACTTTACCAATGCTTAACGCAGCATACCGATACGAAACACTTCAAGCCGGAATGCGCGGCAATCCGGCGGTGTCGTTAAGGCCTGATTTACTTTCCTGCCGCAAATTGCCCCGAAACGATACAAACACCGCGCGTCTCCCGACATACCAGTACCGACGCAGGATTCGGAGAAAAAATGGCCACCACCGTTCTGATCGTCGATGACGATCCCGTTCAGCGCCGCCTGCTGGAGGCGATGATCCGCCGCTTCGGTTATGATCCGCTGGTCGCGGCGAGTGCCGATGAGGGCTTGAATCTGCTGGCGGCGGAAGATGGTGGACGCATCAAGGTGGTGGTGCTCGATCTCGTCATGCCCGATCTCGACGGGATCGGCATGCTGGAGCGCATGCGCGCGAACGGCAGCGAAGTCCCCGTCATCGTCCAGACGGCGCACGGCTCCATCGATACGGTGGTCTCGGCCATGCGCGCCGGCGCCATCGATTTCGTGGTCAAGCCCGTAGGCGCCGAGCGGCTCGAAGTCTCGCTGCAGAACGCCTTGCGCGTCGATGTGCTCGAAGACGAGATCCGCCGCATGCGCCGGCGCGCATCGGGCACGCTCACCTTCAAGGATCTGGCCTCGCGCAGCGCCGAGATGGGGCGCGTCATCCGGCTGGCCGAACGCGCGGCGAAATCCAATATCCCGATCCTGATCGAGGGCGAATCCGGCGTCGGCAAGGAGGTGCTCGCGCGCGCGATCCAGGGCTCGAGCGATCGCAAGGGCAAACCGTTCGTCACCGTCAATTGCGGTGCGATCCCCGAGAATCTGGTGGAATCGACCCTGTTCGGCCACGAGAAGGGTGCCTTTACCGGCGCCACCGAAAAACATGTCGGCAAATTCGTCGAAGCCAGCGGCGGCACGCTCTTCCTCGACGAGATCGGTGAATTGCCACTCGATGCGCAGGTCAAGCTCCTGCGCGCGATCCAGGAGGGCGAGGTCGATCCCGTCGGTGGCAAGAAGAGCGTGCGCGTCGATATCCGTCTGATTTCGGCGACGAACAAAAGCCTGCTCGACCAGGTCAAGCAGGGGCGCTTCCGCGAGGACCTGTATTACCGCCTCAACGTCTTTCCGATGACGCTGCCGCCCCTGCGCCAGCGCCGCGAGGACATCCCCGAACTCGCCGCCGGCTTCGTCGTGCGCTTCGCCGCCGAGGAGGGCAAGCGCATTCGCCGCGTGGCACCGCAGGCCATGGAGTTGCTGCAGAGCTATTCCTGGCCCGGCAATGTCCGCCAGCTCGAAAATGCGATGTTCCGCGCCGTGGTGCTCTCCGATGGCGACGAGCTCACCGTCTCGGAATTTCCCCAGATTGCGGCACAGATGGATGGCTACGGGGTCGAGATCCCCCCCGCGCCGGTCTTTTCCGAGACCGGTACGGCGGAGGCGCCGGCGCGGGAGATCGTGCGCGTCGAGATGCGCGATCCCAACGCACTCTCGGTGATGGATGACGACGGCGACATCAAGACGCTGGCCGAGCTCGAAGCCGAGATCATCCGCTTTGCCCTGCGCCATTATCGCGGCCACATGTCGGAAGTCTCGCGCCGCCTCGGCATCGGGCGCTCGACGCTCTACCGCAAGCTCAAGGAATTCGGCCTGGAGGACGAGGCAGCCTGAGCCTCTCCTCAGGCTACGCCGAGTTTCTTGTGCAGGCTCGGCGACGAGGTCGAATGCTCGAAGGTGAGCCGCTTGTCGGGATGCACGTAGCGATGCACCTTCTGCGCCGCGAGCGCGCCTTCGTGGAAGCCAGACAGGATCAGCTTCAGCTTGCCCGGATAGGTGTTTATGTCGCCGATGGCGAAGATGCCCGGCGTCGAGGTCTCGAACTTCTCCGTATCCACCGGGATCAACTGCTCATGAAGGTTGAGCCCCCAATCGGCGATGGGGCCGAGCTTCATCGACAGGCCGAAGAACGGCAGGAGCGTGTCGCAGGGAATTTCGAAGCTGGTACCGTCGTCGCTGCGCGCCAGTACGGCCTCGAGACGCGGCGCGTCGCCTTTCAGCCCGGTGATCTGGCCGAGATGAAAATCCATCGCGCCGGTCTCGACCAGCGCGCGCATCTTGTTGACGCTGTCGGGCGCGGCGCGGAAGGCATCGCGGCGATGCATCAGGGCGAGGCGTGAGGCGACAGGCGCGAGATTGATCGCCCAGTCGA
Source organism: Salinarimonas sp. (assembly GCA_020832565.1). Classification (GTDB taxonomy): domain Bacteria; phylum Pseudomonadota; class Alphaproteobacteria; order Rhizobiales; family Beijerinckiaceae; genus Saliniramus. The sequence goes on along the minus strand of JAFIEI010000056.1, from coordinate 18,318 downwards.
GCGCGGAATCGCCGCCACCGACGATCAGCACGTTGCGCCCGCGGAAACGCTCCATCTCGCGCACAGCGTAAAAGACGCTCGTATCCTCGAAATCGGCGATCTTCGGCACCGGCGGCTTGCGCGGCACGAAGGAGCCGCCACCGGCGGCAATCACCACGGCCTTGCAATGGAAAACCTTGCCGGCATCGGTCTCGACGCGAAAACGCGGCGCCTCTGCGCTGCCGAGCGATTCGACCGCGCAGACCATCTCGCCGAGATGGAAGACGGGATCGAAGGGCGCGATCTGCTGCATCAGATTGTCGACCAGCCCCTGCCCCGTGACAACCGGAAAGGCGGGAATGTCATAGATCGGCTTTTCCGGATAGAGCTCGGCGCATTGACCGCCGGTCATTGGCAGGATGTCGATCACATGCGCCTCGATATCGAGCAGACCAAGCTCGAACACGGCGAAGAGCCCGACAGGGCCCGCGCCGATGATCACCACATCAGTCTCGATCGGCGAAGCCGCCTTCGCCTCCAGCCCCGCACCCTCGTTCATCCGGCTGCCCTCGTCATTTGCCTTCTGCGGTCGCCGCTCTGCCCCAAGGGCTGGGGCCGAATCGAGACCATTCATCGATGAAGTGGCGGATCAGGCGCGCGATTGCAAGCGGACGCGAAGCCGCGCTCGCGCGATGGAGGCAGCCCGAAGCACGCCACACGGCCACGACGGGCGAACAGGTTTTGTGCAGCGCGATAGATATTTGTGCGCCGCAACAGATTGACCATCGGAGCCAGAAATGCATCCCTTGATTGCATCAACATGAAATAAGGAGGTTGCCATGTTTCTGGACTTTCCGACAGGACACAAGCCGCGTTTCGAGAACTTCGAATTGGCCGGATTTCTGGATGAAACGATGCGCGAAGGCGCAGAGCGATGCCCATTCTCAATCCCGGCCGAGAAAAAGCTGAAGCTGGCACGGAAAATATCTGATTGTGGTGTGCGGGATATCGTATTTGGATCAGCGCCCAGCGATCCGGAATTGATGCAACAATTTATCGAAGAAGTAAAATCAGATAATCCGCAATCTAATATTCGCCTCGCATTCATTCTGTTATTGAACTGCTGGGAGCCACTCTATGATAAATTTAGATCATTTCCAAAGGAGTTAATGGATAACGTCTGTATCAGCTTCGGGATGATTGACTATAAATCGAATGAACAACTGTTCCAGCGTGTCTTTCACAAATTCCACGATCTCGGATTCCGTCATTTTCGGGTAAGCCTGATCAACAACTTCAAGTCTGGCGTCGATGAGGCCACCTATACGCATATCACCCGACAGATCGACGCTTCTGTCAGCCTCGGCATCGACACCGTGAGGATCAACGATTCACTCGGTGTCTGCTATCCGGAAACGATGGCGGTCCTCGCAGCCAACCTTGTGCACAGCTACCCGCGATTGAATTTCTGCGTCCATGCTCACGATGACAAGGGCCTTGGGTTGCAAAACGCAATGACATCTATTTATAATGGCTTCAATCTTATTGAAGGTGGCTTCTCCGGTTTCGGAAACCGGTCGGGGCTTCCGGCAGTGGAAGTGCTGGAGGAGATATTCAGCGACAAGAACATTCGCATTCAGGGAATGGATCTGGACCCGGCCAGGCTGCGTCAGGTCGGATATCTCGCTGAGGAAACATTTCTCGTGGTGCCGAATGTGTACAGGGCCGTCACGGGGAAAATCGTCAACTGGGAGAACCTCGGCGTGGCAAACATCCCTGATTATCTGGGCGATTCAAGACGCGCCCGCCGCTTCCTCACCGATGTGGGCACCCATGACGGCACCCTGAACAACATTCTCGAAACGGCATCCGAAAGCAACAAATCGCAGTCCACTGCAAGTAACAATGCACTATCGACATTCCGGGAGTCGCTTCATGAAGAAATGGCGAATGTATATGAGATAAAACGCGAATTGTATTCTTCTATTACAGAATCAATTGGGAAATTGTATTCTGAAGGCGTCATCTTCGAAGAAGATGCCATCGAGAAAGCGCGCCGCTTTGTTGCCTGATCGATCATCGGCGCGCACGCGCTCCCGTGCGCGCCGGCCCCGGAATACTGCACCGCGCAGATTGGGCAAACCCTCGGCCGGCAAACCCTCACCCGCCTGATCCACCAGGCGACACCGCACCGAAGCGACGGACATCACCACCGCTCACCAGCCGGGACGCCACGACGTCTCATCCATCAACCGGATCGTATCATGCTCAGCTTTGTTCTCCCGATCTTTGCCGTCATCCTGACGGGGTATCTCTTTGCGCGTACCCGCGTCATCGACAAGGCGGGAACCCGCCTGCTCAATGATTACGTCCTCTTCGTGGCCCTGCCGGCACTCCTCTTCATCGCCGTCGCGCGCGCCGACCCGTCGGAACTTCGTCAGTGGGACTTCATGGGCGCAACCCTGATCGGGATCGCCGTGGCGTTTCTCGCCGGCATTGCCGCCATCCGAGCCACTGGCGTGCGCTGGCCATCAGCATCGATCCCGGCCATGGCCGCATCCTACGGAACAACCGGCTATATGGGCGTCCCGCTGGTCATCGCCGTGCTCGGAGCCCCGGCGGCGGTGCCGGCTGCGATCGCGACGATCCTTCACAATATCCCGGTCATCATCGCCGTCATTCTCGCCCATGATCTGTTTGCACAGCGCAATGGCGGTGGTGGCGGGGGCGGCCTCACCGCAATCGGCGGAGCCCTGAAGACGACGCTGACCAACCCGCTGACGGTCGCGGTGGTCGCGGGCGCCATCGTCTCTTTCAGCGGCCTCACCCTGCCCGACAGCGTCGCGCGCTTTGCCGATTTCCTCGGCGCTGCGGCCGGGCCCTCGGCCCTGTTCGCGCTCGGCCTCGGCCTTGCCCAACTCGATGCGGCGAAGTTGCGCGATGTCGCACGCGTCTTCGCCATCCTGCCGTTGATCGCCATCAAGGTTCTGCTGCAGCCCCTCGTGACGCTGCTCGCCGGGCTCTATCTGTTCGGGATGGAGTTGCGCGATCTGTGGTTCGTCTGCGCCGTGGTGATGGCAGCCCAGCCGATCGGTGCCGGCGTCTTCGTCTTCGCCGCGAAATACGACTACTTCGAAGACGAGACCACCATCGCCATCATTGCCTCACTGCTGGTGACCCTGATCACCCTGCCCTTGCTGCTGGCCTGGCTGGTCGTGGGGTGAGGGTGAGCATGGCGCGCTACGGGGAAACAGAGGCGCCCTGCGCGCACGAGCCCCCCGATGATCGACCAGCCTTGAAAATTTTCCTATAACACCCATCTGCGCCGAGCGACACACGCTGGGGGCATGATATGAAACGATTCACAATTCAAGAGAATCACCACCGGGCGCATTTGCGCCTGCAATCCGCCACGGCCGGTATCAAGGCGCAACTTGCACTCTCGCAGGTGAAGACGAGCCTCGGCGCAGGAGCCCCGGATCCGGTCATCGAGGCGGCACGGGCACTGCTTTTCCCAAAGCACTGGCGCACACAGCCGCGCGTTCCGGCGGGGTCTCCGGATGGCGGGCAATGGACATCCGGTGGTGGCGGCGGGGCGCGTGTGGAGCGTGTGAGTCGCACGCCACGCCGGAACAATCCGCAGAATCGTGGCGCGGCGCCGCGAGACCAGATCATCATGCATCAGGGGCGGCGGATCGAGGTCACGCGTCAGGAATATATCGCCTATCACAGCAGCGCGCGGCGCGCGAACATGCTGACGGACCTGGTCCGCAAATATGACCCGAACTGGCGCCCGAACCCGTCGATCTCGCAGGGACTTCCGGGCGCCATCCGCGACCAGCAATATCGCGGCGACCAGGCTTTGCAACGCCTCCAGGAACTGCGCCCGGTCTTCTTGCGGGAGCAGAACATCAACCATATCCTCTACCCGTTGGGCCGGCCGGTGGGCTATGTCTATGGCACCCGCGATGCGAATATCAGGACCGTCAATCGCAGCCAGTTCACACAGCTTCTGGCGCAGTTGACACGCGGCGCGCGCCGGATCGAAGCGCCGATGGGCCGGGGCGAGGTCTATATCAGGCCGGACGGCGTCTCGGTGAATGTGCGCTACAGCCGGGGAAGCAATGGCCTGACGCTCGATATAGGCTGGCCAGGAGGTGCATCTGGAAGAATCCATAAAGTACATTTTCAAAGTCGCATTGACTGGAAGGGCATCGAACTTATGCAGAAGAACCAGATGTTTCCGGAATATTCTGACGTGCAGCATGCACTCATTCGGCACCATACTGTAAAAATGGTCGCTTTCGATAATATAAAAAAAATGATCTACGACGATTCCATGAATTTCAGGGAATATATGCGTATGAAACTTGGAGACTGGGAAGGCGGATTTCCCAATGATATCCATCATCTAAACCATGACCTCGCAACGAACTTCGGTTTCGAAGGCCAAGAGCTCGTCGAGGCCAAGCTCTACCTGCTCACCGTCCTGATCGGCCACGGCATGGTGCCGATGACCTATGGCTACGGGGATTACGAATACGATCCGGAATACGCCTATGGCGAAACCCCGCAGGAGATCATCGACAACCTGCATGCCGATTGGTGCGCGCGCGAGCTCGATACGCCGGAAATGCCCGCGCTGATGCTCGGATGGGAGCGCGAATGCGGCGGGTTCTATCCGGATGAGGAGGAGGCGAACGGAACGGCGGACGCCTGATCACCGCCGCCCGAACAGGCGCTCGATATCGCTGCGTTTGAGCGCGACATAGGTGGGGCGGCCGTGATTGCACTGGCCGGAGAGCGGCGTCGCCTCCATTTCCCGCAGGAGCGCATCCATCTCCTGCGGGCGCAGACGCCGCCCGGCGCGGATCGAGCCGTGGCATGAGATGCGCGAGAGCACCGCGTCGAGCCGGCGCGTCAGCGGCGCCGCCTCGCCGGTCTCGGCCAGCGCATCGGCCACGTCGCGCACCAAAGCTGCGAGATTACCCTCAGCCAGCGTAGCCGGCACCTCGCGTAGCGCGACGGCATCCGACCCGAACGGTTCGAGCACGAGCCCGAGTTCCGCAAGCGCCTCCGCCGCATCCCCCAGACGCGCGACGTCAAGCGGATCAAGCTCGACGATTTCCGGGATCAGGAGCAACTGCCGGGCGATGCCGCTTTCCGCCCGCTCGCGCTTGAGGCGCTCATAAACGAGACGCTCATGGGCTGCATGCTGGTCAACGATGACGATGCCATCACGCGTTTGCGCGACGATATAGGTTTCATGCAGTTGCGCACGCGCCGCGCCGAGCGGATAGGCCTCGCGTGCGGGCGCGTCGGCATCTTCGCCGGCGCGCTCCCCGGCTTCGGGATTCGACCCGACGACATCCACCTGCCGGCCATCCGCCCCCGGGGCGAAGGCCTCGAAAGCCGCCTGCCCGGCCTCGGCGAAGCCCCGTGCCCCGTATCCCTGAACGCCCTCATGCGGCGCCTGCCAGCTATCGGCGAGCGCCGAGTCCCGCGCCGGTCGCGGCGGCGGCGTGAAGCCGCGCGCACCATAGCCGCCGCCATAACCGCCGGCATGCGCGCGCAGGGCGCCCAGCATCTCGGTGCCGCCGGTCGTCGCCGCGCGATGGCCGGCGCGCGCGAGCGCATCGCGGATCGCCGAGACGACCAGCGAGCGGATCAGCCCCGGTTCCCGGAAGCGGACCTCGGTCTTGGCCGGATGGACATTGACATCGACGATGGCGGGGTCGCAATCAATGAACAAAGCCAGCACAGGATGCCTGTCCGACGCCATCACATCCGCATAGCCTCCGCGCACCGCCGAGAGCAGCAGCCGGTCGCGCACGGGGCGGCCATTGACGACGAAATGGATCTGGGCCGCATTGCCGCGATGATAGGTCGGCAGGCCGATCATCCCTGCGAGCGCAAAACCTTCGCGAGCGGCGTCGACGGAGACCGCATTATCGGGAAAGTCGCGCCCGAGCACGCGCCCGAGGCGCCGTGTCAGCCCGTCGCGATCCCCCTCCTCCGCCGGCCAGGTGAAATCGGTCAGATGCTCGCCGCTGAGCGCGAAGCGGATCTGCGGATGCGCCACGGCGAGGCGGCGGACGACTTCCGCGACCGCCTGCGCCTCGGCCCGGTCGGTCTTGAGGAATTTCAGCCGCGCCGGGGTCGCCATGAACAGATCGGCGACTTCGATACGGGTGCCCGGCATGGCGGAGGCGGGACGCGGCTCGCCGCGTGCGCCGGCATCGACCTGCAGGGACAGGCCGCTTTGCGCATCCGCCCGGCGCGTGGTGATGGTCAGCCGGCTCACCGCCGCGATCGAGGGCAGAGCCTCGCCCCGGAAACCGAGGGTGCGGATATCGGAGAGATTGCCCTCCGGCAATTTGGAGGTGGCGTGACGCTCCACCGCGAGCACGAGATCGGCCTTGTCCATGCCCCGCCCGTCATCGCTGACGCGGATCAGGCGGCGCCCGCCATCGCTGATCTCGACCGAGATCGAACGCGCCCCGGCATCGATGGCGTTCTCGACGAGCTCCTTCACCGCCGAGGCGGGCCGCTCCACCACCTCGCCGGCGGCAATGCGGTCGATCAGGACGGGATCGAGGCGGCGTATGGCGTTCATGCTGCGGCGGATCTCGCATTCGACGCGACCGGGCACCGATTGGACCGCCCGATTCGATAGTCTCCAGCATAAGGCGCCCGCGCGCAGGATGCATCCCCGCGCGCGACGTCATGAACAGGCCTTTACGCCTCAGATCGTGACGATCACCCGCCCGCGCACCTTGCCGGCGAGGATGTCGGGTGCACGATCAATCACGTCGTCGAGGCTGATCGTCGTCGCCATCGCTTCGAGCGCGCCGGCATCGAGATCATGGGCGAGCCGCGTCCAGGCCGCGCGGCGACGGGCGATCGGGCACATCACCGAATCGACCCCGAGCAGGGAGACGCCGCGAAGGATGAACGGCGCCACGCTCGACGGCAGATCCATGCCGCCGGCGAGCCCGCAAGCGGCAATAGCGCCGCCATAGCGGGTCATCGAAAGGAGATTTGCGAGCGTGGTCGAGCCGACTGAATCGACGCCCGCGATCCAGCGCTCCTTGCCGAGCGGGCGCGGCTTTTGCGAAAGCTCCTCACGGTCGATGACACTCGCCGCGCCGAGGCCTTTCAGATAGTCGGCCTCGCCCACACGCCCGGTCGAGGCGATCACTTCCCAGCCGGCCTTGGCCAGAAGCGCGATCGCGACGGATCCGACGCCGCCGGCGGCGCCGGTTACCACGACCGGGCCCTGATCGGGGGTGAGCCCGTGCTGTTCGAGTGCCATCACGCAGAGCATCGCGGTGTAGCCCGCCGTCCCGACCGCCATGGCCTGGGCCGGGGTCATGCCTTCCGGCATGCGCACCAGCCAGTCGCCCTTGACCCGCGCCTTCTCGGCATAGCCGCCCAGATGCGTTTCGCCGAGCCCCCAGCCATTGAGGATCACCGCATCACCGGGCCTGAACTCGGTATGATCGGATTGCTCGACCACCCCCGCGAAATCGATCCCCGCGATCATCGGGAACCGGCGCACCACCGGCGCCTTGCCCGTGACGGCGAGGCCGTCCTTGTAATTGAGCGTGGAATGGCTGACGCGCACGGTGACGTCGCCCTCCATCAATTCGCTTTCGGGAAAATCGGTCAGCGCCGTGCTGGTGCCGCCCTCGGTCTTCTCGACGACAATCGCCTTCATGCGTCCCTCCGGATGTTTCGCGCGAAGGTCTCACGGTTTGGCACTGCGGTGCAAGACGGACGCAACGAAAGGCGATGTGGGCGGTTCTGCCGCCGTGGCATGCAACTCAGAATGCCCTTTAGTGAGGCTTTTGGCTGCAAATAACATTTTTGATTGCATTACAATTTAATGTTCATATTATCCACAGAGAAGCAACCTAGGGGGCGGTCATGAACTTTGATTGGGTAGACTTAACCGTGAATCTCTCGGTCCTCATCCCATTGCTGCTTGCCCTGTTAGGCTACTACAAGGAGCGAAGGGATAACCGCAACGATGAGAGGCTCCGGAAGCGAAAACTGTTGCAGGCCCTGAAGATGGAAATAGATCTCAATCTGAAGGGCCTTGTAGAATCCAACGGCAATTTTCCGAATGCGGAAGCATTCAACGCGGTAATCTCGTCCAGCCGCGATTACCGGCCCCTGATCATGCTTCATTATACGGCTGATATCTATCGCGCGAATACGCAACAGCTCTCGGATCTGGAGACAAAACTGGCAGGGGAGATAATCAGCTTTTACCAGACGCTAAATTTTGTCAAAGACCTTTCGAAAGCGACCGACGCTATCGCATATGTGACGATTTCCGACGAGAGCCGCAAGGCGGTACCCGAACGCATCCGCAAGGAACTTGGCGCAGCCATCGCGACCGGCAAAAACGTCTCAGCCGAACTCGAACAGGTTATCAGCCGATACATTTAATCGGCATGATGGAAGGCCCACCTGCCTATAAAAGAATGATCCCACCCGTATCACGCATTTCTCACACCTCCGGTTGCTTCGAAATTGAATTTAAGCGAACACGCCTCTGGTTTCAAGTGGCGATAGAGGGGCTTGAAGCATCATTTCTCGCGCCGTGCGGCTTTCGCTGAAGGGCCGCATGGCGCGTTGACGTGGTATGGACCGGCAATAGATTATCGCATCCAGTCATCATCAGAAGGCCTCACCCCTCCCCGGCGCCATCGCGGCCCGGAACAAAGGGCTCGATCAGATTGCGGGCATCCTCGAAACGCGGCGTGTCTTCACCGGGGGGAACCCTCAGCGTGTCACGCAGGGCCGTGAAGAGATCGGCCAGAAGGTTGCGGCTATACTCTCCGATCTCGGGCAGCAAGGCTGCGATGCCTTCGATGACCTCTGCCGAATATGCGGGGTCATTCACCGCACGTATTGCCACTTCCAGCCTTGCGATTGAAGCGGGAATGCCGGACATGTCAACCATGCTGCCATCAAACATTTCTGACGATTCTTCATAAACCACCAGCAGGTCGATCGTGTCCTGCAGATTTCTGGTTATTTCGCTGGCTGAGAATTCGGGCGGCGCTCCCTCCGCCCTGAACTCCTCGCTTCTTTTCGCATCATAAAGCTTTTGCAGCGCCGATCTGACGAAGTTCGGTACTTCCTCGATATCCTCGTTCGTCAGGACATCTTCATGGCCGTTCTTCAAGATATCTTCCAGAATCGCCCGGTATTCGGGCCTGACCTTGTCTAACGCATCGCCGAGTTCGTGAACGAGGCGTGCTGCATCGAACACCGGCATGTTCCGCAACTCGTTCATGATCGCGGTGGAGGCGCTGCGTTCGATGTTGGCGCCGCCGGTGGCGCCTTCCATGGGGGCGCCGTGGCTGCGCAGATAACCCGCAATGAGCGCGAGCGCGCCCTCCGGATCGCCGTTCTCGCGCATCCGCCGGGCCTGTACGGCGACGCGCTCGGCCTCGTTTTCACCGGTCGTAAATTCCGAGCCCTCCGGTCCCAGTTGCTCGACCCGGCTCGGCTCATCGCCATTCGCGGCTTTGAACTGGGGATAATCTCTCTGGAAAGCCTCGATCAGCGCGAGCGCGTAATGTGGATAGCCATCAGCCTCGAGTTCTCCGGCGCGCTCCAGAACCCGCTGTGCGAGTGCATTCAGCGTATCGGGATCCTGAATGGGGCCGGCGATGAAGCTGTTGCTCAGCGACCTTACGATACGTTCGAGTTCGAATTCCCCGCGACCGACCGCGATCAGATCGCCCTGCGCGGCGCGCATCGCGGCGATTTCTTCCTGAAGCGCTCCCTGCGTGGCTTCGAGCTCCAATGCAAGTTCCGCATTGCGTCGCATGCCGGCAAGCGTTTCAGGGTCGAGCGGCGCTGGTGTGGATGGCGTCTGTGTGTCGGTAAAATCGTTGAACGTGAGGGGCTCCAGAGGGTTCGGGAATTCGGGCCCTGCCGGTTCGCCGGGGCGTTGGGGAACCTCCTCCGGCACGACAAACTCGCCAGGATCCCTCCGCTGCGGCTGCGGCCGGGCCGGCTGCGGCGTCTCGGAGGAGCCGCCGCGCATTTCGTCGCGGATTTGCGCCGCCTCATCCTCCATCGCCTCTTGCATATCCGCAAGCAATTCATCCTGGGTGGCGGGCGGCAGCAGGTGGAAGCCAAAGATGCCGGAAAGCCCGTCATATCGCGCTGCATTCTCGATCACCTGCGCAACCGCACCGGAGATCTGCCACAGCTGATCATCATTGAATTCAGCCTTCAACGCGTGGATGAGATCGCGGTTTTGAGAACTGAAGGCCAGCAGGGCATCGTTTTCGGCGAAATTGTAGAACCCACCCGTCACATTATCGAGGATCTGTGCGCCCAGACCGCCGAACAGGCGTGCATGGACGCTCCCATGCAGCGCTTCCGAGGGGCCATCGGGGGGGATTGCCGGCGCGCCGTCGAGTCCGCCGGGGCCAGTCGTAGACGGCGACCCGGTCGCGCCGGGTGCGACGGGCTTCACGGGCGCGGCGGATGGGGCGAGTGCGGTCTGGAACGCGGCAGCATGCGGCGAATTTTCAATCAGGGTTTTCGTCGTATCGGGACGCCCCATTGGAGACAACATCATGGCAATTCTCCGAATGAAATACATAAAGCAACGACTGCAATGCTTCGCTGCGCACGTTCGGCAATATCGGGTAGGGAGTCCTGTTTAGATGCGCGCTAGTATCGTTTTGCGAATGATGAGACCGGATCAACGGCGAGCCCGCACCTAGTGCATCATTCCGTCAGGTGGGTACTGGCTGACGGAATGATGCACCAATCAATAACTTGGAGCGTCCGACCTGACTCCGTCAGCTCGGACAGTACTCTAGGTCCATTGCCTAAGGTGCGGAGATGCGTCAGCGGGTGGGCCGAAAGAACGGGGAGCCCTCACCCGGCAGGTTCCCCCCGTTATGGTTTTCGACCCAAGTCCTCACAGTATCGACGAATTCTCGGTTGAAGTAGCGCTCCAGGTTCGCCGCGAAGTGGTCTGGCGGATAAACGTCCGGGAAGGGACGGTCCTGCCGCGGCCTGTCGAACGGATAGTTCGCGATCAATCCACCAAGAATTCTGGCCGTTTCGGGGTCGGGGGTCAGGACCGCATCACCCGCATTGGTGACGAAAATCCCGTTTTCACGCAGGTTCCGGACGACATCGAGCGCATATTGCTCCATTGGGCTGAGCGTCAATTCACGGCCCCCTGCGGCTTCCATCACCTTCCTCATAGAATCATCCGACAGCATGGGCAGCAGCACGCTGCGCAAAGGCACCGACTCGGCATTATTGGCACCGTAAGCGGATTTGGCACCGACGGCACCATGCATCGCGCTAGCGAAGGGCCCTTCGGCGGAGGAGGATTCGGCAGGGGTCGGCTTGTCGGGACTGGAAACAGGAGGGATGCCTGCAAACATAATTTGTCACTCCATAATCAATAAACTAAAAAAGTTTATATCAAAATTAACCATATTTATCAATTATTAATTTTGTGCATATATAATTATCTATTCTATAAGTGATTGACGTATGCAGGATCATACTGGCCGGCCATCCAAGCCCGCACGCTCCGCAGCGCTCTCCTTTTCCAGTCGCGACGCTTTCCAGAGAGCGACGAAAGCCCTATCTAACGGTCACGTTCGACACCTGCGCAGAGCCGAAAAGAGCATCATGAATCACCCCGTCAAACCTGCTGCCCTCACCGTTGATCCTGCGCGCGAAGCCGAGTACCGCGCCATCCGCCTGCCGGGCGATCATCCGCCGGTCAAGGCGGGGCGTATCGGCGTGCTCCTGATGAATCTCGGCACGCCGGAGGCCACGGATTACTGGTCGATGCGCGCCTATCTCAAGGAATTTCTCTCCGACCGCCGCGTGATCGAGACCTCGCGCTGGCTGTGGTGGCCGATCCTCAATCTGATCATCCTGCAGACGCGACCCAAGAAGAAGGGTCGCGACTACGATACAATCTGGAATCACGAGAAGAACGAGGGGCCGCTCAAGACCATCACCCGCGCCCAGGCCGAGCAGACGATGGCTGCGCTCAGGCACGAATTCGGTGATCGCATCAGCGTCGACTGGGCCATGCGTTACGGCAAGCCGCCGGTGAAGGACGCGCTGGAGAAGCTCCTCGCGGAGGGCTGCGACCGGATTCTACTTGTGCCGCTCTACCCGCAATATTCCGCTGCGACCTCCGCCACCGCCTGCGACAAGGCCTTCGAGGCGCTGATGCAGATGCGCTGGCAGCCGAGTGTGCGCGTGGCGCCGCCCTATCACGACGATCCCGTCTATATCGACGCGCTCGCCGATTCGATGCAGGCCTCCCTCGCCAAGCTCGATTTCGAGCCCGACGTGATCCTCACCACCTTCCACGGCGTGCCGAAATCCTACCTGATGAAGGGCGACCCCTATCATTGCCAATGCGCCAAGACCTCGCGCCTCCTGCGCGAGCGCATGGGCTGGTCGGCGGATCGCTGGAAGCTGACGTTTCAATCACGCTTCGGGCCGGAGGAATGGTTGCAACCCTATACCGACGAGACGGTGAAGAGCCTCGCGGAAAGCGGCGTCAAGAAGATCGCCCTCGTCGCCCCCGGCTTCTCCGCCGATTGCCTCGAGACTCTCGAAGAACTCGACGGCGAGAACCGCGAGATCTTCATGGAGCATGGCGGCGAGCAATTCGCCTATCTGCCCTGCCTCAACGACAGCGCCGAGGGCATGCGCGTGATCGAGCACGTGGTGCGTCGCGAATTGCAGGGCTGGCTGTAAGGCTCCCCCAAGCGCGGCGGCGGCAACGCGTCAGGTGCTTGCCGCATCGAGCTTGACCATCGCCTCCGAGGAGAGCGTGAGGGAGAGGGCGCCGACCAGTTCGGCCAATTGGTCGAGGCTCGTGGCACTTGCGATCGGCGCCGTCACCGTCGGCCGCGCCATCAGCCAGGCGAGTGCGACCTGCGCCTGCGTCTTGCCGGTCTCCGCCGCGACGTTGTCGAGCGCATCGAGAATGCGAAAACCCCGCTCGTTGACGTAACGTCCCGCCCGCGCGGCCCGCGCTCGGCCCTCCAGATCAGCCTGTGAGCGGTATTTTCCGGTGAGGAATCCGGCAGCCAGCGAGAAATAGGGAATCACGCTGATCTGCTCCTTCGCACAGAAGGGTGCGAAGGTACTTTCGAAGGTCTGGCGTTCGCAAAGGTTGTATTCCGGCTGCAGGGTCTCATAGCGCGGCAGGCCCGCTGCCTGCGACGCGGCAAGCGATTCCTGCAGGCGTTCGATGCTCATGTTGGAGGTGCCGATAACCCGCACCTTGCCGGCCTTGACCAGCGTGGCATAGGCTTCGAGCGTCTCCGCGACGGGGGTGTCCTCGTCGTCGAAATGGGTCTGGTAGAGATCGATATAGTCGGTGCGCAGGCGCCGCAGCGAATCCTCGACGCCGGTGATGATGCGATCACGCGAGAGCCCCTGGCGCCCGGGCCCCATGTCACAGCCGATCTTCGTGGCGAGCACGACCTTGTCGCGATTGCCGCGCGCCGCGAACCATTCGCCGAGAATGGTCTCAGATTCACCGCCCTTATGTCCTTCGACCCAGCGCGAGTAACCATCGGCCGTATCGATGAAATTGCAGCCGGAATCGAGAAACGCGTCGAGCAGCTTGAAGGACATATCCCGGTCCGCCGTCCAGCCGAAGACATTGCCGCCGAAGCACAAGGGTGAGACGACGAGTTCGGAACGACCGAGACTGCGCTTTTGCATGAAGAACTCCTGCGAGACCGCGAAATTTTTACACGGGCAGCATAGAGACTTTGGGCGCGAATGCCATACGCGTAAAAAGCCATCTTCCGCGCGCACGGATGCCCGGGCCTGGCCTCGAAACCAACGCCACCTTACGGCCAAGCTTTCGATTTTTTGACATTTTTCCGCCACGGGCTTGCCCGGTGCGAAAGCGAGAAAGACGCTGATGGCGTGCAAGGTGATTCGCGCTGTTTTCGTGATTCGGCCCGAACCGGACGGATAAACCGCATGACCGATGCCCCGTTTCGCTACTGCCTCGCCTGCCGCGCCCTTGCCGTCATCGTCCTGACGACCGGGATCGCCTTGGCATTCGATGGTCTCGGCAGCACGCTCGAGCGCAAGTCGGGAATCGAACGGGACATGGCTGTGGCATCACCCATCATGCTGATCGAACCGACCGACACAGCATCGTCGCCCTATCCGGGCCCGTCCTTCCCGGATGCCGGCCCCTACGGCGAGATCTGATAGCAAGCCCCCTACAGCACCCCTGCCTTCTTGCCGTCATACACGGCATGCGGTTCGCGCATCGTAACGAGCTCCTCGGCGGCGCTGGGATGAACCGCGATCGTGCGGTCGAAATCCGCTTTCGTCGCACCCATTGTCACGGCGACACCGGCAAGCTGGATCATCTCGCCGGAATCAGGGCCGAGCAGATGCACGCCGAGCACCTTGTCGGTCGTGGCATCGACCACGATCTTCATGAAGACCCGCTCCTCGCGGCCTGACAGCGTGGCGCGCATGGCGCGAAACGCCGTCTGATAGATCGCCACCTTTTCGTAGCGCAACCGCGCCGCCGTCTCGGTCAGCCCCACCGTGCCGATCTCCGGGGTCGAGAACACGGCGGTTGGGATCAGATCGTGATCAACATGCACATCCTTGCCGCCGAACTCCGTATCGGCGAAGGCGTGCCCCTCGCGGATAGCGACCGGGGTCAGATTGGCGCGGTTGGTCACGTCGCCGATCGCGTAGATCGAGGGCACCTGCGTGCGCGAATAAGCGTCGACCACGACAGCGCCGAGCTCGTCGCAGAGCACGCCGGCATTGTCCAGCCCGAGCCCCGGCGTCGCCGGAACGCGCCCGGTGGCAAGAAGCACCTGGTCGTATTCACCGACACTGCCATCGGAGAAGCTGACGATGCGCGTACCGTCATCGCGCTTTTCGATCCGCAGCGGCGTCGTCGAGTATTTGACCTCGATACCGCGCCCGACATAAGCCTCGCCGAGCCGCGAGCGCAGGTCATCGTCGAACCCGCGCAGAAGCTTGTCGCCGCGATGCACGAGCGTCGTCCGCGAGCCGAGGCCGGCGAAGATTCCGGCGAATTCCACCGCGATATAGCCCGCCCCGATGACCAGGACCCGCTTCGGCTGCTCCGTCAGATCGAAGACCTCGTTCGAGGTGATGGTGTACTCCATGCCCGGAATGGCGGGCTGCATGGCGGGCCTTGCACCGACCGCGACGAGAATACGCTTCGCGCGCAGGGTCTTGCCGGTCGAAAGCAGACGCACCGTTTGCGCATCGACGATCTCGGCGCGGCTCTCCACGAGGCTGACACCGGCCCGCTCGAGATTGGCACGATAGGCGCCTTCGAGCCGGTCGATCTCCTTGTTCTTGGCCGCGATCAGGGCGGACCAGTCGAACGAGCTTTCCCCGACCCGCCAGCCGAAACCGGCTGCATCCGTGAAATCGTCGGAGAAGCGCGAGGCGATGACCATCAGCTTCTTGGGCACGCAGCCGCGGATCACGCAGGTGCCGCCGACGCGGTATTCCTCGGCAATCATCACACGCGCGCCATAGCCTGCCGCGATACGCGCAGCACGCACCCCACCTGAGCCCGCTCCGATCACGAAGAGATCGACGTCGAAATCGCTCATCCTGCCTGCTTTCTAAGGTTCCGATCAGATCAGCCACGGCATTCGTGGACCAACCGATTAATTTTCGGTCTCGGCTCCGCGGCGCGACAGCTCCGCCTGCATGCGCACTTCGACATATTCGACGAGCTCTTCGGTCCACTCGCCGGTCGCCGTCAGGATATCGTCGACGAAACCAGGTTGCTGATCGACGAACTTCGCGCCCGTCGGCGTTTCGAAGAACGCATTGATCTCGGCAATTTCCTCTTCGGTGAAGCGGTTCGCCATGATCCGCGCCGAACGGTTGAGTATGACCCGCCGCTGCAGATCGAGCTCGGGCTGGATTTCGTCGATGACTTCGCGGATTATCCCACCGGGTATTCCGCGATTGACGAAACGCCCTGCCACCGAATTCGTGATACGCGGCACCATGCCGTCGAAGGACTGGGTTAATCCGGCATTCCGGATGAGATCGCGCGCCGCCTGAAGGTGGCTTTCACCGATCTCTTCCTGCGCCTTGGCTGCACCGGAAACCGCGCCGATCGCGAGGACGCAGACGAGGCCGAGAATAGCGAAGGCGGACAATTGACGTTTCATGGGCAGTCTCTCTCGCATAACGAGCCGCGTTAGCGGCATACTTGCGCGCCGACGGCGCAGTTCATCTCAAAAGCCGGCATATCAGATCGTGCCCAGTTCGACGAGCCCATCGTCACCGGCGAGGATCGCACCCGTGGCGAGGCCGATGAACAGGCCGTGTTCGACGACACCGGGCACCCCGACGAGAGCCTGTGCGAGCGCCTCTGGGGCATCAATCGCACCAAGCTCCGCATCAAGGATATGGTGGCCACCATCGGTCACGAATGCATCACCGTTTGCGGCGGTTCTAAGGCGTAGCCCCGTCGGCAAACCGGACGCTTCGAGAACACCGATGATGGCGCGGCGGGTCGCCTCGAGCCCGAAGGCATTGACCTCGATGGGAAGCGGAAAACGGCCGAGCGTCTCGACCTTCTTGCTGGTATCGGCGATCACGATCATGCGCGCGGAGGCTGCCGCGACGATCTTCTCGCGCAGCAGCGCCCCCCCACCGCCTTTGATCAGGCGCAGGGAAGCGTCGAGCTCGTCTGCGCCGTCCACGGTCAGGTCGAGTTCGGGGGTGGCGTCGAGGGTGGTAAGCGGAATGCCTTCCGCCAGAGCCTGGGCATGGGTGGCTTCGGAGGTCGGAACACCCACGACGTGGAGCCCGCCACGCACCTTCTCTCCCAGCAGCGCAACGAAATGCTTCGCCGTCGAGCCGGTTCCGAGCCCGAGCCGCATCCCGTCCTGCACGGCCTCGATGGCACGCGCCGCCGCCATACGCTTGAGATCATCCGCTGTCACGTCGCGTCGCCCCTTCGCCGATCCGGATTACGGTCCCGGTATCGAACGAAATCGTGCGCGGTGCAAGCACGGGATCGCCTGCTCCAGCAGAAATCAGTCGCTGGTCGAACCCGTCACCTGTGGTGTATCGCCCTCACCTTCGGCGACCGACTTGGTCACAGTTTCCGGCGGCGTGCACACGACCTGCTCCTCGAAGACGTAGCAGACGCTCATCTCGCCGGTGCGGTAATTCACCCGGAAGACGCCGCCCTCGCGCTCGTGTCGGGACGCGATCAGCCCGTAATCACCCGGATCCTGAGCCTTTGCGCCCTCGCCGGGGCCGAAACAAAGGGTGATACCGACAGTCCCCTCCTTGAGGCCGTACTGGCAGGACGAGACGGCCCCTGTCACCTTGTCGATGCGATAGACGCGGTTGAGGTCGGTCTGCGGTGCGGGCACGAAATCGAAAGCGGAAGCAAGGGCGGGCGCTGCACTGGCGCTCAGGATGCCGGCAGCGAGCGCGCGGATGAGGATGCATCGAAACATGAGGCCAGTCTCCGGCTCGCGGGTCGGTTGGAACGGATCAGTGTCGACCTTGCGGCAACATGGTTAGCGAATGGTAAAGACGCCCTGCTGTTCAGCACCGCCGCGCTGGTCTATGAAGGCATCCGCCACATCACAGCTCACCCGCCAACCAGACGGACATCCCCATGAACCCCATCGTCGTGTTCGATCTCGACGGCACGCTCGCCGATACCGCCCCCGACCTGATGGCGACGCTCAACACGCTGCTCGCTCAGGAAGGCCTGCCGACGCTGCCGATGGAGAGGGCGAAGTCGCTGATCGGCGCCGGCGCGCGGGCGCTGATCGCGCGCGGCTACGAAACGGCGGGGCTCGAGCTGACGCCGGAGCGGCATGAGTTGCTCTTCCAGCAATTTCTGACGCTCTACCGGCAGAATATCTGCAACGAGACGCAGCTCTTTCCCGGCGTGATCGGGGCCATGGATAGCCTCAGCGCTTCCGGATTCGCGCTGGCCGTGTGTACCAACAAGGTCGAGAGCCATTCGCGGTTGCTGCTCGGCGAACTCGGCATCACCGAACGCTTCGCCGCGATCTGCGGGCGCGACACATTCGCCTTCTGCAAACCCGATCCGCGCCATCTGACCGAGACGATCGTGATGGCGCGCGGCGATGTGCGGCGCGCGGTGATGATCGGCGATTCGCATACCGATATCGCAACCGCCCAGGCTGCGCAGATACCCGTCATCGCCGTGCCCTTCGGCTATACCGATCAGCCCGTCGAAACCTTCGGCCCGGACCGCGTCATCGAGCATTT
>JAFIEI010000009.1 GCA_020832565.1 Salinarimonas sp. | reverse complement strand
GATAGGCGTAGGTACCCAGCGCCAGGATGACGGCCAGAAGGAAGAGCACCACACGAGTGCGGGCGAAGGCGGCATCGATCAGCATCACTGCGCCCCCGGCGCCGGGATCGGCGCATCGTCACCCTCGAACATCTCCATGGCCGGATCATCCGGCGTGAGGGGGCTGATCGCCTCGGCATCGATCTCGGGTGCAGGATCGGGTTCCTGCATGACGACGCTCGCAGCTTCATCGGGGCGCGGCGCTTCACGCTCGTCCGGGTGAGGTGCCACCCGGTCGCCGTCATTGACGAAACCCTGGCCGATGGTGATCACCTTCGCGGTCTCGGGCAGGCCCGAAACGTGCACGCCGTCGCTTTGCGCGCGCACGATCGAAACCTCATGCTCGACGACACGATCATCGTCATCGACGGTCTTGACGACGAGGCGTCCGTCGGTCGCGAGCGCCAATGTCGCGGGCGAGAGGAAATGCGCCATGATCTCGCCGGTCGGGATACGCACCTGCGCGCTGATGCCGGCGGGGATCGCACTGTCGGGATTGGCCACGGCGATCTCGGCCGGGAAGGTGCGGGTCTGCGGATCGGCGGCGGCGCCGACGAAACGGATCTCGCCCTCCCCCGTCTCACCGGTGATGAAGCGCACCTGCGCCGGCATGCCGGGGCGGATTCCACGCAGGACCTGTTGCGGCACACGGATCTCGACGCGCAGCGGGTCGAGATCGATAAGCCGCCCCACATTCTCCCCGGCGGAGACGAATTCGCCGACCTCGATATCGAGATCGTCGAGCCGCCCGTCGAAACTCGCCCGGATTGCCGTGTGGCGTTCCGCGCGCTGCGCCGAGACGAGGCTCGCCTGTGCAGCCGCGCGGGCGGTACGCGCATTGACGACGCGGTCGAGGGTGCCCGTGCCGCGATCGAGCAGGGTCTCGGCCTGGTCGAGCTCGCGTTCGGCACGCTCCAGCTCGGCTTGTGCCTGCGCCCGCGCGGCTTCGCGTTCCTCGGCATCGAAACGGGCGATGACGCTGCCCTCGGTAACATCATCGCCGCGCCGGGCCTCGAGCGCGACGATCTCACCCGACATCTCCGCGCGCAAGACCGTATCGCGCACCGGCAGGGCCTGCCCCTCGGCGATGAATATCTGCTCCACCGGTTCGGCCCGCGAATCGCGTACCGAGACGGCAACCGGCGCGACCGTGTCATCGCGAACGACCCGCTCCGGCTCCTCGGCGGGAAAGACGAGACCGGAGCCCATCCACAGGACCAGCGCCAGCACGAGGCCGGCTGCAATCCAGGTCGAGCGATCCGGGCGCGTGGATGCGGGTTTGTGCGGGCGCGGCCCATCCTCAGCCGGGTCTTGCACTGCGGTTTCGTTCTCAGCCGTATTTTGCGGGGCCGATTCTGCCAAGGCGGTGTCTCCGGAGACCGTGCTGCTTGCTGATCATCGTCGATCATTGCGGATCGTGGTCGATGAGAGGTGCGCCACGGGCGGGTTTCCCGCAAGCCTCGGGAAAATACGGGCGAGCGGCCCGGAAAGTTCCCAGCCTTCGCCGATCCGGTGCAGCGGTCTATGCTGCCCGCACCGTTCTGCAAATCCCGCCCGCGGAGACAAGCGATGCTCGAAGCCGCCACATGGCTCCTGATCTTTCAACTGGCCGGCGAGATCATCGCCCGGCTCGCAGGGCTGCCCCTGCCCGGCCCGGTCCTGGGCATGGTCCTGCTCGTGATCGCACTCTTCCTGCGCCCGGCGCTCGCGGAGAAGCTCGGCGTCCTCGTCGACGGGTTGCTGGCCAATCTCGGCCTGCTGTTCATTCCCGCTGGTGTCGGTGTGTCGCTGCATCTGGGCCTGTTGCGGGAGGAGTGGTTGCCGATTCTCGTGGCGCTGATCGGCAGCACCATTGCCGGGATCGTCGTCACCGCGCTCGTCTATGACGCGCTCGCGCCGCGAGAGGGCTCCGACGAGGAGAAGCAGCGATGACCGGTCCGGACGGAGCCGCCCTCGAAGACCTGTGGGTCTATCTCGCCACGGAGCCGCTGCTCTGGCTCACCGCGACGCTCGTCGCCTATCAGTTTGCGTTGTTCCTGCAACGGCGTGCCGCCGGTTCGCCGCTCGTCAATCCGGTGCTGATCGCCGTGATCCTGCTGGTGGCGCTGCTCGCCGTCTCGGATATCGCCTACCAGACCTATTTCGCCGGCGCGCAATTCGTGCATTTCCTGCTCGGCACCGCGACGGTCGGCCTCGCCCTGCCCCTGTGGCGTGAGGGCGCGAGGCTGGCGCGGCGGGCCGTCCCGCTCATCACGGCCCTCGTCTGCGGTTCGGCCACGGCGGTGGCGAGCGCGCTGGGCCTCGCCTGGGCGCTCGGCGCCAGCCGCGAGACCCTGCTGTCGCTTGCTCCGAAATCGGTGACGGCGCCGATCGCCATGGGTGTCTCCGAGCAGATCGGCGGCCTGCCCTCACTGACGGCGGTGCTGGTCATTCTCACCGGTGCGATCGGCGCGGTCTTCGCCACCATGACGCTCGACCTGATCGGTGTGCGCAACTGGCGCGCACGCGGCTTCGCCGTCGGGACGGCGGCACACGGGATCGGCGTCGCCCGCGCCTTCCAGGTCCACCCGGTCGCGGGCGCCTATGCCGGTCTCGCGATGGGGCTCAACGGGCTGATCACCGCGCTCGCCCTGCCGCTCCTGGCCCATTTCCTTTGAATGCGCTCAGCGTCGCGAGGCGTTGAGCGCGCCGAGAATGATAAGCCCGGCACCGGCGAAGGTGAAGAGCGTGGGCACCTCGTCGAAAAAGGCATAGCCAAAGACCACGGCCCAGATCAGCGAGGTATAGTCGAGCGGCGCGATCCGCCCCGCCTCGGCCCGCTTGAAGGCACTTGCGAGCAGGAGATGGCCGGCGACGCCGAGCGTGCCCAGAAGCGCCGCCCAACCCCATTGCAGCGGCGTCGGCGCGACCCAGACGAACAGGGCGGGGCCGAGCAGGATGATCGCCGGCAGAACGTTGTGCATGGTCACGATCACGACGAGCGAATCACGCGTCGCGCGGGCGCGCAGGAGCACCATGGCAAGCGCATAGGTCACCGCCGAGGCGAGCGCCGCAGCGGCACCAAGCAGCGCCTGCGGTCCGAGCGTCCCGGTCTCAGCCTTGCCGTAGACGATGATCAGCATCCCGCCGAAGCCTGCAGCGAGGGCGATCACCACCCTCCGCGTGATGATCTCGCGCAGGAGCAAGGCAGCGAACAAAGCCATGAAGACCGGTGCGAGAAAGGCCAGCGCGAGCGTTTCCGCGAGCGGCAGCACGCTCAGCGCATAGAAGAAACACAGGGCGGTGAAGACGATCAGCAGCGCGCGCACCGCATTGATGCGCAGCGTTTCCGCGCTCGGCCAGCCGGGACGCACGAACCCTGCGACGGTGAGCGCGGCGACGGCACCAAAGGCGAAGCGCAGGAAGGTCACGGCAATCACCGGCAGATGGCCGGCAAGCCCCTTAACCAGCGCATCCATCGCCGAGAGAATGGCAACACCGATCAGCGCCTCGATGACGGCGCGCCGCAGGACGGCATCGGGGCCGGGCTCGGGTATCGGGGAAGACATGCGGGGACCTGAAAGGAGAAGGGCGCCCGATCAGGCAATGGCCGGGCACATCGTGCGATCATAACGCCGGCTGCGGAAAAAGGCGCGGCTCAATCACGCACAGGCCGGATTCACCGCCGGGCATTTTCCGGATGCGCGTTACGGGCGGATCTGAGGGTTGCCCGGGAGGCTTCGAAAAAAAAGGGCCGCTCCGAAGAGCGGCCCAAGTCTAGGGAGGAAACGCCCAAGGAGGGCATGCAACAACGAGAACGTCGTCTGTTGCACTGCACAAAATATGGCGGGTACCAGACTTTCGCAAGGGCGCTGCGGACAATTCCGCCATGCTCACAGTGCATGGCGTTCCTGCATTTCGAACAATGCCGTGTCAAAAATGTCGCGTCGGGTCAGCCGCGCTCATCAGGCAGACCGGGCGCGCCGGGATCGAACAACCCGCCCTGTGCCCCGCCATCCGCTGTACGCCGCGGCTCGGGTAGGCCGAGGTGACGGAAGGCATGCGAGGTGAGAACCCGCCCGCGCGGCGTGCGCTGGACGAAGCCCTTCTGGATCAGGAAGGGTTCGATGATTTCCTCGATCGCATCGCGCGGCTCGGACAGGGCGGCGGCGATGGTCTCGATCCCGACCGGGCCGCCGGAAAAGCTCTCGGCCACCATGGTGAGATATTTACGATCCATCACGTCGAGGCCGGCCGCATCGACATCGAGCAATTGCAGGGACTTGTCGGCGAGGACGCGGGTGATGGTATCGAGCCCCTCGACGATGGCGAAGTCGCGCACCCGGCGCAGGAGCCGCCCGGCGATGCGCGGCGTGCCACGGGCGCGTTTGGCGATTTCGTTGGCGCCGTCGTCGCTCATGCCGATCTTCAGCACGCGGGCCCCGCGCTTGACGATGAGTTCGAGCTCGTCGGTCGTATAGAATTCGAGCCGCACGGGAATGCCGAAACGGTCGCGCAGGGGCGTCGTCAGCAGGCCGGCGCGGGTCGTGGCGCCCACCAGCGTGAACCTCGGCAACTCGATCTTGACCGAGCGCGCCGCCGGCCCCTCGCCGATGACGAGATCGAGCTGGAAATCCTCCATGGCGGGATAGAGGATTTCTTCCACCGCCGGGTTGAGCCGGTGGATCTCGTCGATGAAGAGCACGTCGCGCTCTTCAAGATTGGTGAGCTGGGCGGCGAGATCACCGGCCTTGGCGATGACGGGGCCGGAGGTGGAGCGGAAATTCGCGCCGAGTTCGCGCGCCACGATCTGCGCCAGCGTGGTCTTGCCCAGGCCGGGCGGTCCGACGAAGAGCACATGGTCGAGCGCTTCGCCGCGCGCCTTCGCGGCTCCGATGAAGACCTGGAGATTGGCGCGCGCCGCCTTCTGGCCGGTGAAATCGGACAGGGCGAGCGGGCGCAGCGAGGCGTCGATATCATCCTCGCGGCTCTCGCCCGTCAGAATCCCCTTGCTTGCATCCGGCGTCGTCACCGCGCTCCTGCTCCTCGATTCGATCTGCCGCCGACAGGCGCTCGCCCCCTTCGCGAATCGGCGATTCGCGAAGGGGGCCGTCCGGCCTGTATAGGATGGGCTTGCGCACAACGCATCCGGAAATCCGTCGGCTCGGGGCAACGGCGGCGCATCGGCGCGCGACGGCGCCCGCAAACGCGCACGTTCAGTTTTGTGGCAAGGAGAGCAGCTGCATTGGCTCAAGCCGATCGGCACAACCAGGATCGACGCCGGATGCGCGCCGATGTGTGGACAAGCGCCCGAGCGTCTGCTATGTGCAACGCCAATCGACAGGTGCCGGAGCAATCCAGCGCCGTGTCTTATCGCATTCCGAAATCATCGTGCGCAACTTTGCGCAACCGATCACAGCAAGGAAGGTTTTCGCGTGCAGGTTCTCGTTCGTGACAACAATGTCGACCAGGCTCTCCGCGCTCTGAAGAAGAAGATGCAGCGCGAAGGCATCTTTCGCGAGATGAAGCTGCGCGGTCATTATGAAAAGCCGTCCGAGAAGCGCGCCCGCGAGAAAGCGGAAGCCGTGCGCCGGGCGCGCAAGCTGATCCGCAAGCGCATGCAGCGCGAAGGCCTCCTGCCCTCCAAGGGCAAGGCACGCTGATCCGGCACTTCGGAGCAGGCGCGCTGTAGACGGCGCGCCGATTAGCCTGCTGATTCGCGGGCGGTTTCGCCTGCAACGATGATCTTTTCGCCCTGTCCTTCAACCGAGGGAGAGGGCGTTCGTGTTTCGCGCTGCGCGACTGCCAAATGCCGGCCTACGGCCAGATGTGGGCGCCACGGCCCAGCGACGCGCGTGGGCGACCGCTCGGCGGCCAAGTCGGCGAGCCTCAGGCTGGGGCCGACCATCACATTGCCTACATCCCGCACGCGCAGGGCCGCCCGCATCACCGAACAGGGCATGCCGCGCATAGATGATGAGGCATTGCCGCTGGTCGGCATGCCGCAACGACGCTAATCTCCCGGATCATTACGAACCAAGACCGCGTCGGGCCTGATTCTCGGGGCAAGTTCCCGGGTCAATTTTACCGGTCGAGTTCACGGGGATCGTCGTCATTCCAAAGCCTTCCGCCACCGCGTCCACCGCCGCACGAACGCCGCCTGCCATTGATGTTGCGGATCTGCGCAAGCGCCTGCTCGCCGGGGAGCGTGCGGCGCTGGCGCGAGCCATCACCCTCGTCGAATCACGTCGCGCGGATCGCCGCGACGCCGCCCGCGCGCTTCTGGAGGAGATCCTGCCGGAAACGGGCAAGGCAATGCGCGTCGGCATTACCGGCGTTCCCGGCGTCGGCAAATCGACCACGATCGACACGCTCGGATCCATGCTCACCGCGCAGGGCAAGCGCGTGGCCGTGCTGGCGGTGGATCCCAGCTCGACCCGCACCGGCGGCTCGATTCTCGGCGACAAGACCCGCATGGCGCGCCTCGCAGTCGACGCGAATGCCTATATCCGCCCCTCCCCCTCCTCGGGGACACTGGGCGGCGTGGCGGCGAAGACGCGCGAGACCATGCTGCTATGCGAAGCGGCGGGTTTCGACGTCATCCTCGTCGAGACTGTCGGCGTCGGCCAGTCGGAAACGGCGGTAGCCGATCTTACGGATTTCTTTCTGGTGCTCATGCTGCCCGGTGCCGGGGACGAATTGCAGGGCATCAAGAAGGGCATCATCGAGCTCGCCGACATGATCGCGGTCAACAAGGCCGATGGCGACGGCGCAGAGCGTGCCCGCGCGGCAGCGGTGGATTACCGGGCCGCCTTGCATATCCTCGCCCCCGCATCGCCGCTATGGAGCCCGCCGGTCATCACCGTATCGGGGCTTACCGGCGAGGGGCTGGACAAGCTCTGGGAGCATGTCTGCGACCACCATGGGCGCCTCGAAGCCAAGGGCGAGATCAGCGCCCGTCGGCGCGGGCAGGATATCAAATGGATGTGGGCGATGATCGAGGAGCGCATCCATCGCCGCCTGCATGGCGACAAGAGCCTTCGCGCGCGCATCCGCAGCCTCGAGGACGAGGTGCGCGCGGGCACGCTGCCACCCACCAGCGCCGCCGACGACATCGCGGGAATTCTGGGATTGTGAAACCATGCCGCGTTTGCTGATCACCGGCTTCGGGCCGTTCCCCCGGGTTCCACGCAACCCCTCCGAACGCGTCGCACGCGCGGTTGCCGCGAATCCGCGCTGGCGGCGATTGGGCTGGCAGATCGACCTGCGCATTCTCGACACGCGCTATGGCGCGCTGGAGACGCAGTTGCTGCCTGCGTTGCGCGAAACCGCACCGGATGCGGTGCTCCTCCTCGGCGTCGCTGGAACGCGCGACGCGATCACCCCGGAACGACAGGCGCGAAACCGGGTATCACGCCTGTTTCCCGATGCCGGCGGCAACGTCGGCGATACCAGCCTGCGGCTCGACCGGACCGACCCGCAGCTGATCCGCCGCACACAAGCGCCGGTTGAGGCCATGGTCCGTGCGATGCGGCGACGCGGGCTGCGTTCAGCGGTCTCGCGTGATGCAGGACGCTATCTGTGCAACGCCGCCTATTACTGCGCCCTGCGCGCCCGCGGCCCGGACCGAAACCCGCATGTGGTCTTTATCCACATTCCGTTTCCGCGCGATATGACGCAGCGCACCAGGCGCGAACCCGGCAAGGAACGAAGGAACAAGAGGCCTTCGCATCATGAATTAATTAGAGCAATAAATGATTGTATTTATTTGTTGGCAGCACGCGCGTATTCATCAAAGTTTCGAGCATCAGATTACTCGTCGAAGTAAGTTCGAACGCACGGATTAACCCGGCGTGAAACAATTCATGGCAGGTGTATTCGGGCAAACGAAATTGAGGCCACCATGCTCGAACGCTTGTCGGAAATGTCTGCGGATTCCTCGTCCGAAGGACGTCGCACCCTTCTGAGCGCAGTCACGGATCTGTTTCTGGTCGATGAGGAAGCCAGCGCGGCAGCGACCGAGCACTATACGGAAATCGCCGAACGCTCCCTCGATGCGATGGGATCCGACGACCGCGCGGCCTATGCCGAGCGCGTCGCGGCGGAGCCGCAACTGCCCAACCCGATCGCCAAGCGCCTCGCCAGCGACGACGAGGCCGGCGTCGCGCAATTGGTGCTGCGGCTCTCACCGGTCCTCAGCGATGACGATCTGGCCGCGATTGCGGTCACGCATTCGCAAACCCACCTTGCCGCCATCGCCGAGCGCGCCAGCCTGTCGGAGACGGTGACCGACGTGCTGGTCCAGCGCGGCGATCGCAAGGTCCTGCGCACGGTCTCGGGCAATGAGGGCGCGGCATTCTCCGACCAGGGCCTCGACACCCTGATCACGCGCGGTGACGGTGATACCCAGATCGCGCGCAATCTCGCCGAGCGCTCGGATTCGCTTCCTTCCACCCAGGCGCGGCGGGTGCTTCAGATTGCGGCGCAGATGAGCCTGACACACGCGCCCGAGGTCGAGACCGAGGTCATCGATGCCAGCAAGAACAAGCACTTCGCCCGCAAGGCGCGCGAGCGCCGGCTGGAAGTGCGGCTGCTGATCGCCGATCTGAAGGAAGGCAAACGCGGTATCGACGAGGTCGTTACGCTGCTGTGCAAGGACGACCGTGCCTTTGATCTCGCCCAGGTGATCAGCACCTTCAGCGACATTCCCAACACCCAGGCCCTGCGCGCCCTGCTCCAGAAGGAAGCCAGCGGCATCGCCGTCGCCTGCAAGGCCATGGCGCTCGGCTCCGGGGCCTTCAAGGACGTCCTCACGATGCGCGCCTCGCGGCTGGGCATTCCGGCAAAGCAGATCGACCGGGATCTCGCCAGCTATGACGAGCTCACGGCCGAG
The DNA here is from genome assembly GCA_020832565.1 of Salinarimonas sp. GTDB lineage: Bacteria > Pseudomonadota > Alphaproteobacteria > Rhizobiales > Beijerinckiaceae > Saliniramus. The sequence goes on along the minus strand of JAFIEI010000009.1, from coordinate 71,314 downwards.
ATGTCGGAGCGCGCCATGCGCTTCTTGAAAGTGCGCAGCAAGGTCTCCTGAGCCGGCTTGTCCGTCAGCCCGCGCCCGCCGATGCTTCGGCCAGGGCCGCATCGAGCTCTGGTGTCGGGCGCAGGCCGCCTACGGTGATCGCGTTCCAGTTCGTGATGGGCGCATGCGCGCATTCCTCCAGGAATGCCCGCTCGTCCTCGTCGCGCGCCAGAAGCGCACCGAGCACCCGCGCCATGATCGCCTCGGAAGCGCGCGTCGCACCGTCGGCGCATTTCAGGGCAATGCCGAGGCCGCGCTCGGGAATTGCGGCGCAATAGACGCCCTCCGCGCCCGTCTTCATGAAGACCCGCTCGCCGAACCGCGTCATCACGCGCGTATCGAACCGCCCGCTTCCCGCCACCATGAACGGCGCCTGCGCCACCGCGTCGCGGATCATGCGAGATGCCTGCGCGAATTCCGCAGGCATCGCCTCCCCGGTCCCGAAGCGCGCGAAGGCGCCTGCAAGCGCTTCGAGCGGCACGGCATAGGTCGGAATCGAACAGCCGTCGATGCCGCGATTATGCGGCTCGTGCGGGGCACCGGTCATCTCGACCAATGCGGCGCGCACCTGCTGCTGAACCGGGTGATCGGGGCCGATATAGCCGGCGGGATCATGGCCCTCGGCGCAGGCGAGGCAGACGAATCCCGCATGCTTGCCCGAACAGTTATTGTGGCCGGCATGGGGGCTCTCGCCGCGCCGCGCCATTTCGCGCATCGCCTCCTGATCGATCGGCCAGTGCGCCCCGCATTCGAGGCAGGCTTCATCACGCCCCACCCGCGCGAGCATGCCCCGCGCCGTGGCGACATGCGTGGGCTCGCCGGAATGCGAGGCACAGGTCAGCGCGATTTCCTCTGCCGTGTATCCGAGCCTCGCGGCGTGCCCGGAAGCCACGAAGGGCAGCACCTGTAGCGCCTTGATCGCCGAACGCGGAAAGACCGGGCGGGTCGCATCGCCCACTGACGCGACCAGATTTCCACGGACATCGCTGATCGCCAACAGGCCGCCATGGCGTGATTCAACCTGGGAGCCACGGGTTACCTCGATCAGAACCGGATCCGTCATCACGACGTCCTTTGCGCAAGTGTTGAAAGCGTAAGCCGGAGAATGCGCGGCGCCATGGCGCCTTTGTCAAAGCACTCCCGCGCGCTTTCCCGATTGGCGCCATGCCCCAACCGAACACACCGCCGCCGTTGCGCAGCGCGCTCAACTCATGCACCCTGATGAAAAGAGCCGAACGGGACGGGGGGTGGGAGGCGATATGAGCGTGATCGATTTTGAAGCGCAGTATAACAACCGCGCCCGTGTGCCCGATCATCCCACACATATATCGGGCTGGATCGCCGAGGCGGCCGATTACCGCGAGAATACACCACCGACGCCGATCCCCTACGGATCCGGCGAGCGGGCGATCCTCGACCTGTTCACACCGAGCGATCCGCGCGGTGCGGCGACCCTCGTCTTCATCCATGGCGGCTACTGGCAGGCGATGGAGCGCAGCTATTTCAGCCACATGGCGCGCGGCGCCAATGCGCACGGGATTTCGGTTGCGGTACCCGGCTACGACCTGTGCCCCGATACCAGCATAGCCGAGATCATCCTCCAGCTCCGCGATGCGTGCCGCATCCTGATCCGCCTCGGTCGCCCCCTCGTCATTGCCGGCCACTCCGCCGGCGGGCATCTCGCCGCCTGCATGCTGGCGACGGATTGGCGTGCGCATGACCCGGAGCTGCCGGAGGACAGCGTCCAGGCCGCCTATGCGATCTCGGGCCTGTTCGACCTCGAGCCGCTGGTCACGACCAGCATCAACGGCGCGCTCGGTCTCGACGCCGAATCCGCCCGCGCGGTGAGCCCGCTGCATTGGAAGCCGCCGCGCGCGGGCACCATCCTCGATGCGGTGGTGGGCGCCGACGAGAGCGAGGAATATCACCGGCAGAGCGAGACCATCGTCGAGAGCTGGGGTCGCGCCGGGGTCGATACGCGTTTCGAAAGCCTCGAGAAACGCCACCATTTCGACGTGATCGCACCGCTTGCCGACGCCGATTCCGCGATGACGCGCCGGCTCGTCGCCCTCGCAGGAGGATGAAGATCACCGTGCGCGGGCGAATGCGCCTTTTCCGATACGTAAGAACGGGTTAGACCCTAGTCAGGATCACCGGGCGGACCCGCCTCGCAAACCAACAGGAGCACTCCCGTGCAGACCTTCTTCGTCGAGATCAAGTGCAAGCTGGGCAAGACCTACGAGGTGGCGATGGAGCTCGCCGATCGCGAGATTGCATCGGAAATCTATTCCACGGCCGGAGATTACGACATCCTGGCCAAGTTCCATATCGACCGCGATGTCGATATCGGCCATTTCGTCGCCGAGAAGGTGCAGACGATCCCGGAAATCGACGACACCAAGACCATCATCACCTTCAAGGCATTCTGAGCCCGTTCAGGCGCGGGTGCAGTGACCGACGAGTTGCCCGATGAAGGCGTCGCATTTCATCAATTCGTCGATCGCCACCCATTCATCCGCCTGATGCGCCTGGGCGATGGCGCCCGGCCCGACGATCACGGTCGGCACCTCGGCAATGGTCTGGAACAAGCCGGCTTCGGTACCATAGGCCACCTTGGCGTGGTCGTTGCGCCCGGCGAGGCGCTTGGCGAGCGTTGCCACGTCCTCCTCCGGTTCCGTATCGAGACCGGGAAAACCCGCAAAGACCTGGATATCGATCCCGCTCTCCGGATCGATCGCCTGCATGCGCGGCTCGAGCACCCCGGCAGCGTAATCGCGGATCTGCTGCACGATGATATCGGGATCGTCCTGTCCGATTGCGCGAATCTCGAATCGGATCTCGCACGTGTCCGGCACGATGTTGAGCGCCGTGCCGCCCTGCATGATACCGACATGCGCCGTGGTATGGGGCACGTCGTAGAGTTCATCGCGCGCACCCGCCCCCTGCAGTTCCTCGGCGACGCGGCGGATTTCCGCCACGAGCAATGCCCCGAATTCAACCGCATTGACACCCTGCGGCGCGAGCGAGGAATGGCGGGTCAGGCCGCGCACCGTCACGGCCATGCTCCGCTTCGCCTTGTGGCCGAGCACCACCTGCATGTTGGAGGGCTCGCCGACGAAACAGGCTTCGGGCCGCACGGGCTGATCACGCAGCCAGGAGACGAGGCCGCGGGCGCCGACGCAGCCCACCTCCTCGTCATAGCTGAAGGCGAAGTGGATCGGCCGCGTCAGCGGCGCCTTCGCTATCGCCTCGGCATTGGCGAGGCAGACGGCGAGGAAGCCCTTCATGTCACACGTGCCGCGCCCATAGAGGCGCCCGTCCCGCTCGGTGACGGTGAACGGGTCGCTCGACCAGTTCTGGCCGTCGACGGGCACGACATCGGTATGGCCCGACAGGACGAAGCCGGGCTTGTCCTGCGGCCCGATGCTGGCCCACAGATTCGCCTTCTGCCCCGTCGCATCGTAGATCCGCTCGAAGGTGAATCCGTGTGGCGCGAGAAAATTCTCGATCCAGTCGATGATCGCGAGGTTGGAATTGCGGCTCGTCGTGTCGAACGCCACCAGCGTCGACAGAATCGATGCGATTCTGTCATGTGACATATAACAGCTCCCTACAACTCGAGGTGCGGCTAGGATGCCGGCACCAGAGACATCTGCTCGGTGCGCACGAAATCGACGAAACGCCGCGCTACGGGCAGGTTTCCGCCGACCGCCGGAAACACGAACGAAGTCTCATATTCGATCAAGGGCTCGAACGGTCGGAAGACGAGCCCCGCCCCTGCAACATAGGCGATTGGGAAGGGATTGATAACGGCAATCCCGACACCCGCGCGCACCATCTCCAGCAGGAATTGTACCGTTCCCGATTCGAGAACCGTGCGTGGCTCGACACCCTCGTCGGCGAAGGCGCGTTCGAGGCGCGCGCGGGCCGAGAAGCGCCTGGTGATGGCGATGAGTGGCGAATCACCGATATCGCTGGGCCGAATCACTTCCTTCTCGGCGAGCGGATGGTCGGCCGGCATCAGCACATGCGCAACCGACTGACGGAACGGCTCGGCACGCACGCCGAGATGGGCCGCCTTGACATCGAGAACCCCGAGATCAGTCGTGCCGTCGGCGACAGATGCGACTGCATCGTCGGAGCGCCCGATCTCCATCTGGACCCGGGTATCCGGCTCGACCTTGAGGAAGCGGGTGACCATCGGCGCAAGGAAGGTATGAGCGATGGTCGGCGTGCTGAAAATGCGCAGCAGCGTCCCCACGCTCGGCGTGTTCGGCCAATTGGAGAGGCGCGCGAGTGCGGCGAAGATCGGCGCGGCTTCAGCGTCGAGGGCGAAGGCATCTGCCGTCGGGACGAGGCGCCCGCCGTCGCGCACGAACAGATCGCGGCCCAGGCGCGCCTCCAGAGCCCCGATCGCACGCGACACCGCCGGCTGCGAAACACCCAGCCGCTGCGCCGCTGCAGTCGTCTTGCGCGTGGTGATCACCGCGTGCAGCACTTCGAGTTCACGCACACTGGGACGCGAAGAGCGTCCACCATCGTCTTCGATTTCCATTTTCCGCATACCTCTATTACAAAAAGTGATCATTTTTAATGGTGACAATACACCAGCGAGATATTACCAATTTGTTGCGCTTGCGCAATAACGCTATGCGCAAAACTGATGCGTAAGCGCAAAAAAATCATAGGGACGAAGAATCGCCCCAATACAGAGGAGAAGATCATGTGGCGCGAATGCACCAGGCTCACCCCAACCTGTTCGTTCCCGGCTGGCCGCGTCGGTTAGGTCGCAGGCAGAGATGCAGGTGATTCCGACCGGCATGTTCCGAGGCCGCACTTCACCTGCGGGCCAACAGTCGTAACCGGCGCATATACTGGTATTGCGGGTTTGAATGGAAAAAGCCGGGCACAAGCCCGGATTTCATTCTTGAAAAATCACGCAACCCTAGGGAAACTCGACCGACCGCATGATTCACAGGCATGGCGAAAATCTTTGCCGATACCCTTGCAAAATCATGCGAAAGACGGTTTCTCCACGGCTCATTGATTTGAGCGCGCCATGGTGCTCTTCTTGTTCTGTACAGCCTTACGCTGGGTCGTACACGGCAACCTCCCTCTAACGTGAGACAGCCGCCATGCTGGTTTATCTCATTCGCCGTATTGGCCAATCCATAATGGTGGTGGCCGTCATGGCCACGCTGGTCTTTCTGGCCGTTTTCGCGGTCGGTGATCCGGTGGCGATTCTGGCCAGTCCGGACGCCGATCAGCGCGAGCTCGAAGCGATCACCACGCGTCTGGGCCTCGATCGACCGATATACGAACAATTCGGCATCTTCGTATGGAACGCGCTCCAGGGTGACCTCGGGCGTTCCTTCGTCTACGCCCAACCGGCCGTCGACGTGATCCTGCAGCGCTTCCCGGCGACGATGGAGCTGGCGCTGGCGGCGCTGATTCTCTCGATCCTGCTCGGCGTGCCGCTGGGCGTGATCGCCGGCCTGAAGCCCGAGTCGCTGCTCGGGCGATCGATCATGACCACCTCGATCTTCGGTTTCTCGCTGCCGAATTTCTGGCTCGGCCTGATGCTGATCCTGCTTTTTGCGGTGCAGCTGCGCTGGCTGCCGGCAAGCGGGCGCGGTGAGACCGTCGAGGTGTTCGGCGTGCATCTGTCGCTGTTTACCTGGGACGGGCTGCGCCATCTCTTCCTGCCGGCGCTGACGCTCTCGCTCTACAAGGCCTCGCTGGTGATCCGCATCGCCCAGGCCGGCACGCGGGAGGTGATGCTGCAGGACTATGTGCGCTTCGCCCGCGCCAAGGGCCTGTCGTACAACCGCATCGTCTTCGTGCACGTGCTCAAGAACATGATGATCCCCGTGGTGACGGTGCTCGGCCTCGAGCTCGGCTCCATGATCGCCTTCGCCGTGGTGACGGAAACGGTCTTTGCCTATCCCGGCATGGGCAAGCTCCTGATCGATTCGATCAACCGGCTCGATCGCCCGGTGATCGTGGCTTATCTGATGCTGACCGTGGTCATCTTCGTCATCATCAATCTCGTCGTCGATCTGCTCTATGCGGCGATCGATCCCCGCGTGCGACTGACCGAATCGAAGGGTTGATCGTCATGTCCGATACGACCACAAAGGGCGCCACGCAGGCCACCGCCACACCGCCACGTCCCGTCGAGCAGGGCGAGAGCCTGCTGCGCCGGCATATCGCCTCGTTCTTCGAGAGCAAGACCGCGACGATCGGGTTGGTTGTTCTCGTTGCCCTCGTCTTCGCCGCCTTCAGCGCGCCGCTCTGGGCGCCGCAGAACCCGTATGATCTGGCGACCCTGTCGATCATGGACAACATGCTGCCGCCGGGCGAGCGTCTAGATACCGGGATGCTCGCCATTCTGGGGACGGATGATCAGGGCCGCGACATGTTCTCCGCCGTGCTCTACGGCATGCGCGTGTCGCTGACGGTGGGTACCGTGTCGGTGCTGGTGGCGGCGATCATCGGCGCATCCGTCGGCGTCTTCGCAGCCTATATGGGCGGGCGCATCGAGAGCTTCATCATGCGCGTCGTCGACCTGCAGCTCTCCTTCCCCGCGATCCTCGTGGCGCTGATCCTGCTCGCGGTGTTCGGGCGCGGCGTCGACAAGGTGATCATCGCGCTGATCATCGTGCAATGGGCCTATTATGCGCGCACCGTGCGCGGCTCGGCGCTGGTGGAGAAGCGGCGCGAATATATCGAGGCGGCCCGCTGCCTGTCGCTTCCCGCGTACCGGCTCGTCTTCAAGCACCTCCTGCCCAACTGCCTGCCGCCGCTGATCGTGGTCGCGACCGTGCAGATCGCCAATGCCATCGCGCTGGAAGCGACACTCTCCTTCCTCGGCGTGGGCGTGCCGGTGACCGAGCCGTCGCTCGGGATGCTGATCGCCAACGGCTATCGCTATCTGCTTTCGGGCACCTACTGGATCTCCACCTTCCCCGGTGTTGCACTGGTGATCCTGATCGTCGCGATCAACCTTGTCGGTGACCGGCTGCGCGACGTGCTCAATCCGCGCCTGTCGCGCTAGCACAAACAGGCGCGCCGGCATCGGCCGGCGGCATTGGACGCATCACCGATCCGCCTCAAGGCGATCGCAGTAGAGAAAGGGACGTAAGGCGATGAGCAAAGCCGTCCTCGATGTCAAAGACCTGTCGGTTTCGTTCCGCACCCGTGAGGGGCTGGTCACCGCGGTCAACAGCATCAGCTTTTCCGTCGGTGCCGGGGAGGTTCTCGGGCTCGTCGGCGAATCGGGTTCGGGCAAATCCGTCACCGGTCTCGCGGTGCTCGGCCTGATCGACCCGCCGGGCGAGATCGATCCCCGCTCGTCGATCAAGATCAACGAGCGCGAACTCATCGGCCTGCCGGAGGAGAAGCTTCGCCGTGTGCGCGGCAAGGACGTGGCGATGATCTTCCAGGATCCGATGACCACGCTCAACCCCGTGCTGCGCATCGACACGCAGATGATCGAAGCCATCCGCGCGCATGAGAAAATCTCCGAGAAGGCCGCCCGCGAGCGGGCCCGCCAGGCGCTGGAGAAGGTCGGCATCCCCTCTGCGGACGAGCGGCTGAAGGCCTATCCGGGCCAGTTCTCGGGCGGCATGCGCCAGCGCGTCGCCATCGCCACGGCCCTGCTCAACCGCCCGACCGTGCTCGTCGCGGACGAGCCGACCACGGCCCTCGACGTCACCATCCAGGCGCAGATCCTCTCGGAAGTGCAGCAGCTCTGCTCCGAGACCGGCACGGCGCTGGTCTGGATCACGCACGACCTGTCCGTGGTGGCTGGTCTCGCGGACCGCGTGGCGGTGATGTATGCCGGGCGCATCGTGGAGGAAGGGCCGGTTTCCGCCGTGCTGGAAGCGCCGATCCATCCCTATGCCGCCGGGCTGATCGGCTCGGTACCCAGCCGCAACAAGCGCGGCGTACCGCTGGCGCAAATCCGGGGCATGACGCCCTCGCTGACCAATCTGCCGCCGGGTTGCCCCTTCGCCCCGCGCTGCGACTACGCCACCGATATCTGCCGGAGCACGATGCCGGAGCCGACGCCTTATGAAGGCGGCCGCGCGGCGCGTTGCCATCATCCGCTGTCGGCGCCGACGCCTGCGGCTGCCTGAAAAACTGGGCGAGGACGATCGTCATGACCACCCCTTCCGCCAATCCCGCTACCAAAAGCGCCGCCAAGGCAGGCTCGGGCCCCGACATGTCCCGGCCGATCCTCGAGCTCGACCATATCCACAAGCGCTTCACGCGCAGCCTGGACATGGCCGAGAAGGTCGCCAACCTGTTCGGAGCCGGTCTCCAGGACCAGGTGGTGCGGGCCGTCGACGACGTGTCGCTCACGGTTGCCAGGGGCGAGGTGGTCGGCCTCGTCGGTGAATCGGGCTGCGGCAAATCCACGCTCGGGCGCGTCATTGCCGGCATTCTCGAGGCGAGCGAAGGCACCGTGAAATATCACGGCAAGGAGGTCAGCAAGATGACCGGCGCCGAGCGCCGGGCCACGGACCTGACCATCCAGATGATCTTCCAGGACCCGATGGCCTCGCTCAATCCGCGCATGCGCGTCGTCGACATCATCGGCGAGGCGCCGGTCGTGCACGGAATCATCCGCCGCAGCGAGATCGACGGCTATGTCTCCGAGGTGATGCGCAAGGTTGGGCTCGATCCGACCACCCGGATGCGTTATCCGCACCAGTTCTCGGGCGGCCAGCGCGCGCGTATCGGCATCGCCCGCGCGCTCGCGGTCAATCCCAAGATCCTCGTCTGCGACGAATCCACCGCCGCCCTCGACGTCTCGATCCAGGCCCAGGTGCTCAACCTGTTCATGGATCTGCGGCGCGAACTCGACCTGACCTATGTCTTCGTCAGCCATGATCTGGGCGTCGTCGAGCATATTTCCGACCGCGTTGCGGTGATGTATCTCGGGCGCATCGTCGAACTGGCCAAGACCGAAGCGATCTTCGAGGGGCCCAATCACCCCTATACCCGCGCGCTCCTCGACGAAGTGCCGCGCCTCGATGCGACGAAAAAGCAGTTCACGGCACTCAAGGGGGAGATCCCCTCGCCGCTGGCGCCCCCGCCGGGCTGCCATTTCCACCCGCGCTGCCCCTTCGCCTTCGACCGCTGCCGCCAGGAGCGCCCGGCGCTCAAGGAGGTCGGGCAGGGACGCCTTTCGGCATGCCACCTCAACGACACGGCGGAAGGCAACCCCCTGATGAAGGCGAATGCGCCTTCGGTCACGAGTTGAACCCGTCGGCCTCCCCTCGTCAATTTCCGCCGCGTTGCCTATCCTCAATGTAGCGGTGACCTGCGGGAGCCGCCTGATGGTCACGGGGGAGTGCAATGGACGAGCGAGCGACCGGCTATCGCAAGACCATCGGCGTGCTGCTTGCCGGCGGGCTCGCGCGGCGCATGGGCGGCGGCGACAAGCCGTTGCGCGAGATCGCCGGGCGCAGCATCCTCGCGCGGGTGATCGACCGGATGGCGGCACAATGCGACGGGTTGATCCTCAACGCCAATGGCGACCCGCAACGTTTCGCCTTCACCGGACTCACGGTGGTCCCCGACGACATTCCCGGTTTCGCGGGGCCGCTGGCGGGCATTCTCGCCGCGCTCGATCACGTGGCGGCGCATCATCCCGATATCGCCTGCGTGGCATCGGTCGCGGCGGATACGCCCTTCCTGCCGCGCGATTACGTCTCGCGCCTGCATGCGGCGCGCGAGGCCGCCGGCGTACCGCTCGCCTGTGCCGAGAGCGAGGGGCGCAGCCATCCGGTCAACGGCCTGTGGGATGTGGCGTTGCGCGATGACCTGCGCCATGCGCTCGTCGAAGAGGACATGCGCAAGATCGATCGCTGGACCGCGCGCCACGGCGTCGCTCATGCCGCCTGGCCGGTGGCACCGGTGGATCCGTTCTTCAACGCCAACAGCCCCGAAGATCTCGATGAGGCCGAGGCTCTGATCGCGCGTTACGGCGAGATCTGAGCCCCGCCCGAGGGCAGCGTCTGCATGGCTTCGTCCCGGCGCGAGGCCGGTGCGGCATGACGGGCGATGCGCGCATGCACGACGCCCATGCCCAAGAGCAGCATCGCGAAGACCTGATGCGCCAGACCCGCCCAGAGCGGCACGGCCAGAAGCAGCGTCACGATCCCCAGCGCCACCTGCGCCAGCACCAGCCCGGCCATGATCCGGGCATGGCGTGCATGCACGCTCCCCGGCGCCAGCCGCGCGACACGCCAGGCATGCCAGAAGGCAAATCCCGCGAGCAGATAGGCCACCATGCGGTGGTTGAACTGGATCGTCGCGACATTGTCGAAAATGTTGGCGTACCAGGGCGAAAGCGGAAACAGCACGGCCATCGAGGGGATGAAGGCGCCGTCCATCAAGGGCCAGGTATTGAAGGTCCAGCCGGCATGCGATCCGGCTACCAGCGCCCCGAGTGCCGTCTGGAACAGGATCAGCCCGACGAGCCAATAGGCTCCGAAGGCGACGGCACGCGGGGTCGGCTCGACCTTGCGGGAGCGCAGGCCCGTCGCGATCCAGACGAGCGCGACGAGGATGATGCTGGCCAGCATCAGATGCGTCATCAGCTTGATCGGCGCCACGGCGATCATGCCGGCTTCGAGCCCCGACGCGACCATGAGCCAGCCGACGAAGGCCTGCATGCCACCGAGCGAGCCGATGGCGAGCAGCGTCAGCGCAAAGCCGGTGGTGATGCGGCTCTTCAACCAGAAGAAGATCAGCGGCAGGAAGAAGACCACCCCGAGCGCACGCCCGAGCTGGCGGTGCCCCCATTCCCACCAGTAGATCACCTGAAACTCCGCAAGCGTCATGCCCTGGTTGAGCAGGCGATACTGGTCGATCTGGCGATAGCGCTCGAATTCGGCGAGCCATGCGGCTTCGGAAAGCGGGGGAATCGCGCCTGTGACGGGCGCCCATTCGGTGATCGAGAGCCCCGACCCGGTCAGCCGCGTCGCACCGCCCACCGCTACCATGGCGAGGACGAAGCCCACCAGGGTCCAGATCCAAATCCGTACCGCGCGATCAGGGACGAAGACCTCGTCGAGCGGCTTGCGCCCTGCGGTATCCCCAGCCACCATCTGTCCTTCTCCGAAGCTGCGACCGGGCCCCTGCGGCAAGCCGCCCGAAACTCGGCAACCGGGCAGTATCGCCCTTGATTACGTCTTTGCCCGGTACACATAGAGTTTTCGCCACGAAGCTGCTAGTCACAGCTTCGCCGCACCCGAACGCGGCTCGATCCGAACAGGCCGGACAGACATGTCATGACGCAACGTACCCGTAAACTCGTCGGCGCTTTCGCCATCATCATCTTCGTCATGCTCTATGGCCCGGTGGCCATGGCGATCGCGGATAGCCGCATCATGGCCGCACCGCATTTCATCCAGGTGATTTCCTACGCCGTGCTCGGCCTCGCCTGGATCCTGCCGGTCATGCCCGTGATCCGCTGGATGCAGCGCCCCGATCCCGATGGCGCCTGAGCGCCTGAGCGCCTGCCGGATCAGCCCTCGCCACCTGCGGCATCCAGCCCCTTGGGGGTGACGAAGCGGTCGAGACGCGCCTCGCGCTCCATCACATCGCGCCAGCTTTCGATGTCGAAATCGAGCACGGTGAGGCCGGCGGTCGGGTATTTCTGCGCGAGCCGCGAAAAGGCGTAGCGATCACCGAAACCGATCAGGCGCTGCGCGAGTTCCTGGGTGCCGGGATTGTGGCCGACCATGAGCAGCGTGCGCACGGAATCGTCGGTCTCACGCACAGCCTGGAGCAGATGTTCCGGCGGCGCCTCGTAGATGCGGGGATCGACCTGCATCTGCAGCTTTTCCCCGGCGATGTCGGAAAGCGCCTGAGCGACGAGCTCGAAGGTTTCGCGGGTGCGCTGAGCCGGTGAGACGATGGCGCGATCCGGCAACAACCCCTCTTCGGCGAGGTAGCGGCCCATGCGCGGCGCGGCTTCACGCCCACGCGGATTGAGCGGGCGTTCGAGGTCGTCGACGCCGGCGGGCCAGTCGGATTTGGCGTGGCGGAGCAGGATAAGACGTTTCATGCAAACGAGACTAGCCGAGGTTCGGCGCGAACGAAAGCGCGATACGGCCCCGATTCCGATTGCGTGGCGCTGTCGATTGCCGGCGCTTCATGCGTGCGAAAACCGGCACCGGCGCATCGACTGATGCGGGTCGCAAAGCGACACCGAAGCGACATTCCGGAGCCGGCCCCAGGCCCGCTCCGGAATCGCATTGGTCACTCGGCTGCCGTCTTGTCGGACGCGCTGCTGTCGGAAGCATCGTTTTTCGACGCTGCGTCATCCGAACCACCGGCACCCGAATCCCCGTCGGCAGCAGCCGTCTTGCGCGTCGTGCGACGCGTCGTGGTGGCGGCGCGGCGGCGCTTGGGTTTCTCTTCCGCACCGTCATTCGCCGAATCCGCCGCAGGGGCCGGCTCCGTGTTGCGGCTGACGGGCTTCGTCAGAAAATCAGGCAGGCCGGGCTGCGCGTTGTCTTCCGTCGAAGCGGGAGCCGGGCGGCGGCGTGCTCGCGTGGGACGCGGAGCGGGCTCATCCTCGATTGCGGGTGTTTCCGCCACAGGCGGCGCGGACCGGGCAGGACGCTCGTTGCGCGGCTCGCTGCGGGAATCGTTGCGAAAATCGCCGCGTGGCTCACTGCGCGACTCGTTGCGCGATTCGGCCTCGCCGTCACCGCCGTCGCGTGCATCCTGCTGCCCGCGCTGAAAACGCTCGCGGCGATCACCGCGATCGTTCCGGCCGCGAGGCTGGAAGCCGCGATCGGGCTGGCGATCGGGCCGCGGATCGAAGCTCGGCGGCTGCGGCTGCTGGCCGGGATCGTAATCCTCTGCCGCGACGCGCTGCGACTGGCCGGGCCGGTCGGGTTGCGCGTAGCCGTGGGTGTAGCCGTTCGAATCGTCATCGTCGTCGTCGGAATCGTCATCCGAGCGACCACCATATTGCTGGCGCATCGATTCCTGGGCACCGGCGATGATGCGCAGGTAATGCTCGGCATGCTGGAAGTAGTTTTCCGCCGCCACCGGGTCGCCGCTTGCCTGGGCGTCGCGCGCGAGCTGACCGTATTTATCGGCGATGTGCTGCGCCGTGCCGCGAACCTTCACGTCCGGCCCGTTGGATTCGTAGCTCCGTGTCAACGGATTGGGCCCCTTGCCGCGGCTGCGCCCGCGCATGCGTCTGTTCTGTGTCGGTCTCATCGATGCTCTACGACCTTCATATCTCGCGATGCCACAATCCCGCTACGCCCGCGCCGTTCGATCTCATGCCCGTTCGAGCCCGCTTTTGCGTCGTGCAAGCCCGCTCTTTGTGCTGGTTCACCGGTTCGAACAAGTTCACCTGTTTCGAGCAAGCTCACCGAATCGTGCACATGCATAATCTCGTGCGAGGAAATGACGCCGGACGGGATTCCCCCTTCGTCCGTGCGAACATCCGTCATCAGGCGGAAACGACCGGAAAAGCCCCGGGCGACCATCTGGCATGTCGGGTTCCTGTTGCCGCCGGGTGTAACACCTTGATGCGGCGATAAAACGCGCGCGCTCCCCTTCGGGAATCGGTTGATTCGACTGTGAATGGACGAGCCATAAGCGTTTCGGCTTGCAAACTAACCGCTCGCCCCACTCACGCCAAGCATTATTTGCACGAAATCACGATTAATTCGTAAACCCGTGATTGCAGATCCCGAATCAATCGCTTGCCGCATCATCTGCGGTAGAGCGCGGGGTGAAGGCCTGTGCGCGCAGGATGCCGCCGAGATCGTGCATCGAATCGACGAATTCGAGGCCGGCCTCCTCCGCAATGCGGCGCACCTCCCGTTCCTGATCATGGCCGTGTTCGAGGGCGAGCACGCCGCCACGGCGCAGAAGCCGGCTCGCAGCGTCGCAGATCGCCCAATAGGGATCGAGCCCGTCCGCACCGCCATCCAGCGCAAGGCGCGGATCGAACCCGGCGACCTCGCGGTCGAGGGTCGCGATCGTCGCACTGGGAATATAGGGCGGATTGGAGACGATCAGATCGAAGCCGTAATCAGTCTCGAATGCCGCATCCGCAGCCGCCTCCCTGAACGGATCCATCCAATTCGCCCCGACGAAGGCCGCGCGCTCGGATAGTCCCAGAGCGTGCGCATTGGCACGCGCAGCGACGAGCGCGCCGAGGGCACGATCCGCGCCCACGCCCCGCGCATCGGGGCAAGCATGCAGCAATGCCAGCAGGATGCAGCCGCTTCCGGTTCCCAGATCGAGAAAGCGTGCACCCGGCCTGCGGCTGGCGGGCTGGCGCAAGGCCAGTTCGACCAGCGCCTCGGTATCGGCGCGCGGTTCCAGCGTCGCCGGGGCGAGATCGAAACGCAGGCCGAAGAATTCGCGGTATCCGAGAATCCGCCCGACCGGCTCCCCGGCCAGCCGGCGCGGCAGCCAGGATGACAGCTTGCGCGCGGCCTCGGCGCCGAGGGGCGCCTGCGGGTCGCGCGCGAGCGCCGTCGCATCGCATTGCGCCGCCTCCTCCAGCAGAATACGCGCATCGATGCCCGGATCGGGAATATCCGCTTCGCGCAGCGCCCCGCGCAGCTGCCGCAGGGCATCCCCGATCGGCATGAGCGCCGTGAAGGCGGTCACAGCCCCTCCTCCGCGAGCAAGGCAGCCTGATGCTCGGCGACGAGCGCATCGAGAATCTCGCCGAGCGCCTCACCCGCCAGGATTTCCGGCAGCTTGTAGAGGGTGAGCCCGATGCGGTGATCAGTGACCCGCCCCTGCGGAAAGTTGTATGTGCGGATGCGCTCGGAGCGATCCCCCGAACCGACCTGCGAACGCCGATCGGCCGCGCGCTCGGAATCGCGTGCCATGCGTTCGCGGTCGAACAGCCGCGCACGCAGGATCTCCATCGCGCGGGCCTTGTTCTTGTGTTGCGAGCGTTCGGCCTGGACGACGACGTTGATTCCGGTCGGCTCGTGAGTAATGCGCACGGCCGATTCGGTACGGTTGACATGCTGCCCGCCAGCGCCGCCGGCGCGCATCGTGTCGATGCGCAATTCGCGCTCGTCGAGGGCGAAATCGACCTCCTCGGCCTCCGGCAACACTGCCACCGTCGCCGCCGAGGTATGAATGCGCCCGCCGGCCTCGGTATCGGGAACACGCTGCACACGATGCACGCCGCTCTCGAATTTCAGCCGCGCAAAGACCCCGCGCCCGGTGACCTGCGCGATGATTTCCTTGTAGCCGCCGACCGTGCCCTCGCTGGCCGCGATGGTGGTCACCCGCCAGCCGTGCAACTCGGCATAGCGCGCATACATGCGAAACAGATCACCCGCAAAGAGCGCGGCCTCGTCACCTCCCGTACCGGCGCGAATCTCCAGGATGGCGCTCTTCTCGTCGGCGGCATCGCGCGGCAGGAGCATCAACCGTACCTGGTCGATTGCATCGGCGAGGCGCGCGCGGGCGGCCACACGCTCTTCCTCGGCAAGCATCCGCATCTCGCGATCGGTGGCGGGATCGGCCAGCAGGGCCTCGACGCCGTCGAGTTCCTCACGGATGGCGCGATACGCCATGACCGCTTCGACGACGGGCTCGAGCTCGGACAATTCGCGTGAAAGCCTGACGAAAGTTTCCGCGTCAGGGCCGGAGGCGAGTGTTGCCGTCAGCACCGCGTGCCTGTCGACGACGGCGTCGAGGCGTTCGCGCGGCAGGTGATCGTTATGGGGTGTGCTCGTCATGGTTCTCGTATCGCTCGCGCGTGTCATGACCCAAGCCCGCGCCCGAAGCAAGCCGATTGAGGCGGCTGCGGCAGCATGCCGGGTCGATTTGCCCATCGCTGCCCGGTCTTTATGGGTGAAATCCGTTACAAGCTGCGCTACGAAGGCGGCGCCCGTTGAAGGTGCCTTAGCAAGCCGAAGCCGAAAGATGAAGACGATGACCGCACGTCCGTTGCCGCGCCAGGGATTGATGTCGATCGAGGCCTATGCGCCCGGCAAGAGCAAGGCGCCCGCCGGGGTGACCGTACACAAGCTTTCCTCCAACGAGACCCCACTCGGTCCCTCGCCCAAGGCGCTGGCCGCAGCCGAAGCGGTGATGGGCAAGCTTGCGCTCTATCCCGATGGCGGCGCCAACGCGCTGCGCGATGCCATCGCCCACAAATTCGGCCTCGACCCGGCCCGCATCGTCTGCGGAAACGGCTCGGACGAATTGCTGGCCATGGTGACCAACGCCTACATGAATCCCGGCGACGAGGGCATCTACTGCACCCACGGATTCCTCGTCTATCGCATCGCGATCCTCGCGGCGGGCGGTGTTCCGGTCATCGCGCCGGAGAAGGATTTCACCGCCGATGTCGATGCCATTCTCGATGCGGTGACCCCGCGCACCAAGATCGTCTATCTGGCCAATCCCAACAATCCGACGGGCACCTACCTGCCCTTCGACGAGATCAAGCGGCTGCATGCGGGCCTGCCGCCGCAGGTGCTGCTGGTGCTCGATGCGGCTTACGCGGAATATGTCCGCCGCAACGATTATGCCGCCGGGCTCGAACTGGTCATGACCAGCGAGAACGTGGTGATGACGCGCACCTTCTCGAAAATCCACGGCCTCGCCGCCCTGCGTCTGGGCTGGATGGTGGCGCCGGAGCATGTGGTCGACATCGTCAACCGCATCCGCCCGCCCTTCAACGTCAACGCCGCCGCCCTCGCAGCCGGCGCCGCGGCGATCGCCGATGACGGGCATCTCGCACAGGCGGTTTCGCATAACGAGACCTGGCTTGAAATCCTCACCCGCGACCTGACGCAACTGGGCCTGACGGTGACGCCGAGCGTGGCGAATTTCCTGCTCGTTCATTTCCCCGAGACGCCTGGACATACGGCCCGCGAGGCGGATGAATATCTCACCACGCGCGGGCTGATCCTGCGCCGGATGGAGGGCTATGGCCTGCCGCACGCGCTGCGGCTGTCGATCGGCACGGAAGAGGCCAACCGGCTGGTGATCTCCGCGCTCACCGAATTCATGCGCGCGGAGGCGCCTATCCATGCCTGAACGTCTCGGTGAACCGCTCGAAACACCGCTCTTCGAACGCGTTGCCATTATCGGTATCGGCCTGATCGGGTCATCGATCGCCCATGCGATGCGCCACCGCCGGATGGCGGGCGCCATCGTCGCCATCGATCGCGACCCGGAGGTTGCGGCGCGCGTCGACGCGCTCGGGCTCGCCGATGCGGTCTTCACCGATGTGGCGGAGGGCGTGAAGGATTGCGACCTTGTCGTGCTCTGCGTTCCCGTCGGTGTCTGTGGTCCCGTGGCGAAACAGATGGCGACGAGCCTGCGCGAGGGGGCGATCGTCACCGATGTCGGTTCGGTCAAGGGTGCCGTGGTCGCGGCGATGGAGCCGCATTTGCCCGCGCATGTCCATTTCATCCCCGGCCACCCCGTCGCGGGGACCGAGCAATCGGGCCCGGATGCGGGCTTTGCGACGCTCTTCCACGATCGCTGGTGCATTCTCACGCCGGCCTATGGCGTCGACCCGCAGGCCGTGGCCCGGCTTCAGGGTTTCTGGGAGGCGATGGGCGCGCGCATCGAGTTCATGAGCGCGCCGCATCATGATCTCGTGCTCGCCATAACCAGCCA
The DNA here is from genome assembly GCA_020832565.1 of Salinarimonas sp. GTDB lineage: Bacteria > Pseudomonadota > Alphaproteobacteria > Rhizobiales > Beijerinckiaceae > Saliniramus. The sequence continues at coordinate 53,617 of JAFIEI010000009.1, read as the reverse complement.
CGTGCCGCATCTGATCGCCTACAACATCGTCGGCACGGCGGCCGATCTCGAACAGGTGACGCAGTCGGAGGTGATCAAGTTCTCCGCCGGCGGTTTCCGCGACTTCACCCGCATCGCCGCCTCCGATCCGACCATGTGGCGCGACGTCTTCCTCAACAACAAGGAAGCCGTGCTGGAGATGATCTCGCGTTTCAACGAGGACCTCGCGGCGCTGGCCCGCGCCATTCGCTGGGACGACGGCGATGCGCTCTACGACCTGTTCTCCCGCACCCGCTCCATCCGCCGCTCGATCATCGATCTCGGCCAGGAAACGGATGCTCCGGATTTCGGGAGGCGACCGGGGAAGGAGTGATAGAACAACGTATTCTGTGGACAACTCAATTTAAAGTTGGTAATTTTTCACTCGTCTCGATTCAGCAACGGGTGCTAAAAGTGACTGGCTTCTCAGACGCGTTGGGCAGAGTTATCCATCGATTTGTAGACAGGGTGCTCCCCGAAGAAGATCCTGGAACAATTCCGAAAACGTTCCGAGAGCGCATGGGCTTCGCCTTTGCGGGCGCATTATTCATTACGCTGATTATCGTATTCGGATACGGTCACGGTTTCGCACCGGTCGGATCGCCTGCAGCAGCGACGGGTGTCGTTCCGCTGTTCGTGGGAGCAGAATCATATTTCGGCCTGTTCCGCTCGGAGAGCGGCTCGATAATTCTCTATGCATTCATCGTCATCATTTTGACGGCTTTGGTTGTTTATAGTTACGTAATCGCTCGAAGCCTGACGAGACGCGGGCCACTGACACTCTTGATTGCAGGAAGCGCGTTGCCCATATTGATGCTGAGCTTGGGGAAGATCGCTTTAAGTTGATTTGGAGGCAGTCGGAAATGGGTATCGCGGCATTGAGAACGGTTACCAGCCATTGCGCAACACCGCTATCGCGCGCGCTGTCTGTGTTCGCCTTTGCCATTGCTTGCAGCGCTCCTGCATATGCCTCGGACAACTTCCAGTTCTCGAATGATGGCATCCTCTGGTATATGCCGCGCGAGCATGTCCAGTTGAGCAAACCCTCCGAGAATTTGGCGCTGGAAACGGCACTCTACACCGCCGGTCTGGGCAGCAAGCCGGATGCCCCGCTTCATTTCTATCGCTTGCCGTTGGTCGATCTCGAACAGGCCGACGAAGCGACCGTTGAAGAGATAACACGTTTCATCGAAGGTGTTTCCCGCTCGCATCGAGTCGCGCGCATTGAGCTTCTGGATCTAATCGACCCCATTCGACTGGAGCTAGCAGCGGCGGTCGATGATGGCGAAGTACTGGGATTTGCTCCCGAAAACTTCTCATTCACTGATGCGCATGTTGTTGGGCGACGCTCTTGGGACCTCGCGTGGAAAGGAATGAGGGAAGCTCGTATTCGCAATGCAGAGATCGACGTGAATGAAATATATGGTGCACTCGTTCGCCAGCTCGTCGACGAGGGAGTGATCGAAGCGCCTCCTTCGGTCGCCGGCATGGAGGAGCAGCGCTACATGCTGATCGGGCTGAACCTTCCACTGCGTGGGTTCGAGAATGCACTCGTCGGAGAGGCGGTCCTGCGCGAAACGCCTATGGTGGTACCAACCTCGAATATCGGACCCAAGCCCGTCCCCCCCCTCGGTCCTTCTATTCGGACCGAGTAACCCCGAAAATCGCCTCGAATTCCGCGCGCATGATCGCATCGACCTCCGGCATCGTCACCGGGTAGCCGAGATCGACGAGGCTGGTGACTCCGTGTTCGGTGATGCCGCAGGGGACGATGCCGGTGAAATGACCGAGATCGGGCTCGACATTGAGGCTCACCCCGTGAAAGCTGACCCAGCGCCGTACGCGAATGCCGATCGCGGCGATCTTGTCTTCGACAGTGGGACCCTTGTCGGGGCGCCGCACCCAGACACCCACGCGGTCCTCGCGGCGCTCCCCGCGAATGTTGAACTGCGCGAGCGTGGCGATCAGCCAGGCTTCCAGCGCCCCGACATAGCGGCGCAGATCCGGCACGCGGCGGTTGAGATCGAGCATGACATAGGCCACCCGTTGGCCCGGCCCGTGATAGGTATATTGCCCGCCACGCCCGCTGGCGAAAACGGGGAAGCGCTCACGCTCGACGAGATCGGTTTCACGCGCAGAGGTGCCGGCAGTGTAGAGCGGCGGATGCTCCAGGAGCCAGACGCATTCGCGCGCCTCCCCGGCAGCAATACGCGCTGCACGCGTCTCCATCGCGGTGACCGCATCGGGATAATCGACGAGCCCGTCGCTCACCACCCAGTCGACCGGGGGAAAGCCGGTTCGGGGTATGAATGAGGCGGCTGCATCGGCGCGCGCGTTAACCAATGGTTCACCCTGTTCTGATCAGGTGGGACTTGCGTGACACCCTTAGTTAAGGCACGCGGCACGTGTCGTCCACAAGGGGCGTTCGTTGCCGGAACCGGGAATCGAGTGGGGTAGATGTGCCGAGTATCGATGGTCTCAACGTTGATCTGAAGGTCGTTCTGGGCCGGCGTCAGATGCCGGTTCACATGCTCTTGCGCATGGGGCGCGGCGCAGTGATCGAACTTGATCAGATGGATGACGACACGGTCGAGATCCTGGCCAATGATCATCCGATCGCGCGCGGCCACATCATCGTGACCGGCACGCGGATTCAGGTCGAGATCACCGAGATCATTCCCAAGCCGACCCTTGTTCGCGACAAGGGCGTCACGATCGGCGACGGGGCCGTGGCGGCGCAGGCGGCAGCCGAGGTACCGCCCGAGCAGGGCTGACGCGGCGTCGGTCGACGCGTCATCGCATTGTCACTGCACCACCAGATCCGCCTGCAAGGCACCCGCCGTCTTGATCGCCTGGAGGATCGCGATGATCCCCATCGGCTTGAGCCCGATCTGGTTGAGCCCGCGCACCAGCGTCTGCAGGTCGGCGCCACCGATAATGGCGAGCTGTCCGCCCTCCTCCTGCGCCTCGATCTCAGTATCAGGCAGCACGACCGTCTCACCGAAGCTGAACGGGTTGGGCTGGTCGGCGAAGGGGCGCTCGGTGATACGCACCGAAATGTTGCCATGAGTGACCGCGACGGTGGAAATCTGCACGTTCTGCCCGATCACCACGGTCCCGGTTCCTTCATCGATCACCACCCGCGCAGGGGTATCGGGCGTGATCGACAACTCACCGATCTCGGCGAGGAAACGCATCGGGCTGATGCGCTCCGGCTGGCGCACGAAGACCGTGCGGAAATCACGCTCCACCGCCGTGCGCTCGCCCCAGCGCGCCAGCGAGTAATCGTTGATCGCATCGGCGATCGAGACGGCGGTGCGGAAATCCGGGTTGCGCAGCTCCAGGATCAGGTTGCGCATGTCGCGGAACTGGTCGGGCAGCTCGCGCTCGATGAGGGCGCCGTTGGCGATGCGTCCGGCGGTGGGCACACCTTGGGAAACCAGCGCCGCATCACCCGCCGCCTCGAAGCCGGAGACCGATACGGCGCCCTGCGCCACGGCATAGACCTGCCCGTCGCCACCCATCAGCGGGGTCACCACGAGGGTGCCGCCGTTGAGGGAGCGCGCATCGCCCAGTGATCCGACGGAGACGTCGATGCGCGAGCCGCGCCCGGCAAAGGGCGGGAGGTCGGCCGTCACCACCACTGCCGCGACATTGCGTGCGCGCAGGGTGTTGTCGACATTCACGCCCATGCGGTCGAGCATCGAGCGCAGGGATTGCTCGGTGAAGGGGGAGTTGCGCATGGTATCGCCGGAGCCGGGCAGACCGATCACCAGACCATAGCCGACGAGCTGGTTGTCGCGCATGCCCTTTAGCGTCGTCACATCCTTGATCCGCGTCCCGCCCTGGCGCGCCACATCGGCGACGGCCGCGAGCGGATTGCCGAGCGCGAGGGCGGCGCAGGTGACACACAGCGCCATGATCCGCGCGAAACCCATGCGGAGCCGGGCTGTGCGCCCCGTGGCAGACGCGGCACAACGATCATTCATCTTCATTCTCCGACCCGCAACGTGCCGTCCGGCTGAACCGTGCCCACGATGGTGACTCCACTATCGAGATTGCGTGCACGCACCCGCTCTCCGGCGGAACCCGCCTCGAGGGCCGAGGCGATGCCGACGATCGTCATCCCTGCCTCGGCGAAGACGACCTGCACCGAGCGCCCCCGCTCGACGAGGCGTGGCTCCTCGATCGCATTGCGCGGCACCAGCTGCCCCGGAAGCAGCGTCCGGCGCGCGACCTTGCCTACCAGCGCCGGCGGGTCCGCGACGACGGGCGCGCGATCGATCGCATGGGCGGAGAATTCGCGCAGCTCGATCACGCCTTCCTTGATCTTCTCGCCGGGATAAATGGTGATGGTCGGCACCGGCATCGCTCTATTGCCCCCGGCACTCTGGGCCAGCGCAGCATGGCTGCCCGCGAGCGCGAGCATTGCTGTAGCGAGTGCCGTGCGACACATGGCCCGGCCCATTCTGCGCATACGGATCATCGGATTGCTCCTTTCACGCCGCGGCGCGATATCCTCGCGCCGTCACGCATCAACGGATACCCTTGGAGACCGTGCCGGCCATGTCGTCGGCGGCCTGGATCACCTTGGAGTTCATCTCGTAGGCGCGCTGGGCCGAGATCAACTCGGTGATTTCCTTGACGGGGTCGACGTTGGAGCTCTCCAGATAACCCTGATGCAGGCTGCCGTAGCCGGGATCGCCCGGGGCGCCGATCACCGGCTGGCCGGAGGCGACGGTCTCGCGATAGAGATTGCTCCCGAGCGGCTCGAGACCCGTCTCGTTGGCGAAATTGGCAAGCGTCAGCTGACCGAGTTCCTCGAGCTGCATCTGGCCGCCGATCTGGGCGAAGACCTGCCCGGATTCGTTGACGACGACGTCGACCGTATTTTCCGGAACCACGATTGCCGGTTCGACGAGATAGCCCTCGATGGTGACGAGCTGACCCTCGGCATTGGTGTTGAAGGCGCCGGCGCGCGAATACAGGATCTCGCCCTCGGGCCCCTCCACCTGGAACCAGCCGTTGCCGTTGATGGCGAGGTCGAGCTTGTTGGCGGTGTTGGTGAGCGCGCCCTGCATGTGCAGATTGCGGATCGCGGCCGCCTTCACGCCGAGCCCGATCTGGGCGCCCTCGGGAACCGCAGCCTGGCCGCCGCGCATCGGCACGCCCTGCAGCCGTTCCGCCTGGTAGAGCAGATCGGTGAACTCGGCGCGGGCGCGCTTGAAACCGGTGGTGTTGATATTGGCGATGTTGTTGGCGATGACTTCGACGTTCATCTGCTGGGCGTTCATGCCCGTTGCGGCAATGGCGAGCGCGCGCATTGGTGGATCCTCCTCAGATCTGCATCCGGCTGATTTCCTGATAGGCCTGCACGACCTTGTCGCGCACCGCGATCGCCGTGTTCAGACTCTGCTCGGCGCTCATCACGGCCTCGACCACTTCCTGGACCGAGGCATGGCCCTGCAGCCCCTTGATCGACGCGGCTTCCGCGGCCTGGATCTGGCCGATACCGTCGCGTGCGACCTGCGAAAGGACCTGGGAGAAATCGGTGTGCCGGGTCGGCTGCGCGAATCCCGTGAGCGCGGTGGCGGCGGGGCGTTCGACCCCTGATGTCGGAACGGAGAGCCCGGCGGCGCCGGGAAGGCTGGCGACGGCGTCGATCATGATCAACTCCTCAACAGGTCGATGGTGGCGTTGACCATCGAACGGGCTTGCTTGACGATCTGAAGATTGGCTTCGTAGGAGCGATTGGCTTCGCGCAGATCGGCCATTTCCATCAGCATGTTGACGTTGGGCATCTTCACATTGCCGTTGGCATCGGCTGCGGGATGGCCCGGATCATGCTCGATGCGGAACGGCGAGCGGTCGGTGCCGATATTGCGGATACCGACGAGTTCGGCGCCGACGAGCCGATCCATCTCGCCCTTGAAGCTGATGGTCTTGCGCCGATACGGGTCGGCACCGGGTGTGGAGCCCGTCGACTGGGCGTTGGCGAGATTCTCGGAGATGATCTGCAGGCGCTTGGATTGCGTCTGCAAGCCGGAGCCGGCAATGCGCGAGACGGCGGCGAGCGGGTCCATCATGGGATCAACCTTTCACGCTGGTCAGGATCATGCGGTGGAACGACTTGACGATGCTGGTCGACAGCGCGTGATCGCGCGCCACCGCGCTCGCCTTCATCAGTTCCTGCTCGACGCTGACGCTGTTGCCGGAATGGGTGATGGTCCAGGAATCCGCCTTGTCGGTGCGGGTCTGGCGGGCACGCCCGTCGAGTTCGAGATGGGCCGGGCTGGTCGCTGCCATCTGCAGGCGGGTGTGATCCATCACCTCGCGAAACGGCTGCACGTCCTTGGCGCGGTAGCCCGGCGTATCCACATGCGCGACGTTCTCGGCAATGGTGGCTTGGCGCGTTGCCAGCCAGTCATTGCGGCGCGATGCCAGAGAAAACAGATGTATCGCTTCCACGGAAAGGTCTCCCGGTTTCGATCTGACCGGAGACTAGGCGCGCTGGCTTGCGTCAGGCTTGTGCGGGACAGGCCCTGGAGCACGAGGAGGAATCCTGCAAATGCAGGGCGGGGGCGAAGAGGACGTTGACGAGACCTATCGAGGCCGCTCGGTACCGGACTGCGCCCCCAAACCATGAGGCGGTCCGCGGCATTTTCATTCGAACAGGCCGGGAATTTCGTTTGCCTCCAGCGAAAGCGGCGCGTTCGCGAACCGATCAGGGTCGTATTCCTCTACCAGCCTTGCAATATCGCTTCGGTGTAGACCACACGCCGACGCGGTTGGGGCCAGGCCGAGATCATCGAGCAGAGACCGCCAGATCGAAGCGGCTTGATGCGGATCGCGGGCGCCCAAAGCCGCGAGCACGCGCGCATATGATCTTCTCCATGGCGCGAGAGCCGCATCGGCAGCCAAGGCCTCGCCGAAGCGTTCGAGATAGCGCGCCATGGACAAGGCGACGGCATGCCCGTGAGCGATGCCGTGGCGCACCGACAATGGATAGGAAAGAGCATGCGGGATCGTCGTTCGCGTCAATGCAATGGCGCGCCCGGCTTCACTGGCTCCCCGCGCCAGCCGCGCCCGTGCCCGCGGATCGCCCCTGGGGGCCGCTCGCAGTGATCGTGCGACGAGCACCAGCGCACGGGCGGCGCGTGTGTCGCTGGCCGGTGCCGCATGTCGCGAAAGCAGCGCTTCGATGCTCTGACAAAGCGCATCGAGCCCTGCACAGGCCATCGTCTGCGGCGGAAGGGACGCGAGCAGGGCCGGGTCGACGATAGCGACGTCCGGAAGCAGGAAGCCTCGATCAAGGGAGGTTTTGCGGCCTGCGACATAGCACACCGCGAAAGGCGTGCTTTCACTCCCCGATCCGGCAGTGGTCGCAACCGCGATCAACGGCACCCTGCCCTCCAGCCGCGGATCGATCCCGGTGGCGGGATCGATCGGATCACCCGCCGCTGCCAGGGCGCAGGCGAGGAGCTTGGCGAGATCGATCACGCGCCCGCCCCCGACGGCTACGACACACCCGATCTCGACATCCCCGCAGGCCCGGTACAATCGCGCCAGCTCCTCGATACGGGGCAAGTCGCCAGAGCTGCGCAGGACTCTCACGGGCCCCGGCAAGGCATCGACGATATCCGCCCCGCCACACGCATCGAACGACCGGTCGCCGGCGACCACCAGGACGTAGCGACCAGGGTGCGCGAGACTGCGTACGGCAGCAGGCAAACCTGCGATCGCGCCTGGTCCGATGAAGCGCCGTTGCATGATCACTATACTCCAGATCCGGGTCCGCCGAACCGATCGCCTTCCGCCACTCGCGCAATTCGATCAAGGATTGTTACTTTGTCGCCCAACCCATCTTGTGTCATTCATATAACACTATTTATGATAGTTTTTTTCAATAATGCACGATGTTTGGCATGCAGGCCGGTGTCAACCAGTCGACCGTCGCTCACAAGGGCGGCTCAACCTGCAACGGGATACGATATCGGGGAGGCAGTTCGTGGGCGACGAAAAAATCGTTTACGTCGGCATGGTGGGCGACATGCTCCATGCCGGTCATATCGACATTCTGGCAAAGGCGCGGGAACTCGGGCGTGTCGTCGTGGGTGTCCTCTCGGACGAGGCTGCGGCGACGTGCATGCGTGTCCCGTTCATGCGCTTCGCCGATCGTGTCCGCGTGATCGAGAACATTGCCGGTGTCAGCAAGGTTGTCCCTCAATACGCGCTGAGCTATCGCGAGAACCTCATGGCGATTCGTCCGGATTATGTCGTCCACGGTGAGCATTGGCGCAACGACGACAAGCATCCGAGCGTTTCCAGCGACATTCTCGAGACGCTCGCCGCATGGGGCGGGGAATTGGTCGAGCTCCCTGGGACGACGGGTGTTTCGTCGACCTTGATCCATCAGGCCCTGGAAGAGGAAGGCGTCCTTGCCCGTATTCGCCAGGCCCGCCTTCGACGGATGCTCGAAATCAAGCCGTTCATTCGTGTCATCGAAGCCCATAGCGGCCTTGCGGCAGTCATCGCCCATCGGGTTTCGCACGAGGATCGGCGTTTCGATGCCCTTTGGCAGAGTTCACTCACGGATGCGACGCTGCGCGCGAAACCCGATCTCGAGATCGTCGATTCCAGCGCCCGGATTGCTACCGTCAACGAGATCTTCGAAGCCACGCCTCTGCCGTTGATCTACGACGGAGATACCGGAGGCTTTCCGGAAAGGGTTTACCAGTTGGCGCGCTCCCTCGACCGGGCGGGCGTTTCGGCACTCTGCCTGGAGGACAAGGCCGGCTCGAAGCGCAATTCGCTGTATGGAACCGAAGCAGGACAAGAACAGGTGAGTATCGAGGCCTTCTGCGAGCGTATCCGGGCGGCCAAGCGTGCGGCAAGGTGCGGAGACATGATGTTCATCTCGCGCATCGAGAGCTTCATCCTCGGCGCCGGGATGACCGATGCGCTCGAGCGCGCGGAAGCCTATATCGAAGCGGGCTCCGACGCGATCCTGATCCATTCCATCGCAAGGACCGCCGATGAAGTCATCGGCTTTGCCCGTGAATTGCGTCACAACGGCGTGCACACACCGATCTTCGTGGTGCCGACGACCTATGGCGGGACACATGAATCCGCCTTGGCCGATGCGGGAATCAATGCGATCATTTATGCCAACCATCTCCTGCGCGCAGCCTATCCGCGCATGGTCGATGTCGCCCGTCACATACTTGCCGAAGGGTGCTCGGACGATGCGTGGATGCGCAGTTGCCTCGCATCGACAAAGGATGTTCTTTCACTGATCCCCGCAGCGAAGTGAGCGCGCCATGGATCTTGTGCAGATATTGCGGGACTCGGGTGTGCGATTTGCAGCCGGCGTGCCTGATTCCACGCTTCGGGAATTCTGCTGGGTTATCGCCGAACATCCCGAGATCGATCACGTAACCGCAGCCTGCGAAGGAGGCGCGCTCGCGCTCACGCTGGGGCACTGGATCGCAACGGGACGCCCCGGCTGTGCCTATATGCAGAATTCCGGCCTGCCGAACGCCCTCAACCCGATCATGGCACTCGCCGGTCCGGACGCGTACGATATTCCGTTCATAATGATCATCGGCTGGCGTGCAGCTCCCGGCATCGCCGATGAGCCGCAACACAGGGGGATCGGGCGCGAGATAGTCAGGCTCCTCGAACTTGCCGACATCGACACGCTCGCGGTCGAAGCCGATGGCTCGGCACAGGTCAGATCGTTTCTTTCGGGCGAGAGCTCCACGCGCCGGCGCAAGGCGTTGCTCGTATCCCCTTCCCTCACGACCGGCGGGTCGCGGCGGGCTCCCGCAAGGGATGAGGCCGACGACATGGACAAGAATACGGTCTTGCAGATTCTCGTCGATGCAGCCGGGCCGAGCGAGGTTTTCGTTACCGGGATCGGGCATACCGGGCGTGAAATGCTCGCCCTGAGACTTGCGCGCGGGGAAGACCCTTTCCGTGACCTTGCGGCGGTGGGTGGAATGGGTTTCGCTCCGCAGATCGCAGCCGGGATCGCGATGAGTGACCCGTCGCGGCGGGTCTTCTGCCTTGATGGCGACGGCTCGTTCCTCATGCATGCCGGCAATCACGCCCTGGTTTCGGGCCGGAAAGATCTGAAGCTGACCCATATCGTCCTGGACAACGGATGCCACGCATCCGTAGGCGGGCATCCGACCATCGGCCCCGTAGACTTTGCGGCTCTGGGATCCGGACTGGGCTATCCGATCGTCCGCAAGGCCAAAAATCCCTCAGCCCTGCATGACGCACTGGCGGCAATTGCAAATACCGATGGGGCGGGCCTGATCCATGTGCCTGTTCGCACCGATGTGCCCGGCGGGCTGCCGCGTCCGGACCGCAGCCTGCCGGCCGGACTTGCTGCATTTCGCCGCGTTGCGGGCTATGACGGCTGATCCGATGCGTAGCGGGCAAGCCTCGACCCGAGCACATAATTCACATCCCCATAGCAGCTGAAGCCGATCGGGCGTGGTCGGCTCGCGATGCCCTCACCCGCGATCCGGGCCAGCACATCGCGCCATGAGCCGATGATCGCGGGCGTTACAAAGCACATGTCGCATCCGTGGTTTCCCTGTTGCTCGCCGGCAGGTGTTCGAGTAAATCGTCTTTCGACGATTGACGAACTCCATGATTCGGAGAAAGAGGTTCATCATGGCCATATCCGACACCGGTGCCGGCGCGCTGCCGGCTCTCGCTGTCCAGGAACGCGACAATGCGCGCATCGCGGCGATCGCCAAGGCCCTGGGGCACCCGGCGCGGGTGCGTATCGTGAAACTGCTTCTGGCGAAGCGTTCCTGCATCGGCTGCGACATCGTGGAGGATATCGGGCTGGCGCAATCGACGGTCTCCGAGCATCTGCGCATTCTCAAGTGCGCCGGGATCATAACGGGCGAGATCGAGCGCCCGCGCATCTGTTATTCGCTCAATCCGGGAAGTCTCGAGCCGCTCGCCGAACTCCTCGAGGTGCTCGTCGCACCGGCGGATCCGCTCCACGACCCGGCGCCCCGATCCCTCGCCCCCGATCTCCGCTGAGAAAGCACGCAGTCACCATGTCCTTATTCGAACGTTACCTCTCCGTCTGGGTCGCCCTGTGCCTGATCGCGGGCCTCGCTCTCGGCTCGATCATTCCCGGCGTATTCGATGCGCTGGCTGCACTCGAATACGCCTCGATCAACTTCGTCGTGGCGGTGCTGATCTGGGCCATGGTCTATCCGATGATGGTGGCGGTGGATTTTTCCTCGCTGGCGCGGGTGCATGAGCGGCCCAAGGGGCTCGTCATCACGCTGACCGTGAACTGGCTGATCAAGCCCTTCACCATGGCGGCGCTCGGTGTGCTCTTCTTCGAGATCGTCTTCGCACCCTTCATCGAGCCCGGCACGGCGGGGCAGTATATTGCCGGCATGATCCTGCTCGGCGCAGCGCCCTGCACGGCCATGGTCTTCGTCTGGTCGACGCTGACGAAGGGCGATCCGAATTACACTCTGGCGCAGGTCTCGCTCAACGATGCGATCATGATCTTTGCCTATGCACCGATCGTGGCCCTGCTGCTCGGTGTCACCGATATCACCGTGCCGTGGGATACGCTGATCCTCTCGGTCGTACTCTATATCGTGGTGCCGCTCACCGCCGGTGTGCTCACGCGGCTGCATCTCACGCGCCGGGCGCGCTCACCGGCTGAGGGTGAGGCGGCGGTGGCGCGGTTTACCGCCGGGGTGAAGCCGTTCTCCATCATCGGCCTGCTGGCCACGGTGGTGCTGCTCTTCGGCTTCCAGGGCGAGGTGATCCTCACCCAGCCACTCGTCATCGTGATGATCGCGATCCCGCTCCTGATCCAGTCCTACGGCATCTTCGCCGTGGCCTATTGGGCGGCCAAGGCCTGGCGTGTACCGCACAAGGTGGCAGCACCCTGCGCCATGATCGGCACCTCGAATTTCTTCGAGCTCGCGGTCGCCGTGGCGATCGGCCTGTTCGGCCTCAATTCCATCGCCGCGCTCGTGACGGTGGTGGGCGTGCTGGTGGAGGTGCCGGTGATGCTCTCCCTCGTCGCCTTCGCCAACCGCACCCGCCACTGGTTCCCGGAAGAGGAAACGCCGATCCGCGCGGGTCGCAAGAAGGAACAGACCGATGTTTGAGACCGCCCTGATCGCCCTCGACCACTCGGCCGCCCAGGGCCCGATGCTCGATTGCCTGACGGATCTGCGCGATTTGGGCGTGAAAAGCGTGGTCCTGACCCACATTGTGCAGGTCGGCTATGCGCAGGGCGCCGGTTATGGCCACGAGGAAGCCTTGAACGACTGGCTCGCGGAGCGCGCAGCTCCCTTGCGGGAGGTCGGGCTGGATGTCGTGACCGATATCCGTGCCGCAGGTCAGGTGGCAACGGGTATCCTGGAAGCGGCAACTGATCATGGCGCCGATCTGATCGTGATCGGATCACGCGGGCAGAACATGATGCGCGGCCTCTTCCTCGGCTCCGTCGCCCGCGAGGTGGTCCGCCTCTCCGGTATCCCGGTGCGTCTCGAATGGATCGAGATCAACGGCGAGGATGGCGCGGCGTCCTGTGAACGCGCCTGCCATGCCGGCCTGCGCCGGGTCCTCGTCGCGACCGACTTTTCGGTACAGGCGCGTGCCGCAGAACACGCGGCGGCCGAACTCGGCACCAAAGCGCAAGCCGTCGATCTCATCCATGTCGCCACGGTGCAGGAGCAGGAGCGATATACCCAATGGCGCGCGATGGCGCATGCGGCTCTCGAAAAGATCGCCGAGGAGATCAATGCTGCAGGCGGCAAGCCGGAGGTTCACCTGGCACAAGGCAAACCCTCCGAGGCGATCGCCCGGCTCGCAGCGGAACGCGATGCCGATCTCGTCATCGTCGGCAAGCACGGACAAAGCTGGGTGGAAAGCATGGTCACCGGCTCGACCGCCACCAATCTCTGCGAAATCGCACGCCGCCCCGTCCTGGTGGTGCCCCTGGAGAGTGCAACGGGCTAGAGCATCATGCCGTCAGGTGAATACCGGCTGACGGACGCAATGATGCGCCGAAACCATAATTCAGAGCGCCCGATCCGACTCTATCGGGTCTGATGGCGCTCAAGGGGCATAATACTGTGCATGCACTGACTGCCGGGACGGGCGAGGTGCCCGTCCACTCGGGTTTTCGCCGCCCCATGTCAGAGCCACGGCCTGTCACGCGACAAGCCGAGGATATTTGCCGAGGCCGTTTCCGGCATCAGCGACGGTCGCCGCGACGCCCGTCCCAATTGCGGCTACGACGGTCTTCACGGCGATATTCACGCGTCGGTGCAGGCGCAGCCTGGCGTGGCGCGACACGATGCGAAGGGCCGCTGAAACGGCTGCGCTGGTTGTACCAGGACCGGCCGCGATAGTTGTTGTCCCAATAGCTCCCGATTTGGAACGTAATGATCGGAAGCCCGATCTGCGCTCCGACCACCGGGGCACGGCCGCGCCGGTTGTGATGCGCAAATTCTAGATATGATCCGGAAACCCAGCCGCGGATGCCACGCGCCGAGACGTCGCACCAACCGAAGCCGGTTGTGCAGCCGATGACATTCACGCGGGCGCCCGGCGGGAAGACTGCAACGGCGGGAAACTGGACGCCCGGACCGGCGCGAACATTGAGATTGGTGATCACAAAGCCTGTAGACGATGCGGATGCCGTAGATGGAGCCATGGTCATCGCGATCAAGGCTGCGCCTGCTATGGTCGTGAATATTTTCATCATTTTACGCTCCCTGGATTTGATATCTTGAGAAGCGCTCAACGAGCATTCCTCAATTTAAGACTTGTTTTGTCATGACCAACATGAATGCGCGCTGAAGGGATGATTTGTTCAAACGCAGCCATGGCTACCCAGTCAGGCAGGAAGCACCCTGCCAAGCGCGCGTCGCCCTCGCCGTTCCATCGTTCACTGCATCCACCATCCCCAACCGAATCCGCGCTTCAGCTCGGATATCGGGAGCAGGCATCCGATGAAATGCCGGTCGGCGGACCAGATGTTGGGTCGACAGCGGCACTCGAAGCGCCCGGGCCACCTCTGCCGGGCAGGAAAGCGCGTGAATCGCGATGCAGGGCCGGCGCGCTCAGTCTGCGACACCTTCCGCGAGCTTGCCGGTATGCTTTGCGTCGCGAGGTTCGTCGGGCAGCGCCGCGAATGTCCGGGGCGAGATCAGCGAGTAGAATGTCGGGACGACGAACAAAGTGAAGAGCGTTCCCACCGTGATTCCGGAGAAGATCACGATGCCCATCGCCGAACGTGCAGCCGCTCCGGCGCCATCGGCGATGATCAGCGGTACGACGCCGAGTGCCGTCGCGGCCGTCGTCATGAGGATCGGCCGCAGGCGCATCCTGGCCGCCATCACGATCGCAGCCTCGCGGCTGATGTCGCTCGCGCGGCGCTGCTGGTTGGCGAATTCGACGATGAGAATGCCGTGCTTGGTGATCAGACCGATCAGGGTGATCAGCCCGACCTGCGTATAGATGTTGAGCGTTCCCAGGCCCAGATTGAGCGGCACGATCACACCAAAGATCGACAGCGGCACCGACATCAAGATGATGAACGGATCGCGGAAACTCTCGAACTGAGCGGCGAGCACGAGATAGATCACGATGATGGCCAGCGCGAAAGCGACGATGATCGTATTGCCTTCGCTGCGCTCGAGCCGCGACTGATCGGCATAATCGAGGAAGAACCCGTCCGGGAGCAGCGGGCGCGCGATGCCCTCCAGGATGTCGAGCCCCTCGCCGGTGGAGACGCCGATCATGGGTAACGCCGTGATGGTGGCGGAGTTGAGCTGATTGAACTGCTCGATCGTGGCCGGAGCAGGCTGGGTATCGACCGTGATCACGGCCGATAGCGGCACCATGTCACCCGCACGAGAGCGCACGAAATACGATCCGAGCCGCTCCGGATTGTCGCGATATTCCTGCGGCACCTGCATGATCACGTCATAGCTGTTGGAATCCCGGTCGAACTGGGCGATGGCGCCATCCCCGACGAGCAGGCTCAACGCCGCGCCGATCTGGCTGGCGGGAAGGTTCAGGGCCGCGGCCCGATCGCGGTCGATCGTGACGAGGATTTCCGTGGTGTCGAATGCCAGCGAATTCTGCACCACGATGAACCGGCCCGATGCCTCCGCCTCCCGCCGGATTTCGTCGGCCACATCGAAAACCTGCGCCGGTGAGCCGGTCGACTGCACCACAAGCGATATCGGAAGGCCGCCGCCGGCTCCCGGCAGCGAGGGCGGTGCGAAGACGAAGGCCTGCACGCCGGTTATCGGCCGCAACCGCTCCTGAAGATCGGCCTGGATTTCGGCCTGGCTTCGGGCGCGATCGGCCCAGTCGTCGAAGGCCCAGACCATGATGCCGGTATTTGTCTGCCCGCCGAAGCCGACGATCGAGAAGTCTGCCGAGAGCTCGGGCAGGTCCGAGGTCAGGGCGCGCATCTCGTCGACATAGCGGCTGGTGTAATCGGTGGTGGCGTAGCTCGGTGCGTTGACGAAAGAGAACAGGGCGCCGGCATCCTCCTCGGGAGCGAGTTCGCTGGAGGTCTTGGTGAAGAGGAACACGGTCACGCAGGACAGGACGATGACGACGAGAATGGTCACAGGGCGAAAATTCAGAGAGGATTCCACCCTGCGGGCATACCAGCCCTCGAAAGTGGTGAAACGCCTGTCGAGCCAGTTCTGGAACCGGTTGCCGCCGCCGGCGCGCAGGATCCGCGCCGACATCATCGGTGAGATCGTCAGGGCCACGATGCTCGAGATGAAGACCGCACCGGCGAGCGTGACCGCGAATTCCGTAAACAGCGCCCCCGTGAGCCCGCCGGTGAAGAACAATGGCGTGAAGACGGCGACGAGCGTCAGCATCATCGCGACGATGGGCGATGTGAGCTCGCGCATCGACTGATAGGCGGATTGGAGGGGCGATTGCCCCTCGTCGATATGGCGCTGGATGTTCTCCACGACGATGATCGCGTCATCGACCACGAGCCCGATCGCGAGAACCATTGCGAGCAGGGTGAGGAGGTTGATCGAATAACCGACGGCAAAGAGGATGAAGGCCACGCCCACGAGCGAAAGCGGGATCGCCACGAGCGGCATCGCCACGGAGCGAATGGACCCGAGAAACAGCAGAATGATCAACGCGACGATCACGGTTGCGAGGAAGATCGTGACCAGCACCTCCCGGATCGACGCTTCGATCTGTTCGGTGGCGTCGAACATCAATTCGAGCGACATGCCCTCCGGCAGGCTCGCCTGGATCGCGGGAAGCTCCGCACGTACGGCGGACGAGGTATCGAGCGGATTCGCCGCAGGGCTGGGAAAGATGCCGATGAAGGTGCCCGCTTCACCGTCGAAGCTGACCACCATGTCGGTGCTTTCAGCCGCGAGTTCGATGCTTGCGATGTCGCGCAGCCTGACGATCGTGTCCCCGTCCCCGGAAACCGGCATGGCGCCGAAGGTCTCGGGCGTTTGCAGGGTCGAATCGAGCGCGATCGGGTAGGAGACGAACACGTTGCGCGTGCGGCCCGGTGCGGAGAGGAAATTCGAATCGTTGATCGCCGCTATCACCTCCTGCGCGGTGAGGCCGTGGGCCGCGAGGCGCACGGGATCGACCCAGACCCTCATCGCGTAGTTTGCAGCGCCCATCACCTGTGCTTCTGCGACGCCCTCGATCGTGGCCATGCGGGGCACGATCACCCGCTCGATATACTCGGTGACCTGTTCCGGCGACATGTCGGGATTGCGAACGCCCAGATACATCGTAGCGAAGGTGGAACCGGTACCCTTGGTGACATTGGGATCGCGGGCATTGTCGGGGAGGCGGTCACGCACCTCCTGCACCTTCGACATCACCTCGGTGAGGGCGATGTCGGGATCCTCGCCCAGACGCATGTTGACGGTCACGACCGATGCCGAGGGTCGCGATTGCGAGGTGATGTAGTCGACGCCTTCGGCAGTGGCGACCGCCGCCGAGACAGGCGAGGTGATGAAGCCCTGGATCAGTTCCGGCGAGGCACCCGGATAGACGGTCGTGATCGTGATCACGGTCTCGTCGACCTCCGGATATTGCCGCGTCTGCATGTTCAGCAGCCCCTGGACGCCGAGCAGCAGGATCAGGAATCCGAGCACCGTCGACAGGACGGGGCGCTTGATGAAGGTATCGGAGACACTCATCAGCGCACCGCCTGAGCTGCGGTTTCGCCTTCGGTTTCTTCGGTATCGCCCGAAAGCGAGACCGGGGTGTTGTTCGACAACCTGTTCTGGCCCGTCGCCACGATCGTCGCACCGGCCTCCAGGCCTTCCCGGATCTCGACCATATCCTGAGCGCGCCGTCCTGCGGTGACGAAGACCTGGCGGGCCAGGAGCCGATCCTCATTTTCCGGATCGGGTTCGACCAGATAGACGAAATCGCCGTAGAGGCTGGTCACGAGCGCGGTCTGCGGCACCGCGATCACATCGTCTTCCTGCGGAAGCGCAACTTCGATGCGCACGAACTGACCGGGCGTGATTTCGCCGCCGGCGTCGCTGATCGTCGCCCGAATGGCAAACATACGACTCGCTGGGTCCACCCGTGGATCGATGCCCGTGATCTCACCCTCGAAGGGCGCGCTCCTGCCTTCGATGCGCACGTTTATGTCCTGCCCGATGAAGACATTCGGCAATTGCTGCTCGGGCAGGCTGAAATCGACGCGCATGCTGTCGATATCCTGAAGCGTCGTGATCGCGGCGCCCGGGGAAACATATTCGCCGACATCCACCCGGGGCAGGCCGATCGTGCCCGCGAACGGCGCGACCAGCTGCCGCTGATCGAGGAGGGCCGAAACCCTCGCGACCTGTGCCTGCGCGGCACGATAGGCCGCCTGCGCTCCCTCCAGCGATACGCTCGTCGCGACACCCCGGGATTGCAGCTCGCGGGTGCGCACGAGATTCAATTCCTCGGTTTCAAGTTGTGTGGTCGCGGCCTCGAGATCTGCGGATTGAACGGCGCTGTCCAGCCGCAGCAGAAGCTGTCCGGATTCGACCCGATCATTCGAGCTGAACAGGATTTCGCGCACGATGCCCGCCGCCTCGACCGTGAGATCAACCCCTTGCGCGGCATGGGCGGTTCCGATCGTGCCGATGGTCGGACGCCATGTCGAAGGCTCGGCCGTCAACGTATCGACCGGCAGGGTCTGTACCGGCATGTCTGCGAAGAACTGTTCGATCATCCGGTCGCGGAAGAAGTTGAACCAGACGAGGCCGCCGCCGACCACACCCAGAAGCACGATCGCGATTATCATGCGCTTGATCATTATTCGGTCTCGCAATCTGGAAGCAGGCGCCGTGCCGGCAGCAAACCTGGTGCGCAGCACGTCGGTCACGTTGACGTGCAGGAGCGTGCCCGTACCAAAGTCAACAACTGTTGACAAGTCTCGGGATACGAACCGGGGCCCCTTGGCGCCGTGAGCGGGTCAGTTGGGCTGGTTCAATGCTCTTCGATCAAGGCCGCGATGACCTCCTTCAGGAGTTCCAGCACGGGTTCTTCGTTATCTGCATCGCCCAGGGCATCGAGCTTCAGAAGATCGCGTGCGATCCCGGTGCCGATCAGCACGGCAACGATCATTCCGGCGCGCAAGTCACCATTCGTCTCGAAGCGCTCCGACAGGGGAGCGACGAAGTCCCCGCGAACCTTCTCGCGCAGGATCTCTGCAGCCTTCCGGCTGCCCAGCGAGTGGATCATGATATCGAGCGGTTCGATCCCCTCGTAAGGTCGATCGTGGGACTTCTCAACGAGGCGGTTCACGAAATCCTCCGCGAAGGCCCTTGCCGATCCGCCGGCCGCGCCCGGATCGAACCCGGCCATGACATCGCCGCCGGACGCTGCGCGCAGGGCCTGTGCGAAGAGGCGATCCTTCGAGCCGAAGCTGCGGTGGACATAGGCGACATCGACCCCGACATCGCCTGCGATCTCGCGCAGCGAAACCGTATCATAGGAGGCTTTGGCGAAGCGCCTGACCGCCGCTTCCAGAATACGCGCGCGCGTCGCCTCACCATCCGCCCGGCCTGATCTGCGTTTGTCGCTCACATCCGTTTCCCTGTTCGCGCAACCAACAGCTATGACGCGCAGGGGTGATCTGGCAAGTTCAGGCCTCCCGGAAGGCGCATCGGGAAGGTGACACGAGACCGTCACGCGATTTCCTCCAGTGTCGCGATATCGATCTTGCGCATCTGCATGAAGGCTTCCATGACCCGCGGATCAGGGCTGGAGAGAAGCTGGGGCAGGTGGCGCGGGATGATCTGCCACGACACGCCGAATCGATCCTTCAGCCAGCCGCAACGCTCGGCCTCCGGTACGGCCGAGAGCGCGTTCCAGTAGTGATCGATCTGCGCCTGGTCCGTACAGAAAACGACGAATGAATTCGCCTCGGTGAAGGTGAAGTCGTGCGAAAGCGCGCTGTCACCGGCCATGAAGGTCTGGCCCGCGAGCTGGAACTGCGCATGCATGACGGTATCCTTCGGATCAGGCCCCGACCCGTCATGGCGCAGGATCCCTTCAACCCCCGAATCCGGAAACAGCCCTGTATAATGCGCGATCGCCGCCCTGGCCTGTCCGGCCTGCGCGCCGGTAAAGAGCAGCATCGGCGTCAGCGTCTGCCCGCCGGTCTGAGCAAGCGTTCCGAGCGCGAGCTGCCACGACACGCCCCACCGGTCGTCGAGCCAGCCATAGCGCTCGCTCCAGGGATAGGCGTCGAGCGGCATGCGGATCCGGCCGCCCGCACCCAATGCGGACCAGGCGCGATCGAGACCCGCCCGGTCCTCGAAGGTGAGGAAATAGGAGATGGCCGGAGATGGTCGGAAATGCGGCCCGCCATTGAGGGCGAGCAGGGGCTCGTCGCCGATATGCATCTCGACATTCATCGCCGAGCCCTCGGGCCGCCCGTGCAGCTCGAAGCCGGCCTTGCCATAGCGGCTGATCGTTCCGATGCCGGAACCGGGGACGAGTGCAGTGTAGAGCTGCGCTGCTTCTTCGGCGGCCTCGTCGAACCACAAATGGGGGAGGATGGTCCGTCCTTGCCTGTCATCACGCATTCGAAGCCTCCACGATCGGGCTGAAGCCGCCATAGATCATGCGCTTGCCGTCAAACGGCATCGTCAGTCCGGCAAAGCGGGGATCTTCCATCACCCGGCGCATGCCGTCGTCGCGCGTCGCCTTGTCGGGCCATTGCACGAAGGCGAATGCGACGGCCTCATCCACGCCGGCCTGCACCGCCCGGCGAAAATCCGTGACCTCGCCGGCCGGCACATCCTCCTCCCAGGCCTCCATGATCCAGTTCGCGCCGTGTTCCTCGAAGATCGGATCGTATCGGGCGCAGAAATCCTGGAACACGTCGCGCCCGGCGCGGGGCACCGCCATGACGAAGCCGTCCACATAGCCCCCGCGCCGCGCGCTCCCCGATTCGAAGACCGGCGTAAATCCGCCATAGATCAGGCGCTTGCCATCGAACGGCATCGGATTGGTCGCGGGGTTGAGGCGCGGATCCGAAAAGGCCTTCGGCATCGCCGTGTCATGTGCCTGCTTCGACGGCCACAGCATCCAGGAGAAGACGATCGTCTCCTCCGGGCGGGCCTTCACCGCCATCGGAAACGACGTCACCTTGCCATCGGGGACGTCGTCGCCCCAGCATTCGCACACCGATTGCGCGCCATGCCCCAGAAACGCCTCTGCCGCAGACTGCGCATGCGCGCGAAACGCCTCCCGGGCCTGTGTCGGCACGGCGCAGACGAAACCTTGAACATATGTCATCCCGTTTCCTCCCGTTTCAGCCCGTTTTCGCAACGAGCGACCGCGCCGTTTCGTCGAGTTGGTCGACGGCAGCGTTCCAGCCCTGCTCCCAACCCATGCTGCGATGGCGCTCCATTGCCTCGGCGCCGGCATGACGGGCGCTCCAGATGAGGCACGTCCCGCCATCCGGCATGTCGGAGAGCGCCACGACCCCGGTCATGAAGGGTTCCGGCGTCGGCACGCAGCCCTCCGTGAAGGCATCGGTGAAGACGAGGCGGCGCATCGGGGCGACTTCGAGCCAGATGCCCCGGCCCTCGATGTTCTCGCCGTCCGGACCCGCCATGCGGGTGTTCATCCGACCGCCGGCACGCAGGTCGAAATCGGCTTCGACGAGGGACCACGGCTTCGGGCAGAACCATTGCCGGATCAGATCCGGCTCGGTCCAGCAGCGCCAGACGATGCCACGCGGTGCGGCGATCTCGCGCGTGAGCGTCAATTCGTGGGCGACCCTTGCCACGGGCGCCGAGGCTTGTGCCGCGCGCTCCAATGCCGCCTCTCCGGGCTGAAGGACGGCCCACTGGATCTCGAACGGGTCTTCGAGGAGCCCCCAGTCGTCACCCCAGAACTGGCGCTCGTAGGGCTTCACGATGCGGCAGCCCGCCGATACCGCACGATCCCACCAGGCCTTCCCGTCATCGACGACGAGCTGCATATGGGCGCGACCGAGCGGGCCTGGATCGACCGTCTCCTCGCAGCCCATATCGGTGAGCATCAGGCTCCCATCGTTGATCGCGACCTGCGCATGCATCATACGCGCGGGACGCTCCGGATCGGGCATGCGGCCGAGATCCTGCGCGCCGAAGGCACGCACGTAGAAATCCGCCGCCTCGCCGGCGCGTCCGCCATAGCCGATATACGGGATGACGCCCTTCATGTTTCCCGCGGTCGGGCGGTCGGGATCGGGGTTCTCGGTCATGGTTTTCCTCCGTTCATGTCGCGCTTGTTGCGGCAAGCATGCAATTGATCGCAACCGTTCTTGATCGCGGTCTCGGTCGCTGCGCTTATCCCGCCCGAGCGCTGTCAGCGGCTGCGAAATGCGCGAGCTGATGCGCATGGGCCTTCGCGAAAGCCGGGCGGGCGGTGGCGCGGCGAACGTAATCCCGGCAGGCTGGATAATCGGCGAGCCCTCCGGCGAAGCGATCCGCCACCCGGAACGCGTCCGCCATCGCGATATCCGCGATCGAGAAACGCTCCACCAACCACTCGCGACCCGACAGGATGCGCTCCATATCGTTGAGGCGCATCCTCTGGATGGATTCGAGCTTCTCACGACCGGGACCTGGCTCGCCACCTCCGAAAATGCCCTGGACCAGCACCGGAAGGACGGCCGTTTCGATGGAATTGAGCGCGGCAATGACCCAGCTGAGGGTGTCGGCTCGCCCCTTCCGGTCGCGCGGCAGAAGGGCCTCGCTGCGTTCACCGAGATGGAGCAGGATCGCACCGCTTTCGAAAATCGAAACATCGCCGTCGATCAGCCAGGGCACCTGCCCGAACGGCTGGTATGCGCGGTGCTCTGCTCCACGCTCCTGGAAGGGCACCGTCCCGATCCGATAATCGAGCCCGGCCTCCTCCATCGCCCAGCGGGCTCGCAGATCGCGGACATAACCGCGCGGGGCCTCGGGCACCCAATCGAACGTCATCAGTTTCAGTGCGCTCATGATCTCACTCTATGGACAGGCTATCCGGTCGCTACGTCCTCGGGGCAAATGCCTCGCCCAGAAAGGCGTCGAAGATCTCGGTATCGTCGGGGCCAGCCATCATGCGCTGGGTGAACAGCACCGCGATCGTGTCCGTGGCCGGGTCGCACCAGAAGGCGGTGCCGAAGCCGCCCCACCATCCGAAGCGCCCGCGTGCATCATCAGGCGCCGTCCTCGTGGCGATGCCGAGCCCCCAGCCATGGGTCTCCCAGAAATCCTCCGGAAACCAGGGTGAGGCGGCCTTCTGTTCCGGCGTGATCTGGTCGGTCAGCATCTGCGATAGCAGCTCCTGCGAGAGCAGATGCCGGCTGCCCGGCGCCTCGCGGACAGTGCCGCCATCAAGCAGGAAGCACCCGAAAGCGTGGAAGTCACCGACGGTCGAGACATGCCCCGAGCCGCCCGCCTCGAATGCCGGGGCATGCGCAAAGCCGGCGCCCGATGCGGCATTCCAGATCTCCAGCGCTCCCGTTTCAGGGTTGCGCCAATATGCCGTGGCAAGACGATCGGCAGGGGCGGAAAAGCCGGTATCATCCATGCCGAGCGGACCGAAAATCCGCTCGCGTTTGAATGCGCCCAGCGTCATGCCGCTGGCCCGCGCGACGAGCACCCCGGCCACGTCCAGCCCGGTATGATAGAGCCAGCGTTCACCCGGTTGATGGACGAGCGGCAGCGATCCCAGCCGCGCCATGTAGGTATCGGCGTCGCGGTCGAAGAGCTTAGGCCCGGGGGCCAAGCCCATTTCCTGCATGCGCGCCGCGATCGGTGTCGTGTCCGGATTTGCGAGAACGAGGCCCAGGCCCATGCGCATGGTCAGAAGGTCGCGCACGGTGATCGCGCGATCGGCGGGTACCGTGTCGGAGAAATCGGCGTCGAGGCTGCGCAGAACCCGGCGATCGGCGAGTTCCGGGAGCCAGGGATCGACCGGGTCGTCGAGCCCGAGGATACCGTCCTCGACCAGCATCAAGGTCGCGATTGCGGTGATGGGCTTTCCGATCGATGCGACAGCGAAAACCGTGTCAGCGGTCATCGGCGCCCGGCTTTCGAGGTCACGAAATCCTGCGACATGCGTCCAGGTCTCGCCTGCGCGCGCCACCAGCGCAACGAGCCCGGGCACATCTTCTTCCGCAACGGCACGTTCGAGCCGATCGGCAAGGGCTTTGCCCGGAGCCGAAGACAAGGGGCCCGTCATGCCGAAGGCGAAGGGTAGCATCGCGGCCCCGCCTATCGCCAGTGCATCACGTCTGGACGGCGCTCGCATGCCTGATCGGGAATTGGCTGCGTGCATCCTTTCCTCCCTGCGAAACCGCATTACAGTGTTGGGCAGCAGAAATAACTTGCATATGCAAGTTTTGCAAGGCTTTATGGTGCAAGAATCTCACAGGAGGTATCTCGGGTTGAGCATGGATCACCTCACCGCCGCCGGAATCATGGCCAATGATTGTCTGTGCTTTCGTTCGCGACGCACCGCGCGTGCAATCACACGGGCATATGACGCGGCCCTGCGCCCGACGGGCCTTCAGGCCACACAGGTCACGCTGATGAATGCCGTCGCGCTCGGGCCGGACGGGGCGCAATCGATGGGGCGGTTGTCCGATATTCTCGCGCTGGAAATCTCCACCCTGACCCGCAATCTCCGGGCGCTGGAGAAGGCGGGTCTCATTTCGATCGGCAGAAGCGATAAAGATCGGCGGGTGCGGGTCGCGCGGCTGACGGATGCAGGCAAGGCGCGGCTGACGGATGCGCTACCGATGTGGAAACAGGCTCACGGCAAAATCGTCGCGTCACTCGGGGCAGAGAACGCGCAGGCCCTTCATGCCGCTCTCGACGCTGCGGCGCAGGCCATGGGCGAGAGCGAGCAAGGCGACGCATCCGGGGGCAAGGCTTCTGAAATCGGGGGATCCGAGCGGGGCGGGTGAATGCGATCGCACCTGCAGCCCCGGCTACTCTGTCGGGACCGGCACGCTCTCCATTGCCGCGCGCACCAGCTCCGATCGCCCGATACCCTTGAGACTCGCATCGGCGCCCGGCGCGATGCGGTGGGCGAGCACAGGAATTGCGAGCGTCTTCACGTCGTCGGGCGTGACGTAGCCGCGCCCGCGCACCGCCGCGAGTGCCTGGCAGGCCGTGTGCAGGCGCTGGGTTGCACGCGGACTCGCACCGAGGCGGATGCCCGGCCAGTCGCGCGTGGCGCGCACGACGCGGATGATGTAGCGCAGCACGGTTTCTTCAACCCGAACATGCCGGCACAGCGCGCGCAGCCGCATGAGTTCGGCGCCCGTTATGACCGGGGTGATCGCGTCCAGCGGGTTCGCCCGCTCGAAGCGCAGCACGATCTCGGTTTCCTCCTCCTCGTCGGGATAGCCGTGGCCCAGCGTCATCAGGAAGCGGTCGAGCTGCGCTTCGGGCAGCGGGAAGGTGCCTTCCTGCTCGGCGGGATTCTGCGTCGCGAGCACGATGAACGGGCGCGGCAGCGGGTGGGTTTCGTCATCGACCGTGACCTGACGCTCCTCCATCGCCTCCAGCAGGCAGGACTGGGTGCGCGGCGTGGCGCGGTTGATCTCGTCGGCCAGAACCACGTTCGCGAGAACCGGCCCCGGTCGGAATCGGAAGCTCGCATCGCGCGGGTCATAGAGATTGATGCCGGTCACGTCCGAGGGCAGCAGGTCCGGCGTGAACTGGATGCGCCGGAAACTCCCGTCTATGCAACGCGCCACCGCCTTCGCCAGCAGTGTCTTGCCCATGCCGGGAATGTCCTCCAGCGCGACATGCCCTTCGCTGAGCAGGGCCACCACCACGAGCGTGATCGTATCGCGGCGCCCGATAATGACCTGCTCGACCGTTTCGATGAGGCGTAAAGCTGCGGGACGGACCTCGCGCGCAGCCTCTTCTCCGCCGGGCGGATCTGCGGGGCCGGCGTGCTGTGTGGCGGGGGAATGGGTCATTGTTTCAACGGTACCTTTCGAAGCGAGCGGCGGGTTTTCTTCCAGAGCTGCGCGAAGCGGGACTCGGAGGGCCTTACGCCGCCGTAGCGGCTTGCGGAATAGGTCTGCGACATCGTGGCGATATCACCGCCCGGGCCGGGCCAGACGACCTTGCGCATGCGGCGCGCATATTCGGCAGGCGTCTCATGCGGCAGCCGTGGCCAGCCCTTGGATTCGAGCCTTTGCAGCAAGGCACGATAGCGCCGGCGTTCGAGCACGAGGCCGGGGCGCTGGAGCGAGAATGACCGTCGCAGCTTGCGCATCCAGATACGGAACGCCTCGCCGAGATGCTGCCCGATCTCGCGCAGCGTATCGAGCAGGCTGCGCCGCGAGCGGTCATGGGCAATGCCGGGCGTTTCGTTCAGCCGACGGCGCAGCCAGGCCAGCAGTCCCTGCAGATTCATCACCAGAAGCGTCCCGATCAGGATCGCCATTCCGCCGATGAAGATGATGCTGACGAGCATGCGCAGCCAGACGATCGGCTCGAACATGGCCTGTGGCTCCGGAGGTGGACCGGGTGCGGCCTGTCCGGACGGCTCGGGGGCTTCGATACGTCCGGGTTCGGGCTCGGGCAACAGGGAAAACAAGGCCGCGATCGCATCGCGCAGGATCTGCCAGGCTGCCTGCAGGAGGCCGAGCGCGCCGGCGAGGATCGCAGGATGCATCGCGAGGGTGACGAGGCCCGCGAGCGCGAGCACCAGCAGGAGCGCGAAGACCGGCGATGCGACCCCGCTGCGCCGTGCCGCCCGGACATGCCAGAGCGCGAGAAGCGCCGCGCAGACGAAGCCGATATTCGCCGCGATCGCACCGGGAAGCGCGAGCTCCACCGCCCAGGCCCAGCCCTGTACGACGATCAGGGCCACGAGGCCGATCTGGAAACCGAGTGCCACGGCTTCGGCGTCGACGCGCCGTCCCGCGAGCATCACGCCGCGTATCCAGGCAAACAGCGCCACCAACGAGAGGACCAGCGCGCGCTGCGCATCAAATTCGCTGCCGAGCCATTGCCAAAGGGCCTGCGGGCCCACACCGGGCAGCGTGAGTTCTGGCAAGAGAAATGCGACGAGGAGCCAGGCGGTAACGCTCCAAGCCAGCGCCTGCGCCGCGAGCCACCAGATCACCCGCCGGATTCGCGAAAGCGGGCGCGCCAGCACCAGAGCCACCGGATAGGCGAGCACGACGAGTGCGGCCTCGGGGCGTGCCACACCCGCGAGCAGCCCGTCGGCCAGAACGGCGATGGCTCCGAGCCAGAACCCCTCCATGACCAGGAACATGACGAGACCGATCATGCCGCCACACCCGTGACGCCCATACCGTTTGTGGCCATGCCGTTTGTGGCCGCAGTGAAGCGGCGGCAGGGGAAGGGCAGGTTAGGCGTCTCGCCCTCGCCGGACAGGAGCAGGACCACGGGCCTGCCGCGCCGTGACAGCTCGGCGAGCCGGGCGACGAGTGCCGGATCGGCCAGGGCTGCGATCACCACCAGCGTCGCACCCATTCCTGCCCGGGCAAGCACCGTGTTCAGGAAATCGGGGAAAGGAAGCACCGGCTCCGGCTGCAGCCGGGCGAGGCCCTCGAGCGCAGCCATTTCACGCCCCGGCTGGCGCCCGGCGGGCATCTCCACGGACCCGAGCCCCGGCGCCTGCCGTCCATTGGCGAAGAGCCCCACGGCGCGCCGCTGCTCCAGTTCGGCATGGGCCAGCGATGCCGCGAGCGAGACGGCGGTCTCGAATGCATCGCCGGCTTCGAACCCGTCGACCGCGAGGCAGATCGATACTTCCAGCGTGACCGTCGGCTCGTAGATCTTGGCCTGCAACGTGCCGGTCCGCGCGGTGGCTTTCCACGCGATGGCCTTGAAGGGCGTATTGCCGTCATAGCCGCGCACGCCCGCAGGACGCCCCGGATCCTCGAACAACCGCCTCGGATCCCGGTTCGGACCGAGCGGGTGCCGTGCCGGGAGCCCGAAATCGACGACCGGATGCAGGCGCGGATAGACGATGACCGCGCCCTCGTGCTTTTCGGTGCGGTTGCGCAGGAACAGGCCGAAGACATCCGCGCTCTCGACGCCGAGCGGCGGCAGCACGTAGTAGCCGCGCCGCTCGCAAAGGAATTGACGGGTCAGCGTCGCGCGCCGGTAGGGGCCGAGCGCCGTCTCCACCACGAGTGCCGAGCCTTCCGCGGTGGTTTCGATCGCAATATCCTCCCCGGCAAAAGTGGCATCGGGCAGGGTTTCGTCAGGCAGGGCGCGCAGCCCCGCAGGGATCTCCTGGCGGGCCCGGATCCAGCTCAGGGGCAATGGCTTTCCGTTATCGAGCGTGATGGTCACCTCGAGCGCCTCGCCGGGAAATGCCCGCGCTCCGCTCACCGCGCGCTCGGTCACGACGCCCGCAAGGCAGATCGCGGCCCAGCCGCGCGCAACCAGCCCCGTCCCCGCAACCAGCGCGCCGAGCAGCACCGGCGCGGTCATTCCGAACCAGGCGCCCGCCGCGACGGCGACCAGCGCCGCGCCGATGCCGTACCAGGAGAACACCGCGATTCGCGCGCCCGGCGCCTCGCGCAATGCGGGCTGCGCGTCTGCTGCCGCGTCGCTGCCGGGTTCGCGGCCGGCATGGCGGGTCGCGTCGGAGTCGCCCATCATCGAAACAGCCTCCATTTCTCCGTGAATCCGATGATCACGAGGCTCGCAATGCCGAAGACGAGATAGCCGTTCGCGAGGGGGACGAGCGTTCCGTCATAGGCCTGCCCGACGCCGTATCCGATAATTGCGGCGAGGATCGTGGTGGTCGAACCGAAAAGCGAGGACGCGGTGCCCGCAAGCTTTCCCTGCGGCTCCATTGCGAGCGCGGCGAAGTTCCCGAATATCATCCCCACGAGAAACATCATCCCGGCGAGCAATGCCATGAAGGGCACGAAGCCGAGAAAGTCGAGATGCGCCAGCAGCGCCATGATCACCGACAAGGTGGTGAACACGACCACGGCCCCATGCGAGAGCAGCCGCGTTCCCAGGCGTCCCACCAGCCGGGAATTGATGAAGGAGGACAGCGACATCGCCAGGGCGATTGCGGCAAAGGCCAGCGGGAAATAGGCGCCGAGCCCGAAAATCTCGGTGAAGATCTGCTGCGCCGACATCAGGAAGCCGAATATGGCGCCGAACATCATTCCGGCCGCAAGCGCGTAGCCCATGGTCTGGCGGTTGCGGAACACGGTGGCGAAGGCGGATGCGATGCGGCGCGCAGAAAAGCTCTGCCTCGCCTCGGGGGCAAGTGTCTCGGGCAGGCGCATCCCCACCCAGAGAGCCATCCCCGAGCCATAGACGGCAAGCAACAGGAAGATCGCCTGCCAGGGCGCCACCAGGATGATCACCTGGCCGAGCGATGGCGCCAGGACGGGCACGGCCATGAAGATCGTCATGGCCAGCGACATCACGCTCGCCATCCGCCGCCCTTCATAGCAGTCGCGCACGATCGCCGTCGTGATCACCCGCGGCGCGGCGGAGGCGAGGCCCTGCACGAAGCGGGCCGCCAGCAATGCGGCGAATGTCGGCGCCGCCGCGCACAGGATTGCCGTGATCACGTAGCAGGCGAGGCCGCCGATGAGGACGGCGCGCCGTCCGAAGCGATCCGAAACCGATCCGACCACGACCTGCCCGATCCCGAATCCTATGAGATAGGAGGACAGCACCATCTGCCGGTCGTTGTCGCGCATCACATCGAGTGCTGCGCCGATATCGGGCAGGGCGGGAAGCATCACGTCGATGGCCAGCGCATTCAGTGCCATCAGCCCGGCGACCATGGCGACGAACTCGCGAAAGGTCATCGGGCTGTGCGCATGGCCGGGAGGATTGTCGCGTTCCGGCTGCTCGATCCCCTTCATATGATGATCAGCCAACCACGCCGATCTGCCAGGGCAGGAACTCGTAGCGCCCCACCCCCAGCACTTCACTCTTGGTCTGTTTGCCGGATGCGGTTTCCAGCATGAGCGCGAATATCTCGCGTCCCATCTCCTCGATGGATTTCTCACCATCCATCACGACACCGCAATTGATATCCATGTCTTCCTCGAGGCGCCGATACATGGCGGTATTGGTGGCGAGCTTGAGTGACGGGACGGGCCTTGCTCCGAACATCGAGCCGCGCCCTGTCGTGAACGCGATCAGGTTCGCCCCGCCAGCAATCTGGCCGGTGACGGAAACGGGATCATAGCCGGGCGTATCCATGAAGACGAGCCCGCTTTCGCGCACCTGCTCGGCATATTTGTAGACGGCCATCAGCGGCCCCGTGCCGCCCTTCATGGCTGATCCCAGCGACTTTTCGAAAATGTTGACCAACCCGCCCATCTGGTTCCCGGGGCTGACGACGCCGTTGATCTGCGTGTCGCGTCCTGCATTGTAATCGTCTTTCCACCAGCGGATACGCTCGATCAGCTTCTCGCCGACCTCACGGCTTGCCGCGCGGCGTGTCAGTGTATGCTCCACGCCGTAGATCTCCGGCGTCTCCGAGAGAATTCCCGTGCCGCCGTGGCGCGCCAGCAGGTCGACGGCGGCGCCAAGGGCCGGGTTGGCCGTGATCGAAGAAAAGCTGTCGGACCCGCCGCATTGGAGGCCGACGCTGAGATGGCTTGCGCTTACCTGCGTGCGCGACACGCGATTGGCCTGCGGCAGCATTTCCTTGACTGCAGCGATCCCGGCCTCGATCGATTTGCGGGTGCCGCCGGTCTCCTGCATCGTGAAGGTGTGGAGATCGGGGCCCGCCTCGAGGCCCTGTTCCTGCATCAGCCCCGCGATCTGGTTGCGCTCGCAGCCCAGCCCGATCACGATCGCCGCCGCAATATTGGCGTGGCGGATGAAGCCCGCCATAGTCCGGCGCAGGAGCGCCATGGGTTCGCCCGTCAGCTCCATCCCGCAGCCGATCCCGTGCGCGAGCGCGACGACGCCGTCGATATTGGGGTATTCCGCCAGCCGTTCCTCCGTGAACCAGTCGGCAACGGCATGCACCACGGTCGCCGAGCAATTCACCGTGGAGATGATGCCGATATAGTTGCGTGTGCCGACCCGCCCGTCCGGGCGCACGATCCCCATGAATGAGGCCCGTTCCGCCTCGGGCAGGAGGTCGACGGGGATATACCCCTGCGCATGCGCGTAATCGCGCTCGAAGTCGCGAAAGCCGACATTGTCCCTGCCGACGGGATCGCCCGGAGCGATGTCGCACGATGCAAAGCCGATGACGGTGTTGTACTTGACCACCGGCTCGCCGGTCGCGATCGCCCTTGTTGCGATCTTGTGCCCCGACCCGACAAAGCCGAGCGCCGTCACGCCTTCGTCGCCCAATTCCGCGCCGGCCTTCAGGGGCCTGCGGGCAATGACGATGTTGTCGTTTACATGGAGACGGATTGCGGGCGTGGTCGTTTCGGCGGTTGAGACTTCGATGCTCATCTCGTCATCCCTTCGTCTGGCAAATGCGGTTCTGATCTGCGCCACGCACTGAATGCAGGCGATCCGATGAACGATGCATAGCAGCGCCACGCCGTTCGATCTTCCGCATTGCGTTTGCGCCACGCTGATCCGACGCAGTCGTCTTGCCGAACGTTGCGGAACTATTAATCGTTATATTCTCGCGAGATAAAGGGAAATTTTCCAAAGAATAGTTGATCGTGGTCCAGATATGCTTCGCTGTGATCTCTCAATGCTTGTATTCGCATCGAACTGGCTCGCACCGGCGATGCAGGGGTGGAGCCTGCACGCCTTGGACCGCTATCCGACCCGACAGAGTCGGATCAGGGCACCAGAGCATCGTTTCGGCGCATCATTGCGCCCGTCATCCGGTATCCACCTGACGGCATGATGCTCTCGCTCCGCTTACTCTACCGCTCCTGGATCGAAACGCCACCCTCCCCGATACTGATTTCGACGCCCTGTCGCTGCTGGCTCTGATAGAATTGGTAGCCTAGCAGAACCGTGGTGACGGCCAGCATGCCGATGACGAGCCAGAGTATGTTGCTGCGATTCATCGCAAGCGCCTCGTCCAGCCGCCGCCGCCGCGCACCAGGCGTATGATCAGGAGGAGTACGATCGCGCCGATTGTGGCGTTGATGATCGCATTGACGATGCCCGCGCCGAGCACGATCCCGAGCTGCGGCAGAAGCCAGCTGCCGATGAAGGCGCCGAGGACACCGACGACGATATTACCGAGGAGGCCGAGCCCCGTACCGCGCACGACCTTGCCGGCAAGCCATCCGGCGACCAGCCCGACGAACAGA
Organism: Salinarimonas sp.; assembly: GCA_020832565.1. Lineage (GTDB taxonomy): Bacteria > Pseudomonadota > Alphaproteobacteria > Rhizobiales > Beijerinckiaceae > Saliniramus. The sequence continues at coordinate 21,795 of JAFIEI010000009.1, read as the reverse complement.
ATGATCAGGAGGCTTTCGCCTGACATATTCATGAAGAACTTCCCCTTGGAGGATATCATCGGCACTTTGAACGGAAGAATTTTCGGCCCTTGCGGTTTTTGAGTTAAATAATCAGGGACCGACGCATTCAATACCGACAACACTTCTATGCAATAATTATCGCAAATCGTAAATAACAATTGTAATTACGGAACCCTCCCCTATTTCGCATAAAATCGAATCCCAAGGGGGATTACGGAAAATAATAACGGCTTTTTTGTAGCATTTCTATTTATTTCACAAAATTTAATTCTCTGGATTTTTTTGATCCGACAGTCTACTTTTGAAGCTCCCGGAGCTCTCGCAGATGGGACACCACGGCATCCGGGAATCCGGCAATGCAAGCAGCGACCGCACCGCCGATTGATCGGCGCAACGCGAAGCAAAACCGCAGCGCGGCCCGGTTTTCGAGGATCATGACAAAACGGAAGGCAGCAAGCCACCGGCGCCGCCTCCCGTCAGCAGCTTCCACCACCGCGATCGCGCAGTATCCGCGCCAAGGGCGCACATAGGACGGAGAATGATCATGTCCAAGGGCCAGAAACGCAGCAGCAAGGAAATTCGAAAACCGGCAGCCGACAAGAAGGATAAATCGGCCGGCCCGAAATACCTTCAGCAAGGCGATACGATGCTCACGAACCGGCTGGGCGCCCAGCGACCGCAGAAGTAACGCCCCATGCGCGTCGGGGACGGCTTTCCGGCGATACATGGCGCCATCCCGGACGAACTCGACGCGCCCACGGCGCTGCTGGCAATCATGCACTGCGTGCCCCCTTGGGCCATTCTCTCCTTCCCGGGCGGGTACGGGCGGTATCATCGTGCGGAATCGCGCGCTACAAATATCCGAAAGATACCCATCCATCGCCCTGCTCGCGTGCCCCGGACCCGGCACGCAGTAAAGGGTTACGCAGTAAAGGGTTGTGGTGTGATCTGGTTTTGACGGAAGCAGTCCATGATCATCGTTCAATTGAGTGACCTGCATCTGCGCGCCGATGGCCGCTATCCCCGGCATGATGCAGGTGCAGCACTTTCATTGGCCGTCAGCGTGATCAACCGCATGCGTCCGCGCTCGGATGCCGTTCTCTTTACCGGCGATCTGCTCGACCGTAGCACCCGCGACTACACCCCGGTCCGCCTTATGCTCCGGGCGCTCTCGGTGCCTTTGCTCGCCGTGCCGGGCAATCATGATGACCCGGCTGCATTTCGCCGTGCCTTCGGGAATGACTTAGCCTATGCCCCCGAGCACCTCAGCTTCGTGCATGCCTGCGCCGACGGGCGGGTGATCGGGCTCGACAGCAACGGCCCGGGTGGCAGTGCGATGCTCGATTCCGGGCGCCTCGCCTGGCTCGAAGACCGGCTGCGCGAGGACGATCGCCCCACCCTGATCGGCATGCATCACCCGCCCTTCACGACCGGGATGCCGCGCTATGACGATGCACCGTTTCCCGGCGCTGATGCGCTGATGCGCCTCCTTGCGGCGTATGCGGAGCGGGTGCGGCTGGTGGCGGGACATACGCATCGTGCCCTTACCGGCTTCATCGGCGGCGTTCAGGTCGGCATCGGCCCGCCACTGGGCCATGCGCTGGCACTGGGGCTCGTGCCGGATGCACCGCATGCGCACACGCCGGAGGCGCCGGCCATGCATATTCACCTGATCGACCAACGCCAGAGCATCACGCATAGCCTCGCCCTCGCGCCCGATCAGCCGGTCGAGGCCATGACGGGTATGCTCGATGCGGCAGGCCGCAGCCGGCTCATCGCTCCCTGAATGTGATAGCGATCGCCGTCAGCCGGTGAAGGCGTTGCCGCCGCGGCGCGCCAGCCAGAGATTGACCGCCAGCAGGATGCCGGAGGTCAGCGTGATCGCAACGACGCTCATCGCCATGCCGGTCTGCACCGAGCCCTGCTCGAACTGGGCGAAGACGAATGTGCCCACGGTGCGCATGCCTGCCGGCGCGAGCATGATCGAAGCCACGAGCTCGCGCGAGGCGATGGCAAAGACCAGCATCATCGCAGCAATCAGCGAAGGCGCCATCAGCGGCAGGGTGACATGCTGCATGGCCCGGCCCTGGCTGGCGCCCGCGACCCGCGCTGCATCGTCGAGCGAGCCGCTGATCTGGCGCAGGCGCGCCACTGCATAGCGGATCGGATAGGGCAAGAGGATGCCGATATAGGCCACCAGCAGGATCGCCGCCGTGCCGTAGAGCGTGATCGGCAGGAACGGGCTGTTCCAGGCCAGGATCACGCCGACGGCGAGCACGATCGCAGGGATCGCATTGGGCAGGACCGACAGACCATCCATGACCGCGCGCCCGCGCCCCGTGCCGCGCACCACGATATAGGCAACGATGCCGCCGATCATGGCAGTCGCGAAAGCTGTCGCCAGGGCGAGCCAGCCGCTCGTCATGAGCGCCTGCGCGGCGCGCGACCCCGGCGAAAACAGTGGCGCATAGTGCCTCAGGTCTAAATTGCCCAAGGTAAGGCCGCCCGAAATTGTGCCGAGCAGGGAGGTCACGAGGATTGCGGCGAGCGGGATCACCACGCCGATCAGGGCGACGAGCCAGAACAGGGCGAGGACCGGCCAGCGCCACGGACCGAGTTGCGCCTTCTCGATCTCGGCGGGCTTGCCGGTCTGGCTGATATAGGAGCGGCGCGTGGCGATCCAGTTCTGCAGCATGAAGGCGGCGAGCACGAGCGCCATCAGCATCACCGAGCCGAGCGCTGCGCCCGACAGGTCTATCGGCCAGTCGGAGAGCCGGGTGTAGATCCCCGTGACGAGAACCTCGAAACCCGTGCGCGCTGCGAGCGCCGCCGGCGTACCGAATTCCTCGATCGACATGGCGAAGACGATGAGCAGGCTCGCCGCGATCGCGGGAATACTCAACGGCAGCGTGATGATGAGGAAGGCGCGCCACGGCCCGGCGCCGTGGACCCGTGCAGCGGCGGCAAAGCGCCCGCCCACGGCCTCGAAGGCGCGTGAGACCGCGAAATAAACCAGCGGGAAGAGATTGAGCGTCATCACGAAGGCGACGCCGACGAAACTGAACAGGAATCGCCCGAGATCGATTCCGGTCAGTTGCTCCAGATAACCGCGCGGCTGGAGCGTCATCATCCAGGCGATTGCCGCGATGAAGGGCGGGATCAGGAACGGCACGAGGAAGACGACATCCCAGATCCGCGCGCCCGGCACGTCATAGAGGCCGCGTATAATGCCGATGGGCAGGCCGAAGATCAGGCAGCCGATGATCACCACGAAGGCGAGCATGAGCGTATTGCGCGCCTGGGTCAGCAGCCGGTCGTTCTCGGTAATGATGGCGAGCTTGGAGAACGGCTCGGCAAAGGAGCCGCGCGCGAATTCGGGGAAGATCGCCTGCAGGAGAATGAACAGCACCGGCAGGCCGACGAGCACGATCAGCGCCAGCGCCGCTGCAGCCGTCACCAGTGACGCGGTCTTCGGCATGCCTTGTCTCTGCCATCAACGGAGAAAGGTCCCCGGCAGGTCATGCCGGGGACCGGGTCAGGTGGGCGATGACGATCAGCGCTCGATCACGGTTTCGTTGAAGCGCGCGATGATCTCGTCGCGACGCGCTGCGACGGCATCCTCGTCGATCTCGATCACGTTCAGTTCATTGATACCCGGGCGCAGCCCCTCGATATCGGTGCGCGCCGGCATCAGGAAGGTCTCGGCGACGAGCGCCTGACCGGCATCGGAGAGCACGAAATCGACGAAAGCCTTCGCAGCATCCGGATTCTGCGTCGATTCGAAGATCATGATCGGGCGCGGGGCGATCACGGTGCCGCTTTCGGGCACGATCACTTCGATGCTCTCGCCGGCTGCGGCACGGCCGTAGCTGATGTAGTCGACGGCACCGAAGACGACGGCCTTGGCGCCCTGCAGGACCGGATTGAGGGCGGCCGCATTGGGGCCGGGGACGATCATGTCGTTATCGGCCAGCGCCGCAAGCAGATCCCAGGCTTCCTCGCCCATCGAGGCTTCGAGACCGGCCACGAGATCGAAGGCGGAACCGGATTGCGAGGGATCGGGCATGGTCACGAGATCACGATAGGCCTCATCGGTGAGGTCGGCCCATTCGCTCGGACGCGGCGTATCGCTCTGGGTATTCCAGGCAATGGCGAGGGCCGAGATGCCCTGCGCGACGTAATGGCTGTGCGAAAGGAATTCGGGGGCCATCTCGGCATTCGGCGAGACGTATTCCATCAACAGGCCACGCTCGTGCATGTCCTGCGCCGAGCCCCAGCTTGCCGAGACCACGACATCGGCCTGCGGGTTGGATTCCTCGGCCTCGAGCCGCGCCATGACCTGGCCGGTTGTGGCCTGGAAGACGTTTACGGTGATACCCGTCTCGGCGGTGAAGGCTTCCGAGAGCGCATCGGCGAGGCCGCCGGGACCGGCAGTGTAGAATGTCAGCGTATCGGCTTGGGCGGCGACGCTCGCCCCGAGGCTGATCGAGGCCGCGAGCATGAATGTGCGGATCATCGTGCGTTTCCTTTTCTTCTGCTGGAGCTTCAAGCGTGCGCGAACAGGCGCAGGCGTTCGGCATTGAGGGTGAGATTGATCTGGGCGCCCTGGGCGGCGGGGATGTCGGAGGGGCAGACGAGACTGCGGCCCTCATCGCCGAAATCGAGGTGGAGCAGGTAGCGATCCCCCTGGAACTGGCAGCGCGCCACACGCGCCTTCAGCGGCCCGTCCTCGGCCCGGGCGATCGCGGTGCGCGGGATCAGCAACCGCGCCGGCCCGTCGGCGCAACCCTGAGCGAGCTCCGCGACCCGGACCGTGCGCCTGTTGCACTGGAACTCGCGGGCGCGGACTTCGCCGTCGACCAGCGCCCCGATATTGAGAAACTGCGCGACCTCGGGCGTGGCTGGATCGGCAAAGAGTCTCTCCGGGGTCGCGATCTGGGCGATTTCGCCGCCGAGCATCACCGCGACGCGATCGGCGATGGTAAAGGCTTCGGCCTGGTCATGGGTGACATAGACCGCCGAGAGATTGAGCTCACGCAGGAGCGCACCCATTTCGAGGGCGAGACTTTCACGCAATTCGCGATCGAGGTTGGACAAAGGCTCGTCGAAGAGCACCAGCGGCGGTTCGGCGACGATGGCGCGCGCGAGCGCCACGCGCTGCTGCTGCCCGCCCGAGAGCGTTCCCGGGAAACGATCGGCCATCGCTCCGAGGCCGACACGCGCAAGCGCCTCGCGGGCCCGCTCGTTGCGCTCGGCCTTGACGATGCCGCGCATGCGCAGGGGAAAGGCGACATTGGCGAGCGTGTCGAGATGCGGCCACAGCGCGTAATCCTGGAACACCATGCCGATGCCACGCGCTTCCGGCGGCAGGGCATGGCGGGTGCCGTCGGCGACGAGTTGACCGGCAATGCGCATCTGCCCTTCGGAGGGCCCGAGCAAGCCGGCTGCGATGCGAAGGAGGGTCGTCTTGCCGCATCCGGAGGGCCCCAGCAGCGCAACGACTTCGCCAGGGGCGATGCGCAGATCGATACCTTTCAAAATCCGGCTGGAATCGAACGATTTGCCGATGCCACGCGCCTCGAGCGCCGGCTCCTGCGTGGCTGTCAGCGTGCTCGGGGATTGTGCATCCATCGTTTCTGCTCGCTTGTGCTCTCGAACCATCTCCCGGCTAACTATCTCAGCTTTGCTACAGTCGTATGACAGCCGGCGCGATCGAATGCGCTGCCCAAAGGTTCCCGGTGCGCATGCCGATCCGGTCCGCGAAGCTACACGGCGAGGCGCCGCAACGCGTTTCCTTCGATGCCCCGCTGAACCACCCTCCCCGGCACCGCCGCGATCAGTTCCTTGGTATAAGCTTGGCGCGGGTCGCCGATGATTGCATCCGTGGGCCCGCTCTCGACGATTCGTCCGGCTGATCCGCGCCCTTTGAACTGGTCCATCTTGAAGTATGTCTTTTGGAAATCAGGAGGAGCAAATGCCGAAGAAACGCCACAAGCCCGAAGAGATCGTCGCCAAGCTGCGCCAAGTCGACGTCCAGGTTTCGCAGGGGCAATCCGTCGCCGATGCCGTCCGCGCAATCGGCGTGACGGAAGTGACCTACTATCGATGGCGGCAGGAATACGGCGGCCTGAAGTCGGATCAAGTGAAACGACTGAAGGATCTGGAGGCGGAGAACGCGCGCCTGCGTCGTGCAGTTTCCGATCTCACGCTTGACAAGATGATCCTGGCCGAGGCGGCGAAGGGACCCGAAGGGCAGCCCCAGCAAAACTTCTGAGCCCTTCGCGTCGGCGCGCCTGCATCGATCACGTGCGCTCGGAGCTGAAGGTGTCTGAGCGTCGGGTTTGCCGGGTGCTTGGCCAGCATCGCTCCACCCAGCGCCGGATCCCCTCGGCCGTGACGGCGAGGCGGAACTCACCGCCGACATCATTGAGCTGGTGCGCAAGTATGGCCGCTACGGCTACCGCAAGATTGCCGAGTTGCTGCGCAGCCAGTCCGGTTGGGTCGTCAACGACAAGCGGGTCGAGCGGATATGGCGACGCGAAGGGCTGAAGGTTCCCGCCAGACAACCGAAGAAGGGCCGTCTCTGGATTGGGGACGGATCGTGCGTCCGCCTACGCGCCGAGCGGCCCAACCACGTCTGGTGCTACGATTTTGTCGAGGACCGCACCCATGATGGAAGGAAGTGCCGGATGCTCACCGTCATCGACGAATTCACCCACGAGAGCCTCGCGATCCGGGTCGATCGGAAGCTTAACTCGACCGACGTCATCGATGTGCTCTCCGATCTGTTCATCCTACGCGGGGTGCCCGAACATGTTCGTTCCGATAATGGGCCCGAGTTCGTCGCCAAAGCCGTCCAGGAATGGATCACAGCCGTCGGAGCCCAGACCGCGTACATCGCACCTGGCAGCCCCTGGGAGAACGGCTTCATCGAGTCGTTCAATGCTCGCCTTCGCGACGAGCTCCTCGACGGCGAAATCTTCTATACGCTCAGGGAAGCCCAGGTGGTCATCGAAAGCTGGCGGCGTCACTTCAACACCGTGAGGCCGCACGGATCGTTGGGCTACAAGCCACCGGCACCGGAGGTATTCGTGCCTGCCATGACCGCGCGGGCGGCTCTGCAACCCCGACCAGCGCCGCCGCCCGCGCTGGCGTCGCGGCCCACCATGCACTAACATTCGAACTGGACCAGCCGTAGGGGGCTGATCAAGGCGCATTGGCATCATCGGCATGGCTCCGCCCTGCGCGGAATCGGTGTTTCGCCTGAAGGGACCGTCCGAAGTGCTGGTCACGGCCTTCTTCTCCGCCGCCCGCGCATTTCATCGCGACAGCGCGATCAGCGCGGGTTTCGCCCGCGCATAATCAGCGGGGAACCGCCCGTTCCGCAAGTGCAGTTAGCAAGATTGTTTTGACGGCTAAGAAACTTACGTCTCGGTCATACCGGATCAGGCACCTTGGCAGAATGCCGCAGGTGCATCATGATACCTGCCAAGAACAGGCGGGCCCGAAGCCTCGCCGGGGAGGAAGCCCATGTCGACCAACGGGCAGGTGGCCAAGGCCGCATACCGTCCGCGACCGGATTCGTCGCAACAAGGCATTGATCGTCGCGCCTTCGGCCTCGGTCTTGCCGGACTCGCCGGAACCGCGCTCTTCCCTCTGCCGGCGATCGCTGCGCGCAGCGAGGTCCGTTTCGGGCTGACGCCGGTCTTCCTCGATTCCGACATTCGCCTCATCGCCGATCTCGAGGCCTATCTCGGCGCCCGCCTGGCGCGCCCGGTCACCCTCGTCAAGCGCCGCACCTATATGGAGATCACGGCGCTTCTCGTCGCCGGGCAGATCGATGCGGCATGGATCTGCGGATTGCCCTTCATCCGGCATCGCGACGCGTTGCGACTGGTGGCGGCGCCGGTCTATCGCGGCGCCCCGCATTACCGGTCGCTCATCATCACCCGTTCCGATACCGGCTTCGAGGAAGTCGAGGATCTGCGCGGCACCATTCACGCCTTTTCCGACCCGCAGAGCAATTCCGGAAAACTCGTCACGCAGGCCTTCCTGGCCGAAAAGGGGGAGACGGTATCGGATTTCTTCGCCGACACCTTCTATGCCTACGGCCATCGCAACGTCATCCGCGCGGTGGCCTCCGGGCTGGCGCAATCGGGGTCCGTCGAGAATTATGTCTGGGAGGTGATGCGCGACATCGAGCCGGACTTGATTGCCCGCACCCGGGTGCTGCGCCGCTCCGAAGCCATGGGCTTTCCGCCCGTCGCGGCCTCGCTGCAGGCCGATCCGGCGCTGGTCGACGCCCTGCGCGAAGCGCTCCTCGCGATGCCCGAGGATGATCGCGGGCAGCATATCCTGAAGACGCTGCGGCTCGACGGTTTTGCGCGTGTCCCATCCGATCACTACGACCAGATCGCGGGCACCTGGCGCATGGTCCATGGAGCGGGATGATGAGCGTCACGTCCGGATCCGGTTCGGCGAGGCGCCTGCTCGATCCCCGGCAATGGCCGATCGCCTGGCGGGCGCCGATCATTCTCGCCGTGTTCATGCTGCTGGTGGCGGCGGGAATCTCCAAGGTCGTCCTGAGCAAGCTCAACGAAACCCAGACTCGCCATTTCGCGCAATTGTCGGATGCTTATCTCGAAGGCTTGTCCACGGCGCTCATACCGCACGTGATCCGGCGCGACCCGTGGGAAGCTTTCGATATCCTCGACCGCGCCGGTGAGCGCTATTTCGGCATGAACGCGGATCTGACCGTCGTCACCCTCGCCGATGGCCGGGTGCTCGCCGCCTCCGACCCGCTGCGCTTCCCGATGAACGCGCCCGGCCCGAACGGCGCGCCGGTCGGGCAGGATGCGATGGATCCGGCGATTGATCCGGCAAGCGACCCGGCAAGCGAGGCGAACGGATCGCCGATCGACAATACAGGTGATCTCGTCTGGATCACGCGGGAGCTGCGCGAGCTCGATCTCAATCTCGGCACCATCCATGCCCTCGTCGATGTTTCGCACTACAAGGAAGAACAGCGCCAGACCCTGATCGGGCTGATCGTCTTCAATGCGGCATTGACCCTCTTGCTGGCCGTGATCGGCTGGTGGCTGGTCCGGCGCTCGCTGGCGCCCCTGCATCTGGTCACCGACAGGCTCGCCCAGAGCCGCGACGGCCGCCTTGCCCCCTTCCCCGATGCGATGATTCCGGCCGCCGACACCGAAGTCGGCCGCGCCGTCGACAGCTACAACAAGGCCGCAGCCGCGATCGCCGAGCGCGAGGCTTTGCTGCAGCGTCTCGCCCAGGAGGAGCGGGCCGCGTTGATCGGACGCTATGCCTCGACCATGGCGCACGAAGTCAACAATCCGCTCGGCGGCCTGTTCAATGCCGTGCGGATGATCCAGCGTCACGGCGAGGATCGCGCGATTCGCGAGAAGGCCGCGCACCTGATCGAGCGCGGCCTCGCCAATATCGGCAATGTGGTCAAGGCGTCGCTGGTCATGTGGCGCGGCCGGTCGGAGGGGTGTCGCCTCAGCAGCAGCGATTTCGATGATCTGCGCTACATCGTCGAAAGCGAGACGGAGCGGCGCGATCTGGTTCTCGACTGGAGCATCGGGATCGAGCAGAGCTGCCCCATCGCCAGCCAGCCGGTAAGGCAGATCGCCCTCAACCTGCTGCTCAATGCCTGCCACGCATCATCACCGGGAAACCGTGTCGCCTGCCATGCCTGGTGCGATGACGGCGCCTTCTATCTGCGTGTCGAGGATGAGGGGCCGGGCCTGCCGGACGAGATCCGCGACATGCTCGAGAACGGACCCGGCACGGCGATCCCGTCGTCGCGCGGGCTGGGGATCTGGACCGTCGCGAGGCTGGTGCGCGAGCACGAGGGCAGCATAGCGGTCGACCCGACCCCGAATACCCGCATCACGGTGAGACTTCCGCATGTCAGCGATCCCGCACTCGAAGCCGTCGCCTGAACCCGCGCGCCCGCTCGTCCTCCTCGTCGAGGACGATCCGGTAATGGGCGAATCGATCGTCGACTGGCTCGCTGTCGCCGGCTACCGGGTGACATGGGCCCGCAGCGCCGAGGACGCGATGGCGCGCCTGCGCGACGCGCCTGTCGATCTGGTCATCTGCGACATCCGCCTGCCCGGCATGACCGGCGAAGAGTTCCACGCACGCGCTTTCGGGCGCGAGCGCGATGCGCCGATCCTCTTCGTCACCGGCTTCGGCGACATCGATCAGGCAGTGCGCCTGATGAAGGGCGGCGCCGCCGATTACATCCTCAAACCATTCGATATCGAGAAGCTGCTGGAGCGCATCGCGCAACTGATCGCCAGCAGGGCCGATTTCGGCGGCGCCGGCCATGACGGGGATACGCCCGGCGTGCTCGGCATCGCGCCGGCCATGCGCGCGCTCGAGCGGCTGCTGTCGCGCATCGCCGATATCGATTCGACCGTGCTGCTGACCGGGCCGTCCGGCGCGGGCAAGGAGGTGGCAGCCCGCTTCCTGCACGAGAGGAGCCCGCGTGCCGAAGCGCCCTTCATCGCCGTCAATTGCGCGGCAATACCCTCCGAACTCGTCGAAAGCCAGCTCTTTGGCCATGAGAAAGGGGCGTTTACCGGCGCCCAGGCACGCCATCACGGTTATCTCGAGCGCGCCGGCGACGGCATTCTCTTCCTCGACGAGATCGGCGATCTTCCGGCAGCGGTCCAGGCCAAATTGTTGCGGCTGCTCCAGGAGCGCAGTTTCGTCAGGGTCGGCGGCGAGAACCCGCAACCGTTTCGCGCGCGGATTCTGGCTGCGACGCATGTCGACCTCGCCCGGGCCGTCGCGGAGGGGCGCTTTCGCGAGGACCTTTATTACCGCCTTTGCGTGATCAATCTCGAGATTCCGGCGCTGACTGCACGTCCGGAGGACATTCTTCCCCTCGCGCACCGCTTCCTGCGTGAATTCGTCGAGCGCTTCAGGCGCCCTCTGGACGGATTCTCGCGCGGTGCCGAAGAAGCGCTCCTCGCCCATGATTATCCCGGAAACGTGCGCGAATTGCGCAACCGCGTCGAACGCGCCGTGGCCCTGGCCGAGGGAGCGGAAATCGAAACCCGCGATCTGTTCCCCGAAGCCCGGATGGAGGACATGGCTGCCTCGCCGCCCAGTCTCGCCCGGCTGCGCGAAGACGCCGAGCGCCGTGGCATCGAAACCGCGCTCGCCCATACAGAAGGCGATATCGAAGCGGCGGCGGATCTCCTTGCCGTGTCACGCTCGACACTCTTCGAGAAGATGAAACGCCTCGGCATTCGCCGGATACGCTGACCCGGCAATCCGGAACACGGGACGCGCAGGGGCGAGGAATCCGGATTACCGGATAATTTTTGCGCTGCACGACCTCCCTCTTTCGAAATCCCGCCCGTTTTCGCAACGCGTCATGGCACGCGGATTGCGCCGTAACGCCCGTCCGCAAGGACGATGTTCGCGCATGCCCGACAGCTGCAAGAACCAATCAACATGCTCCGGGGCGATATGCGCCCGTGACGAGAGAGGGGACTCCCAATGTCAGATGTCGAAAACAAACGCCGCGCCCAGGAAGACAATATGGTCCGAGAGGTTCTCAAGAACGGGCCCCATCTCGACAGGCGCAAGTTCTTCGTATCAGCCGGTGCCTTTGCCGCAGCCGCAGCAGGTGCCGGCGCGGGAACGATCGCCGCACCGCAGGCGGCGAGAGCCGACATGCCGCGCGCGCTGCAAAAGCCCGATGGTCGCCTGCTCAATATCGGCGCGACGGTCCGCTCCGGCAATTACTGGGACTTCTCGACCTGGGTCACGCCGGTCGAGGAATTCTATGTGCGCAATCACTATCCGACACCGACCGCGGAAAGCCGCCCGGAACTCGCGCCCGAGAACTGGAAGATGCGCGTTCACGGCGACAGCGTCATCAATCCGATCGAGATCACCTACGAGGATCTCCTGAAGATGCCCGCACGCACGATCATCGCGAACATGCAGTGCCACGGCAATGCCCGCAACCTCTTCTGGGAAGTCCAGGGCTACAGCAGCGAGGAAGTGACCGGCGGCTCCTGGGTCATGGGCGCGATCGGCAATGCCGAATGGCGCTACGTTCCCATCAGCCATATCCTCGACATGGTGGGCCTCGACGACGATGCGCTGACCGCCGTCTTCTGGTCCGGTGTGGATGGCGGCGATATGGGCCGGCCGATGCCGGTCGCGGAGCTGCTCGCACGCGGCGATGATATCGGCCTGTGCTTCCAGATGAACGGCAACGACCTGCTCGCCGATCACGGCGCGCCGGTGCGCCTCGTGGTGCCCGGCTGGGGCGGTACGGCCTCGATCAAGTGGCTGACCGAACTGCGCATCACCAACAAGCGCGTCTGGAGCCGGCTGAATACGCGTGGCGAAGTCTATATCGGCGACGCCTATGCGCGCCCGGAATTCAGCATGGATGACGAGTTCATCGATGTCTCGGCCGACGACATTCGCGGGCCGATGGTCACCTGGATGCCGCCGCAATCGACGCTGACGGTGCCGCTGGTGCTGGAAAACACGCCGAGCATGCCGGCCAACTACCCGCTGGAGCGCGGTGAATTGCCGACCCTCAAGGCCGGGCTGCAGACGATGCGCGGCTATGCCTGGGGCCCGCAATACGGGGTGCGCGAAGTCGATTACCGCATCGATGGCGGGCCCTGGCAGCCTGCGCGGATCCTCGCCCCGAATCTCGGACGCTATACCTGGGTGCGCTTCGAATTCCCCTGGGATGCGTCTGCGGGCGAACACGTCATCGAGACCCGCACGACCGACAATTCGGGAACGTCCCAGCCGGCCAGCGTGCCGCCGAACCTGCTCGGCATGGCCAATGGCTCAATTCCGCGTTTCCGCATCCGGGTCGTTTGATCCTGCCTGAGGACAAGCAACCAGCCGGGCGATTCACCTCGCCCGGCATCAACGAAGAATTCCGGAGAAATCAATGATTCCGTTTCCGTCTGTGCGTCGTATCGGACTGGGCATCCTCACCACCGGTTTCGCGACAGGGTTCCTGGTCGTATCGACGATCGGGGTCGCAGCAGAAAAACAGATGAGCGACCAGGTCGCCCATGGCGCCGAGCTGTTTGCCGTCCATTGCGCCGTTTGCCATGGAGACGACGGCATGGGAGGGGCCGGCTTCCCCTCGCCTGTCTGGGGCGAGCGCTCGCAGATCCGCAAGTTCTCCCATGGGCGCGGCTTGTTCGAATACAATGCGATGATGATGCCCTTCGACGACCCGTCGAAGATGGACATGGAAGAGAAGCTGGCGGTAACGGCCTATCTGCTGGCCAATCACGGCGCGATGGATACCTCCGACACGATCGCCGCCGACAATGCCATCGACGTTCCGATCGAATAACCGGATCTCGTTCGCGCGATTTTCGATGAAAAAACGATAACAGCATCAGGGCGGGCCCGTATGGAAGGGGGCCTCGCCTCTGGTGCTGTTCACGACGCCCCCCTGACGCTTCCACTCATGCTGAATCGCGGCGGCATACTGTGGTTTTACCCGCATATCGATCGACTTGCGCAATTTTGCATGCAAGCAGTGCCGGTCAACGCGAAACCGGTCATGGTCTCGGCCCGCGGTGCAGCGCAATTCGATTTATCTTCAGCAATCATTAATGCGTTCAATGGGACAATTTTTGATTATGTTCTTGCAGTGAGAACGTGGATGTCCAAGCGCCTTCTTGAGGATTTCGCAGAGATCGCTTCCGACTGGTTCTGGGAGATGGATTCCGATCTGCGCTTCACCTATTTCTCCGCCCGATTGGCGGAGGTCGTTGGCGTCGATACGGATGCGGAAATCGGCAAGAGCCGGCTCGATATCGCTGCAAATTCTGCGGATCCGGCATTCTGGCACAGCCATGTCGACGACCTTCTCGCACGACGCCCGTTTCGCGATTTCACCTATCCCTACAAGCACAAGGACGGGCGCACGCGCTGGTTCAGGATTTCCGGGCAACCCCTCTTCGACAACGAAACGCAGGCTTTTCTCGGGTATCGAGGCACCGGCTCCGACATCACGCACGAACACGAGACGCGCCTCGAACTCGAGAGAACGATCGAGGCGCTTCATGCGACCAACAACGCGTATATGCGCGTCAACGAAGAACTCAAGCGCCAGCACAGCCGGCTGGCCGAGCAGGAAAAGGCCCTTCTGGAGCAAACTGCTTTGCTGGAGAATACGCTGGCGAACATGGATCAGGGCCTGATGATGTTCGATGCCGGCGGGCATGTCCTGGTACACAATCGAAAGGTGATCGACCTGCTCGATCTCCCCGACGCGCTGATGGCGAACAAGCCGACCTTCGAGGAGATCGCCCGCCATCAGGTTCAGATGCAGGAATTCGACTCGGACGAGCAAATTCGCGAGTGCCTGCGCGAAACCGGTATCGCGGGCACCTGCCGGGCTGTGCATGAGCGCACGCGGCCCAATGGCATGGTGCTGGAGATACACACCGTCCCGCTCCCGGATGGTGGCGCGGTTCACACCTACAACGACATCACCCTCCGCAAGCAGCAGGATATCGCCCTGCGCCAGCGCGAAGAGGAACTCGCGACGCAAAACATGCGCTTCGACGCAGCGCTCAGCAACATGCCGCACGGGCTCTGTCTGTTCGACGCAGACGGTCGGCTCATCCTCTGCAACACCGCCTATTCGAACATGTACGCGCTGCCGGAGCACCTGACGGTACCCGGCACGCCCGTCATGGATATCCTGGCATACCGCAAGAGCATCGGAAACGCTCCGGTGGATGCAAAAGCCTATGTCGGGCAGCACCTGTCGGGCGCGCTCGGCGGCACGGCGATGCGCTTCAATGCGGAACTGGAGGATGAAAGGGTCGTCCAGGTGACCTACAAACCGCTGCAGACCGGCGGCTATGTCGCGACGCACGAGGATGTCACCGAAGCGATCAGGACGGAAGCCCGCATCAGCCATATGGCGCGCCATGATGCGCTGACCGGGCTGCCAAACCGCGTGTTCCTGCGCAGCCGCATGGAGGATGCACTGGCGCGAGTCCGGCGCGGCGAGAAGCTGGCCGTGATCTGCCTCGATCTCGATCACTTCAAGGCGGTCAACGACACGTTGGGCCATCAGATTGGAGACCAGTTGCTGCAGGCCGCCTCCACGCGGCTGCGGGAATGCGTTCGCGAGATCGATACGGTGGCACGGCTCGGGGGTGACGAGTTCGCGATCCTGCAGGTCGATATCGGGAACTCGGATCAGGCGGGGGATCTTGCGCGGCGATTGGTCGGCATCCTGCGCGAACCCTTCGACATCGACGGACATCATATCGTGATCGGAACGAGTATCGGCGTGAGCTTTTCGCCGGAGGACGGGCTCGATCCGGATGCGCTGCTCAAGAACGCGGATATGGCGCTCTACCGGGCAAAGTCGGACGGCCGGGGATCCTGCCGCTTTTTCGAACCGGCTATGGACGCACAGCTCCAAGAGCGCCGACGCCTCGAGCTGGACCTGCGCCGCGCCCTCGCCGAATCCGAATTCGAACTGTACTACCAGCCGCTCGTCAACACCATCAGCAACGAGATTTCCGGCTTCGAGGCGCTGGTGCGCTGGAAGCACCCCGAGCGCGGAATGGTCTCGCCAGCAGAATTCATCCCTCTCGCCGAGGAGATCGGGCTGATCGTGCCGCTCGGGGATTGGGTCGTCAATCAGGCTTGCCGGGAGGCTGCCGGCTGGCCCGACGGGTTGAAGGTGGCCGTCAATCTCTCACCGGCGCAGTTCAAGAGTCCGACATTATTCCACAAGATCGCCGCGGCGCTTGCGAATTCGGGTCTCTCGCCATCTCGCCTCGAGCTCGAGATCACGGAGTCGGTACTGCTGCATGACGGCGACACGACGCTGGCGCTGCTCCACCAGTTGCGCAACCTCGGTGTGCGCACTGCGATGGATGATTTCGGCACGGGTTATTCGAGTCTCAGCTATCTGCGCTCCTTCCCCTTCGACAAGATCAAGATCGACCGGTCCTTCATTCACGATCTGGACGAGAGCGCCGACAGCCTCGCCATCGTAAGGGCGGTGACGGGCCTCGGGGCGAGCCTCGGCATGGCAACCACCGCCGAGGGGGTAGAAACCCGCGCGCAGCTGGACCAGATCCGCGAGCAGGGCTGCACCGAAATGCAGGGCTACTACTTCAGCGCGCCCCGCCCAGCCAGCGAGATCCCGGACCTTTTGCAGCAAATGAATCCACAGCCCACTCAGCTCCTGCCCAATCAGCGACTGGTCAAGGCCTGATCCGCCCCGGCCTTTCGGGAGCTTAGAGCGCTTTCCGACCTGACGGAGTCAGGCCGGACGCTCTAAGTCATTGTTTGACGAATCATTTCTTCCGTCAGCCGGTATCCACCTGACGGCATGATGCTCTTGGCGCCCCCTGCTGATCGAATCGGGGTCGAGGAAGCCGGGAGCAGCGCCGCGATCTCGGCACTTTCCCGGCAGCCTCACTCTGACGCGGAAAAGGCGGATCACGCAAACCTCAGGACGGGCCGTGCATTGATCTGCCTCTTCACGCCGAAAGCGGGGCACGCTAGAGGCGCTTGAGCAGATCGGCTTTCTTGACGTCGAATTCCTCCTGCGAAATCAACCCTTCCTGCTTGAGCTCATTGAGCTGGCGCATCTGGTCGGCGATCGGGCTTGCAGGGGCTGGCGCGGGCGCCGGTTGCGCGGTCTGCACCGTCGCATAGGCGGGCACGGTGCCGTGAACTCCGGCCTGGAGCTTTGTCGATCACCTGCCTGCGCCATGGCCCGTAGTAGAAATACAGCATGATCGCCACGACCGGCAGCAGGATGACGGTGATCGTCATGATGGTCTCCTCATCCTGCGCGAGCGTGCCGCCCAGCGTGATGACCGCGAGCGTGCCGGCGACCCAGAGGCCGGTATAGAGGGCCTTGGAATTGAGCTCGACGAGGATCTTGGTCTGGGAGGGCCCCATCTGGACGAAGGTCGCCGTACCGGCATAGGGCGCGCCGTAGCCGCCGAGATTGGCGCTGCGGCTGATCCTGAACTCAACCGGCCGCGCCGGGTTCATCGACGTGACACTGCCGCCCATATAGGTCACGGCATTCACGAATGCCTGCATCGCGGCATTGGTGTCTCCTCTGACGACGAGTTCGCCTTTGGCCATTGTCGGCTCTCCGTTGTCTGCTTCTGCGCAATCTCTGTCTCGACCCACCCGGCGCGGCAGGCTCCCGCGCGACCGAACCTTCACGGGATCGCAATCCCCGCGTACCCGCCCGCCGCAATCCAGTCGGCAAGTCCGGATTTCCAGATCAGCGTGGACGGGCCGACTTCGCGCCTGTCGGCAAGGGCTTGCAATTCCGAGAGCGGAACCGGGCCGACTTGCTCGCCGCCCCTGGCATACCAGTAGATTGCAGCCTCGGCTTCCGCGAGCGCGGCGCGAATTCGCTCGAGATCGTCCGGCGCGCGCTGATGCCCCGCATCGGCGGCGCTCTGATACCAGCGGCGCGCCTGCTCGAGGTCCCTTTCGACACCGCGGCCATGCTCGTAGGCGATGGCGAGATTGCGTTTGGCGATGGCGTGATCGGCTTCGGCGGCACGGCGGAACAGGGCGACACCGGCAGCCTCGTCCTGCTCGACGAAGTTGCCTTCGAATTTGTAGGATCCCAGATCGTTGATCGCGCGGACCTCGCCGCGCTCGACGGCGGCATGGAGCAGCGCCAGGCCCTCTTCCAGGCGTTCCGGCGTGCTCTCACCCTGGTTGAGAAGCAGGTCCGCCAGTTCGAACATTGCCGGCAAATGGTCGCGTTCGACCGCGCGGCGGTAGTAGATTTCAGCCTGGGCGTGATCGGCCTCGACGAGGTTTCCGCGGCTGTAGAGCCCCGCCAGGCGATGGATGGCGGGGAGATATTCGCGTTCGGCCGACAGCCTGAGATAGCGTAACGCGGCTTGCGTATCGGTTCCCACGAGCCCCTGGGGTCTGAGAATCAGATAGAGGTTGAAGGCTGCGATCTCTTCGCCGCCATCGGCGGCAAGTCGCAACAACTCCTCGGCCCGGTCGAGATCCACCGGCCCGCCTTCGCCATTGATCAACATGGCCCCGAGATTGCCTTGCGCCACGGCCTCCCCCTGGGCCGCAGCCTTCTCGTACCATTCTCTCGCCTCTTCGAAATTCCGGTCTGCGCCCTCGCCCCTGTAGAGCATGATTGCGAGATTGGTCTGGCCGATATCGTTGCCCTGCTCGGCAGATTTGCGCAACCAGCGCATCGCCTCCTCGAAATCCTGATCGACACCTTCCCCGTGGCGATATCGCAATCCGAGACGCATTTGCGCGACGGCATCGCCCGCCTCGGCCTCTGCGAGAAGGCCGGCCAGACGACGCTCGCTGCGTGATGCATCGCGGATGCTGGCAACGGGCGCGCCATCCACCTCGAGGAGGATATCGTCGCCCTCGATGCGGATGTGGATCGGGCCGTCCGGCCCGATCTCGTATACCTCGTCGAGCAGGGTGATCGTCTCACGGCCCACTTCTATGGCGGTGCCGTCCACGATGATCGTGGTGCCGCCTGCGAGCCCGGAGCGGATATTCTGGCTGCCGCCACCCGTGACGGTCACGGTGCGGCCGAAAACCGTGATGGAGGAGGAAGCCTGGGCGAGCGCCTCCGTCCATCCCAGCATGACGGCCAGCGACAGGCCGAACAGGACGCCTGCATACTTGCCGACTGCGTATCTCCGCTTCCACAAGACCATACCCATGACAATCCTCATGACCAGCCTCCATGCAGATGTCGAAGACCAACGAGCGACTCGTCCGCCGGGTGGGCGGGGCCGGCGGACAGCTTGATCCGCCGACACAGCGCGAGCGGTTCATGATCCGCCCGGTCAGATCGACGGCGCCTATAGCTGGATACGGGTCCAGATAACCCCTTCGCTGTCGCGCACGGAATCCGGACCGAGCACATCGACCAGACCCGACGTGGTTTCGGTTTCCTCCATCTCGCTCAAATCCATGCCCGGCGCGGTGCCCGTGGTGGTCAAGGTCGTGGAAAAGAAGAACCGGTTTTCGTTGATGTTTTCGACGGACCATGTGCCGGTCGAGGTGATCGAGATTGTCGTCGGAGTCGGCATGCCCAGATTGGCCGTGATCGTGCCTTCCACCGACAGTGTGCCGTCATCGCGATAGGTTGCCGTCAGATCCGCATCACCCGTGCCGACACCCTCGATCGGCACTTCGCCGATGGTGCGCCAGCCGCCCAGCAGGAAGGTTCGGGCATC
This sequence comes from Salinarimonas sp., assembly GCA_020832565.1. Lineage (GTDB taxonomy): Bacteria > Pseudomonadota > Alphaproteobacteria > Rhizobiales > Beijerinckiaceae > Saliniramus. The sequence continues at coordinate 2,494 of JAFIEI010000009.1, read as the reverse complement.
GAATTCGGCGACCTCGTCGGGCCCGGTATCATCGGCGGTTTCCGGAGTCCCCTCGGCAAAGAGGGAGGCCAGACCCTCCACCTCCCGGGCGGGGCCCCATTCGGCCATCCCCTGCTCCCATACGAGCGTATCGGAGGTCAGGGTGCCCGCTGCCCGCCTTTCCCGGAGCTCGCCCATATTGAGCGGCCCGACCGGTTCGCCGCCTTCGGCGATGTAGAAGGTCCGCAGCGGCGGCGGGGGGCTGACCGGCAATGGCGGCGGGCCGCCTGACGTGACGGGCGCAGCCATTGGCGCCGCAGCTTCCGGCTGCTGGGCGGTCTGCGCCGTGCCCGGCGCGATGCCGAGGGATGCGCTGAGACCCAAAGCAAGCAAAGTTGTCGAGAACAACCGAATTCTGTTGGAACCGTTCTTCACGATAAACCTCCCGATCTGTTGTAATCACATCGCTTTTAGGTGCGCCATCCGAGATGCAAGGACAGAATTACCTCAGGAGATTATCGAGATATCTTTGATTGCGTTCCATTTCATCCCGCTGCCGCTGCTCCCATTGCTGGTTATGATTGTCGAAAGCCTGCTGCTGGAGCCGCATGCGCTCTTCGTGGGACAGCTGACCGTACGAGGGATCGGCCTGTATCGGTGCGGCGGAATTCTGAAACTGCTGGAAGGCGTTGTGAACCTGCCCGACTCCCCTCTGGAAGTTCTGGCACGCCTGATGATTGCCTTGCTGGCATTGCGTTTGATAGTAGAGCATCTCCTGCGCGGCCCCATGGATGATGGAGGCCTGCTGGCACGCCATATGGTTGCCCATCAGGCACTGCATTTGTGTCGCTTCCTGCATCATCATCAGTGGCTGCGCCACATTCGGATCGAGCGCGCTGTCGTGATAGGCGTGGCTGGCGACGCTGAAGGTGGCTCCCAGAATAAAAAGACCAAAACTGGAGAAGATCTTCTTGATGGACACGGCACCCCCCTTTCGAAACCGGGACTGAGGCACAGTCGATTCAGTCCGGCCGCCACTCCGTTATTCGGCTACGGCAAGGATCGACCCGACTTTCAGCCCTGCCGAACCAGAACGCTGCTATTGGTTAACACGGAAAATGCCGTGCCTTCTTGGGCGCAGAGCTGGGAAAATGCGCTACACCGCGCTCTGCGCCCCGGGCGCATCGGCACGCGCATCGGACGGGGTCATCCCGAAACGGGATCTGAATGCCTTGTTGAAATGCGAAAGATCGCCGAAGCCTGCCGTGAAGGCGATATCGCTGATCCGGGTTTCCCTGTGCTCGGGATCGCAGAGCAAATGCCTCGCGTGTTCGAGCCGTGAATTGCGGATATATTCCGATACGGAAGTGCCGTCCTTGTAGAACAGGGAGCGCAGATATTGCGGCGAAATACCGTGCCGGCGCGCAAGGGTTTCGAGCGTCAGCCATTTCCGGGTGAGATTGTGCTTGATGTCTGCCTTGACCGCCGCAAGGCGCGCATGGCGCAATCCCCGGCCCGCCGCCTGCTCCGCAGCATCGCGGGTCGGCCCGAGCGCGAGGGCGAGGAGGTCGCGGATATGATCGGCACATGCGCGCGCCACGCGTTCGTCAAGGGGCTGATCCAGCCGCGCGAGCATTTGCGCGTAGGAAAGCAGCAGTTTCAGTTCCGGGCTCACCGGAAGCTTGTCACGCATGAGCCGGTCGGCATCGGCGACTTCCGAGAGGACCATCGCTCGCGGAATGATCACGTCGAAGAACCTGGGTGAACCATAGAGGCGGTGACGCGACGCGCGGGTATTGATCCCGAGATAAGCTTCGCCTGGCCCGATCTCGAGCGACGGGCCTTTGTCGGCTTCGAAGCTGACATTGCCGTCCTGGATGAAGGCGAGGACGAAGTCTTCCTTTCCGGCATTCGCCTGGGCACGCGTGCGCCTCGGTGCCATTGGCGAAATACGCGCATCGAGCAGGCCGATATCACCGATCTGGCGCGTCAGAACATCAAAGAAAGGTGGTGCATCGCCGATCAGATCTATATCGACTTCTTCAACAACCGCGTAAACATCCTGGAGCACGGCTATTCGATCATTCGCCGAAAAGTCATCGGAACGAAAGCGTGATTTGCTGGTCTTCATGACGCCCCCCACGAAGTCGCCACATCACTTGACGGTCTATTAAAGATCGTCTGATCAGATTTTTCAATCGTGCAAAATTTTCTGCTTGCATCATGCGGGAACCGGTTCGAATTCAGACGTGAAAACCAGCATTCGGCAAACGAAATCGTGGGACGTGACTGCGGAGAAGTCTTCCAGGAACCGAATTCGGTTTTCGCCTTCACAGACATGATTTATGAACCCGGTTGCCCGCGTCAGGGCAGGCGTTCGGCGCATTCATGGTTGACTTTTGCTTGAATTCGTCCGCTCGTTATCGCATCCGGCGAACCGGGGCGAATCTGATCTGAACGTCTAAAGCACTGTAATTAAAATATATTCTTGCAAGAACAAGATTCCGCCAGGCGG
>JAFIEI010000055.1 GCA_020832565.1 Salinarimonas sp. | reverse complement strand
CTTACGGAAAAATGTTCCTGCTTCGTCCAACTCAACTGTTTAAGTTGGGCTTGAAATGAAACCGCGTCATGACGCCCACAGACGCAGAATTCCCCTGCGCGAGAAACACCATTCGGAGCGACACATGACCTTCACCCGCACGCTTCTGGCCGCTTCGACGGCCATGATCCTGGTGGCAGGCGCCACGCATGCTCAGGCTCAGCCGGTCGAAATCGATTTCTGGCACGCCATGGGCGGCGAGCTCGGCGATCGCACGCAGGACGTCGTCGACGGCTTCAACGAGAGCCAGGAGGAATTCCGCGTCAACGCAGTCTATCGCGGCAACTACACCGAGACGATGACCTCCGCGATCGCGGCCTTCCGCGCGCGCCAGCAGCCGCATCTCGTACAGGTCTTTGAGGTCGGCACCGCCTCAATGATGGCCGCCGAAGGTGCCATCTTCCCGGTCTATCGCCTGATGGAAGAGCATGGTCGCGACTGGGATCCCTCCGCCTACCTGCCTTCCGTCGTCGGCTATTATGCCGATCCCGACGGCAACATGCTCTCCATGCCGTTCAACTCCTCGACGCCGGTGATGTACTACAACCGCGATGCGATGGAAGCTGCCGGCCTCGATCCGAACACGCCGCCCACGACCTGGGGCGAGCTCATCGACATGTCGCGCGCCATCATCGATACGGGTGCGGCGGAATGCGGCTTTACGACGGGATGGCAGTCCTGGGTGCAGCTCGAGAACTTCTCCGCGCTCCACAACGTGCCGTTCGCCACCAATGCCAACGGCTTCGAAGGGCTCGACACGGAATTCCGCTTCAACAGCGACCTGCATGTGCGCCACATCGCCAATATGAAGGAATGGCAGGATGAGGACGTGTTCCGCTACGGCGGTCGCCGCTCCGATCCCGCGCCGCTTTTCTATAATGGCGAATGCGCCTTCTACATGAATTCCTCGGCCGCCCAGGCCGGTGTCGCGGCCAATACCGATTTCGAATTCGGCGTCGGTATGCTGCCCTATTACGACGATGTCGAAGGCGCGCCGCAGAACTCCATCATCGGCGGCGCCACGCTGTGGGTGCTCAACGGTCACACCGACGAGGAATACGCGGCTGTCGCGGCGTTCTTCGATTATCTCAGCGAGGCCGAGGTGCAGGCCGACTGGCACCAGGTTACCGGCTATCTGCCGATCACCATGGCATCCTTCGAGCTGTCGCAGGAGCAGGGCTTCTATGAGGTCAATCCGGGCACGGATACGTCGATCCTGCAGATGACGCTCAACGAGCCGACCGAGCATTCGCGCGGCCTGCGCCTGGGCAACTTCGTGCAGATCCGTGACGTGATCAACGAAGAGCTCGAGGAAGTCTGGTCGGGCAACAAGTCGGCGCAGGAAGCGCTCGACGACGCGGCGCGCCGGAGCAACGATCTGCTGCGCCAGTTCGAAGCCGACAATTCCTGACGCGCAGCGATCCTGACGCTTCATGTGCTGCGGGGGCGCCGGTCATGCGACCGGCGTCCTCGTCGATGACACGGGCGCATCCATGCCCGATCTCCTGATACGGATCCCCTCATGCACAAGCGGGTGACATTTGCAGGCTTTGCCTTTCCGCTGGCCCTGCTCGCGCCTCAGCTGATCATTACGCTGATCTTCTTCATCTGGCCGGCCGGGCAGGCCCTGTATCAATCAGTCCTGCGCCAGGATGCGTTTGGCCTGCGCACGAGCTTCGTCGGTCTGCAGAACTTCCAGCGGCTGTTTGCCGATCCGCTCTATCTCTCCTCCTTCCAGGTCACGATTGCCTTCAGCGTTGCCGTCACCTTTTCCGGGCTGGCCATCGCGCTGCTCCTGGCGGTGATGGCGGATCGGGTGATCAAGGGGGCGAATGGCTACAAGACCATGCTGATTCTGCCCTATGCGGTCGCGCCGGCGATTGCGGGGGTTCTTTGGTGGTTCATGTTCAACCCCTCGATCGGCATTCTCGCCTATATGGCGCGGGGGCTCGGCTATAGCTGGAACCATCATGTCAACGGCAATGATGCGCTGGTGCTCGTCACCATCGCGGCTGTCTGGAAGCAGATCAGCTACAATTTCCTCTTCTTCCTCGCCGGTCTGCAGGCAATCCCGAAATCGCTCATGGAGGCTGCCGCGATCGACGGGGCGAGTCCGTGGAAGCGGTTCTGGTCGATCACCTTCCCGCTGCTCTCGCCGACGACCTTCTTCCTGCTCGTCGTCAACGTGGTCTACGCCTTCTTCGACACGTTCGGCGTGATTCATGCCACGACGAGCGGCGGGCCGGGCCAGGCGACGAATATCCTCGTCTACAAGGTCTATACCGACGGTTTCGTCGGTCTGAACCTCGGCTCCTCGGCGGCGCAGAGCGTCATCCTGATGGGAATCGTCATCGCGCTCACCACCATCCAGTTCCGCTATATCGAGCGGCGCGTGCAGTATTGAGGAGGCCGCCATGGTCGAAAACCGTCCCTGGCTGACCTTCCTGCGTCATGCCATTCTCGTCACCGGTGTGCTGCTGGTGCTCTTTCCCGTCTGGGTCGCCTTCGTCGCCTCCACCCATGAAGGTGGTGCGCTGATGCGCGGGGTGATGCCGCTCTGGCCGGGCGACCGGCTCGTCCAGAACTACGAAACCATCCTCTCGCAGGGCATGCGCCAGGCCGGCGGTGTCCCGGTGGCGCTGATGATGTTCAATTCGCTCGTCATGGCGCTCGCCATCGCCATCGGCAAGATCGCGATCTCGCTGATCTCGGCCTTCGCCGTGGTCTATTTCCGCTTTCCCTTCCGGATGCTTTGCTTCTGGATCATCTTCATCACCCTGATGCTTCCCGTCGAGGTGCGCATCCTGCCGACCTTCGAGGTGGTGGCCAATCTCGGCATGCTCAATTCCTATGCCGGACTCTCGATTCCGCTGATCGCCTCGGCGACGGCCACCTTCCTCTTCCGGCAATTCTTCCTCACCGTGCCGGACGAACTGACCGAAGCCGCGCGCATGGACGGGGCGACCCCGTTCCAGTTCTTCAAGGATATCCTTCTGCCCCTGTCGCGCACCAATATCGCTGCGATCTTCGTGATCATGTTCATCTATGGCTGGAACCAGTATCTCTGGCCGCTGCTGATCACCACGGACAGTTCCTACACCACCATCGTGATGGGCATCCAGCGCATGATCAACGTCGCCGATACCCAGCCGCAATGGCACCTCGCCATGGGAACAGCGATGCTGGCATTGGCTCCCCCCGTCATCGTCGTCGTCTTCATGCAGAGGCTCTTCGTCAAGGGCCTCGTCGAAACCGAGAAATAGGAGCGCCATTGCAATGGCCGAGATCGCGATCCGAAATGTCGAAAAGAGCTACGGCGATACGAAAGTCATCCACGGGGTTTCGATCGATATCATCGACGGCGAACTCGTCGTCATCGTCGGCCCTTCCGGCTGCGGGAAATCCACGCTGCTGCGCATGGTGGCGGGGCTCGAGGAGATCACCGGAGGCGAGATCGCCATCGGCGGGCGGGTGGTCAACCGGCTCGAGCCGAAGGATCGCGACATCGCCATGGTCTTCCAGAACTACGCGCTCTATCCGCATATGAGCGTGTTCGACAACATGGCCTACGGGCTCAAGATCGCCGGCAAGCCGCGCGCCGAGATCGAGGCGCGGGTGGCGAAAGCGGCGCAGATGCTGGAATTGTCGCCCCTGCTGGAACGCAAGCCGCGCCAGCTTTCCGGCGGCCAGCGTCAGCGCGTGGCCATGGGCCGCGCCATCGTGCGCGACCCCTCCGCCTTCCTCTTCGACGAGCCGCTCTCCAATCTCGACGCCAAGCTGCGCGTGCAGATGCGCCTCGAAATCAAGCAGCTGCAGCGCCGCCTGCGCACCACGTCGCTCTATGTCACGCACGATCAGGTCGAGGCGATGACACTCGCCGACAAGCTCGTGGTGATGAATGCAGGCGTGGCCGATCAGGTGGATACGCCGATGAATGTCTATCTGCATCCGCGCACCATGTTCGTCGCAGGCTTCATCGGCTCGCCTGCGATGAACTTCATGCCCGGAAGGATCGCCTCCGACGGCGCCACGGCGGCGCTGGAGAGTGGCCAGGACCTGCGTTTCGCCCCTGACAGGCTGGCTGCCCATGCTGGCAAGCCGGTGATGATCGGCATCCGCCCTGAGCATCTCTATCCCTGCGCCGAAGGTGAGGCGGATTTCAATCTCGCTGCGGAGATGGTCGAGACACTCGGTGCCGATATCCTCGTCCATGGCAGTCTCGCCGACAGCCGGAAGCAAGCAGTCTACGGCGAGGGTGGTGCGCGCATGGCCGTGCGTCTGCCCGGTCACACGATCGCTCGCGAGGGCGAGATCCTGCCGCTGCGCGCCTCCGACGAAAGCCTGCACCTTTTCGACACGCAAAGCCGTATCAGGCTCACGGATCTGTAAAGCCGGCTTAGCCCCGGCAGTTCAGATCAACGGCCCGAGGAAGCGCGCGGTGATGTCGAGATCCGCTGGGGTCAACCCATGACCGGCCGGCAGGATTTCGAGGGTGACAGCGGCTCCCGCCTCGCCGAGGGCCGTGGCGAGTTCCTGCGATCGTGCCGCCGGGATCAACGGATCGGCAGCACCGGCCAGGATCAGGACGGGTTTGCCGGTGAGCGGCGTCGCCGGCGCCTCCGGCAGCGGGCGCATCACCCGCCACAGGGCCGCGCCGGCGAGGCTGTCGGGGGCGAGCCAGAGCAGGGAGGCGGCGATGTTCGCACCGTTGGAAAAACCAACCGCGACGGGGCGCGCGAGCCCGTAGGCCGCGCAGGCCTCGCTGATGAACCGGGCGAGCGCCTGCGTCTGCGCGCGCAGATCGGCTTCGTCGAACACCCCTTCTGCGAGGCGCCTGAAGAAGCGCGGCATGCCGTTTTCGCTGACATTGCCGCGCGGTGACAGGATCGCAGCACCCGGGGCGAGCCGGGCGGCGAGCGGCAGCAGGTCGCGCTCGTCGCCGCCGGTTCCGTGCAGAAGCAACAGCGGCGGCGCCTTCGCGTGACCGGGCCCGGGCGGCACGAAAACATGACGGAAACCGAAATCATCGCTCACGCGCGCATTGTCGAGCCCGGCATTCATCACGCTTCCTCCGGTTCGAGGGAAGGCAGTCTTGCAGCTATGGTCTCGCGGCGTGCCTCCAGTCCCGCCGGGAGCTGAAGCGTCTCGCCGAGATGCGCCGGATCCTCGTCGACTGCGAAACCCGGCCCGTCGGTGGCGATCTCGAAGAGCACGCCGCCCGGTTCGCGGAAATAGATCGAGCGGAAGTAATTCCGATCACGCTGCTCCGTCGCCTCGATCCCGAAGCGGCTGCGCAGGGTCTCGGCCATCGCCTCCTGTGCCGCGTCATCGGCGGCGCGAAAGGCAACGTGATGCACTGAGCCGGCGCCGAGGCGGGGGCGGGTGCCATGGGTGGATTCGACGATCTCGACGGCGGTCAACGGGCTGTCGCTTCCCGCGAGCCCGAGATGACCGGGTCTGGCCTCGCTGTGGCGAAAACCCAGGACGTCGCGCAGGATTGCGCCCGTGATGTCCGGATCGGGAACGGCGAGCGTAACGCTCTCGAAGCCGCGCAGAGCCGCGCTGGCGTCGATTCCCGGCACTATCCATGCGGGCTCGTCTTGTGCGCCCGCGACGCCGATGATGGCGAGTGCCATCCCGTCGGGATCGCGAAAGGTCAGCGCGCCGCGCCCGTGGCGCTCCTCGGCCTGAACCGCAACGCCATGCGCTTCGAGCCGCTCGCGCCAGAAATCGAGCGCAGCCGCGGGCGCGCGAAACGCCGTCTCGACGGTCTCGCCGTCACCGGGCCGGCCGGGCGCGATATGGGGCCAGGGAAAGAAGGTCAGCGCCGAACCCGGGCGCCCCTCGCCGTCACCGTAATAGAGGTGCCATGTCGCGGGATCGTCGAAATTGACAGTGCGCTTGACCAGGCGCTGCCCGAGGATTTCGGCATGAAAATGCCGGTTGCGCCAGGGCGCGCCCGCCATGGCCGTGACATGATGAATACCCGCGACGCTCATGGCCGCCTCCTGACTTTGCACGGCGCCGAGACGCCTGTTTCATGCAATACAGATCGGCATGACTTGGCGCATCCCAAAGCCGGGCAAGAGCGACCTTGCCCGGTTGCAAGGTCCAGAGTTGCTGCGCGGGGGGCAGCTTGCGAAAACTCGATCACGCTCCGCGAAATTGCGGGTCGCGCTTCTCGGCGAAGGCCTTGCGGCCCTCGGCGTGGTCGGCGGTGGCGAAAAGCATGGGCTGGCCGTCCATTTCGTAGGCGAGCACCCGCTCCAGGTCATCGGTGCCGCGGGCAAACGCCGCCTTGGTCATGGCGATGGAGAGCGGCGCCAGCCGGGCCATGTCCCGGGCGCGGGCAAGGGCGATATCGCGCACGTTTCCTGCGGGTGCGAGCACATCGACGAGGCCAAGCGCCTTGGCTTCCTCGCCGGCGATGACGGGGGCTTCGAGCATCATGCGTTTGGCCGTGCCCAGCCCGACGCGCGGCGGCAGCGACCAGATCAGGCCCGCATCCGGCATTAGTCCCACTTTCGAGAAGGACGCGCAGAATTTCGAAGCGGGATCGGCCACCACCACGTCGCTTGCCGTGGCGAGCGCCAGCCCGGCACCGAATGCCGCGCCCTCGACGGCGGCAATGACGGGTTTGGGACCCGTGGCGATGCGGCGCACGATGTCATGGATAATGGAGAGGCGCCGACGCGAGCCCATCGGGTCGTCGGTGCGCATGGCCGAAAGGTCACCGCCCGAACAGAACGCCCCGCCTTCGCCCGTCAGGAGAATGGCGCGGCATTCCGGATCCGCGATCAGCGTGTCGAGCGCGTCGAGCAAAGCCAGCCGCAGATCCATGGTGAGGGCGTTGCGCTTGGCCGGCGCGTTGAGGGCGATGATCGCGACCGCGCCGTCGCGGGTGAGGAGGACGGGCGCATCTTCGGCGTTACTGATACCTTGGTTCATATCTGGGCTCATGACGGCATGCCTTCCGGGCTGTAGCGACAGATTCCCCGAAGATAGACCGCCCGCGCCGCAGCGCCATCGGCATTGCGCCACACCCGATCAGCTGATCTCCACATCGACCACGCCGGGTACGGCGCGCAAGGCACCTGCGATCTGCGGTGTGGCGAGATATTTGCCCGGCAGCTTCACCTCGACCTCCTGCTCGCCCTCGTCGAGGATCAGCACCAGCGAGACCTCGCCTTCGCCACGTGCCGAGAGGCGCTGCTGCACCGAGGCGATGGGGCGTTCGTCGCGCAGGTAGATGCGCATGCCCTTCTGATGCTTGGCGATGGCCTCGTCTAGGGGCTCCGCCGTGCCGATGCGCGCGCGCACCTCCTCGCCCTCGATCCCGGCCTGCATCATCAGGATCACCGCGGCCCCGGGTTCGAGCACGTCGCGATAGCGCTGCAGGCCCTCGGAGAAGATGATCGCCTCGAAATGACCGGTCTGGTCGGAGAGCTGGTAAATCCCCATCTTCGAGCCGCTCTTGGTGCGCCGCTCCTGCTTGTCGAGCACCGTCGCAGCGACGCGCCCGACGCTCGAGCCGCTCTTGACCGCGCGCACGAAATCGCTCCAGCGCTGCACCCTGAGTTTGTCGAGCAGGCCTTCATATTCATCCAGCGGATGGCCCGAGAGGAAGAAGCCGACCGCGTCGTATTCGCGCTGCAGCCGTTCCGATGCGGTCCAGGGGGTATATTCGGGGATGCGCAGGGCGACATCGGAGGAGGCGACGCCGCCGAACATGTCGATCATGCCGCCGGCTTCCGCCTCGCTCGCCTGCTGGGCCAGGGCGAAGATCGGGTCAACCGCCGCCATGGCGCGGGCGCGATCGGGCTCCAGCGCATCGAAGGCGCCGGCAGCCACGAGGTTCTCCAGCGTGCGCTTGTTGAGGGCGCGCGGCTTGATGCGCCGGGCGAAATCCGCAAGATCCTTGAAGGGCTCGTCGCCACGTGCCGCGACGATGCTCTCCACCGCCTGGCGCCCCACGCCCTTTACCGCCGCGAGTGCGTAGACGATGGTGCCCTCGCGCACGGCGAATTCGACGCCCGATTCGTTGATCGAGGGCGCGGCCACGGTGATGCCGAGCCGCTGCGCCTCGCGACGGAATTCCGAGAGCTTGTCGGTATTGTCGATATCGAGCGTCATGGAGGCGGCCATGAACGCGACCGGGTAATTCGCCTTCAGCCATGCGGTCTGGTACGAGACCAGCGCATAGGCCGCCGCGTGGGACTTGTTGAAGCCGTAATCGGCGAATTTGGCCAGCAGATCGAAGATCTCGTCGGCCTTCTCCTTGGCGATGCCGCGCTCCGTCGCGCCGGAGACGAAGCGCCCGCGCTGGGCATCCATCTCGGATTTGATCTTCTTGCCCATGGCGCGGCGCAACAGGTCGGCATCGCCGAGCGAATAGCCGGCGAGGTCCTGGGCCACCTGCATCACCTGCTCCTGGTAGACGATGATGCCGAAGGTCTCGCGCAGGACGGACGCGAGTTCGGGCAGTGGATACCATTTCTCTTCCGGCTCGCCACGCCCGTGCTTGCGCTCGCAATAAACCGGGATATTCGCCATCGGGCCGGGACGGTAGAGCGCCACCAGCGCGATCAGATCCTCGACCCGGTCAGCCGCCATCTCGACGAGCGCCTTGCGCATGCCCGCCGATTCCACCTGGAAGATGCCGATCGTCTCGCCCCGGCGCAGCATGTCGTAGGTGGTCTGGTCGTCCAGCGGGATCGAGGAGATGTCGATGCGCTCCCCGCCATCCTGCGCGATCAGGCCGATGGCGCGGTTGATCACCGTGAGCGTCTTCAGGCCGAGAAAGTCGAATTTGACGAGGCCGGCCTGCTCGACCCATTTCATGTTGTACTGCGTCACCCGCATGCCGGTCTTGGGATCGCGATAGAGCGGTACCAGTTCCTGTAGCGGGCGATCGCCGATCACCACGCCCGCCGCATGGGTCGAGGCATGGCGGTGCAGGCCTTCGAGCTTCTGGGCGATGGCGAGAAGCCGCTGCACCACCGGCTCTTCATCCGCCGCCGCCTGCAGGCGCGGCTCGTCGGCGATGGCCTGGGGCAGGGTGACGGGTTTGGCCGGATTCTGCGGCACGAGCTTGGTCAGCTTGTCGACCTGGCCGTAGGGCATTTCGAGCACGCGCCCGACATCGCGCAGCACGCCGCGCGCCAGCAGCGTTCCGAAGGTGATGATCTGCGCGACATTGGTCTCGCCGTAGCGTTCCTGCACGTAACGAATCACGTCTTCGCGGCCCTCGACGCAGAAATCGATGTCGAAATCCGGCATCGAGACGCGTTCGGGATTGAGAAAGCGCTCGAACAGCAGGCCGAAGCGCAAGGGGTCGAGATCGGTGATGGTGAGCGAATAAGCGACCAGCGAGCCCGCACCCGAACCACGCCCCGGGCCTACCGGAATGTCGTGATCCTTGGCCCACTTGATGAAATCGGCCACGATCAGGAAGTAGCCGGGGAACTGCATGTTCTGGATGATGCCGATCTCGTAATCGAGCCGGGCCCTGTAATCCTCCTCGGTGAAGCCCTCGGCAAGGCCGTGCGCCTCCAGGCGGCGCGCGAGGCCTTCTTCCGCCTGGCGGCGCAGCTCGGCATTCTCGTCCGCGCCCGGTTCGTCGGGCCGCGCGAAATTGGGCAGGATCGGCTTGCGCGTACGCACCCGCCAGGCGCAGCGCATGGCGATCTCGACGCTGTTGGTGAGCGCGTCCGGCAGATCCGAAAACAAGGCCTGCATCTCGGCGCGGGTCTTGAAACCGTGCTCGGGCGTCAACCGGCGGCGCTGATCCTGCGAGACGACCTGGCCCTCGGCGACGGCCATGAGCGCGTCATGCGCCTCGTAATCATCTGGCCCCGGAAAGAACGGCTCGTTCGATGCAACGAGCCCCACCCCGTGCCGGTCTGCCATGGCGATCAGCGCCCCCTCGACCGCCCGCTCCTCCTCCATGCCGTGGCGCTGGATCTCGACATAGAGCCGGTCACCGAATATCTCGCGAAGACGCCCGAAACGTTGCTCGGCGAGTTCCGAACGCCCATGGAAAAGCGCCCGGTCGAGCGGGCCGCGCAGGCCGCCGGTGAGCGCGATCACGCCCTCGGCATGCTCGGCCAGTGCGTCGATCGTGATGCAGGGCTCTGCGCCGAGATCCACGTCGAAATAGCCCCGGCTGACGAGGCGCATGAGATTGACATAACCCTCCTCGCAGGTGGCGAGCAGGGCGAGATCGGCGGTGCCGGGCTGGCTGATGCGCTGCGTCGGGTCGGCGGGCTCGAAGGCGGTGGTGATCTGCACGCCGGGAATCGGCTGGATACCGGCACCGGAGAGCTTTTCGGAGAATTCCAGCGCGCCGAAGAGATTGTTGGTATCGGTCAGCGCAATCGCGGGCTGGCGATCGGCTGCCGCGAGCTTGGCGATCTTGGCGATCGGCAGCGCGCCTTCGAGCAGCGAATAGGAGGAATGGACGTGCAGATGGACGAATCCGACTTCGCGCAGCACGCTCATTTCCCGTCTCCCCGAACGATCCGACGGATCTGTTTGTGGCAAAGCCGGGCGCCCGAGTCGAGGGTATCGGCCGCGATTGACGAGCGCTAGCTGTGGACGGGCAAGGCCCGGCTACCTCACATGAAGGAGGGGCCGTGTCGGTTTGACACGGCCCCCGAGTTTGAGGGTATCGAACTTTGTAAAGCCCGCGATCAGCGGAACAGCGAGAGAATGTTCTGGCTGTTGCCGTTGGCGATCGAGAGCGCCTGGATGCCCAGCTGCTGCTGCACCTGGAGTGCCTGCAGACGGGTCGATTCGGCATTCATGTCCGCATCCACCAGCTGGCCGACACCGCGATCGATGGAGTCCTTCAGCGAGGCGACGAAGTCCTGCTGCAGGCCGATGCGGTTCTTGATGGCGCCCAGATTGGTGGCGGCATCGGTGATATCGGAGAGCACCGCATCCACGAGGCCGACGGCACGCTCCATATCTGCCGAGAAGTCACCATCGGCGGCACCCGCATTGATGTCGAGATCAAGCAGGCTGACACCGTCCACCGAACCACCGGCGAAGGTGAATGCAGCCGAGCGGTCCTGATCGAGAATGCCGGCAGCCGTACCCGCATCAAGATCGACCAGCAGCGTGTTGCCGATCTCGACCGTGGTGGTCTCAAGGCTCACGGCACCGCCGGCCGTGCGGGTGAAGGAGCTGACGATCTCACGATCGGCAGAGGCGCCGGCATCGGTGGAGTCGAACTGCAGCCAGTTTTCGCCGTTGAACACCGCGGAAGCCGCAATGTTGCGCAGCTGGTTCTGCAACTCATCGATCTCGCTCTGGATCTTGCCACGATCGACGCCGGGCTGAGCAGCGGCGGTGACCTTGGCCTTGATCTCGGAGACGACTTCGACCGTCGAGTTGAGAGCGGTGTACATGACGTCCACGGTCGCGGCACCGAGGCCGAGAGCGTCCTGCACGGCGCCGAGCGCCTTGTTGTCTGAGCGCATGGTGGTAGCGATGGACCAGTAGGCGGCGTTGTCGGCGGCGTCGGACACACGGTAACCGGTCGAGATGCGGTTCTGCGTGATATCCATCTGCTTGTTGGTGCTCGACAGCGTCTGGAGCGCGGTCATCGCGGCAGAGTTGGTCATGAGGCTCGACATGAGAAGTCCCTTTCAAGAAGCATAGAAAGAAGGGACATGCCGGGTTTTCACCGGTATGGCGGGAGCGGCGTCATGCCTTTGGGCCGTTCATCATTTTGCGGCCCAACCCGTCATGGCCAAGAGATTGCCAGCCGAAGCTTGCGCGAAGCTTAAGGCGCGTGGCGCAATTCGACGGGTCTTTCGATTTTCGCGTCACCGCCACCCGCCGACCGGCGCAAGGCCTTGTGTGGCCTCGATCTATGGCTTGGATTTACGGACAGGGTTCGGTCTCGAAGAACTCGATACCCGTCATCGTCCCCGCCAGCGCGAAATCGCCGAAATCGAGGCTGAGATCCGTGGTGACGCCGTTTTCGTGCAGATCGAAACCGGCCACGTAGCTCGGCGTGCCGTCGCCGGCTTCGCCGCGATCGAAATAGCTCAGCGTCACCCGCCAGCGCTGGGTCTGCGTGAGTTGCGGGAACTCGCCGTCTTCGTCCGGGCCGAGGGCGGAACCGATCACCGTGAAGGTGTCATGGATGTCGTCGCCTTCATCGCCGCCATCAAACACCGCCATGGCGAGTGTCGCATCGCCCTGGCGGGCGGCGTCGAGGATCGCGAGGATATGCTCGGTCGGAAAGGCCGGGCGCTCGTCATGCGCGATCTCGCCGGTGCGCGGCTCGTCGAGCGCGATCCGCAATCCGTCATCGACGATCGAGGCCTCGCCCTGCGTGCGGATCATCGGTGCGCCGTCGAGCAGGGTCCGGGTGCGAAAACTGAGCGCGCTGCCGTCGCCTTCCTCGAAGGTCGCGACATGGGTATCCAGGGTCATCGAGCCGGAATCGCCGATCAGCGTGGTGAGCTGGCGCACGGTGGTGGTATAGCCCTCGCAGGCATTGCCGATGAATTCATAGACGATCCGCCCCTCGGCATCGACCACGTCACCGCCGCCGCGCAAGAGGCTCAGATCGTAGACGGCACGGTGAGATGCGAGCCCCTCGGCCTCGGCGGCCATGGTCCGGGTCATGGCGGGAGCCGCGACGAGGAGCGCGGTTGCCGCCGATGCGACGATGGCGGAGCGCAGCAGGGGAGCGGTCAAGCGGATGAGCATCGAGGGAGCTTTCTGCAGGAACAGGCGATTCGGCACGCCGACCATAGGTACCCCGCCGGGTCCATGCAAACGCCATCGCGTCGCAACCGTTTCCGCAACACTCTTCGCCCCGGCGGCACTCTCCGCTTGGCGCCACACTTGGCGCCCCACTTGCCGCCCCACTTGCCGCCCCACTTGCCGCCCCACTTGCCGCCCCACTTGCCCTCACGCCCGCGATGAGCCACAAGCGCGAGAGACGGCATGACCGACAATCTGCAAGACGAGACCAACGGGAGCCTATCATGAGCAACGCGACACAGGGCCGGATCGAGGCCCGCCTCGCCGAAATCGGCATCAGCCTGCCCACCCCCGCCGCGCCGGTGGCCAATTACGTGCCTTTCGTGCGCACGGGCAATCTCGTCATTATTTCCGGCCAGATCTGCCTCGGCCCCGACGGCAAGATCGCGCCCGCCCATCTCGGCAAGCTCGGCGATGCGGTCGACGAGGCAGCCGGGCGTGAGGCGGCGCGGGCCTGCGCCATCAACATTCTCGCGCAGCTGCGCGCGGCGATCGGCGATCTCGACGCGGTGACCCGCGTCGTGCGGCTTGGCGGCTTCATCAATTGCGTGCCCGATTACGGCGCGGTCCCCCAGATCATGAACGGCGCCTCGGATCTGATGGTCGAGACCTTCGGCGATGCCGGACGCCATGCCCGCTCCACCATCGGCGTGGCGCAATTGCCGCTCGATGCCGCCGTCGAGGTCGAAGGCATGTTCGAGGTGCGCTGAGCGCCGCCAGACGGGGAGACAATCATGACATCCAAGCTCGACCGCCTGCGCGAAATGACCGTCGTCGTCGCCGATACCGGCGATATCGCGGCGGTGCGCCGCTTAGGCCCGCAGGATTGCACCACCAATCCGACCCTGCTGCTCAAGGCTGCCGGAGATCCCGCCTCGGCGCCCCTCGTCGACGAGGCGATCGCCTGGGGGAAGAGCCTGTCGGGGCCGATCGAGGCCCGCGCGGAAGCGGTCTGCGACCGGCTCGCCGTCTCCTTCGGGGCGGAGCTCGCAGGCATCGTGCCGGGGCGTGTCTCCACCGAGGTGGATGCCGATCTCTCCTTCGACACGCAGGCCACCCTGGCCAAGGCGCGTGCCATCATCGCCGCCTATGAGGCGCGCGGTATCGGGCGCGAGCGCATCCTGATCAAGATCGCCTCGACCTGGGAAGGCATCCGCGCCGCCGAAATCCTTCAGAAGGAGGGTATCGACTGCAATCTCACCCTGCTGTTCTCGCTGGTCCAGGCCGCGGCCTGCGCGGATGCGGGCGTGTTCCTGATCTCGCCTTTCGTGGGGCGGATCCTGGACTGGCACAAGGCGCGTGGCGGTGGGCCCTATGCGCCCGACGACGATCCCGGTGTCGTCTCGGTGCGCGGCATCTACGACTACTACAAGACCCACGGCATCGACACGGTGGTGATGGGCGCCTCCTTCCGCAATGCCGGCGAGATCGAGGCGCTGGCGGGCTGCGACCGGCTGACCATCTCTCCCGCCCTGCTCGACGAACTGGCCGCCGATACCGGCGATTTACCCCGGCGCCTCTCGCCCGGGACGATCGGCGAAGCACCGCCACGGCTGGACCTCGACGAGACGCGTTTCCGCTTCGCCCTCAACGAGGATGCCATGGCGACGGAGAAACTCGCCGAGGGTATCCGCGCCTTCGTCAAGGATCTGCGCGCTCTGCGTACGCTCGTGAGCGAGCGCCTCGCCGCCTGACCCTTTCCGAGGATCGGGTGCACCCGGCCCTGGGCGGCGCGCTGTCCGGGGTTGCGCAGGATCAATGCGCATATCGATTTGACGTGGCTCCCTGACACGCTCACGCCCGGCCCCCGACGGGTCGATACGGGAAGTGTGCCATGGATGATCATTTCGAAGGGCGGATCGTCGCGCACCGCGATTATCTCGACGACATGCTGCGCCGTCTCGGTTACGCCCTGGCCGATCTTGAGGGCGCGGCGGCTCGTGAGGCACGCAGCGCCGGTTGCTGCAGGTCACGCGTCACGGGGCGCGGGGCCTCATCCGCATTCTGGCGCGAATTCCGTCAAGCAGACGATACCGACGCGCCTCTCACGCGCCCCGGCGCTGCGCCGGGACGAGGCACCCGCTGACGCTGCGGCGCGTTCAGATATCCAGATTGGCCACGCTGAGCGCGTTGTCCTGGATGAACTCGCGGCGCGGCTCCACCACGTCGCCCATCAGCTTGACGAAGAGATCGTCGGCATCGGCGACATCCTTGACCTTGACCTGCAGCAGCGAGCGCGCGTCCCGGTCGAGGGTCGTCTCCCACAGCTGGTCGGGATTCATCTCGCCGAGCCCCTTGTAGCGCTGGAGATTAACGCCGCGTGCGCCGAAGGCGGTGACGGCCTCGAACAGGGCCATCGGGCCGTAGATCGCCTTGGAATCCCCCTTGCGCACGAGTTTCGCCGGCTGGCCGTAGACCTCCTGCAGGGTGGTGGCGAATTCGTCGATGCGCTTGGCTTCCTGCGATTCGAGCAGGGAGGCATCGAGCACCTGTGCTTCGGTCACGCCGCGCACCACGCGGGTGAAGACATAGCCGCCATTCTCGATGCGTCCCTGCCAGCCGCGCTCGGTCTCCTCCGAGAGGATATCGAGGCGCTTGGCGACATATTCCGCAGCCTGCGTCCCGCGCTCGGGATCATCGACGATCTCGGGCCGCAGCACGCCGGCAATCGCCGCCTGTTCGACGACGAAATGCGAATAGCGTGAATGCAAGGCTCGGATGGTGTTGCGCACGATGCGCGCCTCTTCGACCAGCTTGACGAGCTGCTGCCCCTGGAAGGCGGTGCCGCTGGCCAGATCGAGGCTCGCCTCGACCGTGCCGAGATCGATGAGATAATCCTCCAGCGCGCGCTCGTCTTTCACGTAGATCGCGTTCTTGCCGCGCGAGACCTTGTAGAGCGGCGGCTGGGCGATATAGAGATGCCCGCGCTCGATCAGTTCCGGCATCTGGCGGAAGAAGAAGGTCAGGAGCAGGGTACGGATATGGGCGCCGTCGACATCGGCATCCGTCATGATGATGATCTTGTGGTAACGCAGCTTGTCCGGGTTGAATTCCTCCCGCCCGATACCGGTGCCAAGTGCCGTGATCAGCGTACCGATTTCCTGCGATGAGAGCATCTTGTCGAAGCGCGCGCGCTCGACATTGAGGATCTTGCCCTTGAGCGGCAGCACCGCCTGATATTCGCGGGCGCGGCCCTGCTTGGCCGAGCCACCTGCCGAATCACCCTCGACGATGAAGAGTTCGGATTTGGCCGGATCGCGCTCCTGGCAATCGGCGAGCTTGCCGGGGAGCGAGGCGATGTCGAGCGCACCCTTGCGCCGGGTGAGATCACGCGCCTTGCGCGCAGCCTCGCGGGCGGCGGCGGCTTCGACGACCTTGGCGACGATCGCCTTGGCTTCCGCCGGATGCAGTTCCAGCCAGTCGCGCAGGGCCTCGTTGACCCCGTTCTCGACCGCCGGACGCACCTCCGACGAGACGAGCTTGTCCTTGGTCTGGGAAGAGAATTTCGGATCGGGCACCTTCACCGAGACGACCGCCGTGAGGCCTTCGCGGCAATCATCGCCGGTGAGCGTGACCTTTTCCTTCTTGGTCAGGCCCGTGCTTTCGGCATAACTCGTCATCTGCCGGGTCAGCGCGCCGCGGAAACCGGCGAGATGGGTGCCGCCGTCACGCTGGGGGATGTTGTTGGTAAAGCACAGCACGTTCTCGTGATAGCTGTCGTTCCACCACAGGGCGACCTCGACGGCGATCCCGTCGCGCTCGGCGCGCAGCATCAGCGGCTCCGAGATCAGGGGATGCTTGGCCCGGTCGAGATAGCGCACGAACTCGACCACCCCGCCCTCATACATCATGTCCTCACGCTTCTTCTCCGCGTGGCGGTTGTCGGTGAGGATGATGTGGACGCCGGAATTCAGGAAGGCGAGCTCGCGCAGGCGGTGCTCCAGCGTTCCGTAATCGTATTCCGTCATGGTGAAGGTTTCGGGGCTGGCGAGGAAGGTCAGCTCCGTCCCGCGCTTGCCGCCGGCATCGCCGACCACTTCGAGCGGCGCGACCGGTACGCCGTGGCGGAACTCGACGAAATGTTCCTTGCCGTTGCGCCAGATGCGCAGCTTCAGCCAGGTGGAGAGCGCATTCACCACCGAGACGCCGACGCCGTGCAGGCCGCCGGAGACCTTGTAGCTGTTCTGGTCGAACTTGCCGCCTGCATGCAGCTGGGTCATGATGACCTCGGCCGCAGAGATCCCCTCTCCCTTGTGGATATCGGTGGGGATGCCGCGCCCGTTATCGTTCACCGTGACCGAACCATCGGCATTGAGAATGACGTTGACCTCGCTGGCATGGCCGGCGAGCGCCTCGTCGATGGCGTTGTCCACCACCTCGTAGACCATGTGATGCAGGCCCGAGCCGTCATCGGTGTCGCCGATATACATGCCGGGGCGCTTGCGGACCGCGTCGAGACCCTTGAGGACCTTGATCGATTCCGCGCCGTAGGCGTCGTCATTGGGTGATACTGCTGGTTCGGCCATCAATCTTTCCCTGGGAAGCATCCGCGCAACTGCGCTGCCCGGCGGGCGCTTCGTCTGATTCGCTCAAGCTCAATCTAATCATTGATCACGTCTTTTTCACGGTCTTAAGCGCTTGCGGCCCCGGGTCAAGCCGCAGGTTCAACAGCTTTCTTTCCCGGCTACCCCTCCACCGCGTCCTCGCGCCCTCTCGACCGGCCCCATATGAGCGCGTATAGCTGGCAGGCAGGGATCGATAACAGAGCATCAGGCGGAGAACCACGATGAAGGATCTGATGGGTTTGATGAAGCAGGCTCAGGCCATGCAGGAACGCATGCAGACCATGCAGGCGGAGATGGACGAGATAGAGGTCGAAGGTCAGGCCGGTGGCGGAGCCGTCAAGGTGACGATGAGCGCCAAGGGCATGATGCGCGGTGTTTCCATCGATGCGAGCCTGATGAACGCGGACGAGAAGGAGATCGTCGAGGATCTCGTCGTCGCTGCCGTCAATGATGCCCGCGCCAAGGGTGAGCGCCAGGTTCAGGAGCGCATGGCCGAGATCACCCAGGGCCTGCCGCTGCCTCCGGGCATGAAACTGTTCTGAAGGTATCGCGCGCGCCATGCCGAAAGCCTCTGCCGGGCCCGAGATCGAGCGCCTGATCCAGCTTCTCGCGCGCCTGCCGGGCCTGGGCCCGCGTTCGGCGCGGCGCGCGGCCCTGCATCTCGTCAAGAAGCGCGAGCAATTGCTCGGCCCCCTCGCCGACGCGACGCGCGCTGCAGCCGAGCGCATCGTAACCTGCTCAGTCTGCGGCAATATCGATACCAGTGATCCCTGCGCGATCTGCAGCGACCAGGAGCGCGACCCGCGCATCATCGTGGTGGTCGAGGACGTGGCCGATCTCTGGGCGCTGGAGCGCGCGGGCGTGCTGAACGCGCGCTACCACGTGCTCGGAGGCGTGCTTTCGCCGCTCGACGGGATCGGTCCGGATGATCTCAACATTACCGGCCTCGTCGGGCGCGCGGCCGAGGGCGGGGTCGAGGAGATCATCATCGCCCTCAATGCCACGGTCGACGGCCAGACAACGGCGCATTACCTCACCGATTCGCTGCGCCATCTGCCCGTGAAGATCACGCGGCTCGCCCACGGGGTCCCCGTGGGCGGCGAGCTCGACTATCTCGACGAGGGCACCCTCGGTGCGGCGTTACGCAGCCGCACCGCTTTTTGATAGGCGTGAGCAAGACGCGGTATCAGCCCGGCATCACGCCATCCGGCCTCAGGAGCCTGCGGAACCGTCGAGAACGGTGACGGCGCGGCGGTTCTGGGCCCAGCAGCCCGGCTCGGGGCAGGCGACGACCGGGCGCTCCTTGCCGTAGGAGACGACGCGCATGCGGTTGTTGTCGACCCCGCGCGAGGCGAGATAATCCCGTACGGCCTGGGCGCGCCGCGCCGCGAGGGAGAAGTTGTATTCACGCGTGCCGCGCTCATCCGCATGACCTTCGATCAGGAAGGAGTAACGCGGATACCGCTTGAGCCATTCGGCCTGCTGGTTGAGCGTGGCGATGGCGCTGGAATTCAGATCGGTCGAATCCGTGTCGAAGAAGACGCGGTCGCCGATATTCACGGTGAAGTCCTGCGTCGAGCCGGGCGTGCCCGCCCCGCCCGCACCGAACCCACCGGCACCGGCAATATCCTCCGCACCGCGCGCACAGGCGGCGAGTGTCAGACCGAGGGCGAAGAGCGCGGCGATACGCAGGCCGCGGGTGAGGCTGATGGAAGCAAACATGACGAAACCGACTCCTTGACGCATGTCCGAAAATGCGCGTCGCGGCTGTTGTAGCGTGAAGACGTTAAGCGAAGATTTCATCAACCTTGATGAAGTCTTGCCCGCAAGCTTTGCGGCATTCACTTTGTCGTGAAACCGCAACAGCTTGGCTTTCGCCCCCCATTGGGGCGAAAGCGGGGCTGTTTTCGGACGGAGTTCGGGCGTGGCAGGGGCAAAGTTCCGGCAGGCCTCGCAATGCGCCGGGGTGACGGCATATTTTGCTCAGGCGGCGCCCGCCCGCGTTCCTTCGAGGCGTGAAAGCGCCGCATCGAGGGTCGCGTCGCGCTTGGCGAAGCAGAAACGCACGACGTTGCGCACCGCGCCCTCGGCATAGAAGGCCGAAACCGGGATCGCCGCGACGCCGAATTCACTCACCAGCCTCCGGCAGAAGGCGACATCGTCCTGCGCACCGATATCGATATTGAGGAAATAGGTGCCCTGCGAGGGGATGACCCGGTAGCCCAGCCGCTCCAGACCGCCGGCGAAGCGATCACGGGAGCGCTGGAAGTCTGCGCGCAGGGCATCGAAGAAAGTGTCGTCCTTGGCCAGCCCGTAGGCGACCGCCTCCTGCAGATTGGGCGGGGTGGTGAAGGTGAGGAACTGGTGCGCCTTGGCCAGCACCTTGAGGATTTCCGGCTGGGCGCAGACGAAGCCGATCTTCCAGCCGGTGAGGTTGAAGATCTTGCCGGCGGAGCCGATCTTGATCGTCCGCTCGCGCATGCCCGGGCGCGCGATCAGCGGCAGATGCTGCAATCCGTCGAAGACGATATGCTCCCAGACCTCGTCGCACAGCGCGATCGCATCGAATTCGATGCAATAGCGCGCCAGCAGATCAAGTTGATCGGCGGGAAACACGGTGCCTGTGGGATTGAGCGGGTTGTTGAACAGGACCACCTTGGTCTTCTCCGAGAAGACTGCGGCGAGCGCTTCCTCGGTGATGGCGAAATGCGGCGGCTGCAGGGTGACGAAGCGCGGCACGCCCCCGGCCCGGCGCACCAGCGGCAGATAGGCGTCGTACATCGGCTCGAACAGGACCACCTCGTCACCGGGTTCGATCAGTGCCAGAAGCGCCCCGGCCAGCGCCTCGGTGGCGCCGGAGGTGACCATCACTTCGCTTTGCGGATCGAGATCGAGCCCCTGCCAATGGGCATAATGCGCGGCGATCGCCTCGCGCAGGGCGGGCAGGCCGAGCATGGGCGGATACTGGTTCCAGCCGTCGATCACGGCCTGCGCCGCCCGCTCGCGCAGATCCTGTGGGCCGGGATCGTCCGGGAAGCCCTGGCCGAGATTGACCGCATTGGTCTCGCGGGCGACGCGCGACATCTCTTCGAAAATCGTTGTCGGCATGCCCGAAAGGATGGCATTCATGCGTGGCTGGACCATGGCTACGTTCCTTCATTCAAACGCCCGGACCTATATATCGAACGCGCCATTATCACGCCACGAAAAAAACGTCACTGGTTTTTTGCAACCAGCGAGCTTCAAAGGCTGGCCGAACCCACCGTCATGCCGCCACACACATAGAGCACCTGCCCGGTGATGAAGCCTGAACGCGCTTCGAGCAGATAACTCGCCGCATGCGCGATATCCTCGGGCTCGCCCACCCGGCGCACCGGCACGGCATCGATGATCGCCTGCGTGCGCGGGTCGCCGGGGGGATTGGCGCGCTGGAAGAGTTCCGTGCGGATCGGTCCGGGGCCGATCGCATTGGCGGTGACGCCGTGCGGGCCGAGTTCCAGCGCCCAGGTCTTGGCCATGCCGATCAGCCCGGCCTTGGTCGCGGCATAGGCGGTGCGCAGTTCCTTGCCGAGAGCGGCACGCGAGGCGATGTTGACGATGCGCCCGAAACCCGCCGCCTTCATGCCCGGAAGCAGCGCCTGCGCGCATTGCATGGCGCAACGCAGGTTGAGTTGCACCGTGGCGTCGAGATCCGCGAGCGTCTGTTCCTCGAGCGTGGCCGGACGTACGACGCCGACATTGTTGACGAGGCGGGTGATCGGTCCGCTTTCCAGTGCCTTTGAGAGCGCCTGTGCCGTCGCATCCGGATCCGAGAGGTCGGCCTGGATGTCGCCGCCGACGCGATCGATCACGATCGGCTCGTATCCGTCTTCGCGTGCTCGCGCCGCGCAGGCCGCGCCGATGCCCGATGCGCCACCCGTAATCAGTACCCGTTCCATGGTCTCGTTCCTCCCGCGACATTGCTTGTTCTGGTGAAGCCACGATAGAGGCTCGCGGGCCGGGGTCACCGCGCGCGCTCAGCCAGGCCGCATGCGCGCTATCCCCATCCGCGTGCTTGGGATCGGACGATGACGGGCTTGCGCGCGGTTTTCGTGCGCGCGCGTTTCGGTTTTCGCCTATGCGGCGTTGACTCGCGCCCCCGCCATGCTAATCACCCCGCACGCCTTGCAGCGCCGCGATTTTCGAGCGCCGCGATCTGCGAGGATCAGGCGGCAGCACCGGATGCGCCGCGCCACGCGAGCAAAACGGATAGCGAACCAGTGACCGATCAGACCTCTTCGACGCCCGTCGCGAAAACGCAGGCCTCTCATGCGCAAATGGCCAATGCCGTGCGTGCCCTCGCCATGGATGCCGTCGAGAAAGCCAAATCCGGCCATCCCGGCCTGCCCATGGGCGCCGCCGATATCGCGACGGTGCTGTTTACCGAACATCTGAAATATGACGTCGCCGATCCCTCCTGGCCGGATCGCGATCGTTTCGTGCTCTCCGCCGGCCATGGCTCGATGCTGCTCTATGCGCTCTTGCACCTCACCGGCGTGAAGGGCGTGACGATCGACGAGCTGAAGAATTTCCGCCAGCTGCATTCGCTGACGCCGGGCCATCCCGAGAATTTCGTCACGCCGGGCGTCGAGACCACCACCGGGCCGCTCGGACAGGGCATCGCCACCGCCGTCGGCATGGCTCTGGCCGAGCGCATGCTCGCCGCCGAATACGGCGATGAACGCGTCGATCACCATACCTATGTTCTGGCTTCCGACGGCGATCTGATGGAAGGAGTGAGCCAGGAATCGATCGCGCTCGCCGGCCATCTTAAGCTCAACCGGCTCATCGTCCTTTTCGACGATAACGGCATCTCCATCGACGGGCCGCTCTCGCTCGCCGATTCCACCGACCAGATCAAGCGCGTCGAGGCTTCCGGCTGGCGCGGCATCCGCGTCGACGGGCATGATCCCAAGGCCATCTCGCAGGCGATTGCCGAGGCGAAGACCTCCGACCGCCCGGTCCTGATCGCCTGCAAGACCACGATCGGCTACGGCGCGCCCAACCGCGCCGGCACCTCCAAGGCCCATGGCGAGCCGCTGGGCGCCGAGGAAATGGAAGGCGCCAAGAAAGCGCTGGACTGGCCGCATGCGCCCTTCGAGATCCCGCAGGAGATCAAGCAGGCCTGGGAAGCAGCCGGTCGTCGCGGCGCGCAGGCACGGGCCGACTGGCAGAGCCGGATCGGCAAGCTGGAATCGTCTGCGCGCGCCGAATTCGAGCGTCGCCTGAAGGGCGAAGTCCCCGCCGGGCTCGCCGGCGCGGTCACGGCGCTCAAGGACAAGCTCGCCGCAGAGCCGGCCAAGGTCGCCACGCGCAAGGCCAGCGAGATGGCGCTGGAAGCGATCACCGCGGTCATGCCGGAACTGACCCTCGGCTCCGCCGACCTGACGCCGTCGAACAATACCAAGACCAAGGCCGCCGTGCCGGTGAAGCCCGGCGATTTCGCCGGCCGCTATATCCATTACGGCATCCGCGAGCACGGCATGGCTGCGGCGATGAACGGCATCGCCCTGCATGGTGGGCTGCGCCCCGCCGGCGCGACCTTCTTCGTCTTTACCGATTACGCCCGTCCGTCGATCCGCATCGCGGCCCTGTCGGGCCTGCCCTCGGTCTTCATCATGACGCATGATTCGATCGGGCTCGGCGAGGACGGACCGACCCACCAGCCGGTGGAGCATCTGTCCGCCTTCCGCGGCATGCCCAATATCAACGTGTTCCGTCCCTGCGACGCGATCGAGACGGCGGAATGCTGGCAGCTCGCGCTGGAGCGCACCGACGGGCCGAGCATTCTCGCGCTCACCCGTCAGGGTCTCTCCCAATCGCGCCAGACGGGCGGGGCGGATAATCTGTGCGCCTTCGGGGCCTACGAGATCGCGCCGGCGGATGGCGAGGCGCAGGCGACCTTGTTCGCCTCGGGCTCCGAGGTCGAGATCGCGCTGCAGGCAAAGGCGCTTCTGGATGAACGCGGAACGCCGACGCGCGTTGTCTCGGTGCCTTCGCTTGATCTGTTCCTGGCGCAGCCCGAAGAGGTGCGCGCGCGCATCATCGGCAAGGCGCCGGTCCGGGCGGCGGTGGAAGCGGGCGTGCGTTTCGGCTGGGATGCCGTGATCGGCGAGGACGGGATCTTCGTCGGCATGGCAAGCTTCGGTGCGAGCGCGCCCTACAAGGATCTCTACCAGCATTTCGGCATCACGCCGGAGAAGCTGGCGGATGCGGTGACGGCGCGCCATAACGGCTGAAGGCCGGTCGGGCGCGACGCGATGAAGACAGATTTGACAGGGAGATTGACGTCATGACGGTTAAGGTCGCCATTAACGGCTTCGGGCGCATCGGGCGCAACATCCTGCGCGCCATCGCCGAGAGCGGGC
>JAFIEI010000054.1 GCA_020832565.1 Salinarimonas sp. | reverse complement strand
TGCAGCACCCCGTCGACGGCCTTGAATTCCGCCGGCTTGATCAGCCCGCAATGGGCGATGGTCACACTGTGCAGGAGGCCGTCGATCTCGCGCGTCCAGAAATCGAGGAAGCGCTTGAGCACCGGGAAATCCGGGGCGGTGTCGTATTCCTGCCAGATGAAATTCTGCAGCAATCCGGGATGATCGGGCAAACGGTAGAGAATATCGGCGGTGATCAGGCCATAGCCCTGCATCTGCTTGATGAAAGCGGGGCTGACGACACCGTTGGAACGCAACGCACCATCTGACATGTGACCTCCTATCTGCGCTCTGCGCGACGTGAACGGGCGAAAAAAACGTATCGCAGGATGATTCATCCCTTGTCACAGGATGCCGAATGCGCTAGCAGAGCGCAACAAAAAAATCATTTATATCAATATGTTAGCAGCATTCAGCGGCGAGTGCTGCCAATCCTTGAAGGCCTTCCTCACGGCCTCGCTTGGCACTCCTCATCGAGAGTGCCAAAATTTTTCGTGTCCACTCTTGAACGGCGCTATCGCCCCGCCCATCTGATCGCCGGGCGAGCGGCGTCGCGTGTCGTGACGGGCGCCGTCGCCTGTGAGGATCAACCGATCTCGCAAGATCATTCAGGAGATGTGAAAGATGACGTTCCGTCCTTTGCATGACCGCGTTCTGGTGCGCCGCATCGAGGCCGATCAGAAGACCGCCGGCGGTATCATCATCCCGGATAACGCCAGGGAGAAGCCGCAGCAGGGCGAGATCGTCGCCGTCGGCCCCGGCGCGCGCAACGAGAGGGGTGATCTCGTCGCCCTCGACGTTAAGGCCGGCGACCGCGTGCTGTTCGGCAAGTGGTCGGGCACGGAAGTGCGTATCGACGGCGAAGACCTTCTGATCATGAAGGAATCCGACCTTCTCGGCGTTCTCGACGCCAGCGAAGCCCAGAAGAAGGCCGCCTGACGGGGCCTGCTCGACATCGAAGATGTCGTTTTCGGAGTGACGAAAATGTCTGCCAAGGAAGTGAAATTCTCCACCGATGCCCGCACGAAGATGTTGCGCGGCGTCGATATTCTCGCCGATGCCGTGAAGGTCACGCTCGGCCCCAAGGGCCGCAACGTCGTGATCGAAAAGTCCTTCGGCGCCCCGCGCATCACCAAGGACGGTGTGACGGTCGCCAAGGAAATCGAGCTTTCCGACAAGTTCGAGAACATGGGCGCGCAGATGGTGCGCGAAGTGGCCTCGAAGACCAACGACATCGCCGGTGACGGCACCACCACCGCCACGGTGCTGGCTCACGCCATCGTCCGGGAAGGCGCCAAGTCGGTTGCCGCCGGCATGAACCCGATGGATCTCAAGCGCGGCATCGACATGGCGGTCGAGGCCATCGTGGCGGATCTCAAGAAAAATGCCCGCAAGATCAGCAGCAATGAAGAGATCGCCCAGGTCGGCACCATCTCGGCCAATGGTGATGCCGAGATCGGCCGCTACCTCGCGCAGGCCATGGAAAAGGTCGGCAATGAGGGCGTGATCACGGTCGAGGAAGCCAAGAGCTTCGAGACCGAGCTCGACGTGGTCGAGGGCATGCAGTTCGATCGCGGCTACCTCTCGCCGTACTTCGTCACCAACAGCGAGAAGATGCGCGTCGAGCTGGAAGACGCCTATGTGCTGATCCATGAGAAGAAGCTCTCCAACCTGCAGGAACTGCTGCCCGTCCTCGAAGGGGTGGTGCAGTCCGGCAAGCCATTGCTGATCGTTGCCGAGGATGTGGAAGGCGAAGCGCTCGCCACGCTCGTCGTCAACAAGCTGCGCGGCGGGCTCAAGATCGCCGCAGTCAAGGCTCCGGGCTTCGGTGATCGCCGCAAGGCCATGCTGCAGGATATCGCGATCCTCACCGGCGGTACCGCCATCTCCGAGGATCTCGGCATCAAGCTCGAGAACGTCACCCTCGACATGCTGGGCCGGGCGAAGAAGGTCGTCATCGAGAAGGAAAACACCACCATCGTCGATGGTGCAGGCGCGAAGGAGGACATCGAAGCCCGCGTCACCCAGATCAAGGCGCAGATCGAGGACTCCTCCTCCGATTACGACCGCGAGAAGCTCCAGGAGCGTCTGGCCAAGCTCGCCGGCGGCGTCGCGGTGATTCGCGTCGGCGGGGCGACCGAGGTCGAGGTTAAGGAGCGCAAGGATCGAGTCGACGATGCCATGCACGCCACCAAGGCGGCTGTCGAGGAGGGCATCCTGCCCGGCGGCGGCACCGCACTCCTGCGGGCGATCAAGGCGCTCGACGGTCTGGCTCCGGCCAATGACGACCAGAAGACCGGCATCGAGATCGTGCGCCGCGCCATCCAGGCCCCGGCCCGCCAGATCGTCCAGAATGCCGGCGAAGACGGCTCCGTCATCGTCGGCAAGATCCTGGAGAGCAGCGATTATGCCTTCGGCTACAATGCCCAGACGGGTGAATTCGGTGACATGTTCGCCTTCGGCGTGATCGATCCGGCCAAGGTGGTGCGCACGGCGCTGCAGGATGCGGCCTCCGTTTCCGGCCTGCTGGTGACCACCGAGGCGATGGTCGCGCAATTGCCCAAGAAGGAATCCGCACCCGCCATGCCCGGCGGCGGCATGGATTTCTGATCGCTGCATTGATCTTCTGCGGCGGGGCTCTCCCGCCGCCCGGCCTCTCTCCCGCGCGGGAGGGAGGCCGTTTCACATTCTTCCACAGTGATCCACAGGCCGGTTGGCGGGTTTGCCGATGCGATCAGGCGTCGCGCAGACTAAGACCCGCTCGGCTCCCGATTTGATGTAAGATCGACTCATGCGCTATCCGCCCGCGATTCTCGACGAGATCCGTGCCCGGCTTCCCGTTTCGGAAGTCGTGCGCAAGCGCGTGCAGATGAAGAAGGCGGGTCGGGAATGGAAGGGGCTCTCGCCCTTCAACCAGGAAAAGTCGCCCTCGTTCTACGTCAACGACCAGAAGGGCTTCTACCACTGCTTCTCGTCGGGCAAGCACGGCGACATCTTCGATTTCCTGATGGAGACGGAGGGGCTGAGCTTCCCCGAGACGGTCGAGCGGCTCGCCGGCGAGGCAGGGGTGAGCCTGCCCAGGCCGACCGCGGAGAATGTCGAGGCGGAAAAGCGCCGCGCCGGGCTGCACGAGGTGATGGAACTCGCCGCTGCCTTCTTCGAGAAGGAATATGCCGGGCGGCGCGGCACCAATGCGCGCGAATATGTCGCCCGTCGCGGCATGCCGGAGGCGCTGCAGAAGCGTTTTCGCATCGGCTATGCCCCGTCTGAGCGTTACGCGCTGCGCGATCACCTCGCCGACAAGAACGTGCCCGGCGAGGCGATGATCGAGGCGGGCCTGCTCGTCTCGGGCGAAGATATCGCCGTTCCTTTCGACCGGTTCCGCGACCGGCTGATCTTCCCGATCTGTGATTCACGCGGGCGCGTCGTCGCCTTCGGGGGGCGGGCGCTTTCAGCCGATGTGCCGGCGAAATATCTGAACTCCCCGGATACGCCGCTCTTCCACAAGGGCACGATGCTCTACAACGCCCATCAGGCGCGCAAGGCTGCGCACGAGCGTGGCGTCGTCGTGGCCGTCGAGGGCTATATGGACGTCATCGCCATGGCGGGGATGGGCTTCGACAATACCGTCGCGCCACTCGGCACGGCGCTCACCGAAGAGCAGCTCGCCGTATTGTGGCGCATGGCCGACGAGCCGATCCTGTGTTTCGACGGCGACAAGGCCGGTCGCCGGGCCGCCTTCCGGGCGCTCGACGTGGCGCTCGCCAGATTGCCCGTGGGCAAATCGCTGCGTATGGCCATGCTGCCGGCGGGGCAGGATCCCGACGATCTCGCCAAGGAGGGCGGCGCCCCGGCGATGGAGCGGGTGCTCGACGGGGCGCTGCCGCTGATCGACGTGCTCTGGGCCCGCGAAACCGAGGCCGGGCCGCTCGAGACACCCGAGCAGCGCGCGGCTTTCGAGCGGCGGCTGCATCAGGCCCTGCGCGTCATCAGCGACGAGACCCTGCAGCGCCATTATCGCGATGCGATCAACGAGCGGCTGGCACAGCAGTTTCGCGGGGCCGGACGCCGCGGGGGCGGATATGGCGGCGGTTACGGGCGCGGCGGCGTGCGCCATGGCGGCGGTCAGGGCGGTGCCGGCGGCTATGGGCGCGGTTCGCGCCCGGGCTGGCAGCAGGAGACGCCGGGCATGCGCCTGCCGGAAGGCTATCGCCCGAGTCCGGCGCTGTTGCGCTCGGGGCTGTTCGCCCGCCAGGACGCAGACCTGCCGGCTGCAGCCGCGCCGCGCGAGGCCACCATCGTGGCCGCTTTCGTGGCCCATCCGCATCTGCTCGAGGATCATGCCGAGACACTCGCTGCGCTCGAATTCGCCAGCCCCGAGGCGCGGCGCCTGCGCGGTTTCCTGCTCGATTACGTGGCCGAGGACAATGCACCCGAGTCCGAGCTCGTCGCCCTGTCCGTGAAACGCGCGGGGCTCGGTGACACCTATGAGGCGCTGAATGCCCGGATGGTGCCGAGCCTGCGCTGGATTCTCGATCCGCATGCGGACGGATTGCGCGTCGAAGACGCATTGAGGCAGGCCATCATCTTGCATCGGCGCGCACACACGCTACATACGGAGTTGAAGGCAGCGGCCCGCGCGCTGGCCGAGGACGACAGTGAAGCCAATCTCGCATGGATGCGCGAGGTTCAGGTTCAGTTGTCATCCCTGGACGGTGCGGAGGCCGATCGGGAAGATTGAAGTTCAACGGCTCAAACGAGGTGCTGGCAATCGTCGAGGCGGAACGGATCCCGCGAAGTCAGATGGGTTTGATGGCGGCGGCGGATGACGGCATCCGGCGCCGATTTTTCCGTTCGACCGGCTTCCCGTGCGCGGCTGCATCCGTTAAGCGGAAGAGGTGCTTAACGCTTCGACAAGCCGAATGGTGTTTCATGCGTGGTGATTCGCGGCGCGCTTGTGCGGGAGCAGCGCCGGTATCAGCGAGCATCACCGCCGAAACGCCGGGCCCGGTTTCCGGATCCGGTGTGTGGGGGCGAGTTGCCGGAGTTTTCTCTCCGGCCGAGATCTGTGGGAATTCTTGAATGGCGACCAAGGCAACCGAGACCACCGAAGCGGCTCCCGAGCAACAATCGGATGGTCCGCTGCTTGATCTGACCGATGCCGCGGTCAAGAAGATGATCAAGACGGCGCGCAAGCGCGGTTACGTCACCTATGACGAACTCAACGACGTGCTGCCCTCCGAGGAATTCTCCTCCGAGCAGATCGAGGACGTGCTCGGTCAGCTCAGCGAGCTCGGCATCAACGTCGTCGAGGCAGAAGAGGTCGAGGAGGCCCAGGCCGATCCCGAATCGGGCGAGGAGGAATCGGAGGGCACCGACCTCGTCGCGGCCTCGACGAGCCGCGCGGTCGCGGCCAAGCCCGAGACCACGAAGGAGCCGACCGATCGTACCGACGATCCGGTGCGCATGTATCTGCGCGAAATGGGTTCCGTCGAGCTGCTCTCGCGCGAGGGCGAGATCGCCATCGCCAAGCGCATCGAGGCCGGCCGCGAGGCGATGATCGCGGGGCTTTGCGAAAATCCGCTGACCTTCCAGGCCATCATCATCTGGCGCGACGAGCTGGTCGAGGGGCGCGTCCTCTTGCGCGAGATCATCGATCTCGAGGCGACCTACGCCGATCCCGAGGGCAAGGGCGCGACAGGCAAGGAAGACGAAGGCGAATCCGGTGAAAGCGCCGCAGCGGGACCTGCCCCGGCTACGGGCGAGGCGAACGCGTCGGGGACTGCGTCCGGTGCGGATGCGGGCGTCGGCTCAACGGATACCGATGGCGATGCCGACGGCGACGCCGATGACGACGACATGGACAACAACGTCTCTCTCTCCGCCATGGAGACGGAGCTGAAGCCGCGCGTGCTCGAAACCTTCGACCGCATCGCCGACAATTACAAGAAACTCCGCCGGCTGCAGGTCGAGCATGTCGAGCAGCGCATGCAGAATTCGCAGCTCACGCCCTCCCAGGAGCGCAAATACAAGAAGCTCAAGGAAGAGATCGTCGCGGATGTGAAGTCGCTCTCGCTCAACCAGAACCGCATCGATGCGCTGGTCGAGCAGCTCTACGACATCAACAAGCGCCTGCTTTCGCACGAGGGCCGGCTGATGCGTTACGCGGAAAGCTTCGGCGTCGGTCGCGAGGATTTCCTGCGTAATTATCAGGGCTACGAGCTCGATCCGAAATGGCTCCTGCGCGTCTCCAAGCTCGGCGGCAAGGGCTGGAAGAATTTCGTTGCCGACGGCAAGGACCAGATCCACGAGCTGCGCGACCAGATCCATACGCTGGCTTCGGAAACCGGGCTCGAAATCTCGGAATTCCGCAAGATCGTGCACATGGTGCAAAAGGGCGAGCGCGAAGCCCGTCAGGCCAAGAAGGAGATGATCGAGGCCAACCTGCGGCTCGTGATCTCCATCGCCAAGAAATATACCAATCGCGGCCTGCAATTCCTGGACCTGATCCAGGAGGGCAATATCGGCCTGATGAAGGCGGTCGACAAATTCGAATACCGCCGTGGCTACAAGTTCTCGACCTATGCGACCTGGTGGATCAGGCAGGCGATCACCCGCTCGATCGCCGACCAGGCCCGCACCATCCGCATCCCGGTGCACATGATCGAGACGATCAACAAGATCGTACGCACCTCGCGTCAGATGCTGCACGAGATCGGACGCGAGCCGACGCCGGAGGAGCTCGCCGAGAAGCTCGCCATGCCGCTGGAGAAAGTGCGCAAGGTGCTCAAGATCGCCAAGGAGCCGATCTCTCTGGAAACGCCGATCGGCGACGAGGAAGATTCGCATCTCGGCGATTTCATCGAGGACAAGAACGCGATTCTGCCGATCGATTCGGCCATCCAGTCGAATCTGCGCGAGACCACGACCCGGGTGCTGGCATCTCTTACCCCGCGTGAGGAACGCGTGCTGCGCATGCGTTTCGGCATCGGCATGAACACCGATCACACGCTCGAAGAGGTCGGCCAGCAATTCTCGGTCACCCGTGAGCGTATCCGCCAGATCGAGGCGAAGGCCCTGCGCAAGCTCAAGCACCCCTCGCGTTCGCGCAAGCTGCGCAGCTTCCTCGACAACTGACCAGGGGAGGGCGCGGCGATGGTGGCGGCATCCGGTGGCGAGGCTGGCGAAGAACCGCGTGGCGAGCTTACCGTGCGCACCATCGCCATGCCCGCCGATACCAACGCCAATGGCGATATCTTCGGCGGCTGGGTTCTCTCGCAGATGGACCAGGCGGGCGGCATTGCCGGCGTCGAGCGCGCGCGCGGACGCGTCGTCACCATTGCCGTCGAGGCGATGACCTTCATCCGCCCGGTGCGGGTCGGCGATGTGCTTTGCGTCTATACCGAGATCGAATCGGTTGGTCGAACCTCAATGAAGGTGCATATCGAGGCCTGGGCGCGACGCTTCCAGAGCGACATGCGCGAGAAGGTGACGGATGCCACCTTCACTTTCGTCGCCATCGATGATGACGGGCGCCCGCGACCGATTCCGTCGCTGTAGGACGCCTTGTCAGAGCTGATCTTTCGGCGGATCCGTATAAGTGTAGGGCAGCAACCGCTCGAATGTGTCGCGCATCAGCGCGTAGCACTCGCAGGATGTCTCCTGCAAACCCGTGACGTCGGTGCATTCGATCACGCCACGCCGGTAACGGATGAAGCCGCGCTCCTGAAGGCTGCGGGCCGATGCGGTTACCGTCGTACGCTGCACGCCGAGCATTTCCGCAAGCGCCTCCTGGGTCAGGGGTACGGTATTGCTCGCGGTTCTGTCGCGGCAGATCAGCAACCAGCGGCACAGGCGCTCTTCCACCGAATGTAGTGTGTTGCAGGCGAGCGTCTGCAAGACCTGGGAGATCAGGGCCTCGCCGTAGCGCATCTTGATATCGGACAGGCTGGGTGTATTCGGCAGGATTTCACGCAGGGTCGCACTACGCATGCGCAGGGCGCGACCGGCGATCTGCACCACGACGCGGCTCAGCGAGACCCCCGATCCGAGCCCGGTCACGAGGCCGACCGCACCCTCGCGCCCGATCGTACAGGTTTCGACGAACTGGTCCGGCTGGACCATCGTCAGAAGCGAGATGACGCCGCTTTGGGGGAAGTAGACGTAATCGATCGGCTGCCCGACATCGAGCAGGACCTCGCCCGGCAGCAAGGTGACGGGCTCGAGAAACGGTTGCAATGTCGCGCGGTCCTGCGGGTCGGTAGCAATCAGCAGCCTGTTCTGATCATTGCCGAGCTCGAAAATGCGTGGCCTGATGCTGTTTGGAGCGCCTGTGGAGGCGGCCATGCTTGACGATTCACCTGCGCTCTCCCGCCTGATCGACATCCTGCCCGTCCTCCCCGTGTCCCGCACTTCGTAAGATTGTATTTTATGTCCGCTTACGAACAGAATTGTCCATACAATTCTCACTAGTAGCGAGAAATGTCAATAATTGATCAGACCAATGGGTCAAGCGAAGTTCCGAATTGGTGGACCATTCCGAATGGTGGAACTTCAGTGAAATACCGCCATGAAATTGCAAAAATATTGAGCATTTTCGACGCCAAAGTGCCACTGGTCGCTCGGGGTCGAGGGTGCTCTGTCGTAAATTTTCGGGAATTTTCTTCGATCTGTCAGCTTACGACACAATCAAAAATAGAAATTTATCGCTTATTTTTCTTTAACTAGGATAATTCTAATTTTCTAAAAACAACTATTGGTAATAACCTTGATTGCTGCACTTGATCTGCCGTGCAGATACGCCAATCAGAGTTGAGCCTTTTGGCGAATCGCCGAATTCGGTCACGTACTGCGGCAACACATCCGCGCATCGCGATCAGGTGCGATAGAGCAATGAGCGCCCCTGATGGAACAGCTGAAGCCGTTCCGGGTCAGCCTTGAGGGAGACGTTCTTGCCGCGCATGTCGGAATGTATCCCCGGCAGTTTTGCCAGAATCTGCGTGCCGGACGCGTCCGTTGCAAAATACAGCACCGTGAGTTCCCCGAGCGCCTCTGTAATCTCGACCTTGCCGCGATACAGATAGTCGGGATCGTCGCTGGCGACGAGATCCTCGGGGCGCACTCCGAGATTGACCGGCATGTCCTTGTCGTTGTCCGTCGTCGGTATGGCAACGCGCGCCTCGCCGCCGCCTTCCAGTGCAACGCGCGTCTGCGCACCCGTTTCGGTGATGCGGCCGGGCAGCAGGTTCATCGCCGGCGAGCCGATGAATTGCGCGACGAACTCATTCTCCGGCCTGGTATAGAGCTCCATCGGCGTGCCGACCTGGGCGATGCCGCCATTGGCCAGCACCACGATGCGGCTGGCCAGCGTCATGGCTTCGACCTGATCGTGAGTGACGTAGATCATGGTGGAATCGGGCATGGATTCCTTCAATTGGGCGATCTCGATCCGCGTCGCCACACGCAAAGCCGCATCGAGATTGGAGAGCGGCTCGTCGAACAGATAGACGCGCGGATCGCGCACGATGGCGCGGCCGATGGCGACGCGCTGGCGCTGGCCGCCGGAGAGCTCCTTGGGCAGACGGTCGAGCAGGGGGTCGAGCTGCAGGATACGGGCGGCCCGCGTCACGGCTTCCTCGATTTCGGATTTGCTCTTCTTGGCGATCTTGAGCGCGAAGGCCATGTTGTCGCGCACGGTCATGTGGGGATACAGCGCGTAGGACTGGAAGACCATGGCGATACCGCGCTGTGAGGGGTGCACGTCGTTCATGACCATGCCCTCGATTTCGAGGGTGCCGCCCGTGATCTGCTCGAGCCCGGCGATCATGCGCAGGAGCGTGGACTTGCCACAGCCGGAGGGGCCGACGAAGACGACCAGTTCGCCGGTGCCGATCTCCAGATTGATGTCGGAGAGAACCTTGACGTCGCCATAGGCCTTCTCGACCCCCGTGAGCTTCAGCTCGGCCATCGTTATGCGCTCCCGTTTGCTTCTTGCGGCATCGTGCCGTTCCTATTTCACCGAACCCGCCAGCAACCCTCGCACGAGGTATCTCTGCAACGTGAAGAACACGACCAGCGGCACGCCGATCGAGACGAAGGCGGCGCCCGCCAGAATCCCCCAATCCCCGCCTCGTGAGCCGATCAGGTCATCGGCGATCTTCACGGTCATCACCTGGAAATCGGGCCCGGAGGGCAGGAAGACCTTGGCCACGAGCAGATCGTTCCAGGTCCACAGGAACTGGAAGATGGCGAAAGAGGCGAGTGCCGGGAATGAGAGTGGCAGGACGATCTTGGTGAAGACCTGGAAATCCGTCGCGCCGTCGACGCGCGCGCTCTCGATAATGTCGCGCGGCAGGCCGACCATGTAATTGCGCAGGAGATAGATCGCCAAAGGCATGCCGAACCCGGTATGCGCCAGCCAGATCCCCATGAAACTCTGCCCGATTCCGATACTCGTATGCAGCCGCAACAGGGGCACCAGGGCGAGTTGCAGCGGCACCACCAACAAGCCGACGATTCCGGCGATCAGCAGCGCCCGCCCGGGAAACCGCATCCAGGCCAGCGCATAGGCGGCGAAGGCCGCGATCAGGATCGGAATGATGGTTGCGGGGATGGTAACGGTGAGCGTGTTGACGAAGGCCCGGTCCATCCCGTCCGCCGTCAACACCGTCCAGTAATTGCGCAGGGTGAATTGCGGCGGTGTACGCGCCTCGAAATAGATCGTCGGCCCGCGTCGCTCGAAGGCATCGGGGGCCTCGACGAGGAAGGCGCCGTCGCGTGCCACGCTGAGCGTGCCGCCGGTGCGCAGTTCCGCGACGGCCCCGACCGGGAATTCCGCAGGCGCCGCGCCGCGAATACCGAAATTCACGACCTCGCCCTGCCCCTCGGGAAAACGTTCGGCATTGGCGGGTTCGTCGAACACGTTGCCTTCAATGACGAATCGCCCGTTCTCCTCGCGCTGGTCCCGCGGATCGACCCGGGCGCGGAAGGTGAGTTCGACCGGCAGCGGTGCCACCCACCAGCCCGATTGCGAGATCTGGTCCCGGTCGCGGAAGGAGGAGACGAACAGGCCGATGGTCGGGATCAGCCACAGGATCACGAGCAGGACGACCGCGATGTTCACCGCCCAGGTCAGGCGCGATTTCTTGCCGGCAATGGAATCCATTCTCCCGCCCCCTACTGCACTTCGCGCCGGGCCTGCACGATGTTCCAGATCATCACCGGCAGGACGAGGATCATGATCACGAAGGCTACCGCCGTGGCGCGCCCGTCGTCGCGGAACATGTAGCTCATCATGTAGCTTGGCAGGATTTCCGTACCGAAATTGCCGCCCGTCATGGTGTAGACGATGTCGAAGACTTTCAGCACCAGGATGGTGATCGTCGTCCAGACCACGACGATGGTGCCCATGATCTGCGGCACCTTGATCCTGAAGAAGACCTGCCAGGGATTGGCGCCATCAATGATGGCGGCTTCGATGGTCTCTTCCGGAATGCCCCGCAGGGCGGCAGACAGGATCACCATGGCGAAACCCGTCTTGATCCAGATCAGGATCATCATCAGGAAGAAATTGTTCCAGAACGGTATCTGGATCACGTCGACACTGCGCTCGGCCCCGAAGACGAAACGCAGCGCGTTGATCAGGCCGATATCCGGGTTGTTGGCATAGACGAATTTCCAGATCAGCGAGGCGCCGACGAATGAGATCGCCATCGGCATGAAGATCATCGATTTGGCGATGTTGCCCCAGGTCAGGCGATCGGTGAGCTGGGCCGCGATCAGCCCGATGAAGGTCGCGCTGGCAGGTACCACCACGATCCAGAGCAGATTGTTGAAGACGCTGATGCGAAAATCTGACGCGTTGAAGAGGGCCACGTAATTGCCCAGCCCGATGAACTCGGCTCCCGAACGATCGAACAGTGAACGGTAGAACGATCCGACGACCGGATAGACGAGGTAGAGCCCGAGCACGAACAGGGCGGGGAAGAGGAATATCCAGGGACGGATCCGGTTTGCCCGGTTGATGTTGCGCCCGGCATGCGGCCCGTGCCCCGGAAACAGAACCTTGTCGAGGAAGAGGTTCGCCGCATAGAAATAACCTACGCAGGCGCTGACGCCGACAATGATCGTCAGCAGGCCCTGTAGCATCGGTGTCATGACGCTCCCCCCTGGAAACGGCCTGCTTCGTTATTCTCGTGCAGGCCGGTAACACGGCGCGCGGCTTTTGCGTCGCGCGCCGTGAAGGCTGATCAGCGCATCGCGTCCCAGCGATCCTGGATCATCCGGGCGACGTCCTCGGCATCGTCGCCGGTGGTGTAGTCGACCATACCCGTCCAGAAGGCTCCGGCACCGATCTCGCCGGGCATCAGATCCGACGCGTCGAACCGGAATGTCGTGGCATCGAGCAGGATCTCGCCCATGGCGCGTAGGGCATCGTCGCCGTAAGCCTCGGGATTTACCTCGAGATATGGCGTCAGGAAACCCTGTTGCGCCATCCAGACCTCATGCGCGATCGGCGTCTTGAGGAACTCCATCAGGCCGCGTGCGGCATCGGAATCCTCCGTGATCGCAAACAGCGTGCCGGCGCCCATGACGGGGTTGCCGAGATCGCGATCCTCATAGGCGGGGAAATAGAAGAAATCGACGTCGAAGCCGTATTCCGTGCCTTCCGGGAAGAAGGTCGGGATGAAGCTAGCCTGCTTGTGCATGTAGCAGCCGGGCGGGAAGCTGAACAGGCCGGCGGGGCTGTCACGGAAATCGGTCGTCGGCACGGCCTCGACGCCGCCCGCGACGAAGTCGTCGTTGCGCGCGAACCAGCCATAGGCTTCGATTGCCTCGATCACGCGGGGATCGTCGAAGGGAACGGAATTGTCGACCCACCCGTCATAGACTTCCGGCTCGTGCAGGCGAAGCATCAGGTCCTCGACCCAATCGGTTGCGGGCCAGCCGGTCGCAGCGCCCGCACCCAGTCCGATGCACCAGGGCGTGCCGCCATCGGCGACGATCTGCTCGGTGAGCGCCTTGAGTTCTTCCATCGTCTCGGGGATGTCGTAGCCCGATTCGAAGAACTGGTCCGGGCTGTACCAGACCAGTGACTTCACATCGACCTTGTAGAAGAAGCCGTAGAGCGCTTCGTCGCCATCCGGCCCGGCGAAGCTGCCGAGCTCCACCCAGGATTCGCCGGCGGAGTAGTTTTCGCGCACCCATTCCGCCGTCTCGTCGCCGAGCGGTTCCAGAAAACCCTGTGCCGCCATGTCGGCGGCGAGACCCGGCTGCGGGAAGACGGCGATATTCGGAGCCGAGCCGGCCTGCGTGGAAATCACGATATCCTGCTCGAAACTGTCCGAGCCGGAATAGACGACTTCGGCGCCGGTAGCCTCGGCGAAGTATGCGAGCACGCTCTCGACGAGGCGGGCGTCGAGACCCGTCCAGGGGCCGGCGATGGTCAGCCGCTCGCCGGAAAAATCGTGCTCGTCGGCGAATGCCTCGAAGCTCGCCCAATCGAGCCGCTCATCCTCGCCCGGGGCGAAGACGAGATCCTGTGCGAGAGCTTTGTCTGAGAAGATGGCGCCGTTGAATACAAGGGCCGCGAGCGCGACACCCGCGCAGAGCTTGAACTTCATTCGATATCCTCCCTGGCTTGCATCGTTCCGTCGGGTCGTGCAGCAATCTCCTCCACCCATATCGGAATACGACGTCTCTTAAGTTGTCCACACGCTCCCCCATCGCGCCGCCCGTGTCAATCCGGCAATGCGTGATTACACATATTCGAATGCGAGCTGTTCGGTATCAGTGTGTGCAGCGCATGTCGTCGAGGTTCAATGCGCACTTCGATTCCATGACGGTGCGTAGAGTGGTGCGTCAATACGATGCATATTCGTCTTGCGATTGATTTGCATTGCAACAAATAGGCGAGGCGGCACGAAAGGACGAAAGGGTACGGTGTTTTGGTTTGCATTATACATCTTGATACTGATGAATATTGTGCAGCGCAGCAAGCCTGATTCCCTGCCGGCCCGCATCGGGATCTTGCGACGGAGCGTCGGCCATGCACAATCTGCGGGCGGCAAGATGCGGTGACGAATGTGCATACTGCGGAGCCGTCGAGACGCAATGCCGGTCTGGGCCGGCCTGATCGATTGGATGTCGGCAAGACATGTTTCAAGGCATGATTCTGGTTTGTGGTGAAGCGCTCGTCGACCTTCTCGTCGATCCGTATGGTGAGGATCTCGCCGCCCGGCCCGTACCCGGCGGCTCGGCCTTCAACTGCGCCGTGGGCCTCGCGCGCCTCGGGGGTGAGAATGGTTTTGCGACCGGCTATCTCGGCGGCCTGTCGCGCGACGTCTTCGGGCGCTGGCTGCGGGCGCGGCTCCATGGTGAGGGCGTCGTCCTCGCTTCGACGCGTGAGAGTACCCATCCCACGCGGATCGTCGCGGTTTCCCGCGACGCCTCCGGCGAGCCTGACTACGCCTTCTACGGTGACATGGTCGCTGATCGCGACCTGCCTGCGGATGCACTCACCCTGCCGGTCGATTCGCCCGTCAGGGCTCTGGTCGTCGGCTCTTTCCCCATCGCGCTCAAGCCGACCGGCGCGGCATTGCGGGCGCTGGTCGAACGCGAGGCGGGGCGGCGCCTGATCAGCCTCGATCCCAATCTGCGCCCGGCCCTGACGCCACCGGATTCGTCCTGGCGCCATGCCTTCGAGGCCTGTCTCGCCCATGCGGACATCGTCAAGGCAAGCGCTGCGGATCTCGCCGCCGGGTATGGCGGCGCGCAGGGCTGGGGCGAAGCGGTGGTGGGTGGTGCAGCCGATCGCGGGCCCGTCGCTGCGATCGTGACCGATGGCGGAAACGGCGCTCGGTTGCATCATCGCGATTTCAGCCTGACGGTGCGTCCGCCTGCGGTGCAGGTCGTCGATGCCGTGGGAGCGGGCGACAGTTTCCATGCCGCATTTCTGGCGGCGCTCATGAGCGACGCGACCTTCGTCCGTGCAGGGCTTGCGGCCTGCGGCCCGGATGCGCTGCGTTTTCCGCTTGC
The DNA here is from genome assembly GCA_020832565.1 of Salinarimonas sp. Lineage (GTDB taxonomy): Bacteria > Pseudomonadota > Alphaproteobacteria > Rhizobiales > Beijerinckiaceae > Saliniramus. The sequence goes on along the minus strand of JAFIEI010000054.1, from coordinate 9,202 downwards.
CTATGCTGCGAGCGCGGCGGCGCTGACATGCTCACGCCCCGGCGCAGACCCGCCCGACCACGCGACAATCATGCAACGCATCGGCGATGCGCACGTTTTCTGAGACGATTTTCGAGCAAGAGGCAGCCAGATGCCGGAACAATTGAGCGTGAACGATCCTGATTGGTGGCGTCATGCGGTGGTCTACCAGATCTATCCCCGTTCCTTCCTCGACAGCAACGGCGACGGGATTGGCGATCTCGCGGGGATCGCCTACCGGCTCGATTATGTTGCCGATCTCGGTGCCGACGCGATCTGGGTCTCGCCCTTCTTCGTATCGCCGATGGAGGATTTCGGTTACGACGTGGCCGATTACTGTGATGTCGACCCGATCTTCGGCAATCTCGCCGATTGCGACGCGCTGATTGCGGCGGCGCATGAGCGGGGCCTGCGCGTGATCATCGATCTCGTGCTCTCGCACAGCTCCAACCGGCATCCCTGGTTTCGCGAAAGCCGCTCGAGCCGTGATAATCCCAGGGCCGACTGGTATGTCTGGGCCGATCCGAGACCCGACGGCACGCCGCCCAACAACTGGCTTTCGATCTTCGGCGGGCCCGCCTGGGAATGGGATTCGCGGCGCAGGCAATATTATCTGCACAATTTCCTCGCCGCCCAGCCCGATCTCAATTTCCATAATCCGCAGGTCCGGCAGGCGGCCCTCGACGTCGCCCGCTTCTGGCTCGATCGCGGGGTCGACGGTTTCCGCCTCGACGTGGTGAATTTCTACTTCCACGATGCCGAGCTGCGCGACAACCCGCCGCTCTCGCAGGATCGCGGCGTGGCCGGACTCACCCGCACCAACCCCTATGCCTATCAGGACCACGTCTATTCCAAGACCCGTCCGGAGAATCTGGCTTTTCTGGAGAGCCTGCGCGCGCTCACCGATACCTATCCCGGGGCCGCGATGTTCGGCGAGATCGGTCCCGATCGCGACGTGATGGCGACGACGGCGGCCTATACCGAATCCGGCAAGCGGCTGCATATGGCCTATTCCTTCGAATTGCTCTCGGCACCGTTTACGGCGCGGGCGATCCGGCGGGTCGTGGAGGAGGTGGGGGATGCGATCGGCTCGGGCTGGCCCTGCTGGTCTCTGGCCAATCACGACGTGGTGCGTTCGGTCACGCGGCTCGGGCTCGAGGCGGATCCGGATGCGGGCGCGGCCCTCGTCACGGCGCTGGTTGCGAGTCTCGGCGGCGGCTCCTGCCTGTATCAGGGGGAGGAGCTGGGTCTGAGCGAAGCGGTGATCGCCCCCGAGGACATGCAGGACCCCTATGGAATCCGCTTCTGGCCCGATCAGCCGGGGCGTGACGGATGTCGCACGCCGATGCCCTGGCAGGCGGGAGCGCCTCAGGCCGGGTTCAGCGCCGGCACGCCCTGGCTGCCGATCCCGCCCGAGCATCAGGCCAGGGCCGCCGATCAGCAGGCGCTGGACCCTGATTCCGGCCAGGCGCGGGTGCGCCGGTTCCTGCATTGGCGGCGCGGGGAGGCCGCCATGCGCGAGGGGAGGCTGCGTTTCCTCGATGCGCCGGAACCGGTGCTGGCATTTCTGCGCGAGAAGGGCGGGGAGCGGATCCTCTGCCTGTTCAATCTGAGCGCCGATGAGCAGCGCCTGATTCCGGACATGGTTGCCGGCAAGAGGCTCGACGGATTCGGGGAGCCCGTCGCCCTGCGCGGCTTCGAAGCGCAGCCCCTTCCGGATGGCGGCATCACCCTGCCCCCGTTCGGCATCGCGCTCTACAGGGCGCCGGGTCTCGTCCCGGAGTGATACCGGGACTGCATCTTCCACAACGCGATCTACGGGTCGGGGTTGCGGCGGGATTTGAACATATATAGAACACGCATGCGTGCCGGGGGTGAAATTCCGGTGGGGACAGGGCGCACGGCGTCTTGTTGTTTGCAGCGGTAAGCGTCAAAACGATGGGTATCAGGCGTTAACGGATCGAAGGAGGCTCGAATGGCGGGCAGCGTGAACAAGGTCATACTCGTCGGCAATCTGGGCCGCGATCCGGAGGTAAGGCGCACCGGCAATGGTGATCCCGTCGTCAATCTGCGCATCGCCACGTCGGAGACATGGCGCGACAAGCAGAGCGGCGAGCGGCGCGAGCGCACCGAATGGCACTCCGTGGTGATCTTCAACGAGCCGCTCGGGCGTATCGCCGAGCAGTATCTCAAGAAGGGTACCAAGGTTTATATCGAAGGCCAGCTCCAGACCCGCAAATGGCAGGACCAGAGCGGTGCCGACCGGTATTCCACCGAAATCGTGCTCCAGCGCTATCGCGGCGAGATGACCATCCTCGATTCGCGTGGCGGCGGCGGTGGCGGCGGCCAGGATGACGGGGGCGGCTATGGCGGCGGCGGCGACGAGTTCGGTCGTTCCTCGCCGATGGAGAACCGCCCGGCCCGTGCAGGCTCCGGCGGCGGCGGCGGTGGCGGCGGCTCGGGTAGCGCCGGCGGCGGCGGATCGCGCTATGATGATCTCGACGACGACATTCCGTTCTGATCGGGGGGCGCGCCATGGCTGACCCGGCTGCGGATCCCGGCACGGCGCCGCGTTTCGATCTGCTCACGCTCGGCGAGCCGCTGATCGAATTCAACGCGGATGCCCGGGACGATCGTTGCCTGCGCGGCTTCGGCGGGGACGTCTCCAATGTCGCCGTCGCGGCGGCGCGGCTGGGGGCGCGTGTCGGCTGTCTCGGCGCGCTCGGCGCGGACGCTTTCGGTGACGACATCATGGCGCTGTGGGCGCGCGAGGGGGTCGATGCCGCCTGTGTGCGGCGCGATCCGGAGGCACCGACCGGGGCCTATCTCGTCGAGCATGGCGGCGCGGACGGGCATCGCTTCGCCTATCTGCGCGCCGGTTCGGCCGCGACGCGCTACAGGCTCGACGATGCGGCCCGCGCGGCGCTGGCATCGACGCGGATCCTGCATCTCTCGGCGATCAGCCAGGGCATTTCGCTGCAGGCCTGCGATACCGGCTTCGAGGCCATGGCCCTGGCACGCGAGGCGGGGGCGCGCATTTCCTACGATACCAATCTGCGCCTCGCCCTGTGGCCGCTGCCGCGTGCCCGCGCGATCATTCGCGAAAGCCTGCGCCTGTGCGACGTGGCGCTTCCCGGTCATGATGACGCGGCGAAGATTTTCGGCACGCAGGATCCGGATGCGCTCGTCGATCACTGCCTCGCGGGCGGGTGCGGCATCGTCGCGATGACACTCGGCGCGCAGGGCGCCATCGTCGCGACGCCGGATGAACGGCGCCGGATTCCGGCTCTGCCCGTGGAGGCGCGGGACGCGACCGGTGCGGGAGATGCTTTCGATGCCGCGTTTCTCGTCGCGCTGCAGGAGACGGGCGATCCCTTCATTGCGGGGCAGCATGCCTGTGTCGCGGCGGCGCTTTCCACCACCGGCTTCGGCGCCATTGCGCCGCTCCCCGATCGCGCAGCGGTCGCGGCCGCGCTTGCGCAGGCAGACCGTCCCGGTTGAGGGGGGCGGGTTTGTGCCGACTTTAAGGCCGCTTCCCGGCATGCCATGTTGCGCCTCGTTGCGAGATCGGGAGAGGCGCGGGACATGATCCCCGCGGCACGGCGCATCGGGTGGAACCCTCGCCCGCGTCGCCGCTTCTCCCACGTGACGCATGTGACAGGCCGCCTATGGAGAAGACATGTCTGACAAGCCCGCGCATTCCTCGGATAAACCCGCCTCCGCAACAGACGTGGCCCGCATGGCGGATCGGGGAGACGGCGGAAACGGGGGCGGGCAGGGCCAAAGCCCCTCGCGCACGGATATCGCCGATCGCAAATGGCACGCCCTTCCCGTCGACGAGACGCTGGACGCCCTCGCCGTCGATGCCGATGAGGGCCTCTCGGACGAGGCGATCGAAAAACGGCGCGCGGAATTCGGCGAGAACAAGCTCTCCCAGGGCGCACAGCGCACGATGGTGCAGCGCCTGCTCAGCCAGTTCAACAACCTGTTCATCCATCTGCTGCTCGTCGCCGGCGTGATCACCGCGCTGCTCGGGGAATGGCTCGACAGCGGCGTGATCTTCGCCGTGGTCTTCATCATCGCCATTATCGGCTTCATCCAGGAAGGGCGGGCCGAAAAGGCGCTGGAGAGCGTGCGCGACATTCTCACCAGCGAAGCCTTCGCCCGACGCCGGGGCAAGAAGCGCAAGATCGCCGCCGAAGAGCTCGTCCCGGGCGACATCGTCTATCTCGAAGCGGGCGACAGGGTGCCCGCCGATCTGCGGCTGATCCGGATCAGGAACCTGCAGACCCAGGAAGCGGCGCTGACGGGGGAATCCACAGCGGTCGAGAAGAAGACCGATCCCGTCGACCAGGGGGCCGATCTCGGTGATCGACTCTGCATGGCCTATTCCGGCACGCTGGTGACAGCGGGGATCGGGACCGGCATCGTCACGGCTATCGGAGACCGGACCGAGATCGGGCGCATCAGCGGGCTCCTGAAGGATGTCGAGAAGCTCAAGACACCGCTGATGCAGCGTCTCGACGCTTTCACCAAGGTGCTGTCGGTCGTCATCATCGCCATCGCTGCACTCACCTTCGCCGTGGGTGTGCTGGTCTGGGGGCGGGAATGGGCGGAGATGTTCTTCGCCGCCGTCTCCATCGCCGTTGCCGCCATTCCTGAAGGCCTGCCGGCGGTCATGACCGTGACGCTCGCCATCGGCGTCGAGCGCATGGCGCGGCGCAACGCCATCATCCGCCGCCTGCCCGCCGTCGAGACGCTGGGCTCGGTCACCACCATCTGCGCCGACAAGACCGGCACCCTGACCCGCAACGAGATGACGGCCAAGACGGTGCGCTCCGGCGTTCAGGATATCACCGTCGAAGGCGTGGGCTACGAGCCGAAAGGCGGCTTCACCAGCGACGAGAAGGATCTCGAGATCGAAAAGGGCATGCTCGCCCACACGATGATCCGCGCCGGGCTGCTTTGCAACGATGCCGAACTCGTCCAGAAGGGCGAGAATTCCGACAAATCGTCCTGGCAGCCGGAGGGCGATCCCACCGAGGCGGCGCTGATCGTGCTGGCGCGCAAGGCCGGGTTCGATCCCGATCAGGAGAACAGGGATCATCCGCGCCTCGATTCGATTCCCTTCTCCTCGGAGCGCCGCTACATGGCGACCCTCAACCACGATCACGAGGGCAATCACGTCATCTATGTGAAGGGCGCGCCCGAGCGTATTCTGGAAATGTGCGCCAGCGAGCAGGGCGACGAGGGTACCCGCGATCTCGACAGGGATGCCTGGATGGAGCGCGTCGACGCGATCGCCGGGCGCGGGCAGCGCCTGCTCGCGGTGGCCAGGAAGGACGTGTCGGAGCAATCCGAGCTCAACGAGGAGCATGTGGAGAAGGGCGAACTCGTCTTTCTCGGCCTGTTCGGCCTGATGGATCCGCCCCGCGACGAGGCGATCGAATCGGTGCGCGTCTGTCACGATGCAGGGATCGCGGTGAAGATGATCACCGGCGATCATGCCGCGACGGCGCGCGCGGTGGCGAAGGAGCTGGGTCTGCGGCATACCGACAAGGTGGTCACCGGGCGCGAGCTCGAGGAGATTTCCGACGAAGACCTGCCGCGCATCGCGATGGATGTCGACGTCTTTGCCCGCGCCAGCCCCGAGCACAAGCTGCGACTGGTCAAGGCCCTGCAATCGCAAAAGCAGATCTGCGCGATGACCGGCGACGGCGTCAACGACGCCCCCGCGCTCAAGCGCGCCGATGTTGGCATCAGCATGGGCCAGAAGGGCACCGAGGCTGCCCGCGAAGCCTCCGCCATGGTGCTGGCCGACGACAATTTCGCCTCGATACAGCGCGCGGTGGAGGAGGGGCGCACGGTCTACGACAATCTGCGCAAGGCCATCCTCTTCATCCTGCCCACCAATGCCGCACAGGCGCTGATCGTGGTCACGGCGATCATGGTCGGACTGGTCCTGCCGGTCACGCCGGTGCAGATCCTGTGGGTGAACATGATCACCGCCGTGACGCTGGGCATCGCCTTCGCCTGGGAGAAGGCGGAAGGCAACGTGATGAAACGCCAGCCCCAGCCCGTGGAGGAGCCGCTGCTGACGCCCTTCGTGATCTGGCGGATTGGTTTCGTCGGTGCGATACTGCTGATCGGTGCCGGCGGGCTGTTCCTCGCCCATCACGATGGTGACGGCAATCTCGCCTATGCACGCACCATGGCCGTGAACGGGCTGGTGATGGGCCAGATCTTCTACCTGCTCAACACCCGCTTCTTCACCGCGCCCGCCTATACGGCGGAGGGGATCACCGGCAATCGCGTGGTGCTGATCGCCATCGGCATCTGTATCGCGCTGCAATTGCTCTTCACCTATGCGCCCTTCATGAACCTGCTGTTCGAAACCGCGCCGCTCGACGCGATGGCCTGGGCGCAATGCATTGCGGTCGGTATCGTGGTCTTCGTGCTCGTCGAGGCGGAAAAGGCGCTCGCGCGGGCGGGCAAACACCCCTTCGCCCGCGATTTCACCAAGCCCGCGCATCGCGGCTGATCGGGAGGCATGATGAGCGGATTGAAAGCGGTTCTGTTCGATATGGACGGCGTCATCACGGATACGGCCAGTGCCCATGCGCAGGCCTGGAAGGCGCTGTTCGACGGCTATCTCGAGAAGCACCATGCGGGCGAGCCGGAATTCGACATCGAGACCGATTACCGGGAGCATGTGGACGGCAAGCCACGCTATGACGGCGTGCGCGATTTCCTCGCCTCGCGCGGCATCACCCTCGCGGAGGGCACGCCGGAGGACGCGCCGGGCACGCTGACCGTATGCGGCTTGGGCAATGAGAAGAACGTCGCCTTCAACCGCTGGATCGCGGAAAACCCGGTCGAGCCCTATCCCGGCACGCTTGCGCTCCTCGATGCGCTCGATGAAGCGGGCATCGCCGTCGCGCTGTTCACATCGAGCCGCAATGCGGATGCAGTGCTCGGGGCGGCGGGGCTATCCGATCGTTTCGCCGTGCGCATCGACGGCGTCGTCATGGCAAAGCGCGGCCTGCCCGGCAAGCCCGACCCCGCCATCATGCACCAGGCCGCAGAAGCGCTCGGCATCGCGCCGGCCGATTGTGCCATCGTCGAGGATGCGGTTTCGGGGGTGCAGGCCGGGGCGAAGGGCGGCTTTGCCCAGGTGATCGGCGTGGCCCGCGAGGACAATGCCGATGCGCTCGATGCTGCAGGCGCGGATATCGTCGTGCGCGATCTCGCCGAATTGCAGCTGGATGGCGGGCGTCTCGCCCTGCGCACCCTGCACGGCCTGCCTGATGCGCTTGCCGAAATGGAGGCCATCGCACGACGCCTTTCCGGCAAGAGGGTGGCGGTATTCCTCGATTACGACGGCACGCTCTCACCCATCGTCGACAATCCCGATGATGCGATCCTGAGCGACGGCATGCGTGCTGCGATCGAACGGCTGTCGCAGGTTGCCTCCGTGGCGATCGTCTCGGGGCGCGATCTCGACGACGTGTGCGGCTTCGTGCAGCTGGATCACCTGTACTATGCCGGCAGCCATGGCTTCGACATGGCCGGTCCCGATGGCTGGCGCCATGTCGTGGAGAAGGGCAAGGCCTTCCTGCCCGCCCTCGACGACGCGACGCAAAAGCTCGAAGAGGCGCTGTCGGGGATCCCAGGCGCGCGGGTCGAGCGCAAGAAATTCTCCCTCGCCGTGCATTACCGCCATGTTGCGCGCGAAGCCGAAGCGAAGGTCGAGGAGATCGTGCGCGAGGTGGTCGCCGATAACGGCAAGCTGCGCGCCTCGGGCGGCAAGAAGGTCTACGACGTCAAGCCGCGCGCCGACTGGCACAAGGGCCGGGCCGTGCTCGCCCTGCTCGATACGCTGGGGCTCGCCGGGGATGATGTCGTCGCCTTCTATCTGGGAGACGACACCACGGACGAGGATGCTTTCCGTATCCTCGCCCGCGACGGTATCGGCATCGTGGTGCGCGACCGGGAGAACCGGGCGAGTGCGGCGCGCTATGCTCTCGACGACGTGGAGGCGGTGGAGCGCCTCCTGGCGGGTCTCGCACGGCGCCTCGAAGGCTGAGGCGTCCGCCGCCTCAGCGCCAGCGATAGGCGCGCACGGCATAGGGGCCGAAGAGGCGCAGCTTCCAGGCATCGGTGCCCTTCAGGGCCAATTCCTCGACATCCGACCGCTCAAACAGATCGGCGTGTTTGGGATTGACATAGATCACCGTGATCGGGCGCGGATTGTCGCGATGGCTTTGCGCGACGCGCTCGATGAAGGGGCGCATCACCGCCGGACCGAAGGGGTTGGCCAGGAGGAGCACCAGCGGCTCCTGCGGCAGCTCGGATTCCAGGGCGCTCTCATGGCGCAGTTCGACGCGCGTGCGGTCGAGGCTGCCTGCGGCGGCCAGCGCATCCATGTTGGTGCAGGCCATCTTGTGGAACTCGCCGGCGAATTCGATCCCGGTGAGCTTGCGGAAGGGGTATTGCGCAGCGATCCCCAGCGCGTAGCCCCAACCGGAGCCGACATCCACGAAATGATGCGCGCGCGGGTCGAGATCGAGAGCGCCGAGCGTCCAGGTCAGCGCGGTCGCCGGGATCGGCGCACAATGCACGGCCTCGGCCAGTTCCTGCGGATCTGCAATGCGGGCTTGATCGGCGCTGGCATTGGTGGCATCGGAAAGACGGGCGGGAAAGGCGCGCATGCGCGCATTATCGTCGAAGCGGTTCAACAGACGGATCAGCGCGATGATGCGGATATGGCCGAGCGTCGCCCGCAGGCCGGTTTCGCGCATCATTTTCAGGGCGATAAGCGGCTCGCGCAGCACGACCGGATAATGTGAAACGCCGTAGGCATCCGCGCGGCGGATGCGCCCGTGTTCATTGAGCACGACATCGGTCATGGCTTGCCTTCCGTTGAGTCATCTAATTACGCTACGTAAGGACCTTACGTTACGTAAGTTATTCAGACTTTTAAACGCAAATTCTTTATTAATCTTAATAGGGTGGTATTCGGCACGCCGCTTCGATTGTTACGCCGTGCGCGACCCGCATCGCGCATCCCCGATCAAGAACCATGAATGCGCCGTCCCGTTCCCGGCTGCGGCGAGGCGCCGCGCTTTGCCCGCAGCGTCGCCAGTGGCATCTGCGCAGAATCGCAAGGCGGCGGGGCCTTGCC